>JBKJUW010000022.1:0-57680 GCA_046589725.1 Gemmatimonadaceae bacterium
TCAACGTCGCCTACCTGGTGGGGCACAACACGGTGCGGCACGCCGTGATGGGCGACGCCAACCGCGCACCCACTGCCGAGGAGCTCGGGCGGATGCGGGGGATGGTCGCGCAGGCGATGGGGGAGGGCGCGTTCGGGATCTCGACGGGGCTCAAGTATATCCCGGGCACCTACTCCACCGTGGATGAGGTGGTGGCGCTCTCGCAGCCCGCGGCGGATTCCGGCGGGATCTACACCTCGCACCTGCGTGAAGAGGGACTCGGGCTGCTCGGCGGGGTGGGCGAGGCGATCGACATCGGGCGGCGCGCGCACATCCCGATCGTGCTCACGCATCACAAGGCGGTGGGTCAGCAGATGTGGGGCAAAAGTGTTCTCACGTTACACATGCTCGACTCGGCGCGCCGCGCCGGCATCGACGTGATGGCCGACGTCTACCCGTATACCGCGACGCATACGGGAATCAGCATCCTGATCCCGAGCTGGGCCCTCGCTGATGGCGATACCGCGTTCGCGCGCCGCGTCGCGACGCCGACGCTCAGGGACAGCATCACACGCGGGATCGTATTCAACATCCTCAATGATCGCGGCGGGGGCGAACTGCGGCGCGTGCAGTTCTCGCGGGTAAGCTGGGACAAGTCGCTCGAGGGGAAGACGCTCGCCGACTGGGCGACGCGGCGGCACCTCCCGCTCACCCCGGAGAGCGGCGCGGCACTCGTGATCGAAGCGCAGCGCGCCGGCGGTGCCAACGCGATCTACCACGTGCTCGACGAGGGCGACGTTCGCCGGATCATGCGACATCCCAAGACGATGATCGCCTCGGACGGTCGGCTCAGCACGCCGGGCGACGGGCATCCACATCCCCGCGCATATGGCACGTTCCCCCGCGTGCTCGGGCGCTACGTGCGTGAGTGGCATGTGCTCACGCTGGAGCAGGCGGTGCACAAGATGACCGGGATGCCGGCGGCGCGGCTTGGCCTGAGCGACCGCGGCGTGCTGCGAGAGGGCGCGGCGGCGGACGTGGTGGTATTCGATGCGGCGACGATCGCCGACCGCTCCACTTTCGCTGCACCGCACCTGTACGCGACGGGCATCGACTACGTGCTGGTGAACGGCGTGCCGGCGATTGATCGCGGAGCCTTCACCGATAGCCGAGCTGGGGCGGTGTTGAAGCGTTCTGCGAGAAAGGAGTGAAGCGTCACGAGTCCATCGAGGATCGGTTTGCGTTCGTTCAGCAAATCCGTTCTCGAGGAGGCGGGCCGGCATTTTTCTACCCATCGTCGTATTGGTGATTACATGTCGAGATACGATGGACCTCGCACGCGCCGCCTCCTCTTGCCTGCCGCCGTGATCGTGGCAGCAGGACTGTCCGTGTTCGCATTCCGAACGTCACGCGGCCGGACCGACCAGCCGGGCACCGCCCAACCCGACAGCGCCGCATACCGCGCTGAGTGGGAGGCGTGGAAGGCCAGGCGGCTGAAGATACTTCTGACGCCCGGTCGTTCGCTCTCCTACACCGCGCTCGCATGGCTGCATCCCGGCCGCAACACCATCGGGTCGAGCGCGCGCAGCGACGTGCGTCTGGCCGGCAACGCAGTGCCGGCGACAATTGGCACGCTGGTCCGCACCGGCGACACGATTCGCTTCGAGCCCGCACCCGGTACCACGGTCACCATCGATAGCCAGCCGGCCAGGCCCGCCATCCTTCGCACCGATGCGGACTCACCCGCAACAGTGCTCCGAGTGGGGAGCGCAGGCTTTCGCATTGCCAAGCGCTTCGACTCGATCGGCGTGCGCGCGTGGGACGCAGAGCGTCCAGCCCTCAAGGCGTTCGCGGGCTTCCAGTTTTTTCCGCTGGATCAGCAGTGGCGGATCAACGGACGATTCACGCCCGCGGCGGTGCCGCGCAAGTTCGCCGCGGCGACGGAGTCCGGCGTGGCGGAGGAATACGCCCAAGTGGGTACGGTGAGCGCGACGGTCGCTGGTGTGCCTTATGCGTTCGCGGCGTATGATGGCGGGAACAAGCAGCTTTTCTTCACCTTTGCCGATGCGTCGAGTGGCGAGGAGAGCTACGGCTTCCGCTTCCTGCGCGCCGACGTGGACACTCTCACGCACAATGTCGTGCTCGACTTCAACTTCGCGTACAATCCCGAGTGCGCGATGAGCAAGTTCACGACGTGCCCACTCCCGCCGCCGGAGAACCGGATTCGCGCGAAGGTACTCGCGGGCGAGCGCCCCCCGCCGGCGCTTCACTGATGCGACGTTCGATGATGCGGTGCGTCGTGCTGGCCGCGGTAGTAATGGGGCCGGCGTGCGGTGACTCGTCCCCGCGCACGCGCGGCGGAGCGACCGATTCGGCTACCGACTCCGTAACGACCGTCGGCATCGGGACGGCGCTTCCCGTCTATCGCGCGACGTCGCTGACCGGCGCGCCGGTCACGTTGGGCGGCACCGGCGGACCGCTCACGCTGGTCAACGTGTGGGCAACCTGGTGCACGTCCTGTAAAGAGGAGATGCAGGACCTCGCTGCCATCCACCGCGACTATACGTCGCGTGGTCTACGCGTCGTTGCGGTCAGTGTCGATGCCGGGAGCGAAGCGCTCGTGCGCAGGTTCGTGCAGCACGAATCGCTGCCCTTCCCCGTGGTACACGATCAGGCGGGCCTCATTCAGCGGCAGTACCACATCGTCGGCGTGCCGACGAGCTATCTCATTGGCACCGATGGCCGTGTGCGCTGGCAGCAGGTGGGCGGCATCCATGGCAACCTGCCCGCGGTGCGCGTCGAGTTGAGCAAGGCGCTAGGCGGCTAGACAATCTCAGGAACGCCTGGCGTGACGCCGAATGCGATGGAGATCGTGTGCTCTCGTCTCGAGCATGTCGTCGATCAACTTCTGGAATGCTGCTTCATCGAGATGCGTGCAGAGGCTGCGAAACCGCGCCTCGAGTCGCTCGCGCTCGGATGGAGAACTCTCAACATCACGCTGTTGCTGGCCCAATGTGATCCCGCTCCTTCACCCACCGTTGCTCGTTCCAGCCGGGGCAAGGGTGAGTTGCGGCGACAAGCGAAGAAATAGCGGGAAAGGGCCGATATGTCAGTATCGCACCAAAGGTTCTCCTCTGGTGCCCGCGGCCATGGCGCGCCGGCGTTCCCGTGTGGGCGCCCTGTCGTTCGCGATCAGCGTCCAGCGCCCGCGCCACGATGAGCGGACCGCGACGGAGTGCCTGGAAGCTGCCAGTTTTATGCCGAACTCGGCCTCAACCATCACCGGGGCGAGTGCCATACTCGTGAGCGCTCCTGAGGATCAGAAAGTAGCAAAAAGAGAATCTGTTACGAAATATGTGAACAGATGGCTTGCTAAATGCACCCTGTGTACCAGAGGCACCCAAGTATTCGGAGAGCCGCGTCGCCTCCAAAAGCCTGACGGACTGCCCGCCCGATGCCGGGCGCGACCGTGCAATAAAATCAAATCGCACACCTCGTTGACTCGAGGGAGAGGGGGAGAGGAATGAGGAGAAGTGAAACGAGCTCACGGTTGGCCCACACCGGCCAGCCAACATCTGGCGCAGCTGAATCGATCCAGCGATCCGAATCGGTCGTCGGCAGCGCGTGGGGAGGCAGCAATCGTCGCGAATTCCTCGTGCTGGCCGCGCAAGGCGCCGCAGCCTTGGGGCTGACCGGCACGCTCTCCGGCTGCGCGATCGCTGCGGCAGGAACGAAGAAGCTCGACTTCCGCGACGACTTCGGGATCCTGAACTTCGCATACGCGCTCGAGACCCTCGAGGCGCGCTTCTATGAGAAAGTCGTTGCTTCGCCGCCGAACGACCTTCGGGCGGGAGAGCTCCAGGTCCTGCGCGACATCGGCGATCACGAGAAGGCGCACGCACGCTTCCTCAAGCGTTCGCTGCAGGTGCTGCGGGTGGAGGTGCCTATGTCCGTATGGCCCGGCATCGACTTCAGTAGCCGCAAGAGTGTGCTCACCGCGGCGCGCGACTTCGAGGACCTGGGTGTCGCGGGCTACAATGGCGCGGGCACGCGGATTCGACTCGCGGAATTTCTGACCATCGCCGGCAAGATCGTATCAGTGGAGGCGCGTCACGCCGCAGCGGTGCGCGACCTCCTCAACCCCAACTCCCGCGACTTCGCCGGCGATGACGTCGTGGACGCGATGGGAATGGACCGCGCGCTGGAGCCGGGCGAAGTGCTCGCGCAGGCGCAGAAGTATTTCGCCGAACCTTATCGCGCCGTCGGGCTCTAGGAGAACACCATGAACATCATCGATCACTACGAGCCCAAGCGGCTCCTCGACGTCGGCCGCCGCGCGCTGCCGTCGCTCGTCACGGACATCCTCAACTTCGCCCTGACACTCGAGTACCTCGAGGCGGAGTTCTATACGCGCGGCGTCGGCACGTCGGGGCTCATCCCGGCGGAGATGCGCGCGCCATTCGACCAGATCCGCAAGCACGAGGTGGCCCACGTCGCGTTCCTCCAGGGCGTGCTCGGCGCCGAGGCGGTGGCGAAGCCCACCTTCGATTTCACCGCCGGCGGCGGCAAGAACAACGGACCGTTTGCCGACGTGTTTCGCAATGCACAGACATTCATGGCCCTGGCGCAGGCGTTCGAGGACACCGGCGTGCGAGCCTACAAGGGGCAGGCCGCAAACCTGATGGGCCACAATGACGTCCTGCGTGCGGCCCTGAAGATCCATTCGGTCGAGGCGCGCCATGCCTCGCAGGTGCGGCGCATGCGCGGCCAGAAAGGTTGGATTACCCGCGACGAGCCCGGCAACCTCCCGGAGGCCGCAGCGGGCACGTATCGCGGCGAAGGCAACACGTTCCAGTTCATCCTTGGCCAGCCGGACAGCAACACACAGGCGCAGACCGAGGGTTTCGACGAGACACTGACGAAGAGCCAGGTCCTCGCCATCGTTGCACCATTCATCGCGGGGGGCATGTGATGCGCCATCTCATTCGCGGCATCGCCGGTGCCGCCGCGTTGTTCGCGGCGTTCTCCAGCGCGCACGCGCAGGCACTGGGTCCGCAACGCCAGTTCCTCGCCCTCGAGCCGTACTACGAGTACGCGCGACTCGACAACGGCACCGCGAGTCGCACGACGCTCAACGGATATGGGGGGCGCCTCTGGATCAATCTCGAGCCGTTCCACTTCATCCCGCACAGCTCGATCGCCTTGTTCACCGCATACGCGCCGAAGCAGACGACCGGCAACGTGAGCGCGCTGCACTGGGGCGCCGAGTACGACCAGTACCTCGTGCAACGTCCGCTCGGCGGGATCATCGACCCGTTCGTGACGGTGGGTGGTGGGCGCTTCCGCCAGCGAGCCCAGGTCGGCACACAGACCATTACGGAGAGCCGTTGGACGGTCGAACCGGGTGGTGGGATACGTATTCCCATCCCGAACCGGCTGGAGCTTCGGTTCGATGCGAAGGACCTGATCATCTTCAACGCCCGCACGGGAGCTGTCGGCACGAACAGGACGACGAACAACCTGCTGCTGCAGGCCGCGATCGGGCTGACCTTCTAGCGCTTCAGACTACAGCGCTTGCAGACAGCCGATGGAGAAAGCCCGCCGAGTCAGTGACTCGGCGGGCTTTCTCGGGCTACTCGGCGAGCGCCACCGCGCCGAAGCCGCTCACGCTCGCAGCATCAGGAACGACGGGCTCAATCTCCGCGAAGCGCAGGCGTCGCGCGTATTCGCGCCGCAGGAGCACGAGGCCCAGCGCAAGCTGCGCGCAGACGGAGAAGACGCCGAGTCGCCAGATGGTCGAGAGCGCGAAGCCGGGCGAGCGCGCGAGAATGAAGACGGGGATCGTCACGACGACGATGCGGACGAGCGACGTTGCGATGGAGGGGAGGGTGTTGCCCATCGCCTGAAACATGCTGCCGGTCACGAAGATTATTCCGGAGGCGATGAAGCCCCACGAGGTGATGCGGAGGTACTCGCCGCCGATGGCGATCGCGGAGGAGTCCTTCGTGAAAATACGGATGAGGCCCGATGGCGCCACGTGGCAGAGGATGAAGAACAGCAGCATCATCGCCGCGGCGAGTACGGCTCCATCGCGGAAGGTGTGACGCACGCGGTCGGGAAGGCGCGCCCCGAAGTTCTGGCCGGCAATCGGCGCGACGGCCATGCCGAGCGCGACGACGGGCATGAAGCCCGCTTGCATCACGCGCATGCCGATACCGAAGCCCGCCTGTGCCGCCGCGCCGAACGGCTTCGCGACCGCATACACGATGAAGAGGTAGACGGCCATCATTGCGAAGTCGAAGCCGGCGGGGAGGCCGATGGCGAGCATGCGTCGCCACACGTCAAGGCGCGGGACCCATTCGGCTCGTGCGAAGCGGAGGAAGGCATCGCCCCTGAAGTGCAGCGCGAGCCAGGAATTGCCAAAGATGATCGCGACCAGTGAGGCAATCGCAGCGCCGCTGATACCGATGGCCGGCGCGCCGATCCATCCGAAGATGAGCACGGGCGCGAGCACGATGTTGATGAGGATCGTGGCGACGCCCACCATGACGCCGAGCTTGAAGTTGCCGATCCCGCGCAGGGAGGCCGACATGGCAACGAGCGGAAACTGCAGGGCCATCGCGGGGATGAACCAGAGGAGATATTGCGCCGCCTGCACCGCGGTCGCCGGATCGGCGCTCTGGCCGTAGGCGTAGCGCGTGCGCAGCGAGAGGGCGACGCTGAGGAAGAGCAGGCAGAGAAGAAAGCTGAGGGAGAGCGCCTGGTTGAAGCCGAGCCGCGCCGCCGCCTCGTCGCGACGCCCCATGGCATGCGAGACGATCGTCGTTGCACCGACGGCCAGCATCTGCGTCATCGCGAGCACCATGAACATCAGGTTTCCGGCGATGGCGACGGCGGCCACGGCAGCCGTGCCCAAGCGGCCCACCCAGTAGAGGTCAATGAGCACGTAAAGCGTCTGGAAGACCATCATGAGCAGCATGAAGCTCATGGTCTTCAGCAGGTGCCGGGTGATAGAGCCCTTGGTCAGGTCCTGCATGCGTCTCTCGTGGGATAGGTCGTCTGGGGACGATCGGGGCCGCCGCACCGGCACATGTGTCGGGCGAGGTAGTACAAGGCGGTGGTAGATCGAATTGGGCGCTCGGGTGTAATACTGTGTGGATAATATTCGCCCGGTCCTCAACGATCGACCGCGAGGCAATTCTTGTTCGCATCCAATACTCGTTGCGCCCAGGTACGGCAGGCGCCCTGGAGCTCGCTAGCCCAGCGCGCGTTGCGCGGCATCATCGGCGCGACGATTGGCCTGCTGGTGTGCTCGCTCGGCAAGGTGCCCGAGGAGCGGCTGTTCGCCGAACGTCGCGACGCGTATGTCCGGGTGCTTCAGTCCTGCGGACGGAAGAAGGCGTGCATCATGGGGCCAAGTGCGGCGGCGCACGAAGGATCGTTCTCGTCCGTGAACAAGCTGCCATCATCGACGCACCTTCGCTCGCGGTGGAAGGAGAACCAGTACGACTCCGTGCGCGTGTGGATTGCGCCCGGCGAGCCGGTGCCACTGTGGCGATCGGGCGACCGGTATGTCGTTCGCGACGCGTTCCAGGAATGGAGCGCTGCCGGCGCGCCGGTGCACTTCGTGTTCGTGGCGGACTCGGCGCGTGCAGATGTCCACGTGATCTGGCGTGATGCACTGGCGGACGCGCGCGCGGGGCAGGTCACGCGCTTCACCGATAATCGTGGCTGGTTGCGCGCGGCGACCATCGAACTGAGCACCCGCAGCATTTCGGGTAAGTCGCAGAAGTCGTCCACGGTGTACGCCGTGGCGCTCCATGAAGTGGGGCACCTGCTGGGGCTGGAGCATTCGGACGATGAGCGCGACATCATGGCCGCCTGGGTCACGTCCGCGCGCCTGACCGGACGAGACGTCTCGACGATGCGCGCGCTCTACGGTGTCGAGGAAGATTTCCAGGACTGACGCGCCCGAAATGTGCGTAGGAGTTTCGACGCCCATGCACATCCAGGAGCCCGAAATGACCTCGACGGACATCGATGCCGCGCGCGACGACATCCAGCGGGCGCGCGCCCGGCTTTCCGATACCATCTCGCAGCTCAGCGACCGGGTGACGAGCCCGATTGCCACCGCGAAGGAAAAACTGAACCTGGTGCAGCTGGCGCGAGACAATCCGTGGTCGGCACTCGCCGTGGCCATTGGAGCTGGCGTTCTGGTTGCGACGACCGGCGCGGACAAGCGCGTCGCTTCCGCTGCGGTGGAGGCGGGACATGCTGGCGTCGAGAGCGCTCGCAAGGCGGCCGAATCTGCGGCGGTCGCGGCGCGGAATGCACCCTCGAAGTCGCGCCACGTACTCGGAGACGCGGCGGATGCGCTGGCAGCGAAATGTGCCATCTCGCTGATCGCCTCCTTCAGGGATGACGCGCGCGTAGTGAAAAGGAGTGCGCCCGTCACCACCGCCACCGGTTCCGTGGATGGCGGGGAGACCGGCAGCCGGGTCGATTCGGAAACCGGCCTTTGACCTTTTGTTGCAGGTGACCGCTCGCTACTTGTCGACGGCCTTCTGGTAGACCCGCACGTAATCGACTTCGAACCGGGCGGGGAAAACCGTCGCGGACGGATCCCCGCCATTCGCGCCGCCGATCGCGAGGTTGAGGATGAGGTAGTGGGGCTGCTGCAGTGGATTACGCGCCCCACCGCCGCCAGTCGCCGCGGAGCGAACGTCGGTCGAGTTCAGCAGGGTGTCGTCGACGAAGAGGCGCACCGCGTTCTCGTCCCAGTCCATGCGCCACACGTGAAAGCGGCTGGCCCATGCTGCGCCACCCAATCCCGCGACGGGAGTGCGCGTGTCGTCCCACACCGCCATGCCCGCTGAATCGGCCCACGCGACGTTCGCGAGCAGGTTGCCGCGGTAGAACTCCATGATGTCGATCTCGCCATTCGCGGGCCAGCGGCCGGCCTCGCCGAGTGTCCAGAAGGCGGGCCACATGCCGGGGCGGATATCGATGCGGGCGCGCATCTCGAAGCGTCCGTACCTGAAGCTGTGCAGTCCACGCGTAGTGATGCTGGACGAGGTGTACTCCGACCCCTGGCGGTTGCGACGCCAATCAGTGCTGCCGGCCTCGAACTGCGGATTGGGGCGCGCTTCCTTTCGGGCCTCGATGACGAGCTGGCCGTTGGTGACGACGGCGTTGTCGGCCTGATACCACTGCTGTTCGTGATTGCGCACGAATCCGCGTTCGTAGGTCCAGTTGCGCGGATCCGGCCAGCCGCTCGCGTTGAACTCGTCAGCCCACACGAGCGTGTATCCGTCAGGTGCTCGCCCGTTCGACGCGCGTGCACTGGTGCTCTGTGCGGACGCGGGCCCCGCGATCGCGATGCCAAGAATGAAACCACAGATCGTTGGCGATCCGAACCTCATGGTGCGCCTCGATGTTGTCGTGATCCGGCAGCTGTGTAACGCGTTCCGGAGAGGCGACGTTGAAGTCGCGATGTGAGAAAACGGCGGACGCAGAAACGCGCAAGTTGCGCCAACGCAGAAGGACGCAGTAAAAGCAACAACCAGCAAGGCTGGCATCCCGTGACGGCGGCTTGGAACAGCAACTGATTGTTGGACGCTTCCTCACTCGTGCCGTCCGGCGCCCGAATCCTCGACGACTGTCATCACGCGACCACCAACGAATTTACACGAATCCGTCGAATGAGCGTCGTAGTTGGGCGGAACAGCAACATGAGGGGAAGGTCAAAAAAAGCATCGCCGTTACTTACGAACGAGATACGCTGTCATTCGACTGATCCGCCGTGATCAGTTGGTGGTGGCCGACGTACAAAAGTCGAGCATTGGGACGACGCTCCGAATCACTTGGAAGCGTATCCTAGTCACTTGCAGTTGCAGTTCAATTTCCGCGGCCGCGCGCAACGCTGCACCCGTTCAGGATCAGAACAGCCGACGCTGAAGTCGCGTCACGTTGAACTTCGCCGTATCGGCGATGGCCATGACGGTCATCACGCCGGCCTGCACGGGATCCGTGACGACGAGGTCCGCCGCCGCGGGAACGCTCCCAGCCATGTTGAGACTGACCACGAGCAACCCCTGCGCGCGCACCTCGCGCACGGCGCGTTCGATGTCGCCCCCCATGAGCGAGCCGGCGAGCACCAGCGCACAGGCCCGCGGGAGCCGAGCGACGGCGCGCACCGCATCGGCGAGCGGCTTCTCGCCGACGAGGGGAATGGTGTCGACCGAGATGCGCTCACCGCGGATGTTGTGGCGGTCCGCCTCCGAGATGGCGCCGATCGCCACCTGCCCGACCTGCGCCCCGCCGCCCATGATGATGATGCGCTTGCCGTACACCTTGTCGAGCGTCTCCACCCGGCTCAGCTCGAGCACCGATGGAAGCGCGCGAAGGTCGTCGAGCAACGTGGCGGCGTCACCGGCAAGGCCGATCTCGAAATAGACGCGTGCTTCCGGCGCGTCATGTCCCGCGATCTCGACGGAGGCAATGTCCCCGCCGTGGCGCGCGATGACGCCCGTCATCTGGTGCAGCACGCCGGGGCCAGAGGTGGCCCGGAGCAGAATGCCGATTCGTTCAGTCATGGACTGATTCTCCAGTGGTCGCGGTGGCCAAGGCCACAAGGTACGCGGCGCGAGTGGAGACAGACAATACGCACCGTTGCAGCCAGCCGGGTATCTTCCGGCATGGCCCAGCGCGACAGCAGGAATCATCACGCGAACCGGCGACGGAAACTCGAAGTCGAGAACGCCAGCCGCGCCCAGAAGAACGAGGAGCTCGCGGAGCGCGTACCGCTTGCCGGCTACGAAGAGCTCTACGAAATCTCGCGGAGTGGACGCGTCTTCTCACGCAGCACGCGCGCCGTGCTCGTCGGCGGCTACCATCACAGCCCGTTCATCCGCATCACCGTGCGCGGCGCGGTGGTGACGCTGTCGAAGGAGAAGGCGATTGCCGACAGCTGGAAGCAGGGGAGCTGACTGCCTGCACTCGGTGCTCCTGTCTCTAAGATCCAGTCGGCGCGTGATTCGGAACTTAAAAGTGCAAAAGGGAGTTTGTCCTCAACACAGACAAACGCGACCCATTCTGGCGCTTCGTGTACCGAATGCGAGACGTTGATGTAAAGCGCTTGCTTTCCATGTCCGCCCCGTACATCATGCATCCATACCCATAGGTTGGGTTGGGTTGGCGCGCACCAAAATGACCTTACGCGCCGCACGTTGTGCAGGTGGCCCAACGGTCGGGTCACGCATGTCTTGTTCGCAGGAGTACTGTATGGAGCGCAAGCACTATCTGTTCGTAAGTGACTTCGACCAGACGCTGAGCTTCAACGATTCTGGTCACGTCCTCAGCGAGATGCTCGGCATCCACGACTTCCTCAGCCGTGTCGCCGGTCTCTCACAATTGAACCTCGTCCAATCAGGCGCCGAGCTCTCGTACCTGTTGCTTCACGATCCGCAGTTTCGCCGCGTCCGTCGTGAAGATCTCGTCGAAGTCGGTCGTCGTATCCGCCTCAAGCGGAATATTGCGCTGCTGTCGCAGCTGCTCGCCAATGGTGTCGATGGGCACCGCTTCGACTTCTACGTCGTGTCGGCCGCACCGGAAGACGTCGTCAACTCGGCGCTCGAGGGCATCGTGCCGCCGGAGCGCGTCATCGGCACGAAGTATCGCTACGATGACGTCACGGGCGAGATCGCCTCGATCGTCAGCGTGCCGGCCGGTTTCGGCAAGGTGGCCGCGGTCAACGCGCTGCGTGAGCGGCTCGGGGTCCCGAGCGAGCGGGTCGTCTACGTCGGCGACGGCAGTTCCGATATCCACGTCATGCTGCATGTGAACCGTTCCGATGGGCTGACCATCGCCGCATCGGAAGCCAGGCACATTGCGGCGCTGGCACGCCGCACCGTCATGAGCGACGACGCATTGAGCGTCCTCGTGCCGGTCTTCGAGGAACTGCTGGGCTACGATCGCCGGCGGATCCGTCACCTGTTCGAGCAGCACGGCGTGATCATCCAGGAATGGGATCGCGTCCGGACGGACTGGCTGACCTTGCGGCCAGGCCTGGAGCAGGCGCGCGTGGCGACGGCCTGACGGCCGCATCCTACTTTCCCGCTTCTACCGTCGGATCGCTCGAAGCTCCGCTTCCGTCCAAGGTTTCTTGCGGCCGAGCGAAGCCCCGCGCACTTCCCCAACCTGGGCCGCGTCGATGGCGCTGGCGCTGTTGCCCCACGACCGGCGCACGTAGGTCAAGACCGCCGCGAGCTGATCGTCGCTGAGTGAGGCACCCACGGGCGGCATCAGCATCGTGCCTTCCTTGCCATGCAGCACGATCCGGATGAGCCGCTCCGGGATGCCGAGCACCCATGCAGAACCCACGAGTGGCTTGGCGACGTTCGCGAGCCCCGTGCCGGTCACCTGATGACACCCGACGCACGTCGTGAGGTATTGTTGCTGTCCGGCGGCGTACCGCTTTTGCTCGACCGCCGTGAGGGGCTTGGCGGGTGCCGCTTCGGACTTCTTCCCCGGCCAGGCGAGTGCCGAAGCGACGTCCACCGCACTTGCACGGAAGGCCGTGTCGCGACTGGATGCGGCCGCGAGTATCCATGCCGGCCGTGCGGTCAGGGTGGTGACGTAGCCGCCGGCCTGTCGCCCCTGCGGTCGACGCGCGCCACTGAGCACCGCGACGCGCTGCCAGTGCGGGACGTGATTGCCCGCGACCAGCGTGAGCGCCTTCTCCACATGGGTCGCGTTACGCGAGGCGACGATCGCGCGCATGAGGGCACTCACGACTGGTGCGGTCGCCTGCGCGGGCTTCGATGCTGGGGCGAGCAGTCGCTCGAGGAACGCGAGTTCGCGGTCGGGAAGCGAGGTGACGACCATGTCGGCGACGACCGGGTCGCTTCCGCTGTGGGCAATAACGGCCAGCAGCGCGTCGTCGCGACGCGCGATGGGAAGCTCACCAACGGACGCGGCCAGTTGCTGCCTGACCACGGGCGCACCATCGGCGACGAGCCGCATGACACCTGCGCGCATGGCGCTGTCGTCGGCGGCCAGCATCGGTTCGGCGACGCGAATCGCGGCCGCGCGCAGTGGCGCCGAGCGATCCGCGAGCGCCGCTTCGATCGTGGCGCGATCGGCCTGATGCAAGCCGTCGAGCGTCCAGAAGGCATGGAGCCGGGCGCGCGCATCGGGGTGCGTGCGGGCCATCGCGCGCAGCGGTGAGGCAACCGATGTGTCGTGCCGCTCCACGATCATGCGCTGCGCGGTCATGCGCCACCAGCCATTCGCATGCGCGAGGTAGGGCACGAGCTGCGCGGACGTCTTGCTCGAGAGGCGCGGAACCTCGGCGGGCTTCGCTGCCGTCGACGTATGCACCACACGCCAGATGCGACCGAGGCCGATGGGCTGCTCCATACCGCGTTCGATGATTTTCTGCTCGAGGTAGCCCGTGATGAAGACGCGATGCTGGATGATGCCGCGGTACATGTCGATCACGTAAATGGTACCGTCGGGCGCCGTCGTGATGTTCGTCGGGCGGAACCGCTCATCGGTCGCCGTGAGGAACTCACGCTTGTCGTACGCGGACCTGGCCGTTGGGATACCGGTGGGCTGATCCTGAACGAGCAGATGGCCCACCATGTTGCCGGCGGGCTCCATCACGAAGACGCCCTGCTTCAGCTCCGCGGGGAGGCGATCGCCGACGAACGCCGTCGGGGCACCAGCAGACGTGTAATGCGCCAGCGTGCTGTCCGCTCGCATCGTCTCGGCGCGATAGCCGCGGTTGACCGCCGGCGTCTTGTGCGCGGGAAACACCGCCACGTTGCGCGTGAGCTGTTCATAGACGCCCCGTGGGCTGGGCAGATCGGGATTGCGCATCGCGTAGTGCGACGACACGAGATCGGCGCGCAGCGGATCCTCGTTGCTGTTGCGGTAGATACGTCCCGTCTCGTCCTGCGAGATGCCCCATTGCCCTTCGTCGGGCGACTTGCGGTAGGTGATCTTGCCGTCGTCACCCACGCGGAACTGGCCGCCGTAATTCGCGTTGTGGATCCAGTTGTCGATGCCCCACATCAGGCCATTCGGCAGGTGCTCCGGATTGCCCCGGCCGCCGTAGTCGGCGCGGATCAACTCCTTCGTGTCGGCGCGAAGGTCGCCGTTGGTATCGTGGGCGAGCCAGAGGTTGGGCGGCGCGGCCACGAGCACGCCGTGCTCGAGCACCTTGACCGCACGTGGCAGCACGAGGCTGTCCATGAAGACGGTGGACTTGTCCATCCTGCCGTCGCCATTTGTGTCCTCGAGGACGACGATCCGTCCAACGGGCTGATCCTCGCCGGTGCCCTGAAGGTTGGGCATGTAGCCGCGCATCTCGACGACATACATGCGCCCGTCGGGGTCGAAGTCGACGGCGACGGGATCCTGCACGAGGGGTTCTGCGGCGACTAGCTCCAATCGGTAGCCAGGCAGCAAATGGAAGAGCGCCTGTTCGGCCTCGGCGGTGTGCACCGGAGTAACCGCGATTGGCGGCACCGTGTCCGTGATCAACGCGGTACGGAGCACGACAGGGTCATCGGCTGGGGCGCCTACCGCCGATGCGGGCAGTTGCCGGCTGGGAACGTCGGAGCGGAAAGCATGCAAATATGCGTATGAGGACGAGGCACCGGGTCGGCAAGCCGCGATGAGCACGAGGGCCAGCGTTGTCCAGCGTCCGCGACCTACTGACCGGCTCGATAGGAAGGACATCGTTGCGACAACAAGATTGGAAAGGGAGGAGGCAGGGCGGGCGTCGGTTCATCTCAGCCAACGCACATACGGAATATGCTATCTGGGCGCGAAACGTTGGGCCACCGACCCACACCCGGTGTCTTTGTGAAATCCTTGTACCTGCACGGCGTCGCTTTGTCACTTTTATGGGATGCTGAATGCTGTAACAGGCTCACCAGGCCGAGACTGAATGCCGTCGACCTACCGGCGTTTGAAGCACGTCGTCTTCGGGCGCCCGCTCGCCAGTGAGCGCCTCGAGCACGAGCGACTGAACAAGAAGACCGCCCTCGCCGTCCTGTCATCAGACGCGATCTCATCCGTCGCCTATGCGACCGACCAGATCCTCTTCGTCCTCGGCGGCGCGATCGGGCTCGCCGCCGTCAACTACGTGGTCGGCATCTCGGCCGTCATCGTCGGCCTGCTGGTCCTCGTGGGGCTCTCGTATCGGCAGACGGTTTTCGCCTATCCCAATGGCGGTGGCTCGTACACCGTGGCAAAGGAGAACCTTGGCGTCATGCCGGGGCTCATCGCGGGCGCCGCGCTGCTGACGGACTACATCCTCACGGTGGCGGTGTCCATTTCGGGTGGCGTGGCGGCGATGACGTCGGCCTATCGGTCACTCGCCCCGCATACGGTGCTGATCTGCGCGATGTCGATCGTGCTGCTCACGATCGTCAACCTGCGCGGCGTCCGTGAATCGGGCGCCGCGTTCTCGCTGCCGACGTACGCGTTCATCGTCATGATGCTGACGCTGCTCGCCGTGGGCGTCTATCGCTATTTCACCGGGCACGAGCTCGCGCCTCTGACCGGCATCCTCAAGGTCGACCCGGTATCCGTGCGGCAGCATGGCGGGCTGTCGCCGGTCAGCGGCTTTGCGCTCATGTACCTGCTGATGCGCGGCTTCGCGGAAGGATGCGCGGCGATGACCGGCACGGAAGCGATCTCCAATGGCGTCATGGCGTTCAAGGCGCCGGCGCAGAAGAATGCCGCGACGACGCTGGCGTGGATGGTGGCCATCCTCGCCGCGTTCTTCCTGGGCGTGTCGTTCCTCGCGCAGCACTATCACGTGATGCCGACGAGCACCGAGACGGTGCTCTCGATCCTCGGCCATCATGTGTTCGGTGGCGGGCCTCTCTACTACGCATTGCAGTACACGACCTTCGCCGTGCTCGTGCTCGCGGCCAATACCGCCTTCGCGGACTTTCCGCGGCTGGCGGGCATCCTCGCGAACGATCGCTACCTGCCGCGCCAGCTTGCCGCGCGCGGAGACCGGCTCGCGTACTCGAACGGTATCGTCAGTCTCGCGCTCGTGGCGTTGCTCCTCGTCTGGCTCTTTCATGGCGACACGAATTCACTCGTGCCGCTGTACGCGATCGGCGTGTTCGTGTGCTTCACGCTGTCGCAGGCAGGCATGGTCGTGCACTGGCGCCGCACGAGGGATCGGGGATGGAAATGGAAGGCGTGGCTGAATGGACTGGGTGCCGTCGCAACGGGGCTCGTTTCCATCATCCAGCTCGTCACGAAGTTCACCACCGGTGGCTGGATCATCGCCTTGATCATCCCGGCGATCATCCTCATTCTGCGCAAGATCAACCGGCACTACACCGAGTTCATCGAGGACATCCGGTTCACCGGCCAGAGTATCATCACGCCGTTGCATCACACGGTGATCGTGCCGGTGAACGGCATCACGAAGGCGACGTCGGCCGCGCTGGTCTACGCGACGACGATCTCCGAGGAAGTCATCGCGGTCTGCATCGAGGTCGACAAGCGCGACAGTGAGCAGATGCGCGCCGACTGGAACGCGTGGGACATCGGCATTCCGCTGGAGATCGTGCCATCTCCCTATCGATCGATCCTCAAGCCGCTGGTGGAGTTCGTGGACAACCTGAGCATGGTCAGCCCGGGAGAGCTCGTCACGATCATCGTCCCGGAGATCGTGCCCAAGCACTGGTGGGAGCACCTTCTGCACAACAAGACGGCGCTCTACATTCGCACCGCGTTCCTGTTCAAGCCGAACGTCGTCGTGATTGCCATCCCCTATCTTGTTGGTCATGCGTACCGATTGCGCGACCTGCTCGATCACGACGCGGACATCGACGGTGACACGGACGACACCGATGCCGGGGAGACGGAACACGCAGAGCCAGCCAGAGGGTGACGTCACCCAGCCGGCCGATGTCGTGCTGGTCATCGACGACGAGCTGCAGATACGGCGCGTGGTGCGCAATGCGCTGAACGGACTGCCGCTGCGGGTCGCCGAGGCGTCGAGTGCGGCGGAGGGTCTCGACAAAGCGGCGGCGGAGCGGCCGGCCCTCGTTATCCTCGACCTGGGGTTGCCAGACGGTGATGGCGTCGACGTCTGCCGCGACCTGCGGACCTTGACCAAGGCCCCCATCATCGTGTTGTCCGCGCGGCACTCCGATCGCGAGAAGGAGAAGCTGCTCGACGCCGGGGCGGACGACTACGTCACCAAGCCGTTCAGTACCATCGAGCTCGTCGCGCGGATTCGCGCGCAATTGCGACGTTCGGCACTCGCGTCCTCGGGCGGACGGCAGGAGGCGGTGCTCACGCTTGGTACACTGACCATCGATCTCGTGGGGCGGCGGGTGCTCCGTGACGGCGCTGACGTCCACCTCACACCCACGGAGTGGAATCTGCTTCGCGTCTTCATCGCGCATGCCGGGCAGACGCTGACGCACGCGCAACTCTTCCGGGCGGTGTGGGGCGCGGACACCGCAGGCGACGCGCAGCAATACCTGCGCGTCTACGTCGGCCAGCTGCGCCGGAAGCTCGAGACGGACGTGGTGCGGCCGCGACTCATTCGCACGGAGTCGTCTGTCGGCTACCGCTTCGACTATGAGCCCTGAAACCGTCGCGCGGCCCGGCGCGGCGGATATTCGACGGTGGGTGGTCTGGTTCTGCGTGCTCTCGATCGTGGCAATCGCCATGTCCACCGTGCGTGGCCGCCTCGACAAGGCGCATGTCGCGCTTGCGTTCCTCCTTGTCGTGCTCTGGGGCAGCTCGGTGGGTGGCCGTGCGCTCGGTGTTTCGCTTGCAACCGTGGCGTTTCTCGTCTTCAACTGGTTTTTCCTTCGGCCGTACAACACGCTGGTCATTGCTGATCCGCTGGATTGGATCGTGTTGATCGTATTTCTCTTTACGGGTGTCACCGCCGCCCAACTGCTCGAACGCCAGCGCCATCAGGCAGAGCGTGCCGATCAGCGCGCCGACGAGATCGATCGCATTGCCACCCTGGGCGCCGAGAACCTCAACGCACCCCGCGCCCAGGATGCGCTCGACGCCATCGCGGCGGTGATCCGCGACGCGATGGGGACGGACGACTGCATCATCTTCCTCCGCGACGAGAGCGGATTGCGAATCTCCGGGCGTTCGCCGCCGACGGCGGCCGGTGCACCAGACTCCGGTCTGCTGGCGTATACCGTGAACCGTGCCGAAGCCGCCGGCGAGCGCGCTGACGGGACGGTAACGCTGATCGGCAATGCGATTCACGCGCGCGAGGCAGATGCGCGCGACAATACGCCGCTATCCGATCTTCTGGCGCTCGGCATTCCCCTGATCGTGCGCGGTCGCGTGGTCGGTGCCCTCCGCATCTCATCGCCGAGCGCGTTCAGCCTCAGTGAGGATCAACGTCGCGTTCTGGGTGCGCTCTCCTACTACGCCGCGCTGGGAGCGGAACGTGCGCGATTGTCGGAAGCCGAGGAGCAGTCCGAGTCGCTTCGCCGTGCTGACCGGCTGAAGGATTCGCTGCTGGCGGCGGTCTCCCACGATTTGCGGACGCCGCTCACCGCTATCAAGGGCATTGCAAACGAAGTGTGGCGCGGCGGTGACCCGGCGCGCGCGTTCTCCATCGAGCAAGAGGCGGACCGCCTCACGGTGCTCGTCGACGACCTGCTCGAGCTGTCGCAGCTGAATGCCGGCAGCATGCGCGTGTCGGTGGCGCTCAACACCGTGGACGACGTTGTGGGCGTCGCGCTGGAGCGTGTCGAGGCGGCGCATGGGACGGGCCGCGTGCAGGTGGACATCGCAAGCGAGGGAGAGATCCTGGTTGGCGCGATGGACTTCGCTCATACGGTGCGCGTCCTGACGAACCTGCTCGAGAATGCGGTGAAGTATTCGCCGCCCGATGCGCCGGTGTCGTTGAAGGCATGGCGCTCCGGGGACCACGTGTTGTTCGCCATCGACGACGCCGGGGCGGGGATCGATCCTGCGGAGCGCGATCGGATTTTCGAGCCGTTCTATCGCGGCCGGGCGATCGCCGATGGGACGCGCGGGACCGGGCTTGGGCTCGCCATCGCGCGGCAGCTTGCAGAGGCGCAGCAGGGCACGCTGACCTACGCGACGCGGGAAGGAGGAGGAAGCCGCTTCTTGCTGACGGTGCCCGCCGGCGCTCCTCCGAGCACGATCGACTGAGACTCGCGAGTTCCGGGCGGCCGCACATCGCCCTTGTGAAACTCTTGTGTAAAGCGGTCGGCCTTCCAATGCGACGCATGCGGATTCGCGGTAGTCTCCGAGGGCGTCCGCAGCCATGCGAACGCCCGCTCACTTGACGTCGTCGTGCTCGACTTCCTCTACGTCACCGGTACGTTCACATTCGTTCTCATGCTCGCGTCCGTCGCGGGTTGCGAGCGCCTTGGCCGTGCGCGCGACGAGGCGGACGATTCGGGCGAGATGCCGGCCATGAGCGCGCATTGTATCATCACTATCGTCGGAGTTCTTCCATCCGCGTCCGTCGGCGGACGGTTCGGAACACGACGCGACCGGAGCTCGGCAACTGCGCCAGTCGTTGACGGCCACGCCGATAGTCGGAAGTTCGGCTTCTTCGGCGAGCCGTACGTCAGTGTGCCCCCCCCCAACATCGCGCTCGACAGTGCACTCAAACGGCGGAATGCGCCGCACCCAAAGAGGCCGACTTCAATGATGCGCTCTGCTTTTGCGCTCGGCGCGCTGCTCGTGCTTCCGGCGCTACTTGCCGGACAAGCCGTGCCGGCAACTCCCACCGCAGCGGCGGTTCCCGACGAGAACCCGAAGATCACCTTCGGCGGGTTTGTCGATGGGTACTACGCATTCGACTTCAACCGGCCGGCGACAATCGACCGCGCGTACACTACGCAGCCGGCACGCCACCATGAGTTCAATATCAACCTTGCGTTCGTCGAGGCGAGACTGGATGCTCCCACCTCCCGCGGGCGCCTTGCGCTGCAGACTGGGACGTCCGTTCAGTCCAACTATTCCGGCGAACCGCGGAACGGCAACATCAGCGGTCCGGACCTGGCGCGCCTGATTCAGGAGGCGGTGGTCGGCGTAAAGATCGCCGACAACGTCTGGATCGATGGGGGGATATTCCTTTCGCACATCGGAATGGAAGGCTTCATCTCGCGCGACAATCCCATGTACACGCGGTCGCTGGTGGCTGACTTTTCTCCGTATTACGAGAGTGGTGTGAAGCTGGCATGGCAGGCCGCGCCCACAGTCACGGCGTTGTTCACGGTGGTGAACGGCTGGCAGAACATCTCCGAGACGAACGGCGCCAAGTCCGGTGGCGTGCGCATCGACTACGCGCCGTTATCCTCGAGCACCTTCAGCTACTTCAGCTACATCGGCGACGAAGCAGCCGATACGGCGAGGCATACGGCCGTTGCGTTTTCCTTGTTATGATCCTGTTCATGTTGAGCGCGTGCGCTCAACGATCACGCGCTCGGGAGAGAGCAACCGAATTCGCGTCGGCTGGTCGCGTCGACGGACTTTGGCAGCTCGATCTGCGCCTCGAGCGCCCCATGTGATTTCCGAGTGACGGGAAGAGCGGAACGTTCGCAATGCGGCGCGCCGCCATGGATGTGACCAAGCGCTGACCCTGGGTCAGGGGCGCACGGCGGCTTCGTGCGCCCCGAGGTATCTTCGACGGCGAAATCACGATCTCCCCGGCCCATCGCCACGTGACGGCTCTCGAAGTGATCGCCGCCCTCACGGGTGCGATCAGTGTCTATCTCAGCGTTCGACAGAATATCTGGAGCTGGCCCACGGCGATCGTGAACGTGGTGCTGTACACGCTCGTGTTCTACGACGCGAAGCTGTATGCCGATATGGGGCTCCAGGTGATTTATGCCGTGCTCTCCATCTACGGCTGGTACGAGTGGCTGCATGGCGGTGAGAACAAGACCGCGCTCCACGTCACCCGGACGAACCCCAGGGTCGGGCTCGTGCTCTCGGTCATCGCACTCGCCGGTGCGGGCGTGCTTGGTCTCATGCTTCGCGGCGCAACGGACGCCGCACTGCCGTTCATGGACTCGTTCCTGTCGAGCACGAGTCTCGTCGCGCAGTGGATGATGACGAAGAAGAAGCTCGAGAACTGGCTTGTGTGGATTGCCGTCGACGTCCTCTACGTCGGCATGTTCATCTTCAAGCATCTGTATCTCACCTCCGCGCTGTATGCGGTCTTCCTGGTGCTGGCCGTCCGCGGATACATCGATTGGCGTCGCTCCATGACGGCGCGTGCGCCGATCCCTGCCTGACGCATGTCGCACCCCGCGCTCTCGGAGTCTCACGAACACACGCGCGTGCGACGCATCTGCGTCACGGGCCCGGAGTGCACCGGAAAGACGACGCTTGCGCATCGCCTCGCTGCACACCTCCGCGCCGAGCATGTGCCCGAAGCCGCGAGGGTGTATGCCGAGGGAGCGAACCGCGAGCTGACGGTGGATGACGTCGAGCTGATTGCGGCCGAGCACCTCGTGATGGCGGACGACGCCGTGCGACGGATAGTGGATCGAGGGGGTGGAACCCTCGTGCTCGACACGGATCTCGTCAGCACGATTGTGTACGCCAAGGACTACTATGGCTTTTCATCCCGCTGGCTCGAGGACGAAGAGCGCCGCCGCCGCGCTGACCTTTACCTGCTTTGCGACGTCGACGTCCCCTGGGTGAGCGATGGCATCCGCGATCGGCCCAGCGACCGAGCTGCGATGTTCGCCCTCTTCTTCGAAACGCTGCGCGCGCTGCAAGCGCAGGTGATCATCGTGCGCGGCGACTGGGAAAACCGCTGGCAGACCGCGCTCACTGCGAGCGCGGAGCTCCTCGGAAGCGAGGGGTGACGGTGAGGAAGCCGGAACGACGGCCGGCAGCCATCAGAACGCGAACTTCGCGTTCAGCGTGAGGTTCCGCGGTGCCAGCACGTAGTAGTACGGCTCGCGCTCCGGCGCGACGCTGCTCGCACTCGCTGGTCCCGCGCCAGGATAGCCTCCCGTGTATACCCGGCGGTCGAACACGTTGCGCACCTGCAGGAGCAGCGACTGGCCCGCAACCCTGAACGTCGCGCCCGCATCCGTATACCAGGCGCTCGGCACCACGAATCGCGGATCGTTCGTGTTCGTCAGCATCATCCGCGAGACGTAGCGTCCGTCAATGTCGAGCGAGAGCCATGACGTCATGTCGGATCGAATGCCGTGGTTGCTCACGAGCCTGGGGGTCATGAGCGGCGTGACGTTGCGGAACACGTTGCCGGAGACATCGTCGCGATACTCGTTGATGCGGGCATCCGTGAAGGACACGTTGCTCACGAGGGCGAGCGACGGCTGCAGTTGCCAGGTGACGTCTGCCTCGACGCCGCGACGCACGCTGCGATCCACGTTCTTCCGCAGCGCGTACCCGAGCTCACTGATCGCGCCAATCGCGGCGATCTCGTTGTGAAACTGCATCCAGAAGAGATTGGCCTGCGCGCGCACGGTCGAGCGCAGTAGGGTGACGCCCGTCTCGACGTCATAGGCCGTCTCGGGATGCACGCGATCGAGCGGTAGCACCGATCGCGCGGTCACGCTGTCGACGTCATCCGCTCCCGCGAACATGTCCGAACGCGTCGGCTCTCGGCCGTTCTTTCCGGCGCTTGCGTACGCGCTCACACCATGCGCGATCGCGACATTCACGCCGGCCTTGGGATTGACGAAGGCCCAGCTGACCGACGCGGGCTGAACGCCGGCACCAGCCGTAGGATCGTAACGGAACTGCACGAGTCGAAATTGGACATCTCCCGTCCAGGAAACGATGCCCGTTGTCGTCGTACCCTTGACGAACGCACTCTGCTCACCCTTGTAGCCGGTGTTGTCGTAGTAGCGCGTCACGAGCTCGGGACGCTGTGTCTGCCAGTGCTCACGAGCGTAGCGTGCGACGTTCACGCCAACCGACGCCGACGAGGTCTGGCCCTGCCACTGCAGCGCACTCGTCACCCCGCCCCAGCGTGAATGCAGGAGGTAGTGATACGCATCGTCGACGCCGGCCGCGGGGTAGTCGTACCAGCCACCGGCGTCGAAGCCATATGCCGTCGTCGCGATGCTCGTAACCGGAGACATCGCATGCGTCCACGCAGCGCTGAGAAGATCCTGATGAAACCGGTCGCCAACCGCTGTCTCTGGCGTGTTGCCGAAGGGATTGTCGCGCGGCGTGTTGCCCAGCACCGAGAGCGGCGAGGCATAGTACGCCTGTTGATTCGACGACAGGCCGGCCAGCAGTGACAGCTTGATGATGTCCGATTGTCCGAACCATCCCGCGCTCGCGAACGTGCTGCGCGAGCTGTTGCCGGAGTTGTAGCGATAGCCGTCCGTGTGCTGCGCCGAGGCTCGCACATACGCCGCGAAGCCGCCCGGAAGCAGTCCTGTCTGATACACCGCGCTGCCGCGCGTCGTGTTGTACGAACCGCTCGTGAGCTGCACTTCCGCGCCGCGATTCACGGATGCAATTGGCACGGACTCGAAATTCACCGAGCCGGCGTACGACGCGGTGCCGTGCGAGGACGAGCCGACCCCGCGCTGCACCTGCACGGACGAGATGCTGTTGGCGAAATCCGGAAAATTGGAGAAGTAGAGGGACTCGTCTTCCGGCTCGTTCAGCGGAATGCCGTCGAGCGTGAGGTTGATGCGCGTCTGGTCCATCCCGCGCAGCCGCATGTACGAGTAGTTCGATCCCGAGCCGCTCTCCGAATACGCGGTGATCCCTGGCGCCAACTGCAACAGGATCGGCGTCTCCTGTCCTGTGTAGCGACGCTGAATGTCCGCGCGGTCGATCGTCTTCGCCGAGATGGGTGCAGAGGGGCTTCGTATCGCGTTCACCTGCACGTGCTCGAGGCGTTGCGCCTGTCGCGCCCGCGCAGAGTCGGCGGCGACGGAATCGGCGCGCGTCCGCAGCGAGTCGGGGCGTGCCGACACCTGCGGTGCGGCATTCAGGAGGAAAGCGATGGCAATGGTCAGCACAGCATGCTCCGGTCTCGCGTGAATCAGCGGAGGGAGCAGGGCGGGAGGAGTCGACGCTCACGCATGCATGCCGCGCGAAGAGAGAATCCGGTCGCCAGTGACGCTCCCTTCGCTGGAATTACCCAGATCAGGTTCGACGGGTGTGATCTCAGCCTGCGCCGATGTTCTGGACGCAGGCACCCCGTGCCACTGCCGGAATAATAACGAGGTTCGGCGCGCGGTGTCAGCTCAAGACGGCGATTGGCCATTTTCCAACAGCCCGATCACGTCCAGCAGCCCCGCTGCCTCCCACCAGCGATTCCGGCGTCCTTCCGAGAGCGGGAGAAGTACGCCCGCGCCGACAAGCTGCTCAATGCCTTCGTACACTCCGCTCTTCGCCCGCCCGATCGCCGCCGCGACCACGGGAGCCGAGATCATGGGATGGGCAGGCAGCAGCTCGATGATTGCCCAGGCCGCCGCGTCGGCCCGCGGTGGCTTGTCCAATGCGCGCAGCTGATTCCGCCAGCGCTCCTGCAGTGAGCGCACTGCGGTGACGTACGCGCGCGCGAGACGGGCCGCGCGGTCCGTGGCGGTCACGAAGTACTCGATCCACTCGGTGACGCCGTCGCCGCGGAACGTCGTGAGTCCATCGATGTAGCGATCACGCGCACCGGCAAAGACCAAGCTGATGGGCGGTACGAATCGCGGAGCAATCGCTCGGCGCCGGAGCACGACGTGCACCAGCGCGCGCCCCGTTCGCCCATTGCCGTCGTCGAATGGATGGATCGTTTCGAACTGGGCATGCACGAGTGCTGCCTGGACCAGCGGCGAAAGCGTCTCGTCGTTGATCGTGCGGCAGAGATCAGCAAGCAGTCGGCCGATCTCCTCCGGAGGGGGAGGGACGAAGTCGGCACCGCAGGGGTTGTAGTCGTTCCCGCCGATCCAGTTCTGCTGAGTCCGCAGCTGTCCCGCAATGCGCTTGTGAGGCGCGCGTTCGAGCAGCCGCCGGTGAATGGCCACAATCTCCTTGACGCCAAAGCGCTCGACCAATGATGCTTCTTCTACGGCAAGGACCATCGCAGCAATGTTCGCGAGTACCTCTTCCGCGGTCACTCCAGCAGCGCCGCCGGACTCCGCACGCGCCTCGGCGCGCGCCAACTCGCGGACCCCAAGCTGCATGCCTTCCACCTTGGAGGAGGCGATGGATTCGGTCCGCAGCAGCAGCCGGGCGAGGGGATCCAGTGTCGTCCCCCCTTCGTCGTTCAACTGCCGGATGGATTGCTCTGCCTCGGAAATGAGTCCTGCGAGCTGAGCGTCGAGGCGTATCGCCAGCAAACCGAGCTCGTCGGGGAGGAATGCAGCGTAGGCGCAGGCCCGCCTGTATGCGCGCGGCGCGTCGAGGGTGGGGTCGGACCGCCAGGTTTGCAGGAGCAGACGTCCAGGCATTTCGATGCGCCGGTGAGCAGATGTCGAACCAAGTGTTTTGCATAGTTCGGTTTACATGATAAAGCGAACTATAGCGCCACGCCAGTCCGAGATCGCTTCCACGCAAGAGCGCGGGCCGTGGACATAATCGTGAAGTCGACCGCCGCGAGTCGCCTGACCAGCAGCAGCCCGATGAAATCACCAACGCTTACCGGTATGGGAGGGTAGGATCCATTGTCATCGCTCGGTAAGGTCGGGCCGGATAGGTTGAACCTTCCTGCGGGCCGAATTCGCTCGTATCACACCCCACCGACAGCACCCCACACATTCGAGGTTGTCATGACCCGTACGTCCGCAGTTCTCCGCACCGCGCTGTTCGCGGCAGCCTTTGCGCTGCCTGCCATGGCAGGTGCGCAGACGTTCAAGGTCGAGAAGTACAACATCGGTGGTGAGGGCGGCACGGATTACATCGTCGCCGAGCCGGGCACCGGGCGCGTCTTCATCTCGCGCAGCACCCACGTGATGGTCGTCGATGGCGCCACCGGCAAGGTGCTCAGCGACATTCCGAACACGCCGCGCGTGCACGGCGTCGGCATTGCGCCGAAGTGGAACCACGGCTTCACCACGAACGGCGGCGACTCGACCGTCACGATGTTCGACCTCAAGACGCTCGCGGTCATCAAGCAGATTCCGGTGAAGGTCGGCGGGCTCGATGGCATCATGTACGATGATGCCGCGGACCGCATCATCCTCACGAATCACAGCAAGCCCGGTACCGCCGTCGCCATCGAGCCGAACTCCGGCGACATCCTCGGCACGGCGCAGCTGGAGGACGACGCCCCCGAGGGCGCCGTGGCCGACGGGAAGGGGCGCATCTTCGTGAACAACGAAGGCAAGAACACGATTCAGGTGATCGACGCCAAGTCCATGAAGGCTGTCGCCTCCTGGCCGATCGCCCCGTGCGACGGGCCCACGGGCATCGCCTACGACAAGGTTTCGAACCGTATTTTCGCCGGCTGCGGGAAGAAGTCGGTGGTCGTCAATGCGGAAAACGGCAAGGTCGTCGCGCAGATCACCAACGGCGATCGTGTCGACGCACTCGGCTACGATGCATCACAGAAGCTCATCTACATCCCGTCGGGCGCCGGCACGGGCACGGTGACGGTCGTCCACCAGGACGGTCCCGACAAGTACACGGTCGTCGCGAATGTCCCGACGGTTGCGGGCGCGAAGACGATCGCGGTGGACGCCATTACGCATCGGGCCTATCTCTTCCAGCCGGAGCGCGGCCCGTCAACGCCGCCGCCGGCTGGGTCGCCTGCGGGAACGCGTGCGACGCCCGGACCGATCGTCGGCGCCTGGTTCATCACCATCACGCACTGATCGCGAAGCATTGCCTGGAAGCGCCCGGACCTCATGGTCCGGGCGCACTTCGTATGCGGCATCTGCGAATGCAAGGGTGGCCCAGTGCGATGCGGAACGGCGGCGAGTGAACGACGGGCGGGCGCCAAGCGCGCCCTTCACCAGTCCGCGTCAACCGCGTACGTTTGTCGCCGCGACGGGCCGCGCACTCGACACCACCGCCCCGTCGCCTCATCTCCCCCTGCCATCCGGAGCGACGTGAACAACCTCGGTACAGACTTTCTGTCGGAGCTGGTCGGCACCGGGCTCCTCGTGCTCCTCGGCTGCGGCGTCGTCGCCAACATCGCCCTCGCCAAATCGAAGGGACTGAACGGCGGCACGCTGATGGTCAACTTCGGCTGGGGACTCGCGGTGTACTCGGGCGTCATCGTCTCATACAACTCCGGCGCACACCTCAATCCGGCCGTCACGTTCGGGCTGATTGCCAGCGGCGCCACCGCCTTCGGCGCCGGTGTGCCGGTGACGTTGATGTCGACACTCGCCTACATCGCCGCGCAGATGCTCGGCGCGTTCTTCGGCGCGGTGATCGCGTGGCTGGCGTACCATGAACACTTCGCGGCAGAGCCGGATCCCGCGACCAAGCTCGGGGTGTTCGCGACCGGGCCGGCAATCCGCAGCTACGGCTGGAACCTCGTCACCGAGATCATCGCGACCTTCGCGCTGGTGTTCGTCGTGATTGGCTTCGGGCGGCATCCGGCTGGCGGCGGACTCGCTGCGCTCGGTGCGCTGCCGGTCGCGCTGCTCGTGATCGGCATCGGCGCATCACTCGGCGGACCCACCGGCTACGCGATCAACCCCGCACGCGATCTCGGGCCGCGCCTCGCGCATTTCGTCCTGCCGATCAAGGGGAAGGGAAGCAGTGACTGGGCGTACGCGTGGGTGCCCATCGTCGGACCGATCATTGGCGGCGTCCTCGGCGGTTGGGCGTCCACCATCCTCCTCCCCGTGCTCCGCTGATGCGCAACAAATGCATTCTCGCCATCGACCAGGGCACCACCAGTACCCGGGCCATCATCTTCAATCACGCCGGTGCGATCGTCAGCACCGGCCAGAAGGAACATGCGCAGATGTTTCCGCGCGCCGGATGGGTGGAGCACGACCCGAAGGAGATCTGGGGCAACGTCCGCGAGGTAATCGGTCTCGCGCTCGCAAAGGCTGATCTGACGCGCCACGACATCGCCGCCGTCGGAATCACCAACCAGCGCGAGACGACAGTGGTGTGGGACCGCCACACAGGAAAGCCGGTCTACAACGCGATCGTGTGGCAGGATACGCGCACCCAACCGATCGTTGAACGGCTCGCCGGAAGTGTTGGGGTCGATCGCTACAAGGGCAGGGTCGGGCTTCCGCTCAGTACCTACTTCTCCGGCACGAAGATCGTCTGGATCCTCGAGAACGTCGACGGCGCGCGCGCGCGCGCGGAAGCGGGCGACCTGCTCTTCGGTACGACGGACACGTGGGTGCTGTGGAATCTTACCGGCGGCGTGGAGGGTGGCGTGCACGCGACCGACGTTACGAATGCCAGTCGCACAATGTTCCTCGATCTCGCGACCCTCGCGTGGGACGACGAGATCCTCGCGGCGTTCAACGTCCCGCGCTCGATGCTGCCCGAGGTGCGTTCGTCGTCCGAAGTTTACGGCAAGGTCGAGGCGTCGAGCCTCCTCCGCGAAGTGCCGATCGCCGGTATCCTTGGCGACCAGCAGGCCGCGACCTTCGGCCAGGCGGCTTTCGGCGCCGGCGAAGCGAAGAACACGTACGGTACGGGCAACTTCCTCATCTTCAACACCGGCACCGAGATCATCCAGAGCCGGAACGGACTGCTCACGACCATTGCTTACAAGCTCGGTGATGAACCGGCACGGTATGCGCTCGAAGGATCGATCGCCGTCACCGGCTCCCTGGTGCAGTGGCTTCGCGACAACCTCGGTCTCATCACGACCGCGGCCGAGATCGAGACCCTGGCGAAGTCGGTGAAGGACAACGGCGGCGCCTACTTCGTCCCCGCGTTCTCCGGGTTGTTTGCGCCGCACTGGCGTGCCGACGCGCGCGGCGCGCTCGTCGGCCTCACCCGCTTCGTCAACAAGGGACATATCGCGCGCGCCGCACTCGAGGCGATCGCCTACCAGACGCGCGAAGTGCTCGATGCGGTCAACGCCGACTCCGGTGTGCCGCTCACCGAGCTGAAGGTCGATGGCGGCGCCACCGCGAACGACACCCTGCTGCAGTTCCAGGCCGACATCCTCGACGTCCCGGTTGTCCGGCCCGTGGTCGCCGAGACAACCGCGCTCGGCGCCGCGTATGCGGCGGGTCTTGCAGTGGGCTACTGGGACAATCTCGACGACCTCCGCCGCAATTGGCAGGAGGATCGCCGGTGGACGCCTCATCTGGACGGTGCCGAGCGTGATCGGCTGTATCGAAATTGGAAGAAGGCAGTACAGCGGACCCTGGACTGGGTTGACGAGGACGTAAGCGAGTGAGGATGACCCGCATGGCGGCCGACGGTGATGATCCCGGCCTACGCTGCCGATACAGTTCCTGATGCCAACACTTCAGAGACGCCTTTGAATCCCTCGGTTCCGGAATGGGTGCGCCACCCATTGCTCGCCATTACAGGTGCGTTCGGGGTCACGTCGCCAGCCGCACCTCATACGGAAACTCCCCCGGAGCCGGCGGCTGTCGCGCGGGAGCGGGTGCTGTGCGTGGACGACAACCCACAAGTACTCAGGCTGCTCAAGCGGCAGCTCGAGGACACGTACGACGTGAGCGTCGCCCAGACGGCCCAGGATGCCCTGGCACAGCTCGCCGAGGGCCAGGAATTCGACGTCATCATCAGTGACCTGCGCATGCCCGATGTTCACGGCCTGACCTTCCTCAAGAGGGCGCGGGAACTCTATCCCAGGACGGAACGCATCATCCTTACCGGGCTGCCTGATCCGGCCACGATGCTCGTGGCGCACGCCTCGGCCGGCGCCGAACAGCTGATCCTGAAGCCGTGGTCGCGCAATGACCTCTCGCTCGCCGTCGCGAGCGCAGTGGCGCGGCGACGGGAGTCGCCGGCGAGCGAGTAGCCCGCGCACGGATGCTCGTCGTCGATCGGGAGGCCGTCCAGCAGACACTCGGCATGACTGCGGCGATCGACGCGATGCGGCACGCGCTGATGGCGCTCGATCGCGGCGAGGCGCTCCAACCGGATCGTTCCAACTTCAGTCTTCCCCTTCAGGACAACGTCTGCTGGCTGATGCCGGCCTACGGCGGGTCACCCGCGTCGCTCGGCGTCAAGGTGCTCACGGCGTTCCCAGCTAACGCCGGGACGGCGCACGAGACACACCAGGGCGCGGTGCTGCTCTTCGGCGAGCGCGGCGAGTTGCTCGCGCTCATCGACGCCACCTCGATTACGGCGATTCGAACCGCGGCCGTCTCTGCGGTCGCCACCGATGCCCTCGCGCGCGGTGATGCGGAGCGTCTCGCCATCCTTGGTTCGGGCGCGCAGGCCTTATCGCACCTCGAGGCCATGCTGTGCGTTCGCCAAGTCTCGCACGTTCGGGTGTGGAGTCGAACCGCGGAGCACGCGGAGCGGTTTGCGAACGATGCGCGTATGCGTTTCGGTGCGAATGTGGAAGTGAGCGGGACGGTCGCGGACGCGGTCGCCGACGCGGACATCATCTGCACGGCGACCGGCGCGCTCACGCCAATCCTTGGGGAAGGGCTCGTGCGCGATGGAGCGCACATCAACGCGGTCGGATCAGGGTCGGCACTGCACCGTGAGCTCTCCACCGGCGTGCTGAGGCGCGCCACGGTCTACGTCGATCGCCTGGCATCCGCCCTGCGCGAGGCCGGCGACATCCTGCTTGCGATAGCCGACGGCGGCATCACCGAGTCGCACGTGGCCGGCGAGATCGGCGGCGTGCTCACCGGGCGGATCCCCGGCCGTCAGTCCGCAGATGAAGTCACGCTCTTCAAGTCAGTCGGTCTTGGCATCGAGGATGTGGCGGCCGCGAGGCTCGTCTATTCGGAGTGCGTGCGACTCGGCCTCGGGCACGAGATTGCCTTCGGCGGCTAGCGCGTATCAGGGAGCGGCGGTGACCCGCAAAGTGACCGTCTTCTTCGACGCTCCCACGCGCGTGTCCGGGTACGGCGACACGTCAGTAGGCTGGAAGCGCATGCCGCCGTAGGTCGTCGACCTGGGTGGCATCTTCAGGCGGAGCGTGTCGGTGCGTGTCGTGCCGCCCTCGCTGAAATCCAGCACGATGACGACGTCGCCGGCCGTGATGCAGACGACGTCCGACGGGCAGCGCGAATCCTGAAGCGAAGCGGCGTGAACGGCCACCGAGCCCGACACCCGCACCGATTCGCCCTCGCGCAACGAAAGCACCTGATTCAGGTCTTGCGGAATGGACGTGGAATGCGTGCATGCCCCCAGCGCCAGGGTGACTGTGAAGGCGCCGGTGTGCGGGAGACGGAGGATTCGTAAGAGTCGCTTCGATAGAGGCATCAGGGCATTTCGAATGTTGGATCACGGTGTTCACACTGCTCAACCCCCGCAGCGCACGCCACGCCACTATTTCGGGACAAGCGATGTCCTGCCACGGAGGTCACGGAGGTCACGGAGGACACGGAGGAAGCAGAGGAAGAGGTTCTCGTTAGCGGCGTTTCGCTCTGTGACCTCCGTGACCTCCGTGGTAAGTTGCTGGTGTCGTCAACCGCGGAGCTCTCTTGCCTCTCAGTCGTTCTCGTGCCCTTGCCGCCCTCCTCGCCTGCGCGTTCATGCCTGCTGGAGCCCAGAAGACTGATCACTATCTCGAACGCGCGCGGGCAATCCTTCGCACGACACCGCTGGTCGACGGCCACAACGACCTTCCGTGGCGCATCCGCGAGGACACGCTCCACGCGAATGACATCGAGGCCTACGACCTGCGCAAGCCGACGCCCGGCATGACCGACCTCGCCCGTCTGAAGCAGGGCATGGTCGGCGCGCAGTTCTGGTCGGTCTACATTCCCGGCGAACCCGAAGCGAGCGATTACCGGCGCAACGGCGCCGTGCGCAGTGTGCCCGGGTATGCGCGCGTCCAGCTCGAGCAGATCCAGCTCGCGCGCCGCATCATTGCGAAGTACCCCGATCGACTCGCCTTCGCCACCAGCACCGCAGACGTCCGCCGCGCCTTCAAGGCCGGCAAGGTGGGCTCGCTGCTCGGCATGGAGGGCGGCCACGCCATCGAGAACTCACTCGAGACCCTGCGCGCCTACTACGACCTCGGCGCACGCTACATGACGTTGACGCACAACGTCACGCTCGACTGGGCCGACGCGGCGCTCGATTCCGCGAAGCACGGTGGACTCACGCCATTCGGCCGCGAAGTGGTGCGCGAGATGAACCGGCTCGGCATGCTCTGCGATCTGTCGCATGTGTCGCCGGGCGTGATGAGCAACGTGCTCGACGTGAGCGCCGCACCGGTGATCTTCTCGCACTCCGGATCGCGCGAACTGGTGGATCACCGCCGCAACGTGCCCGACTCCATCCTCCGCCGACTTCCGAAAAACGGCGGCGTGGTGATGGTGCCCTTCGTGACGAGCTTCGTGTCGAAGGCCGTGTTTGCCGATGAGATGGCGCTCGAACGCACGTTGGCGGACCTCAAGCGTCGTCTGCCGAACGACTCGGCAGCGCAACGCCGGGAGTTCACCACATGGCGCCGCGCGCATGCGCGGCCGCAGGCGACGCTGTCAGACGTCGCCGATCACATCGAGCACGTTCGGAAGCTGGCCGGCGTGGACCATGTCGGCATCGGGAGCGACCTCGACGGCATCACGGAAACCGTTGTCGGGCTCGAAGACGTGTCGAAGTTTCCGATGCTCATCGCGGAGCTCGCGCGTCGCGGCTGGTCCGACGCGGACCTTCGAAAAGTGGCGGGCGAGAATGTCCTGCGTGCGTTCAAGCAGGCGGAAATCGTGTCTGCGCGGCTGAGGAAGGAGCGGCCGGCGTCGATTGCAACTATCCAACAGCTCGACGGCGGCGCGCGACCGCTGCCTTAGCGCGCGCGCCGTCGTCCCGCGAGCGCCAAAGCCTCGTCGAAGGCGGCGAGGGTTGCACGCGCGGTTGCGTCCCAGCTGAAACACGCGGCACGCGCCAGGCTCGCCGCGCGCATCTCGGCGCTCACCCGCGGGTCGCTCACGACGACGTCAATCTTGCGCGCGAGGTCGACGTCGTCCGCGGCGTCAACCCAGATCGCCGCATCGCCACCCACTTCCGGAAGCGACGAGCTGCGCGCACTGATCACCGGCGTGCCGAGCCGCATGGCCTCGAGCACAGGAAGACCGAAGCCTTCGTACGTCGAAGGCATGACGAGCACGCTGGCCATGCGATAAAGTGCGGCCAGCTGGTTCTCGGTGACGAATCCCAACGTCTTGCGCCACGCAGGCGGCGCGGTCTCGGCCTGGTCCTCGCGGCGCGGACCGGCGAGCACCAGGGAAAGGCCAGGATGCTTCGCGATCACCGCTGGCATGGCGCGATCGAGGAGCGCGAGATTCTTGCGACGATCGGCGGCGCCGACGGCCAGCACGTACGGCGTCCGCACACCCAGCAGCTCGAGCGTCGCGACGTCGGTGGCCGGGGAGGGTATCGCAAAGTCGTCGGCCGCCAGGAGCACGACCCGCATCCGCTCGTACGGCACGCCGAGCATTCGATGGATCTCATCGGCCGTAAACTGCGAATCGGCAATGATCAGCGTGGCACGCGCCGCGGTTGCCCCATACCGCCGACGCCAGCGGAGGTTCTTCTGCCACCCGCGCCACCGCGGATCCGGATGCGCGATGGGCACGATGTCGTGCATCGTCGCGACCACCGCACCGGTTGCTGGTGTCGGGTCCGCGGTATTCCATGGGTACCAGAAGACGTCCGCCGCGAATCGCGACATCTCCCGGACGGGGCGCACGTCCACCCGCCCGCGCATGCCGGGCACTTGCTGCAGCAGCGATAGCACCGGCTCGACGTCGCGCGCGCGCTTCACGAACAGCACCAGCCGCAGGCCCGGCCGCAGCGCCACCAGCCGAGGCAGAAGGGCGCGCACATAGCGCCCTATGCCCCGGACCTCACGGAGAAAGCGCGTGGCCTCGACCGCCACCACCCACGCCTCGGCATGAGCCTCGACTGGCGGCAAGGGCAGCGTGTACGACGTACCCGCCAGTGGCTCTGCCAAGCGAGCACGCGGCGGATGGTACGACCCTCCAATTGCATTGCTCATGCGATACCGACACGAATGGCGCCCTTGACCCTCAACTCTCGCGCGGGCATTCGTTCTCGCGCGGCCGCCCGGGGCGAAGCACGGCGGCTGTGGGACATCGCGGCCCCTCGGCCCTTACAAGATACTGCTACAGTCCACGGCCGAAAGGCCGAAGTTGGTTTGTGCTTTGCTCCTGCGTATCGGGCGCATTGAGGTTATTGTCTGCGCTGATCGCTGTCCGGCCAAGTGGTCCTCCCCGTGCCGTACAGCCCCACCATCGGAGCCCGTCAATGGTACAATACCGTTCCCTTCGTCTCGCACTCGTCGCCCTCGGTGCGCTCCTGCTCCTTCCGCCCGCCACGGCTGGCGCGCAGCGCGAGGGAAACGGCGCCGCCGACTCCATCAAGTACAAGTACGCGAGCACGCCGCAGCTGGAAGCGCTGAAGGCGGAGGCCGCGAAGGAGATCGACGCGAAGGCGAAGATGATCCAGGTCATGGTGGATCAGGTCTTCTCCTACGGTGAGCTCGGATTCCAGGAAATCGAAACGTCGAAGTACCTCTCCGGCCTGCTCGAGGAGAACGGATTCAAGGTCGAGCGCGGCGTAGCCGGCATGCCGACGGCGTTCGTGGCACGATGGGGATCGGGCAAGCCCGTCATCTCACTCGGCAGCGACATCGACGACATCCCGCAGGCCGGACAGAAACCCGGGGTCGGCTACAAGGATCCGATGATCATCGGCGCACCCGGCCACGGTGAGGGACACAACTCCGGCATGCCGCTCAACATTGCGGCGGCCCTCGTGGTGAAGAAGATCATGGAGCGCGACCACATTCCCGGCACGCTCGTGCTCTGGCCCGGTGTCGCCGAGGAGCTGATGTCGGGCAAGGCGTGGCTGGTGCGCGCCGGCGTGTTCAAGGACGTCGACATCACGCTCTTCACGCACGTGAGCAGCGACTTCGGCGTCTCCTGGGGACAGTCGAGCTCCAACGCGCTCATCTCGGCCATCTTCAAGTTCAAGGGGTCCAGCGCGCACGCGGCCGGTGCCCCGTGGCGCGGCAAGAGCGCGCTCGATGCGGTGCTGCTCATGGCCACGAGCTGGGAGTTCCAGCGTGAGCACATGCCGCTCGCACAGCGCTCGCACTACGTCATTCCCGACGGCGGCGACCAGCCGAACGTGGTGCCGAGCACGGCGAGCATCTGGTTCTATTTCCGCCATACCGATTACGAAAAGACGATGGCGATGTTCGAGGACGCGAAGAAGAAGGCGCAGGGTGCGACGCTGATGACGGGCACGCAGATCGACACGATCATGATGGTCGGATCCGGATGGAGCGGCCACTTCTCGCGGCCGATCGCCGAGGCGATGTACCAGAACATCAAGACGGTCGGCATGCCGACGTGGGACGAAAAGGACCAGGCGCTCGCGAAGAGCCTCCAACGCGAGCTTGGTGTGCCGGATAGCGGGATGACGAGCCGTAACGCGGGCCGCCTCGAGGGTCCGCTGCCCGAAGCGCAGCGCACGGGCGGCGGCTCGGACGACATCGGCGACATCGCGTGGAACATGCCGACCGTGACGCTGCGCTATCCGGCGAACATCCCGAACACGCCCGGACACAACTGGGCGAACGCGATTGCGATGGCGACGCCGATCGCACACAAGGGCGTGGTCGCGGGCGCCAAGGCGCAGGCGATGACGATGCTCGACATTCTGCTCACGCCGCAGATCGTGACGGATGCATGGGACTACTTCACCAACGTGCAGACGAAGACGATCAAGTACCGCCCCTTCTTCGCGGCGACGGACCAGCCGCCGATCTGGTTGAACGAGGCAATCATGGCGAAGTACCGGCCGGAGATGCGCAAGTTCTACTACGATCCGAAGAAGTACGACACGTACCTCCAGCAACTCGGCATCGAGTACCCCACGGTCCGAAAAATCGTACCGTAAAAGCCGAGCTGACGCTCGCCGGCCTTGAAGGCCAGTTTCTTGCTTTCCGATGTATCATACTCATCCGCGAGGCGGGCACATGCTGTGGAAAGACAACGGGCGTAGCTCCAACCTTGAGGACGGCCGGGCCTCGGGTGGCTTCGGCGGACGGGCCGGAATGGGCATCGGCGGCACCGCCGTGCTGCTGATCCTGAGCCTCGTCTTCGGGCACAACTTCTTCAATGATGTCGGCGGCACGGCGACCACCGCCACCCAGTCGAACGGAACCCTCGCGCCGGGCGACTCCGCACGCGAGGAGCCGGAAGTTCGCTTCGTGTCCGCGGTGCTCGATGACGCGCAGCAGACCTGGACGACCGTCCTGCCGAAGTACGGCGCGCAGTACCACGACGCCAAGCTGCACCTCTTCCGGAACGCCACCCAGACCGGGTGCGGCACCGGACAGACCGCGATGGGGCCGTTCTATTGTCCGCTCGACGAGAAGGTCTACATCGACCTCGCGTTCTACGACGAGCTGAAGACCAAGTTCGCCGCCGCTGGCGACTTTGCGCAGGCCTACGTCATCGCCCACGAGCTCGGCCATCATGTCCAGCACATCCTCGGCACGGATGCGCAGGTCCGACAGGCGATACAACGTGACCCGTCCAGCCAGAACGCGATGTCGGTCAAGCTCGAGCTTCAGGCCGATTGCTTCGCCGGCGTCTGGGGAAAGTCGGCGCAGGCACGTGGGACGCTGCAGGCCGGCGACCTCGAGGAGGGACTCACCGCGGCGGCGGCCGTCGGCGACGACCGCATCCAGTCGCGAACGACCGGACGGGTGAACACCGATACGTTCACGCATGGTTCATCGGCGCAGCGCACGAACTGGTTCAGGAAGGGTTTCGATAGCGGCGACCCTCGCGCTTGCGATACGTTCGCCAGCGGCTGACGTCCGCTGCGGGCACACTGAAAATGGGGAGCGACCGATTGGTCGCTCCCCATTTGGTTCGCGCACTCCCGCAGAGCAGCTGATCCGGAACGTTCCCGAGGGTGTGAGCCCGACGTCCGAAGCCCGCGCTCTCCTACCAAGCACGCGCCCGTCGATTGGCTGTGCGGGGTCGCGGCCGGGTTTGGCGGTGGAGAGGTCAACAGCGCTGGCACTCTGCGCCGACGCATTGCGCGGCGTGACGAAGAGAAGCGCGGCTACCAGGAGAAGGAGAAACCGGTGCGCCTGGGACACGATCTGCTCTGATGCGAGGTTGTAAAAACCTTCTACCGCGGAGGTCGCAAAGGACGCAGAGGAAAGCAAAGAATAAGTGCTGGTGTTACGCGGTCCTCCGCGCCCTCTGCGACCTCCGCGGTAAATCGCTTCTTGACTTCGCCGCGATGCTAAGGCTTCGGCGGCGGATTCCCCCCAACGAAGATCCAGACCGTGTCATCATAGTTGCCACGATGTCCGCCTACGATATTTGGTGCTCCGGCCGGCCCCTGCTGCGCCGCCGTCGTGAACTTCGTCCCGATCGCCGAGATGCCCCGCAGGATCGAGATGTCGCCCGGCGGATAGACCATGTGGGCGTTCTTTGGCTCCGAGCCGGCAGCCGTCGGCTCCGACGGCGTGAGCACGCGCAGGTACTGGTCGCCCGATCCGAACACCAACGTGATCGGCGCCTCGCGCGTCTCGAGCGTGGCCCAGTACATGTCCGAGTGGAAACCCTTGAACTCCGGGTAGTTCCAGCTCAGTCCCGTCTGCGTGTCGTTGTAGTCCTTGTGCCAGACGTCGAACTCCACGCCCTTGAGCCGGTTCTTGTACACGCGATAGGGGCCGCGCCCGAGCCACCGCATGCCGGTCACTTCCTTCTCCGGATAGTCGAACGTCACGCCGAAGTAGGTATGCGCCCCCCGCGGATGATACGAGTAGTCGAGCTTCAACCAGCCACTCGGCGTCAGGCGCCAGGTGATGCGCTGCAGCTCGCCGGTGTACTTCGCTTCGACGATGACGTCGTTGCCCTCGGTGCGCTGTTCGATCGAGGTGAACGTCGCCGTGCCTTCCACGAGCCGAGGACCGTCGGTGAGCGAGACCGTCTTCCCATTACGGGTGAGACGCGCAAGCCGCCCAGTGGCTGAGTCGATCACGACGTCCGTGCCGGCGGCGTGCATGACGTACGCGGACCCGACACGCTCCGTGGTAACGCGCGCGCCGACGTCGATATTCGCGGGCACTTCGGTCTTCGCGGCGACATCAGCCGCCGGGATCATCCACGTCCAGGTGTAGATCTCCATGCCGTAGGCGTCCGTCGCCGTGAGCGTGAGGGCCCCGTGGGCGCGCCAGTCTACGGGTAGCGCCAGCTGCAGGTTTCCGCTCCCGCGCGCGGGAACATTCGGCGACGCGATCCTGCCGCGTACCGCCACCGTGTGGCCGATTGCGGTGGTGCCCGGGCCGGGAAAGTCGAGCAGGTGCCAGGTGAACTTCACCCTGTTGAGATCCGTGTTGTCGTAGCGGTTCTCGACGCGCAGCGTCCCGTTGAACGTCGCCGGCATGCGGCTCTGCTCGGCGCGCGGGATGTACACGGGGGACCACAGTCGCTTCACCGTGTAGAAGCTCGCTTCCTTTTCGCGGTACGGACCGAGAATGCCATCGGGGGCAAGATTGCCGGACACATCGATGCGGCCACCCTGGTCATCGCGCACGATGCCTTCGTCGGCGAACGACCAGATGAAACCGCCCAGGCCGACCGGACTCGCGAGCGTGGCATTCCACCATTCCTCGAGCCCCGCGCCAGCGCCGCCGTCGTACAGGCCGTGCATCATCTCCGTCGGCATGATGAGGTCGTCGCCGTGGAAGAACCACGCGGCGCAGCAGTCGAACTGTTCGTAGTGGCCGGTGTTGATGCCGCCAAAATTCTCCCAGGGGTGGATCACGTTCCGCTTCTGGGGATCGTACTTCGCAAACTCGCCGTCGAGCCCACGATTCCATCCGCCTTCGTTGCCGTTGTCCCACAGCACGATCGACGGGTGATTCACGTCGCGGTTCACGAGCTCGGGCACGAGCGGAAGTCCTGCCGCGAGGCTGTACGACTTCTGCCATCCAGTGAGCTCATCGAGCACGTAGAGACCGAGCGAGTCGGCGACGTCGAGGAAATGCGAGTCGGGCGGATAGTGGGACATCCGCACCGCGTTCATGTTCATCTCCTTCATCAGCTTCGCGTCCTTGATGCTCAGCGCCTTGTTCGTGGCGCGGCCCGTCGTGGGCCAGAACGTGTGCCGGTCGCTTCCCTTGAGGTGAATCGGAAACCCGTTGACGTAGAAGCCGTCGTGCGGTCGCACTTCGACCGTGCGAAACCCGAATCGCTGCACGACCTCATGCGCTGGCGCGTTATTGCTCGCGATGCGGAAGCGCACGCGATACAGGTTCGGCCACTCGGCCGACCACTGCCGCACTCCCGACAGCGTCGACTTGATCGTCACGCGGGAGCTTCCTGCTGGCACAGGCACGGAGAACGGCGCGCCGACGGCGGAACCGTTCAGGTTCTCGACCTGCGCCGTGAGGCGTGCACCTGCGAGCGCGCTGTCGACGTCCACGTCGGCACTGAAGACGCCCGTGTGCTTCGCGTCGATGGCGACGTGCGCGATGTGTTGCACCGGCACGGCCTCGAGCCACACGGGTCGGAAGATGCCGCCAAATAGCCAGAAGTCTGACTGACGCTCGGCGCGGTTGATCGAGGTGTCCGACGAGAACTTCCGCACTGTGACCTCGAGCTGATTGTTCTCGCCGGGCTTTACCAGGTCCGTGACGTCGTAGCGGAACTCATAGAACCCTCCGCGGTGCGTCGGGCCCGCGGAGCGTCCGTTGATGCGCACGTCGGTGTCGGTCATCGATGCGCCGAGGATGATCGACACGCGCTTGCCGCGCCAATCCGCGGGCACCCTGAACTGATGGCGATACTCGCCGACGCTGTCCGGCGCCGGCGTCTTCGACCAGTCGTCGCCGTACTTGTACGTGCCGAACCCCTGCATCTCCCAGTTCGACGGAACGGGAATCGTCGACCACACGCCGGCCTTGCGCCCTCCGCTCACGCGGAAATCCCAGTTCACGGTGCTGTCACTGCCCGTGCCGGAGAGGTACTGCACCGTGGTGGTCGGCCGTGCGTTCTGTGCACGTGCACGAGGAGCGGAAAGCGCGACCGCGGCGACGGCGACGAGTGCGAGCTTCAGGGCGCGCGAAGAATACATGGCGTGTCGTGGTGGGAGTGTCGTCGATAACAAAACGATAACGCGAGCGAACGGCAATCCGCTGGGCGGCACGAGCAGCGAATGCAAACTCGTGTCCATCCTGAATCCGGCCTTTCACGAACACGGCTATGGCGAACGCGCGTTCGAGCTCGCCGATCCAGGATGGACAACCAGCTCAGAGAACCGCCGCCATGAGGAGCACCATCGCCATGCCGGTGAGCGCCACCGACAGCTCCATCACGGTCCAGGTGCCGAGCGTTTCGGGGACCGTCAGGTTGAAGTACTCCTTGAACATCCAGAAGCCGGTGTCGTTGAAGTGCGAGAACATGAGGCTTCCCGCACCGGTGGCGAGCACCATCAGCTCCGGGCTCGCGCCGCTGGCACCGATCATCGGGGCAACGATGCCGGCGGTCGTCATGCCGGCGACGGTTGCCGACCCCACTGCGAGTCGCATCAGGGATGCGATGCCGAACGCGAGCAGGAGTGGGTTCAACTGGAGCCCCGCCGCGCGTTGCGCCACGTAATCGCCGACTCCCGCATCGCGCAGCACCTGCGAGAACGCACCGCCCGCTGCAATGATGAGCAGGATCATGGCGATGCCGGCGACTCCGGCGCGCACCGTTTCCATGAGCTCGGGCATCCTGCGTCCGCGCCGTGTGCCCAGCGTGTAGAGCGCGACGAGCACCGCGACGAACACGGCGATGTTGGCATTGCCGAGGAACTTGGCGGCGACGACGAACGTGCGAAGACGTGGGTCCGGCACGGCGGCGGCGAGTCCGGCCTGAAAGTCATAGCCCGCGCGAAAGGGATCGATGCCCGTCGTGTGCGTGGCCGCGTCGATCAGCGCACCAAACAGCATGAGTGCGACCGGGATGAGCATCGTGCCGATGCTGACCCCGACCCCGGGAAGCTCACGCGGTGCCATATCCGCGTCGTCGCGAAGGCCGGCAGGCGGTGGTGCATTGCGAATCGGAAGCTTCGCGAGCAAGCGCGCGAGCCCGATGCCGCCGATCAGGCACGCGGGGATCGCCGCCACGAGTCCGAGGGCAAGTGTGCGATTGACGTCGGCTCCGTATGCGAAGGCCATGAAGGTCGGCGCAGGATGCGGCGGCAGGAATCCGTGCGTCACCGACAGCGCCGACGCGAGGGGAATCCCGAGGTAGAGCAGCGGAAGTCCGGTCGTCGCGGCCAGTCCGTAGACGAGCGGGATGAGCACGATGAAGCCCGCGTTGTACAGCATTGGCAACCCGACCAGTAGTCCGGTGGCGGCCATCGCGAACTGAATGCCGCGGAGCCCCGACTTGGCAACGAGCCACTCGGCGATCGCGCGCGCGGCGCCGCTGTCGGCCACGAGCTTGCCCAGCATTGCACCGAAAACCAGTATCAGCGCAACGCTGCCGAGTGTATTGCCAACGCCTTTCAGCACCGATTGGAGCACCGACAGCAGGTCCATGCCATTCAGCACCCCCACCACGAACGACGTGATGATCAGCGCGAAGAAGGCGTCGAGCTTGAGCACGAGGACGAGCGCCAGAAGCACGGCGATCGAAATGAATACCGAGACGAGCGGCATCGGGGGCAGCGGGAGTGGGAGGGCACAACGGCTCGCTCAAACTCCCTGCCTGACCGCCTGCGGGCAAGACGCGATTGCGCCATCGCGCGGGGGCATGCCGTTCGGCCTTCCTCCGTGTCCCCTGTGTCCTCCGTGGTAAATCAGTGTTTGCAGTTCCGCGGTCGCTACTTCTTAACTCCACCTCAAATCGTGATTGGACAGCGGCAACGACCGCACCCGCTTCCCGATCGCCGCAAAGATCGCGTTGCACAAGGCTGGCGGAATCGGCGGCAGCGCTGGCTCGCCCAACCCAGTTGGCGCCACGGATGATTTCACGAAGTGCACCTCCACCGGCACCGCCTCGGCGAAGCGGATCAGCGGAAAATCATCAAAGCTGCTCTGAACCACGCGACCCTTGTCGATCGTGATCTCCTGGCCGAGCGCCTGCGCCAGCCCGTCCTGCACCGAGCCGTGGACCTGGTTCTCGGCGTTCAGTGGATTGATGATCTGGCTGCCGATGTCGCCGGCGGCCCACACCTTCTCCACGATCAGCTTGCCTTCCTTGCTCACGCTCGCCTTCACCACCTCGGCGAAGTAGCCGCGATGGCTGAAGTGGAACGCCACGCCCATTCCGGTTCCGCGGGGTAGGGACGTCTTGCCCCATCCCGAGACTTCGCGCACGCGCTCCAGCACGCCGCGCGCGCGAACAGCGTCGTACGGGGCCTGCTGTGGCCCGGTGCCAGAGGTCTCGGTGACAGGCGTGGAGAGCATATCGATCCGGAACTGAAGCGGATCCTTGCCGGCGGCGTGCGCGAGCTCGTCGATGAATGACTGTGTGGCGAACGCAATGCCGTTGCTGCCCGGTGCGCGCAGATATCCGGTCGGGACGCCGAGCGGGATGACGGAAGTCTCAAGCGCGAAGTTCGGGATGAAGTGCTGCGGGAATTCCGTTGCGCCAATGTTGGCACCGGCGGCGAAACCCTGACCCTCGCCGAACGACACGAAGTGATTCCGCCATGCGACCACCTTGCCGGCCGCATCCACGCCGCCGGTGAGATAGTGGAAGCCCGCTGGTCGATAGAGGTCGTGCTGGATGTCGTCTTCGCGCGTCCACAATAGCTTCACCGGCACGCCGACCACTTTCGCGATCGCCGCCGCTTCGACCATGTAGTCGTTGCCGAGTCGGCGACCGAAGCCGCCGCCGGAACGGGTGATGTGAATCGTGATGTCCGTGTCCTTGATGCCGAGCGTCTGCACGACGAGCCCTCGGCCGGCCGCGGGGTTTTGCGACGGCGCCCAGATCTCGAGCTGTCCATCGGACTTCCAGTGCGCCGTGCAGTTCTGCGGCTCGAGCGATGCGTGCGCGATGAAGGGATAGAAGTAGTCGCCGCTCACCTGCTTCGCTGCGCCGGCCAGTGCGGCATCGACGTCGCCGTCCTTTCGCAGCGAGCGCTGCGCCGGCCCTTTCGCGAACGCCGCGGCCTGCGCGGCGAAACCCGCGCTGCTCTGCTGTGCGGTCGTGCCCTCGTTCCACGTGACCTTCAGCTTCGTGCGCGCACTTCTCGCCTGCCACCAACTGTCCGCGACGATGGCGACTCCGGGCATCAGTCCGGTGAGATTCGCCGTCCCATCGACCACGAACGCATGGCGCACACCGGGCAGTGCCTTGATCGCCGCGACGTTTGCGCTCTCCACCTTTCCGCCGAACACAGGGCACTTCACGAACGTCGCGTACAGCATGCCGGGCACGACGACGTCGATGCCATACATCGGCACGCCGGTGACGATCCGGTGGGTATCGACGCCGCGCACCCGCTGACCGATGATCGTGAAGGTTTTCGGATCCTTGAGCGTCACGGTCGCGAGGTCCGGCGCGGCGACCGTGGCGGCCTTGCTCGCGAGCTGGCCATACGTGGCCGAGCGCTTGCTCGCGCGGTGGTAGACGACGCCCTTTTCCGTTTCGCATTCCGTGACGGGCACACTCCACATCTGTGCCGCTGCCGCAATCAGCATGGCACGGCCGGCCGCACCAACGCGCCGCATCGGCAGCCAGTTGTTCGGCGTGGCGGTGCTCCCGCCGGCGACCTGGCCCTGGAAGTTCTTCGTGTCGAGATCGCCCTGTTGGATGCGGACATTCTTCCACTCGACGTCGAGCTCCTCCGCGATCAACATCGGCAGCATCGTCTTCACGCCCTGACCGACTTCCGGGTTCTTCGCGATGATCGTGACGATGCCGTCCGGCGTCAGGCGAATGTAGGCGTTCAGCGATGCATCAGCTGCGGTCGATGCGCCGGTCTCGCTGGCGCCGAGTGGGTCGATGTAACTGGCGAGGAGGATGCCGCCGCCGGCGATGGCCGAGACGCGAAGGAAGTCGCGGCGGGTGACTGGGGTCGTGGAATTCATGGCTTGCTCCCGGTCCGCTTCTTCGGCTCGCCCGCCTGGACGGTCTGCGCCTGCAGGTCCGCGGCGCGGTGAATCGCCTGCCGGATGCGCAGGTACGTGGCGCAGCGGCAGAGGTTGTCGTTCATCGCGTCGTCAATTTCCGCATCGGACGGATGTGGATTCTTCGCGAGCAGCGAGGCGGCGGCCATGATCTGGCCGGCCTGGCAATAGCCACACTGGGGGACATCGAGCTCCTCCCATGCGCGCTGGAGCGCATGCGTGCCGTCTTGCGAGAGACCCTCGATCGTCGTGATGTCGGCGCCCTGGCAGGAGGAAATGGGCGTCATGCAGGATCGCATGGCCGTGCCGCTGAAGTGCACGGTGCATGCGCCACACTGCGAGAGACCGCACCCGAACTTCGTGCCCTTGAGCGCGAGCGTATCGCGCAACGTCCAGAGGAGCGGCATGTCGCCGGGCACGTCGACGGTCTTCGCCTGGCCGTTGACCTTGAAGCTGACCTTCATGGATGAACCCTGATCGAGGGATGAGCGCGGGGAGGGGGCGCTGGCGCATGTAATCTGCCGAAACGTCTACGGGGCGTCCAGCGCGGTTCAGGTGCCAAACCGGACGCTGGCACGCGGCCCCTGTCACACTGTATACTCGGCTGCCGACGTGAGTGTTGACCCGCCAGGAGACCCCGTGAATCGCACCGTGACGTGGAGACGCGCCATCACGGCAGTTGCCTCTCTCGCCATCCTCGCTGGGTGTGCGTCGAACGCGAGCAAGGTCGGCAGACGGTCCGAGCTCGTCGGCGCGTATCGCTTCACCGAGCGTGTCTCCACGGACCTCGAACTCGAGGGCATCTTCGTCGTGGAGACGGACACGGTGTCGCTCGAGGCCAATCCGGGGCCATGTCGCTACGAACGCGAACGCTCGAATGTCCTGGCGATCAGCTACTCGTGCGGGGACGTCTCCTACGCCTTCGATCGCTCGGATCCGGTGCACACCGCGCGATACTCCGCGATTGTCCACCTGCGGGAGACACGGACCATCTGCATCCGCTACACGGTGACCAGCACGGGGCGCCAGGTCTGTGCGGAGTCGCGCAACGAAACGGTGTTCCGCGACGTGAGGCGGTCGGGAGTGCTTCGACCGCAGCGGGTGGCCGACGACGATCCGAACCACCCCTAACGGGGGACGGCCCGCGCGGGCCGTCGTGCGGCTCGCATTCAGGCTCCCGCCATGCGATACTCCGCCTTACTCGCTCGACTTCCTCGACATCTGACGCGTGCATCCTTTCGTTCGTCGGCTCATTGGCTCGCAGGAAACGGGGCTCGTGATTGTGCTCGTGCTCGTGACGCTCGCACTGACACTGCTCGCAGGTTCGCACCTCGACCGATCCACCGGCGTCGTGGTGAACAACTTCTGGAACGCCAACACGCTGGTGCAGACCGCGACGGACGCCAGCTTCTTCGCGATGATGGCGATCGGCGCGACCATGGTCATCATCTCCGGCGGAATCGACCTTTCGGTGGGATCGATCTACGCGCTTGCCGGCGTCATCATGGCAATGACGCTCCGCGCGATGGGTCCCATGGGCGACGGCGCCACCGCGTGGACCGCGCTCCTGATTTGCGCCGGCATCGGCCTCCTCTGCGGCCTCCTGAACGGCGCCCTCGTCGTCATTCTCCGCGTGCACCCGTTCATCATCACCCTCGGCACCATGTGGGTGCTGCGCGGCATCGCCTTCGTCACGACCAAGGCCGAAAGCATCCTCGTGCCGACCTCGCTGACGCACGTCGCGAAGGCATCGCTCGGCATGTCGGTCGGGCTGTACCCGGTTCCCATGCTGGCGATGATCGTACTCACCATCCTCGGGGCGATCTACCTCACGCGCACCGTCATGGGCCGGCACATCTTCGCGTTCGGCGGCAACGTGGAGGCGAGCCGGTTCGCGGGCCTGTCGCTCGGTCGCATCCAGATCGGCGTATTCGCCGTCTCCGGACTCATGGCTGGTCTCGCCGCGTATCTCGGCGCCAGCTTCTACGGCTCTGCATCGTCCGGCGACGCCCAGGGCTATGAGTTGTACGTCATCGCGTCAGCGGTGGTGGGGGGCGCGAGCCTCAGCGGAGGCAAGGGCAGCGCGGTCGGCGCGATGCTCGGCGCACTGCTCATCGTGCTGATTCGCCAGTCGATCCGGACGCTGCACTTCGACCAGAACTACGAGTGGATCATGATCGGCTGTGCGATCGTAGTGGCGGTCGTCATCGATCAGTGGAGCACACGCATCACGGCCCGGCGCCTCAGCCGCGCTGCAGAAGGTGCAAGGACCGCGAAATGACTTTCAGACAATGGAGACGTACATGATGAAGCGAGTCGCATGGCGCATGGCCGCACTTGCCACCGTCGGCGCGGGGCTCATGGCCTGTTCGGGTGGCGCTGCAGGGGACAAACCGGGCGACACCACGGCCGGCAAGGACGCCGCCAAGGCTGGAAGTGCGGACAAGATCGTCATTGCAATGATTGCGAAGAGCTCGACGAACGCCGTCTTCCTGGCCGCGCGAACAGGCGCTGAGGCGGCCGCGAAGGAGCTCTCGAAGACGTCGAACGTGCCGGTGGAAATCGTGTGGCTTACGCCCCCGGATGAGAATGGCGAAGTGCAGGCCCAGCGCATCCGGCAGGCAGTCAACGACGGCGCCAGCGGCGTGCTCCTCTCCGCGTCCGACGCCGGCAAGGTCACGGGCGCCATCAACGATGCCGTGGATCGCGGCGTGCCGGTGATGATGTTCGATAGCGACGCGCCGCTGTCGAAGCGCTTTGCGTTCTATGGCGTGGACGACCACAAGACCGGCGCGACCACGATGTCCGAGCTCGCGAAGCAGCTGGGCGGAAAGGGTAGGGTGGCCATCCTCGCCGGCAACCAGAACGCGCCCAACCTCCAGATGCGCGTCCAGGGGGTGAAGGACGAAGCGAAGAAATATCCCGGCATCACCATTGTCGGCACGTTCAACCACATCGAGACCGCGCAGGATGCCGCGGCCGAAGTCATTCGCGCGAATAACGCCTATCCCGATATCACCGGATGGGCCATGATCGGCGGATGGCCGCTCTTCACCCAGACGCTGCTCACGGACCTCGACCCGAAGAAGCAGAAGGTCGTTTCGGTCGATGCGTTGCCCGACGAGCTTGCGTACGTCGAGAAGGGCATTGCACCCGTGCTGCTCGCCCAGCCTGTCTATATGTGGGGCGACGTCGGCGTCCGCACGCTCTTCGCCAAGATCCACGACAAGAAGGATCCGGCGTCGCCGATCATCCCGATGGAGCTCGTCCGGGTGTCGAAGGACAACCTCGGGACGTGGGCGCGACAGCTGAAGGATTGGGGGTTCACGAACATCAATCCTGCGTTCCTCGCGCTGAAGCAGTAGCCGCGAATGAGTGAACCCGCTGTCCGTTTCGAGCACGTCGGCAAGAGCTTTCCGGGCGTGCAGGCGTTGACCGATGTCTCCCTGAGTATCGCGGCGGGTTCGTGTCACGCGCTGTGCGGCGAGAACGGGGCGGGGAAGAGCACGCTCGGAAGGATCCTGGCTGGCCTCCAGTCACCCGACGCGGGCAAGGTCTTCGTGTACGGCGAAGAGGTGCACCTGCATACGCCGCACGACGCGATGGCGGCCGGCATCGGTATGGTGCATCAGGAGCTTGCCTTCTGCGAAAACATGTCCGTCGCCGAGAATCTCTGTCTCGGCGACATCCCGAAGCGGCGCGGCCTTGTCGACTTCGCCGAAATGGAGCGACGCGCCACGGCGCTCCTCGCCGAAACGGGCACGACGCTCGACGTGCGTGGCCGACTCGGCGAGCTGTCGATCGGTAATCGCCAGATGGTACAGATCGCAGCCGCCGTCGGCGGCGGCGCGCGCATCATCGTATTTGACGAACCCACGAGCAGCCTCAGTCAGGCCGAGGCGGAACGGCTGTACGAGCTGCTCGCGAGACTGAAGACGCGCGGCGTCACGTGCATCTATGTCTCGCATCGCATGCCGGAGATCTTCGCCTTGTGCGATGCGGTGAGTGTACTGCGCGACGGCGGCCACGTCGCAACGCGCCCGACCGCAGACCTGACGGAAGCCGCGCTGGTCGAGATGATGATCGGCCGTTCGATCGCCGAGTACATCCCGGTGCCGCGTGCGGCGGTGCAGGGCGATGAGGTGCTGCGCGCCGTCGGACTCACGATTCCACGGCGCTTCGAGGATGTCTCGTTGACACTCCGTGCCGGCGAGGTCGTCGGCCTCGCGGGGTTGATGGGCGCGGGACGATCGGAGATCGCGTGCGCGCTTTTCGGATTGGATACCCTCACAGCGGGTGAAATCTTCGTGCGCGGCACGCGGGTCGATATCCGGGATCCGCAGCAGGCGATCGCACTCGGCATCGGGTTCGTTCCGGAAGACCGCAAGCGTCAGGGGCTCGTGCTGTCCGAGAGCGCCATGCGCAACACCTCCCTGCCCACGCTGCCGCGCCTCTCGCGCTTCACGTGGATCTGGCGCGCGCGCGAACGTGCGCAGACGAGCAACCTGTTCGAGCGCTTGCGCGTCCGCACACCCGGTCTCGATGCGGTCGTTGCCGGATTGTCAGGCGGCAACCAGCAGAAGGTCGTGCTCGCGAAGTGGCTCGCCACCAAACCCCAGGTGCTCATCCTCGACGAACCGACGCGCGGTGTCGACGTCGGCGCCAAGGCGGAAATCCACGCACTGATCGGCGAGCTGGCGGCCCAGGGAACTGCCATTCTGGTGATCTCGAGCGAGCTGCCCGAAGTGCTGCGCCTGTCGGAGCGGATCCTCGTGCTCCGCGAGGGCCGGTTGGTCGGCGAAGTCCAGCGCGAAGACGCGTCGCAGGAACTGCTGCTTCGCATGATGGCCGGCCTGGAGACCCTTGGGTCGGACCGTCTGACAGTCTGACCCGCTCGCCGCTGCGCGGCGGCTCGTCGGACAGCGGGTCAACTGACTGGTAAGACAGTCATGATCTACACAACTCGGACGCGCGCCACGTGAGGCGCGTTTCCGAGGATAGGCCTTCGCCGAGACGATGCCTGCGCCGCTCGGACAAGCTGGTGGAGGCAACAGCTGTCAGACTGCAGTTGACCCGCTGTCAGACGAGGACGGCGGCGTAGCCGCTCGTCCGGTCAGACTGTCAGACTGTCAGACTGTCAGACCTTATTGTTTCACCGAGACGCCGGCTTGTCCGCGGGCTTCCGCGCGCACGACCATTCCATCCCGCGTCACGAACAGCCCAAGCACCGCGACCGAGTCCACCGTCGCCGTCATCGTCAGGGCGTCGCCGATCTTCCGGTTGAGCCCCTCCAGGAGCAGCGACTTCCCGCGCGCGAGCACCGGGCCCGTGCCGATCCGAGCGCGCGCGCGAAGCTCTTTCCGGAGCGCGTCCGATTTGAGCCAGGTGTACGACTTCAGCATCGGGTTGTCCGTCTGGACGTCAAAGTCCAGGTCCGGGACCACGATGCGATCGTGCGCGTGATCGAGGCGCGGCGTGCCGCTCAGGTGCACCGTCCCCTTGGCATCGCCGGCGAAAACCGCTGACACGCCGAGGCGGCCCTTCGCCTGCGGACGTATCGTGACGCTGGTGATGCTCACCGTGTGTCCTGACTGCGTGAAGGTTTTGGCGCTGAGGGCAGCGGTGAGCTCGCGCGACGCCGTGCCATAGTCAACGACACCGTCCAGGACGATGTGAAAGCCATCTGCCGAGCTGTCGCGACCGAGCGGGGGCACCGCAGTCCTCGGCACCACCGGTTCGGTCCGTCCCGTTACGATCATCGGGCTGGCCTCGAGGCTCACCGGTACGGTCAGGACCTTGCTGTGTCCACGCATTCGCCCGATGCTCAGTCGTCTGGGCCCAAGAACTATCCAGACCTCCGGCGCCAGCTGGATGGGCTTCAGCAGCATTCCCCACCACTCGGCCACGTGCCCGCTGAGGTCAACGCCAGCGATCTTGTGATCGATCAAGGAAAGCTGGCCGGTGAGCCCCGCGCGCGCGGCGTCGACGACCTGGGGCGTCACGTCCTTGTGGAGGATGCTCACGTCGCAGTGGTCACGCTGCTCGGTGGACACGGGTTGCACGCTCACGACCCGCGCGCGTGACGCGAGATGCCAGTCGTCCGTGAGCGAGAGCGGCGTCGCCAGCTCCACCTGCAGGCGCGGACCATCATTCCCGCCACCGCATCCGGCGCTGAGCGTAGGGCCGATCACTGGCTTGAGGAATCCGCGCGCCTGGTAAGTGAGCGTCGCGCGCAGGTGTAGCAGGTTGCCGTCGGCAAAAGCGGTAAACGGACCGCGCACGGCTTCGAACGCGTAGTGGCGGTGGTCGTTGTCTCCCATCTGCTTGACGTCATCCATCGATCCGAACGTTCTCGGAACGATGCTGTCGACGAGGCGTAAGACAGCGGTGAAGTCGTACTCCAGCGGAACACTCAGCCGCGACGCGCGCGCTGGCGCGGGTGGCGGCGCAGCATCCGGCGGCGCGGGCACCACCGATGGCGACTCGCGCTTGCAGCCAAGGAGAAGCATTGGCCCCGCGAGCAAAATCATTTGGCGAAGTGCCCTGGCCCTACGGAACCCACTCAAGGTGTCCCCTTTCGCTACGAGTAGGTCGGACAGACTGGCGTCCGACTAGCTCAAGCGCGCCCGAAACCTGCACAGGCCCGCGTCATGGCTGACTCCAACGAGGCACGAACCACGCCGGGCGGGCGTCCTCACGGGCGGCGGCGGCTCATGGTACTCGCCGTCATCTCCCTGGCACTCTTCATCGCGCTCGGTGCATTCGTCGCGGCGCGACCGACAAATGCTTTCGACGAGACCGTCCGCGCCTGGGCCGCAATTGTCAGCAGCCGTACGGGCGTGTCGTTCGCGACGTTCGTTTCCACCGCAGGCTCGGTCACGCCGATGATCGTCTACGCGCTCCTCGTAGTCTCGCTCGTCGCGTTCCGTCGCCGCTCGTTGGTGCCACTCAGCGCCGTCGCCGCCCCCGCAACCGCAGTAATCGCCTATCTGGGCAGCAAGTCGATCTTTCTTCGCACTCGCCCGTCGGGCGTCGGCAATGCTTTCGAGGGCACCTACTCCTTTCCATCCGCGCATGCCACGACGTCCAGCGCGGTTTGCTGCACGGTCGGCTACCTGCTGTTTCGGGAGCGCATCATTTCCCGCGCGGTCGCGAATGCGGTGGCGGTCCTCGTGTTCGTCATGATCGGCATCAGTCGCGTGTACCTCAACGTGCACTGGGCGACCGATGTTCTTGGCGGCTGGTGTCTCGGACTAGCGATCGCCTGCATTACGTCGTTCCTCTACGAGTCTGCTGGCGGACCCGAGGCGCAATCAGGCGTCGAACCGGGGCGGCGGTGATGAGTGTCGCGCGCGGCGCACGCTTCCAACGCGGCGTGTGGAGCTTGTGCGTGCTGCTGCTCACCGCACGCGCGACGCCACTGCTGGCGCAGGCGCCCGCCCCGGTCATCACCCATCGGGACATCGCCTTGTTTGCGGGAGCCACGCTTGCCACGGCTGCGCTGTCCCGGCTCGACGTCCGCCTGGCGCACGCGCTCTACGACTCGGCGTTCCAGGTCAGCCATCCCGGCATCACCTCGGGAGCGCATCGCGCCAGCTACGCCACCGAGACTGTTTTCATGCTCACGGGAGCAACCGTATGGGGCGTCGCTCGATGGAGGCACGACGACGGCACCGCGGACGTGGCGCTCCACGCCACCGAGGGTGTCGCCGCCACGGCAATGTTCATCCAGGTCATTCGCGGTGCACTCGGGCGCAGCAGGCCATACGTCGTCGATGCCGTGGGTGAAAAGCGGAATGGCGAGCCGTACGACTTCCATTTGTTCAGGGGCTTTCGCAGCTACAACTACCGGGCGTTCCCGTCGATGCACGCCATGGCGAGCTTCGCCGTGGCCTCCGGAATTGCTACGGAGATGAAACGACGCAATACGCCGAACCGCGGGGTCATCACACCTGTGCTCTACGCTGGCGCGGCGCTTCCCGCGCTGTCACGCATGTACCTGGATGAGCATTGGGCGAGCGACATCGCGCTCGGTGTGTTCCTGGGTGTGTTTGGTGGGCAGAAGGCTGTGAACTACAGCCACGACCATCCGGACAACTACTTCGACCGGAAACTCCTGTCGCCGTCCATTCGCGCAACAGTCACGCGTGACGCCGGCGGGTTCTCATTCTCGCTGTTGCCGTTCTAGGACGTAGGGTGCCCGCCCGCCTCGGGGTCCTGTAATCGGGTGCAGGAGAAGCGGCCGTTCCGCTGCCTCGTGACCGGAAGGTGGGGAGTGGCAGGGTCAGGCGTGCGCGTCCCGGTGGGGGTTCGCGTGCGTTCGGCTCCTGCCACCCCCACCTTCCTCATTACCAGCCGCCGCCCTCCGGCAGCCAGGGCGCCAGCTGATCGCGCAGCTGTTTGAGCGCCCGGCCCATGCGTGCTTCCACGCTCTTCACGGAAATGCCGAGCATTACCGCGATCTCGTTGTACGTCAAGCCGCGCGTCCGGCTCAGGTCGAACACCTCGCGTTGCGGCTCGGAGAGCGACGCGAGGGCCTTCGCAGCGGCGGCCGCGAGCTCCCCGGACATCACGCGGGCGTCGGCTGCCGGCGATTCCGACGGGCCTTTCACGTAGACTTCGCCGCGCTGCGCCGTTCGGCTTTGCCGCAGTCGGTTCAGCGCCCGGTTTCGCGTTGCGGAGTGCAGGTAGGCGCGAACCGGGCCGTTCAGCTCCAGCGTGGCGCGGCGCCGCCAGAGCTCCAGCAGCACGTCCTGCGCAATCTCCTCCGCGTGGGCGCGCTCGCCGAGGAGGCGCGTTGCACTGACGACGAGCGCCGGGTAGTGTTCCCGGAAGATCACCGAGTAGGCATCGTCGTCGCCATCGCGAAGTCGTGCGAGTAGTTCCGGTTCGTCCACGTGTTCCGTATCGGTGGTCAGTCGCGCGCGGCCGATGCATAATGTAACCGCCATCCAGTTGCGCGCCGCTGGTGACGGCGGACGCCGCGCCGCAAACGTACTACCTTCGGACGGCCGAGCCGGTCCTCGTCAATACCCGCGAACGGGAAATCCATTCTGAATCGTCATTCCTGCACCTCGGCGAGGCATGGGGTAGAACGCCAGAGCGGTGTCTCAGTGACATGAGCGATCAGCAGCCGCCACCTCTCGACCCGTCTTCGCCGGACTGGGATGCTGTCGCGCGTTTCGTCGCGGGCGAAGGCACGGTGGACGAGCGCGCGGCCCTCGCACGCGCGCTTGGGGCGCATCCGTCCCGCGCCGCGCTGATGGATATGCTCGTGCAGCTCGGCCGCGCGGCGGAGCCGCTGACGCCCACGAGCACGGAGATCGAGGCGGCACTCGCCAGCGTGCGGTCGCGCGCGCTCACCGATCTACGGTCAGGTCCACCTCGCCGAGCATCCGTCGTTTCCCTCGACGCCTATCGCGATCGCTGGCATCGGGCGCGGTTGGCTGCCGCTGCGGCTGTGCTCGTGGTTGCCGGAGCCGGTCTCCTGTGGCGCGTTGCCGCGAACCGGGGAACCGGCGCCACCGCGCTCGACAAGCTGAGCTACGCAACGGTCCCCGGTGCAATGGATTCGCTTCACCTGCCCGACGGCACCCGCGTCCTGCTCGGCCCCGGCAGTCGGCTCGATCTGGCGCCGGGCTTTGCGTCGGGCACGCGCGAGATGTCGCTCACCGGCGAGGCGCGGTTTACCGTCGCGCATGACGCCGCGCATCCCTTCGTGATTCACACGGCCTCGGCCACCGTCACCGACGTCGGCACCGTATTCTCGGTGCACAGCGACGAAGCCGAGGGCGCGCGCGTCGTCGTGAGCGAGGGCGCCGTCGAAGTGCAAGCACAATACGGCGCATCGCGCGAGACGCTTCGTGCCGGCGACATCGCTGTCGTCGCGTCGGGTGGTGCGATTCAGGTGCAGCGTGCCGCGATCGGTGCAGACGACCTGGCGTGGACCCAGGGTCGCCTCGTGTTCCGCGATGCGTCGGTCACCCAGGTTGCCGTCGACCTTCGCCGTTGGTACGGGGTGGAGGTGAAGGTGGACTCCGTGTTCGCGAGGCGGCCGGTGACGGCAAACTTCGATCGTGGAATCTCCGCGCCGGACGTGGCGAGGATCATCGCTGCCACCATCGGAGGGGCCGTTCGCGAGGAGGGTAGCGTCTTCCATATTACTCCGATTCCTGCCGGCTCACCGTTGAAGTGATGGCGGGGGCACGGCGCGGAAGGTATGGTCTGGGATACCTGATGCGCTCTTCCGCTGCGATAACCCCGGTTTGTGTTGCCGCCCTTGCCTTGCTGCTCGTTCCCGCCAGCGGCAGGGCGCAGCGTGCCTGCGAGGACGCCGTGGTGGCCGTCCCTTCCGGTGGCTGGACCGCACCGCTCGACACGCGCTTCTCGCTGCACGCGCACGACGTGTCGCTGCGCGAGGCACTCGACCGCTTGAGTGCGGTCTCGGCCGTACGACTCGCGTACTCCGCTGACTTCCTGCCCGTCGATCGCCGAGTGTGCGTCGCCGCGGATCAACAGCCCGTCGGCGCCATCCTCGCCACGTTGCTTCGCGGAACGCCCGTGGAGGTTACCGTCGTTGCGGGTCGCGTCGTCCTGACACCGACCCCCGCCTCCCTCAACCACCCGTCCACGGCGGCCACCGGCGTGAGCGTGCTCGATCGGGTTGTCGTGACCGGCAATGCCATCGCCGCGCCGCGCCGCTCGCTGGTCATCGGCATGGAGATCATTGACGGCGAGCAACTGCGTCGTCAGGCGCAGGGATCACTGTCCGAACTCCTCAATGCCGCCGTGCCGGGCGTGTGGTCGTGGACGCAGGGCCCATCCGCCCTGGTATCGCAATATGGCGGCATTCGTGGAGCCAGCTCCTTCGGGTCGAGCGCGCCGAAGATCTACCTCGACGGAGTGGAAGTCGCGAACCCGCTGCTCGTGAGTCAGCTCAATCCCGACGTCATCGATCGCATCGAGATCATCCGTGGTCCGCAGGGCGCAGCCCTCTATGGATCGGATGCGATCAGTGGCGTGATCAATGTGTTGACGCGTCATGATGGCGGTACGAGCACCGCGCCGGTCATCCAGCTGCGCAGCATGGCGGGCGCAACGAGCAGCGCGTACGCGACGGGTCTCGTGCCGACCCATGAGCAACGTTTGACGGTGCGCGCCGGAACGAACGTGAAGTCGGCCGGGCTTGCGGTTACCTACGGACAGACCGGCGCGCTCTTCCCGTCGTCCGAAAGCAGGCAGCTCGCGGCGACTGGGGACGCACGCGTGGTCGCGGCGGGCGAGACGTTCACTGCGTCGGCGCGTCTGTTGGAGAAGAGCGCGGGCACGGGCAGGAATCCGCTCATTCCGATCGCGCCGGCGGTTGTCAGGGATGCCACGGCCGGGAGCACGTCCTCGGCCGCGGCGTTATCCGACGTTCCTCAGTCGGTCCGGCAGTACACACTTTCCACGGCGGCGGCCTTCGCGACCGAGGGACGCTGGACGCATGCGCTGCTCGCCGGTATCGATGGCTACCACCTCGTCAACGTCGGTGATGCCAGCAACCCCGTTCCCACGCCGCTGGATTCGGCCTTGCGCGCGGCGCAGGGCGATGGCGACCGCGTAACCTTGCGGGAGAGCAGCGTCGCCCATTTCGGTGACGAGGGGCAGCCACACACGACGCTCACGGTGGGCATCGAACAGACGGTGCTTCGTCAGGCCGGCACCGTCACCTATCGGGTGCCAGGCGCGGCGGGTCAGCGCTACTACACCGCCGTCGATCGCGTCGTGGAAACCTGGAATCACAACACCGGCGTGCTCTCGCAAGTAAGCACCTCCATCGACGACGCGCTGTTCATGACGGCGGGATTGCGCATGGAGCGCAACGATGCGTTCTCGGGGGACAATCACTACCCGTTGCTCCCGATGCTCGGCATCGCCGCCGTCCGCGACATCGGTGCGGCGCAAGTGAAATGGCGTGCTGCATACGGGAAGGGAATCCGGCCCCCGCAAACGCCGGCGCGCAGCGCGTCATCGGGCTATACGACGAACGGCGCCTACAGCATGGGCGGTGTCCTTCCGGCCCTCGATCCCGAAGTGCAATCAGGATATGAGACGGGCGCCGAGCTCTACTTCGGTCGCGCATTCTCCCTTCAGCTCACGCGCTTCGATCAGCGCGTCACCGGCCTGATCCAGAACGTTTCACTCGGTATCGATACCCTGCTGCGCAATGGCAATACGCAGAGGCGGGTTCATTACGAACTCCAGAATGTCGGCGAAATCACGAATACCGGCTGGGAACTCCAGGGCAGTACGACGCGCGGGCCGTTCACGCTTTCCAGCGCCGTCAGTTCCGTCGACAGCAGGGTGCGGACGTTGGCGATCGGGTACCTGGGGGACCTGCGTCCGGGTGATCGCATGCTCGCCGTTCCGGCGCTGACCACCAGCGCTACCGCGAGCTATCAGGGCGACTCCTGGTTCGCCGCCCTGGGCGCAACTCGCGCGAATGACTGGATCAACTACGACCGCGTAAGTCTCGCCAACTGGTATATCGCACGAAGTCCCAATCCGCTGCGCGAGCCCATCGGGGCACGGCTTCGGACCTATTGGCGCTCCTACGACGGCCAGACCCACCTTCGCCTGACCACGTCCCGAGACCTGGCCCGCGGCGTGTCGCTGCTTGTCGTCGGCGAAAACCTGTTTGGTGGCCAGCTCGGCGAGCCCGACAACGTGACCATTCGCCCCGGCCGAACGGTGACCGCGGGGTTTCGCGCGTCGTTCTAGCTCGTGAAACGCCCGCTGTTTCCCGGACGTATGTTCCCACTGCGGTCGTAGGGCCGCGCCGGTCGAACCTCGCTCCCGATCCAGATGCAAGCCGCTCCCGATGTGCAGGCGCCGCCCGCACCCCCCGCTCCCACCCGCGTCATTGTGACGCCGGGTACCTCGGCGCCCGAGGCAGTCTACAAGGCGTTCAACGAACAGCGGAGGGAGCTCAACAACCAGCTCGAGCAACTCGAGCGACGGCGAAACGATATCAACCGCGAGCTGACGGAGCAGGGGTCGCCGAACCAGGCAATCAAGGCGGGGACGGAAGCACGCATCGCGGAGCTCGACAAGCGCATCTCGGATGTCGATAAGCAGCTCGCCGCTGCAGATCAGGCCGTCGCAAAAGCCGCCGCAGCGCCAGGCGCGATCGTCGAACGCCCTCCCGAGCCGCGTCAGGGCCCACCCCAGGAGGTATTCTTCCTCGCAGGCATGTTCATGGTCATCGTGTTCGTCCCGCTCTCGATCGCCTTCGCGCGGCGGATCTGGAAACGCAGTGCCGCCGCGGTCACGTCGTTTCCGCAGGAGCTGGTTGATCGGCTCACCCGTCTCGACCAGTCGATGGACTCCATCGCGATCGAAGTGGAGCGCATCGGCGAGGGACAACGCTTCGTCACGCGTGTCCTCACCAACAATGGCCGAGCGATCGGCGAAGGCGCGGCGCAACCGATCGATATCGGCGCAC
>JBKJUW010000056.1:0-39817 GCA_046589725.1 Gemmatimonadaceae bacterium
CTCGCCACGCTGGTGGTGAACAAGCTCCGTGGCACGCTCAAGGTCGCCGCCGTGAAGGCGCCCGGCTTCGGCGATCGCCGCAAGGCCATGCTCGAGGACATCGCGAAACTGACCGGCGGGCAGGTCGTGAGCGAGGAAGTCGGCTTCAAGCTCGAGAACGCGACGCTGGAGCACCTCGGCCGCGCGAAGCGCGTCGTGGTCGACAAGGACAACACCACGCTGATCGACGGCAACGGCAAGGACGAGGCGATCCAGGGCCGCATCAAGGAGATCAAGGCCGCGATCGACAACTCCACGTCGGACTACGACAAGGAGAAGCTGCAGGAGCGTCTCGCGAAGCTCGCCGGTGGCGTGGCCGTCATCAACGTCGGCGCCGCAACGGAAGCCGAGATGAAGGAGAAGAAGGCCCGCGTCGAAGACGCGCTGCATGCAACCCGTGCGGCAGTCGAAGAGGGCATCGTCCCCGGTGGTGGTGTCGCCCTCATCCGCGCGCAGAAGGCCCTCAAGAGCCTCAAGCTCGACACGGACGAGCAGATCGGCGTCGAGATCATCCGTCGCGCGATCGAAGAGCCGCTCCGCATGATCGTGCAGAACGCCGGTGGCGAAGGCTCGATCGTGCTCGAGAAGGTTCGCTCGAGCAAGGACGACAAGTTCGGCTACAATGCGCTGACCGACACCTATGAGGACCTGGTGCAGGCCGGCGTCATCGACCCGACCAAGGTGACCCGCACCGCGCTGCAGAACGCTGCCTCCATCGCGTCCCTGCTGCTCACGACGGAAGCGATCATCGTCGAGAAGAAGGAAAAGGAAAGCCACGCGCCGGCCGGTGGCGGTGGTGGCGGCATGGGCGGGATGTACTAACCGCTCACCGCTTCACGATGTGCAACGGGGACCCAGAAATGGGCCCCCGTTGCATTTGTGCGAGGGTCGAGGCCGCTTGCCTACCGTCCACAGTGCGAACTATCACAAAGCGCGATTGTGTCCGTGAATGACCCGCGCGTGGCCACTGGCTTGCAATTGCGATGTCCACGACGAATCCCCGTCCAAGAGCACTCATGCTGTCCGACGCAGACGCGCAATCGACCACGCGGGCATTGAAGCAGGATGAACGCTATCGAGCCCTGGCGGAAAGCGCGCCCGATGCAATCGTCACGATTGATGAGGCGAGCATCATCCTGTCCGTCAATCCCGCGACCGAACGCATCTTTGGGTGGGCGTCTGATGAGCTAGTGGGGCAGAGTCTGCGCATCCTCATGCCCGAACAGTTTCGCGGCCGTCACGCGGAAGGGATGCAGCGCTACCTCGCGACGGGCAAAGCGCACCTCAATTGGCGCGGCGTGGCCCTGCCGGGACTGCGAAAAGATGGAACCGAATTCCCAATGGAGGTGTCGTTTGGCGAATTCGTGGACGGGGGCCGGCATATTTTCTCTGGCTTCATGCGCGACATCTCTGACCGCGTTGCCCAGCAGCGGCAGATTGACTGTGCGACCACCGATCTAGAGCGCGTGCTGCAGACATTGGGGCAGCGCGTGCAAGAGGCGGAGGAGGCGCGCCGCGCCGCGGACGATGCGAATGCGGCGAAGGGTCAGTTCCTGCGGATGATGAGCCACGAGTTGCGCACGCCCTTGAATGCGATCGGCGGCTACGTCGATCTGCTGCAAGCGGGCGTTCGTGGGCCGGTCACCCTCGCCCAGCGTGACGACCTGGTGCGTATCCGCTCGGCGCACGGTCACCTGCTGTCCCTGATCAATGACGTGCTGAATTTCGCGAGACTGGAGCGCGGGCTGATCTCGGTCGAGATCCGGCCGATCCCCGTGGCCGGCCTTCTCGGCACCCTCGAGGCCATGATCGAGCCGCAGCTTCAGTCCAAGGAAATCCGATTCGATGTCGCCGCCTGCGCACGTGATCTCACGGTTTCCGCGGATAGCCAAAAGCTCGACCAGCTCTTGCTCAACGTGCTCTCCAACGCAGTGAAGTTCACGCCGGCCGGCGGTCGCATCGGGGTATCAGCGAAGCGCGCCGATGGCTGCGTGCTCATCAGCGTCACCGACAATGGACCCGGCATTCCCCCTGATCGACTGAGTGCCGTGTTCCAGCCCTTCGTGCAGGTCGACTCCACGCTCACGCGGGCTCATGACGGTTCCGGACTTGGCCTTTCGATCAGCCGCGAACTCGCACACGCGATGGGCGGGACGATTACGGTCACGAGCGAGCTTGGGGCAGGAGCCACATTCACCGTTTCGCTCCCCGCTGCTGACGACAGTCAGACTGTCTGACAGTCTGACCCGCTCGCGGCTTCGCCGCTGCTCGCCTGACAGCGGGCCAACGACGGGTCTGACAGCTTTTCTAGATACACAATCGGGTCGCTGCGCCGCTGTTGCCACCTGCCCGTTCATGCAACAGCGCCTTCACGCCACGAGACGCAGTCGTGTAGCATATAGCCGTCAGACTTCAGTTGACCCGCTGTCAGACGAGGGCGGCGGCGAAGCCGCTCGCCCGGGTCAGACCGTCCGACTGTCAGACAAAAGAGAAGGAGAACTGCTCCGGCGCCTGCACCCGCGATGCGCGCGGAAGGAACGGCCCAACCGCACCATGCTGCAACGCCACGGTCGTCATGCCGCGGAATCGCGTGCGTCCAAGCGCGTCGGTCATGCAGCCACGCGCGAGACCGTGGTCGTTGCAGCATTCGCTGAGGTGCGCGAGGACGACGTGCGCAAGATTGGGATGAACGACGTCACGCGCCAGTACGGCGCTCGCACGATTGGAAAGATGCCCCACCCGCGACGCGATCCGCGCCTGCACGCTGGGTGGATAGGGGCCGGCCCGCAGCATGCCGTCGTCGTGATTCGACTCGACAATGAGGATGTCCGCGTCGCGGCAAAGCGCCCGCACGCTGTCGTTCGCATGACCCAGATCGGTGCACACGACGGTACTCGCACCGCTCGACATCGACGTCACGCGAACGCCGATGGGACTCGCGGCGTCGTGCGGTACCGCATACGTCGTCATCACGGTGCGCGAAAGCGTCACGCTGTCGCCCACGGCGACTGGTGTGCAGTTCGCCTCCCGCAGTTCGTCGCAGTCGCGCACCGTGCCGGCGCTCGCGAAGAGTTTCCATCCCCAGCGGCGGGCGCCACCTGCCGCGCCGCGCATGTGATCGCCGTGCTCGTGCGTGATGATGCACGCTTCGATCGACGCCGGCGACACGCCGATGGTCTTGAGTCGCGCCGAGATGGTTCGCGTGCCGAAGCCTGCGTCGACCAGGATGCGGCTCTCGCCGCACTCGACCAGCACGGCGTTGCCCTCGCTCCCGCTGCCGAGGACCCAGGTCCTCATTCGCCCACTGCCCAACGCGCGGCGTACGAGGCAGAGAGTTGCTCGCGGGCAGACGGCGTCAACGTCACGTGACGACGGCTCATCATGCGCTCGGCCACGTCCAGGAACTTGTCCAGGCGGTACTCTGCGAACGCGCCCGATTCTCCCCATGCGAAAGGCGCGACGGCCTTGGGTGGCATCACCGATCCGTAGACGTTGGCACCAGCGCCGAGCACCGAGCCCGTGGTCAGCGTGAGGCCGATGCCAGTCTTCGCATGATCGCCGAACAGAGTGCCGAGAAACTGGAGGCCCGTCTCACGCACGCCGTCGGGCGTCCAGAGCTGCACGGTGCCGTAAGTGTTCTTCAGGTTGCTCGTGATCGTGCCCGCCCCGAGGTTGACCCAGCGGCCAAGGATCGAATGCCCCACGAATCCATCGTGTCCCTTGTTCGCGTGACCGATGAAGATCGTGTTGCTCAGCTCACCGTGCACCTTGCACGTGTCGCCGATCGACGACGCTGCGATGCGGTCGGCGGTGACACTCGATCCCGCGCCGATGTACAGCGGACCGACAAGCCGTGTAAAGGCGTGAACGTGCGCTCCCGGGCCCACGAGAATCGGCCCTGCGCTGGTGTCAAAGCACACGGATGGCTCGATGTCCGCGCCGGCTGCCACGTAGAGGGCATGCGTGCCGACGCGAATGCTGCCCTCGGGCGCATGCCCCGTCAGCTCGGCGCCGAGGATGGGCAGGTCGTGATCGAGCATCGGCACCAGGGCAGCGACGAAATCCCACACCTCGCGCACCCACCATCCCGTGGAGGTCGCCACACGGTGCCCCGGCGCCGACTCGTAGGCGTAACTCCCGATGCTGCCCAGGCCGTCCTGCAGGTCCATGACGTCCACATCGCGAGCAAGTCGGACGGCGGCCAGCGTGTCCCCGCCGACCACTACCTCCGAATCGCCAAGGGCCGACAGCACCGGCGCAAACCGGGCGTTGGCGAGCCAGCTTCCCCTGGGGATCACACCCTGGCTGATCACGGGTGCCGCGTCAGGCTCCTCGAAGCCCGCCAGGTGCGACGACGTCACATGTCCCACGACCGGCGCGCCCAGCGCGCGCGCCCAGCGTTCGCGGATCAGCAGCGCGCCCGCGCGCATCTCGCCCATCGGCCGAGTGAGGGCGAATGGCTCGAAGGTTCGGGCGCATGCGTCGTCGTACAGGTAGATGCCGCTCACGACTGGGACTTCAGGTGTGGTGGAAGGGACTCGAGCAGCGTCTTGAGGTCCGACGCGCGATCGATGGTCGTGACGAGCGTCAAGCCATCGCGCGTAACGACGACAAGATCCGACACCCCGTACAATACCACCGCACCGCCATCGGCATGCACGACGTTGCCGGTGGACGCGAGTGCGTGAACAGTGCCGTGCAGCGCATTTCCCTCGCCGTCGCAATCGCGCACCCGCCTGAGTGCCGCCCACGTGCCCACGTCGTCCCACTGGAAGTCGCCCGGAAGGACGAGGACGCGGCCGCTTCGTTCGAGCACGCCGACGTCAACCGAGACGGAGCTCGTCACTGCCCCGAAGAATCCCGCCAGGTCCTGCGGATGCGCGGCCAGATGCGGCGCAACTTCCGGGGTATGGGCCGAGAGCTCATCGAGGAAATCGCCGGCGCGCCACACGAAAATGCCCGAGTTCCACAGAAACCCGTCGCGCACCATGGCTTCCGCTTTCTCGTGAGTCGGCTTCTCGATGAACCGCGCGACACGGCGCACGCCCTCGCCAATTTCGTCGCCGGGCTGGATGTAGCCGAAGCCTGGATCGGGGCGCACCGGTACGATGCCGACCGTCACGAGGGCGCCATGCGCCTCGGCGGCATCGGCCGCGCGCGACAGCGCGGCGCGAAATCCGTCGGGATCGCCGACCGACCAGTCGGCGTGAATGCTGATCATCACGTCGTCGCGCGTACCGCGTGTGGAGACCACGTGTGCCGCCCACGCCAATGCCGCCGCCGTGCCTGCTGGCCTCGGCTCGGCAATCAGGTTGTTCCGCGGAATCTGCGGGGCGAGTTCCGCGATGGCATCCACAAGCCCCGCGTTGGTCAGGATGAGCGTGCGCTCGGCGGGAACCAGAGGCGCAAGGCGCGTGAGTGCGTCGATCAGGAGCGGATCCTTCGTCGCCAGCGGAAGCAACTGCTTTGGGCGTTCCGGGGTGCTAACTGGCCAGAACCGGGATCCGACGCCGCCGGCAAGCACCACTGCCCAACGCGTCATGGATCGGTACTCGACTCGGTGGCAATGCCCGCCAGCTCTGCAGCCCGGGCGTAGAGGCGTTTCGGGCTGAAGGGTTTGGTCAGGAATTCGCTGGCGCCCAGGTCCAGGGCGGCGCGATGCTGCTGCTCCTGGCCGGCCGCGGTGAGCACTATGGTCGGGAGGAGCTTGAGTCGGTCGTCCTTCTTCATCTCCGCAAGAACGTCCAGTCCGCTGAGATACGGCATCATCAGGTCGAGGAGTACCAGTTTGATGTCCGTTTCGCGGTGGAGGATCTCGAGTGCCTCGCGTCCGTCGTAGGCAAGCGTTACCCGGAAGGGTCCCTGCTCGAGCTTCATCTTGATGATGCGTCCGATGTGCGGCTCGTCATCAGCGACGAGCGCATGCGTTAGCTGAAGTTCGTCGTTCACTAGACCAGGGCTGCGATTTGCTCGCGATTTCGGCGAAGCTCGAAGAGCAATTGTCCCACGTTGGTATTGGGACGCACGAACACCACGAGGATGACGTCGGTCGTGAGCACCGACACGATGGCGAGTCCCGCGCCATATTCGAGCACGGCGGTCACCAGGGATCCGCGTCGCACGGACAGCCCGAGCTCGTCGGCTGCGCCGATGATCGCCGGGATGTGCGCGGCGAGGTCCTCGGCGTCGATGTCCGGTACGCTCTGGCCGTCGATCACAAGGCCATCACGACCCAGAACGACGGCCGCGTCCACTCCCTCGCGTTGCCGGATGGCGGTCACGAGGTCTCGAATGCTGGGCATGCCGGCTCCACTCGGAAAGTGCTGCGAAGCTTAAGGGCCACATGAGTGAAGTCAAGCGAAGCCAATCGCTTGAGTTTGGTCGTGCCCGTATCTATTCTCCATCAAGATCACCTCACATCCCAGTGGCGACATTAATGATGCCGACCCGCCTCTTGCGCGTCGCGCTCGTTGCTCTTGCAGTTATCGGTGTCGCCTGTGGCGATCCGACGCTGGCCAAAGCGACGTACGCTAGCGGACTCGCTTCCAGCACCGTGTACGCGATGACCGGTGCACAGTCATCCGCCCCGACATCCCTCAAGTTCCTGTCGGGAGTATTGCACGCAAACGCGAACTTCGATTTCGACGTCGCGTTCGACCTCGACGCCAGCAACAAGCCGGTCATCCTCCCGGTTCGTGTGGTTGCGGGGGCGCTGGCGGGAACGAAGAAGCGCGTCGGTCTCCAGGTGGTGAGCGGCACCTTCGATGCGCTGCGGGAGGTGCCTGCCGCCGGCTATGACACGCTCAATCCCAAGACCATCACGCCCGGTACGGTGCTGGCGGTGCAGCTGCAGGACCCCACGGCGTGCTACAGCAGCTACAACCTCACGATCCTCACGTCGCAGCTCATCTTCGCGAAGCTGGTGGTCGACAGCGTGGACACGTCGGCGCGACGGTTATTCATCCGTGCCGTCGTGGACCCCAACTGCGGATATCGGCAGGTGGTCGCGGATTCGGTGCCCACGCGCTGATGCACGACGCTCGACTCATTCGCGAGCGGCTCGGCGACCTGCGTGAAGCCATGCGCAAGCGCGGGGCCCTTGGCGGACTTGCGCCACAGCTCGACCGATGTGAGGCACTGGACCGTGAGCGACGCCTGCTCATCCAGGCCGTTGAAGAGCGCAAGGCGGCCCGTAACGCATCGTCCCAGGAAGTGGCCCGCCGGAAGAAGGCGGGCGAGGACGCCACCAATCTCATCGCGCACGGGCGCGCGCTGGGCGAGGAGATCACGCGTCTCGACGCGGAGCTCGCCGGCGTCGAGCAGTCGCTGGACGGCATCGTGCTGGAGCTGCCGAACGTCACCCTGCCCGATGTGCCCGAAGGTGATGAATCGAACAACGTGATCGTTCGCACATGGGGCGCGCCGCGAGCAGCGGAGGGCGTGAAGCCGCACTGGGACATCGCGGCTGCGCAGGGGCTCTTCGATCTCGAACGCGGCGCAAAGGTGAGTGGCTCCGGTTTCGTCGTGTATCGCGGCCGGGGCGCTCGCCTCGTTCGCGCGCTCCTGAATTTCTTCGTGGATAGCCATGTTGACCAGCATGGCTACGAGGAGGTATGGCCTCCCCTCCTCGTCAACCGCGCGACGATGACGGGCACGGGTCAACTCCCGAAGTTCGAGGATGACGCCTACAGGATCTCGGGCGACGACCTGTTCCTCATTCCAACGGCAGAGGTACCGGTCACCAACCTGTATCGCGACGAGATCATCGAGCCGGGAAGCCTGCCAATGGCGTTCTGCGCCTACACGCCTTGCTTTCGGCGTGAGGCCGGCTCGGCGGGGAAGGACACGCGCGGCATCCTCCGCACGCACCAATTCGACAAGGTAGAGCTGGTGCGGTACTGTGCACCTGAAGACTCCGAGAGCCAACTGCAACTCCTGCTCGGCCACGCAGAGACGATGCTGCAGCAGCTCGGGATCCCCTATCGCGTAAAACTGCTGGCGGCGGGCGACACTAGTTTCTCCAGCGCGAAGACGTACGATCTCGAGGCGTGGGCGCCGGGCGTGGGTACCTGGCTCGAGGTGAGCTCCGTCAGCACGTTCACCGACTTCCAGGCGCGCCGGGCCGCCATTCGGTATCGTCCTGCCAAGGGCGAGAAGCCGCGCTTCGTGCACACCCTGAACGGTTCGGGACTCGCGTTTCCGCGGACCATCGCGTGCCTTCTGGAGAATCACCAGCAGTCAGACGGCAGTGTGCTCATCCCGGACGCACTGCGGAAGTATGTAGGGACCGACCGGCTGGTATAGGCAGATGCGGCGCGGCGTTCCGGAGCTGACGGTCGGACTTCTTTTCGCCCTGCTCCTTACGTCGTACATCGTCTTCACGCAGCAGGTCGTGCGCGACCTGAAGGGTGAGGGCAAGCGCACCAGTGAGATGTACGCGCGAGTCTTTCGCGCGCAGATCGACACGACCGAGAGCGCATCGACGCAGGCACTGTTCGACCTCTCGCGCAGCATCCGCGAAGAAGGGGTGCCACTCGTGGTGACGGACCGATCGGGTATTCCCACGAGCAGCGCCAACATTTCCGGTAAGATCGTCAACGACGACTCACTGCTTCGAGCGTATATCCGCGACTTGGACAGTCAGAATCCACCGGTGGTCGACTCGATTGTCGGCCAGATCCACTACGGCAGTCCGCCCATCGTGCGCTGGTTGCACATCATCCCCGCGCTCCAGGCCGCAAGCGCGCTCGTGCTCGTCCTCGCCGCCGTCTACATCGTCCGCACACGTGGACACGCCGAGCGGGAGCGGGTTTGGGCCGGCATGGCGCGAGAATCTGCGCATCAGCTGGGAACGCCGCTGTCCAGCCTGAGTGGATGGATCGAGCTGCTGGAGGAACGCGGCGTCGACGAGCAGACCAAGACAGCGCTTACGCAAATGCAGGCAGACCTCGTGCGCCTCGATCGCGTCGCGCACCGATTCGAACGTATCGGGCGGGAGCCGCGGCGCGATACAGTCGACCTCGCCGCGCTCGCCGAACGGCTTGCGTCGTATTTCCGCCAGCGTGTTCCAACGCTGAAGTATGCGGTCAGCATCGCGGTCACGCCGCCAGAGGCACCGTTCACGGTGCAGGGCGATGCGGTGCTGCTGGAGTGGTCGATGGAGGTGCTTGTGAAGAACGCGGTGGACGCGCTCGCGGGACGTGGCGGACGCATCTCGGTGAAGACGGAGGAACGCGCGGGGGGCGGAGCGTGCGTTACGGTCAGCGATGACGGGCCCGGCATTGCGCGCGAGGTGCGAGGACGCATTTTCGAGCCCGGCTTCACCACGAAGAGCAGCGGCTGGGGTATCGGTTTGTCGCTGGCACGCCGCATCGTCGAGGAGAACCACGGCGGCACCCTGCGCCTGGCGTCGTCGGACCGCGGTGCTTCGTTCGAGATTATCTTACCATGATGGCCATTGCTACTGATGACACGCTGCTCGAGGGGCTGAACGCAGCGCAGCGGGATGCCGTCCTGCGCGTTGACGGACCATTGCTCGTCCTCGCCGGCGCAGGCTCCGGAAAAACGCGTGTCCTCACCACTCGGCTCGCGCGCATCATTGACTTTCACGGCGTCGACCCGAGCCAGATTCTCGCGGTCACGTTCACGAACAAGGCTGCCGGCGAGATGAAGCAGCGCATCGGGCGGCTGCTTGGCCGCTCGCCGATGGGCATGTGGGTCGGGACCTTCCACGCAATCGGTGCGCGGATGCTTCGCGCGGCGCCGCACCTCGTTGGACGGACACCCTCGTTCACGATCTATGATCAGGATGACGCGCAGGCGGTCGTCAAGCGGATCATGGAGCGCCTGCAGCTGAACACCAAGCAGTTCACGCCTCGCGGTGTTCACAGTGCGATTTCCGACGCCAAGAACGCGCTCGTGCTGCCCGCCGAGTACGCCGCCCTCGCCATGGATCCGTTCTCGAAGGCGATCGCCAGGGTGTATCCCGAGTACGGCGAAGAACTGCGCCGCGGCAACGCGGTGGATTTCGACGACCTGCTACTGCTTCCCGTCCAGATGCTCGGTAGCAATCCGCGGGAGCTCGAGAAATACCAGCGTCGGTTCAAGTACATCCTCGTCGACGAGTATCAGGACACGAACCGCGCGCAGTATCAACTCGTCCGCCACCTTGCCGGGGGCCACGGAAATCTCTGCGTGGTGGGTGACGACGACCAGTCGATCTACGGTTGGCGCGGCGCGGACATCCGCAACATCCTGGACTTTCAGAAGGATTTTCCGGACGCGCACGTCGTCCGGCTCGAGGAGAACTACCGCAGCACGCCGGAAGTCCTCGATCTCGCCAATGTCGTGATCAGCGCGAACACGGGCCGCATGGGGAAGACGCTGCGCCCCACGCGGGCAAGTGGCGAGCGGGTAACGGCGGCACGCTGTCTCGACGAGCGCGACGAGGCGGACTATGTCGTCGAGCGGATCATCGAACGACGGGCGCAGGCCAAGGGCGGATTGCGCGATTTCGCCATTGTGTATCGCACCAACTCGCAGAGCCGCGCGCTGGAAGAAGCGCTGCGAAAGAAGGCAGTGCCCTACCGGTTGGTCGGCTCCGTTCGGTTCTACGACCGGCGCGAGGTGCGCGATCTCATGAGCTACCTGAAGCTCATCGCGAATCCGGCCGATGACGAGGCCTTTCGTCGTGCCGTCGCGGCGCCGAAGCGCGGACTGGGCGACACGACCATCGAACAACTCTCACTCGCCGCACGCGAGGCCGGTGTGCCGATGCTCGCCGCGGCGGTGCGGCCTGACCTCCTTGCGGCGATTCGGCCGGCCGCGCGTGGGGCGCTGGCGGAGTTCGCCGCGTTGCTCGCGCGCTTTCGCGAGTCCGCACGCGAGTCAGGCGTCGATGAGCTGCTGCGCGAGGTCGTCGAGGGCACGCGGTACGATGAGTATCTCAAGGCAGAAGGACCCGAGGGGGCCGATCGCCTCGAGAACGTGAAGGAACTCATCACGGGCGCCGCCGAGCTGGTGGCGGATGAGGAAGGCGAAGTAGGACTTACGCCGCTCGACCATTTTCTCCAGAAGGCCATGCTCGTCGCGGAGCTCGACAAGCTCGGCCCTGATGCCGACGCAGTCACCATGATGACGCTGCACAATGCCAAGGGCCTCGAGTTTCCCGTCGTCTTCATCACGGGTCTGGAAGACGGACTCTTTCCGCTCGCGAAGGCGTTCGACGATCCCGCCATGCTCGAGGAGGAGCGCCGCCTCTTCTACGTCGGGATCACGCGCGCGGAACGCAAGCTGTTCCTCACGCACGCCGAAGAGCGGCGACGGAACGGCGAGTTCCTGCAGTCGAAGGCGTCCAGCTTTCTCCAGGCCATTCCCGAGGCGATGCTGGAGCAGTTCAAGACGATCAAGGTCCGCAGCTCCGGTCGCTCCTTCATGCAGTCGCTCGGCGGCGGCAGCCAGTGGGGAAATTCCCGGGCCCGTGGCGTGGATCATCCCGCGCGCGAAGCGTGGTCCGACGCCGAGAGCGCGTTTCCACCGAGTGCGTCACAGCGACGTCCGGGACTGCCGGTCACACGCGTCGCGGCGTTTGCGGAAGCCGAGGAGTCGCAGGATGCGCCGATCATCGCGATCGGCTCGCGGGTGAAGCATCGCAAGTTCGGCGGCGGAAAAATCGCTGAGCTCGCCGGCGCCGGCCGCGACCTGAAGGCGAAGATCGACTTCGACGACGAGACCATCGGGCGAAAGACGCTCGTCGTGGCGCAGGCAAATCTCGAACGCGATATCGAGTAGCACCGCATGCCGATCTCCATCGACGACGTCCGGCACATCGCCACGCTCGCGCGGCTCGGCATCTCCGAGGAGCGGGCCGCGGCAACAGTGGCCGAGCTCAATACCATTCTGGCACACATGGATGCGCTCGCGGCGGTGAATACGGCCGGCGTGGCGGAAGCAATCGGCGTTGGTGCGCGCGGCACGCCGGTGCGCGGCGATAGCGGTCCGGCACTGCCGTTGTCCGTTGCCCTCGATGCGTTCACGCCGAGCCACCGCGATGGATTCATCCTCGTGCCAAGGCTCGCGTCGCACGAGTCCACGGAGAGCGAATGACCGCTCGGGCTCCGTCGGTTGCAGCCCTCCGCAACGAGACCGTGGCCGGCAAGCGCACTCCCGGTGACACGATTCGCTCCGCCATCGAGCATGCGGATGACGTAGGCGCCGGACGCGCGGGACTCAATATCTTCGCGTCCGTCGATCACGACCTGGCGCGCGCGCACGGGAAAGAGTGCCTCGGGCAGCTCAACGAGACAGAGCCCGGCCTGCTCGTCGGGGTGCCGGTGGCAGTTAAGGACAACATCGCGACGCACACCCTCCCGACAACGTGTGCATCCCGTATGCTCGCCGACTACGTCAGCCCTTACGAGGCGACGGTCGTTCGCAAGCTGCGCGAGGCAGGCGCGATCGTATTCGGCAAGACCAACATGGACGAATTCGCCATGGGGTCGTCCACCGAAAACAGCGCCTACGGGCCCACGCTGAACCCGCTCGCGCCAGATCGCGTGCCGGGCGGATCGTCCGGTGGCTCCGCCGCGGCGGTCGCCGCCGGCATACTTCCCGTCGCGCTGGGCTCGGACACGGGTGGCAGTGTGAGGCAGCCCGCGTCGTTCTGTGGAGTCGTTGGCGTAAAGCCGACCTTCGGACGGGTGAGTCGCTTCGGGCTCGTTGCCTACGCGTCTTCACTCGATCAGATCGGCGTGCTCGGTGCAACGGTAGATGACGCCGCCCGCGGACTGCGATGCATCGCTGGCCACGATTGGCTCGACTCCACGTCTGCCGAGCTCGTAGTCCCCGACTTCCACACCGCCGCGCAGACGTCGATGAAGGGGTTGGTAGTCGGGCGACCAAGGGAATACTTCCCGGCGTCGCTCGATCCGCGCATCCGCGCCCAATGCGACCGCGCCCTCGATCGCCTCCGCGCACTCGGTGCCGAGGTTCGCGATGTGTCGCTTCCGCACACGGATCTCGCGGTGCCCGCGTACTACATCATTGCACCCGCGGAAGCGTCGTCGAACCTCGCGCGGTTCGACGGAGCGCGGTACGGCCTGCGCGTGCCCGGCGACGGACTCCGCGGCATGTACATGAACACCCGCTCGGTGGGATTCGGACCGGAGGTGACGCGTCGCATCCTACTCGGCACGTACGTGCTCAGCGCTGGGTATTACGACGCGTACTACCGGAAGGCGCAGCAGGTACGAACGCTCATCGCGGGCGACTTCAGCCGGGTGTTCGCGAGTGGCGTGAACGTGTTGTTCACTCCCACCGCGCCGACAACTGCCTTCCGGCTGGGCGAAATCTCGGATCCGTACGAGATGTACATGAGCGACATCTTCACCGTGACTGCGAATCTCGCCGGCGTGCCGGCGATGTCCATTCCGATAGGACGCATCGATGGACTTCCGGTCGGCGGGCAGTTCCTGGCGGCGCATTTTGACGAGATGACCATGTTCGCGGCCGCATACGGCCTCGAGGCGGCACTCGGCGCCGAGGCGCTCGCGTGACGGCCAGCGCGCCTGCCGACAGGTCGGAATGGGAGATGGTCGTCGGGCTCGAGGTGCATGTGCAGCTCAAGACACGGACGAAGGCATTCTGCTGTTGCGCGACGGACTTTGGCGCTCCACCAAACGTGAACACGTGTCCCGTGTGCCTGGCGCTCCCCGGCGCGCTGCCGGTGCTCAATGCCAAGGCCGTCGAACTTGCGGCACGCGCTGCGATCGCGCTCAACTGCACCATCAATTCGACGTCGGTGTTTGCGCGGAAGAACTATTTCTATCCCGACTCGCCGAAGGGCTACCAGATCTCACAGTTCGACGAGCCGCTCGCGAGTGAAGGCTACCTCGAAATTGGATCGCGCGCGGACGCGTCGACAATCCGCATCGGTGTCACCCGCGTGCACTTGGAAGAGGACGCGGGGAAGTCCGTGCACGATCGCTACCCCGGCGCCACCGCGATCGACCTGAATCGTGCCGGAACGCCACTCATCGAGATTGTGAGCGAACCCGACCTCCGCTCGGCGGAGCAGGCGGGCGCCTACCTTCGCGTGCTGAAGCAGATCCTCGAGTACCTCGATGTCAGCGACGTCAGCATGGAGCAGGGCAGCCTCCGCGTGGACGCGAATGTCAGCGCGCGTCGGCGCGGAGAAACGGAATTGGGCACCAAGACCGAACTCAAGAATCTGAACTCGTTCTCGGGGGTCGAACGTGCGCTCGCCGTCGAGTTCGAGCGCCATGTGCGCGTGCTGAGCTCCGGCGGCACAATTCTGCAGCAGACAATGTTGTGGGACGCTGCGGCAGGTGAGGCACGTCCCAGCAGGACCAAGGAAGGGAGTGACGACTACCGATACTTCCCCGAGCCCGACCTGCCGCCACTGATCCTGTCCATCGACTGGATCGCCAAGATGAAGCATGACCTGCCGGAGCTTCCCGCGGATCGGCGAAAGCGTTTCACCACCGAATACAGTCTCGGCGACTACGACCTTGATGTGCTGACCGCCAATCCCCGGGTTGCGGACTACTACGAATCGGTCGCGCGCGCCCATGGTGACCCCAAGGCGGCCGCCAACTGGGTCATGGGCGAAGTCCTGGCGCTGTTGAAGACGAGCGGCATCGACATCTCCGGTTTCCGCATTCGACCGGCCGACCTCGCGCAGCTGCTCGACCTCGTGAAGGGCGGTGTCCTCTCACACACGGCTGCCAAGCAGGTCTTCGCACTCATGGAGGTGTCCGGCGATCCTCCGGGCCAGATCGCCGAGCGCGAAGGGCTCATCAAGGTCGACGACAACGCGCTGCTCTCGGCGTGGCTCGACGAGGTCATCGCGAAAATGCCCGCCGAAGCGGAACGCTACCGTGGCGGCGAGGTACGCCTTCAGGGTGTGCTGATCGGTGCTGCCATGAAGAAGTCGAAGGGCCGCGCAGATCCGCGAAAGCTCACTCAGCTGTTGACGGAGCGGCTCAGATCGTAGATCACGGGAGAGAGCTTCGCGCTGTAGCCCAATGCGGCTCTGGGTAATCCGAATACGCGCTCCGCTTCCTCGCGCACATGGGCCGAGCCGCCGAGCCGCATGGCTTCCTTCCGCACCAGCTTCGCGCGGCGCAGCGCATCGTCGCCCGAGGGATCGAGTTGCAGCGGCGACGACCGGTCGAAGCGAACCAGCAGGTCCATGATGTGATCGAAGGAATGCTCCAGGTATCGTCCCACTTCGACGTCAGCGAGATCCCACCGGCTGTTCTCGGTCATCAATCCGAAGATGCGTTGCCACCCTTCGGAATCGGCGGCGTGCACCATGCCGCGGAAGATCCGACGATTCGTCTGCGTGCTGAAGATGGTTGGACTCAGTATGCGATCGAGCAAGCCGTCCGCACGGGAGTGATCGAGCAGGATCAGGTCCCGGGCCTGCCGCGCGCACGCGGGACCGAGGTGCGTTTCAAAGCGACTCTCCCAATAGGAATGTCCCAGCGACGACGTACTCGCGGTGACGGCGAGCTGCATCGGCACGAAGTGGTTGTGCGCGATGGAGTCGGCGGCGAGGTGGGCGAGATAACCGAGGCCGAATGCGCGCATGGGGTCGTCCGTGGCCGCGTGGTGAATCTCGAGCCCCACCGCCCACGAGTGGCAATGTCGGCCGGTCGGGACGTACTTCTTCGCGAGACTCGTGTCCGCCGCGATCGATCCGTAGAGGAAATCATGGGGGAAGGCGCGAAGCAGGTCGGCAATCGATGCCGGGAGCAGGCTCAATGACCGCAGCACGGCGTCGCCCAGGTACACGTGTGTACCCGGGGTCCAGGCGTGCGCAGTATCGGGAAGCAACGCGACCAGCACCAGCGCGATGACGGTGAGCCCGCCGAACCGCGCCAGTGCCAACCGTGCCGCCGGTCCGTGGCTAGACGCCCATCCGCTTGCGCTGCTGCCGAAGCATGCGACGAAGATCGCGGAGCTCCTGCTGGACGAATCCGTCGATGCGGTCGCGGGCGTCGCCAACGGTTTCGCGCACGTCGTGCTCGATCTTGTCCACGGGGATGCGGTCGATGAGCTCACCGCCGTGTTCCTTGGCCCACAGGGCGCCAGCCAGCCCGGCCCGCGCGGCGGCCTGGCCACCGGCCCGGGCGCCCCGGAGCAGCGGCATAACGGGCCGCCCACCACCGGGGCCGCGTCGCAGAAGAAGGGTTGCCGTCGCGCCGATCGCAGCGCCGATGAGAGCGGCGGTAAGCAGATCGTACTGCGCGTCACGCCCATCCACGCCTTCGCGGGCGGACTCGCGGACGCGTGGGCCCCGCTTCGGCTGCATCGGGATCGTCGTAGCCATCGTCAAGCTCCTCTGACGTCGGGAGAGCCGCGCCCAGCGCGTCCTCCTCTTCGTCCGTATGGTGAAGCGCCGCCGCCCCCATGCGCACCCCGCGCATGGTCGACGCCGTCGCGACGAACACTGACTCTGCTTCCTGCTGCGCCACCGCGAGCAGCGCATTGAACTCGTTCAGCCGCTCCTCGGTGAGCGCCACTGCCTGCTGCAACCGGAGGTTCGCGGCCGCGATAGTCGCATTGATCTGCTGCACGTCCGTCCGGATCGACGTCGTGACGTAGTTCACGTTGTCGGCGATCGTGCTTGCCTGCCGCATCAACGGATTGACGTCGCCGTAGATCCGGTCGAGCAGCTCGCTGATCTTCTTGTAGCTCTTCCGGAAATTCCACGCGGCGGGGACGAGAGCGACCGTCAGCACCAGGATCGCGATCGACATCAACCCGCTCGCAATCGCCGTAACCGTTTCGAACCAGCCACGCTGCTGTCCTACCTGCCGCATCAGCACCGTGTCGGGATGCGCCGCCTGCAACAGCAGCCACATCCCGGCGCGTGCGAACAAGACCGTCATCGGCACCCTGGGAGAAAAATTTGGGTCGGCCGCAAAGGCGCGTGCGTCATTCGCCCTCTCGATCGCGCGGCACGAACACCGCCACCCTCGCGACCTGCAAGGGCGAGGCCAGCACTTGGCGGAGACGGCATCGTAGCCTCCGCGTCGCGCCCGGTCAATCAGGACACCGCGCGGCGCGAAGGGTGCATAGGGCTCGCAAGACGCTTGACGCCGCTTGCGCACCCGGAATGTTTTTGCACACCCACGCGCACCTCGCCGTGGGAAGAACCCCTCGCACGGAACGCATGCCAGCAATGCAGTATGTCGTCCAGGGAGGCCATCGCCTGGCCGGACGCATCCGCCCATCGGGCAACAAGAACGCCGCGCTCCCGATTGTCGCCGCCGCACTCCTGTGTGAGGAGCCGGTCCATCTCACCAACGTCCCTCGCATCAAGGACGTCGAGACGCTCGTCCTCCTGCTCCAGTCCGTCGGCGCCAGCGCCGAGTGGACCAGCCGGAACGCGCTCACGATTCACGCGAAGACGGTGCGCGCGGCGGAGCTTGACCCAGTCCTTTGCCGCAAGATTCGCGCGTCCATTCTCCTCGCCGGCCCACTACTCGCCCGCGCTGGCGAGCTCACGCTCCCACCCCCGGGCGGTGACGTCATTGGTCGGCGTCGCGTGGACACGCACTTCCTCGCCCTCGAGCAGCTCGGCGCCAGCTTCGAGCTCGGCGAAGGCTTTGTGCTCAGGGCGAAGAAGCTCAAGGGTGCGGACGTCTTCCTCGACGAGCCCAGCGTCACCGCCACCGAAAATGCCCTCGCGGCAGCCGTCGCCGCCGAGGGTACGACCGTCCTGCGCAACGCCGCCGGCGAGCCGCACGTGCAGGATATGGCGCACTTCCTCATCGCCATGGGGGCGAGCATCGAGGGGGTAGGCACCAACACCATCACCATTCACGGCGGCAAGCCGCTGCATGGCTGCACGTACGAGATTGGCCCGGATCACATCGAGGTGGGCTCCTTCATTGGACTCGCCGCGGTCACCAAGTCCGAGATCACGATCGAGAAGGCAGGCGTCGAACACCTGCGCTCCACCCTGCTCGGCTTCGAGCGCCTCGGCGTCGTCTGCCGCGTGGAAGGCGAGGATCTCGTCATTCCCGCCGATCAGGACATGACGATCCGCATGGACCTCGGCGGCGCGGTACCAAAGCTCGAGGACCAGCCCTGGCCGGCGTTCCCCGCGGATACGATGTCCATCGCCCTCGTCACGGCGACGCAGTGCACCGGCGTCATCGTCATCCATGAAAAGATGTTCGAGTCGCGCCTGTTCTTCGTGGACAAGCTCATCGGCATGGGCGCCCGGATCGTACTGTGCGATCCGCATCGCGCCGTCGTCATCGGACCGAACAAGCTGCACAGCGGCCAGGTCGAATCGCCGGACATTCGCGCCGGCATGGCGATGCTTCTTGCCGCGCTGTGCGCCGAAGGCGAGAGCATCATCGACAATGTGGGCCAGATCGAGCGCGGCTACGAGCGTATTGACGAGCGCCTCCGCGCACTCGGCGCCCAGATCGAGCGCGTTGAGGACCGACGGACGAAGTGAGCGCGGTGTTGCCTGAACTGTTGAATGGTGCCGAGGTCGTCGAGTCATTCGGCGACCTCGGCGTCCTTGCGTTCACGACCGGCCGATGCGCCGGAAGCTTCGGCACGGGCACGGATGAGCCAGTTCGGGACGTCATGGCGCGCTGGAGTGCGCTGCGCGGACTCGTCGGTGGCAGCGACGCTCGCCTCGCCACGGCAACCCAGGTGCACGGTGATCGCATCATCGAGCACGACGGGGGCTGGCGGGGCTGGCTTCGCGGTCCGGATGCCGACGGGCACATCGCACCCACCCGAGGCACTGCGCTGGCCGTAACCGTTGCCGACTGTGTGCCCGTTTTTCTGGGGCATCCTTCCGGCGCCAGCGCCGCGTTGCACTCCGGTTGGCGAGGAACCGCGGCGCAAATCACGACCCGCGCCATCGAGCGGTTCATCGTGATGGGCATGGTGGCGGCTGACATCCGCGTGCACTGCGGACCGGCCATCTGCGGCCGCTGCTACGAAGTGAGTCCTGACGTGTATGGACAACTCACCGGCCAGGCTGTTGTGCATCCCACGACGGTCGATCTCCGCGCCCTGATCGCCGCTCAGGCGCAGGCGTTGGGCGTGCGACAGATATCGACGAGCGCGCTGTGCACGCGCTGCGATAACGATCGCTACTACTCACACCGCGCAGGTGATCCGGGACGACAGCTAGGGGTCATCCTCGCACAGGCGTAACATATAGATGGGCGTACCTGGAATGGCATGCTACCTACGGGGAACAGTGGACGACTCCATGCCAAGGGCGTACAAAGTACGCGGTAAGCGGCTCTCCTGAGAGAAGCATGCTTCCACTGTTCCCCGTGGCTGTTATGCCAGTCACGGTACCTGGTACGGCCTACCAGGTACGCCCTTCCAGAGCGCTCTCGCTTGACCCCGTGCCAGCGAGTAGATAGCTTAGGATTGTGAGCGCCCTCACGGGTGCTCACAGAATGTGGGGGATGCTCCCCACATTTTTTTATTGCCAGACGGTCCCTAGAGACAACATGAACGAAGAGCTGGAACGTGTTGTCACACAAGAGCTTGACGCGGTTTCTTTCGACCTCGTCGAGCTTCGCCAAGGGGGCACGCGCTCGCGCCCGGTGCTCGAAGTCCGCATCGATCGGCGTGATGGTCAGAAGGTGACCGTCGACGACTGCGCGCTTGCCTCGCGCGCGCTCGAGGCGCGGTTGGATGGCGGGGCGCTCGTGTCAGATCGGTACGTGTTACAGGTGTCGTCACCTGGTGAGCGCCCGTTGCGGACGCCTGCCGAGTGGCGCCGGTTTGTCGGTCGCTGGGCCAGCGTGCTCACGCCCGATTTTGGCGGTCGGCTCGAAGGCGAAATTCTTTCGGTGGAGGGCGACGACGGGCAGGTCGCGGTCACGCTCCGGCCGGAGCGCGGTGAGGCGAAGAGCATCCCGCTCAGCGCGATCAAGGAGGCGAGACTCGCGTTTCGCTTTTCATAACGACAGGTCACGGAGAGGCGGAGACGCCGATCCTTCTCAGCGAGGTTTTGGATGGTCAGTTCCGCAGAGATGTTGGCGGCGTTCCGCGAGTTGTCGAACACCAAGCAGCTCGACCGCACGGAGCTTTACGGGCTTCTCCAGGACGGCTTCATGGCCGCGTTGGCCAAGAAGTACGGTCCCACCGTCCAGGCCGAGGTCGAGATCGACGACGCGAAGGGCGAGATCAAGATCACCGTCCTGAAGACCGTCGTCGCCACCGTGGAGGATCCCGCTCGCGAGATCTCCATCGAGGAAGCCAAGCTGTTCGACGAAGGCTTCGAGGCCGGCGACGTGATGGAAGAGCCGCTCGACTTCAGTGTCTTCGGCCGTGCCGCCATCCAGGCTGCGAAGCAGCGCATCATCCAGCGCGTTCGCGAGGGCGAGCGCACCAAGATCCGCGACGAGTTCGCATCGCGTGTCGGGGATCTCCTCTCCGGCGAGATCCAGCAGATCGAGCGCGGCAAGCTCGTCGTCATGCTCAACAAGTTCCGCGAGGCGGAAGCGATCATTCCGTACCGCGAGCAGAATCATCGCGAGCACTTCCATCAGGGCGAGCCAATCCGCGCCGTGCTCAAGCGCGTCGAGGAAACGCCCAAGGGCCCGCGCCTCATCCTGAGCCGCGCCGATGGACTGTTCGTGAAGGCGCTGTTCAAGCTCGAGGTCCCCGAGATCCAGCAGAACATCGTCGAGATCCGCGCGACTGCGCGCGAAGTCGGCAGCCGGACCAAGATTGCGGTCTTCTCGCGCGACGACAGCATCGATCCCGTGGGCGCCTGCGTCGGCCTCAAGGGCTCGCGGGTGCAGACCGTCGTGAACGAGCTCGGCGGCGAGCGCATCGACATCGTGCCCTGGTCCTCCGACCCGGAGCGTTTCGCCAAGCTGGCACTCGCGCCGGCCAAGGTCGCGCGCGTGTTCAGCGATGGCGTCAGCAAGACCATCCAGGCCGTCGTGGATGAGGACCAGCTTTCCCTCGCTATCGGACGCAATGGGCAGAACGTTCGCCTCGCGTCGGAGCTGACGGGCTGGAAGATCGATCTCTACTCGAGCCGCGAATGGCTGGAGAAGGGCGGTGGCGAGCAACTGTTCGCGCCGCTGCCCGGCGAGGCCGAGCGCGAAGAGGCTGCCGATGTCGCGTTGTCGGAGCTCGAGGGCATGAATCCCGGTACGGTCGCCGTGCTGAACGAAGCCGGCTATCGCACGCTGAATGACATCATTGATCTCGAGCGCGACGATTTCCTTCGTCTCGCCGGCATCGCGCCGCAGGAAGCGGATCGCATCATCGCCTTCCTCGACGAGTTGACCACGGAAGACACCGCGTCCGATGAGGACAAGGTGCCGGAGAAGGACGGCGCAACGCCGTGACACTGTCCGCAATGGACCACGCGAAGCTCCTTCGGCTGGTCGGACTCGGCGTGCGAGGTCGCGGTGCGGTGATCGGCGTGGAGCAGGTGCGCGAAGGCGCAAAGAAGAACAAGGTGGCGTTCGCGATCGTTGCGATGGACGCGTCACGCCATAGTCTGGACAAGATCGTCCCGCTCCTGAATGCCAGGCGCGTTAGATTCGTCGAGGTACCAAGCGCCGCGGAGTTGGGCGGTGCGGTGGGGCGGGAGACCACCGCGGTCGTCGGCATCGTGGATCGACAGCTCGCGAAGGGCATTCGCGATCTGGTGGAGTCGGGCTCCGACGGAGCCCCACAGGAGGCAGTTTGAGCAAGCTTCGCGTAACTGACATGGCTGTCGAATTCGGGATTCCCGTGGACGAAGTGCAGGGCCTGCTTCGTCAGATGGACGTTCCGGTGCGCAGCCATTTGAGCCCGTTGACCGACGATCAGGTCTCGCGTGTTCGCGCCCGATGGGAGCGCGAAAAGCGCGAGCGCGCGCAGAAGCAGGCCGCGCCACCCACGCCAACGCGACGCCGTCGTGGCGCGGCGACCACAGCGCCGGCCCCCGAGCCCGCGGCAGTCGCGGCGCCCGAGATCGCCGCCGAGCCGGTTCGCCGCCGCCGCAAGGCGGCCGACGTTGCCGCGGCAGCGGAAGTCGCGGCCGCGGAACAGGCCGCAACCGATGCCGTCGAAGCCTCGCAGGCCGCCGAACGCGCCGAACGCGAGCAGCGTGAGGCCGCCGAGGTCGCCGCCGCCGCCGCTCGCGCGGTGGAGATCGCGGCCGCCCGTGCCGCAGAGGAACGCGCGCAGACCGAATCGCGTCACGAACCCGTGCGCGACGAGAGCGTTGCCACTGAGCCGGCACCCACCGTCTCGGCAACCGCGCCGCCGCCGTCCGCGCCGCGCATCGAGATGCCGCGCGCGAGTGCGCCCTCCGCTTTGACGGCTCCGGCAGCCGGCAGCGACCGCCCGCGTCCGCGTCCGATCACGCCAGGCGCACCGCGCCCACGTTCAGTTTCGTCGGGGTCGCCGTTCCCGCCGCGGCCAGTCGCTTCGGCGTCCCCAGGCGGTTTCGGCGGTCCCACGCGCCGCGACGACCGGAGCCGGCCGCCGGTCGGTGGCGGTCCGCCGTCGGGGAATCCGCCCAGCGCCGCGCCCGGCGCCGCTGGCGCGGCGGCACGCAGTCGTGGCAAGAAGGGAAAGCGCGGGTCGGTCGATCAGGAAGTCGTGGATGCGAACATCGCGAAGACCATGGCCTCCATGCGTGGTGCGCCGACGCGCGGTGGACGGGTGGATCGCCGCGGCATCCGCGAAGAGGCGGAAGCCATGCGCGTCGCCGAAGTGGAGCGCGAGAAGAAGCTCGTTCGCGTGAACGAATTCATCACCGTGAGTGAACTTGCCCAGATCCTGAAGGTGTCGCCCACGGAAATCGTTGGGTTCGCGTTCAAGAATCTCGGACTGATGATCACGGTCAACCAGCGCCTCGACTTCGACCAGATCGAGATCGTGGCGGGGGAGTTCGGCTTCCAGGCCGTGCGTGAAGATGAGTATCAGGCCGAGGAAGTCGGCACCGTTGCCGCCGACCTGCCGGAAGAGTTGGTGTCGCGACCCCCGATCGTCACGATCATGGGACACGTCGATCACGGCAAGACGTCGCTGCTCGACTACATCCGCAAGGCGAATGTCGTCGCTGGTGAAGCCGGCGGGATCACCCAGCACATCGGCGCGTATCACGTCGAGTTGCCGGGTGGACGGATGATCACCTTCCTCGACACGCCAGGCCACGAAGCGTTCACCGCCATGCGTGCGCGCGGCGCCCAGGTCACTGACGAGGTCATTCTCGTCGTGGCCGCGGACGATGCGGTCATGCCGCAGACCATCGAGGCCATCTCGCACGCCAAGAATGCTGGCGTCCCGATGATCGTGGCGATCAACAAGACAGATCTTCCGCAGGCGAACGTCATGAAGGTGAAGCAGGATCTTCTCCAACACGGCGTCGTGCTCGAGGAGTTCGGCGGCACCACGCTCAGCACGGAGATCTCGGCCAAGAAGGGCACGAACATCGACGTGCTGCTGGATCAGATCCTCCTGCAGGCGGACCTGCTCGAGCTCAAGTCGAACCCGAACAAGCGCGCCACCGGCACCGTCGTCGAAGCACAGCTCGACGCGGGCAAGGGTCCTGTGGCCACGGTGCTCGTCCAGAGTGGGACGCTCAAGGTCGGCGACGACTTCATCGTCGGGATGTACTCCGGCCGTGTGCGCGCGCTGCTCGACGAGCGCGGCAAGACGGTGAAGTCCGCTGGGCCGGCGATCCCGGTTCAGGTCCTCGGAATGCAGGGCGTTCCTATGGCGGGCGACCAGTTGCTCGTCGTCGAAGACGCGGGCGCGGCCCGTGAAGTCGCGCAGCGTCGTGAGCGTCTCGATCGTGAGGCCAAGAGCCGTCGTACCACGCGTGGTGGTGTGACGCTCGAGGACTTCATGTCGCAGTCGGGCGGCGGCGAGGCCCGGGCGCTCCGCATCCTCATCAAGGCGGATCAGGGCGGTCCGGCGGAAGCACTCGCCGATGCGCTGAGCCAGCTCGGCACCAGCGAGGTGAAGGTCGAAGTGGTGCATCGCGGTGTCGGTGCCATCACCGAGAGCGACATCCTGTTGGCGCGCGCATCCGGCGCCATCATCATCGGCTTCCACGTGCGACCGGACAACAATGCGCGTGCGGCGGCCGAGCGCGAGAATGTCGACATCAAGCTTTATCGCATCATTTACGAGGCGGTCGCTGACGTGCGCTCGGCCCTCGAAGGCATGCTGCGTCCGGAGCAGCGCGAAGTGGTGCTCGGCGAGGCCGAGGTCCTCGAGACGTTCAAGGTCCCGAAGATCGGTCTCATCGCCGGGTGTGCGGTGCGGAGCGGCATCATTCGGCGCGACGGTCGCGTGCGTGTGATTCGTGACAGCGTGGAAGTCTACGAAGGCACCATCCACTCGCTGCGACGCTTCAAGGACGATGTGAAGGAAGTCCGCGACGGTTTCGAGTGCGGTATCGGCATCGAGAACTTCAACGACCTCAAGGTCGGCGATCGCATCGAGTGCTATCGCACGGAAGAAATCGCGCGCACGCTCGAGTCGGCTCCCCAGAGCTGACGACGATGCGCAACAGGCGGCGGCCCGCTCTGGGTCGCTCGCCTGAAGCGCACCTTCCCGCATTGGCGTACTAGCCGTGTCCCCTGATCATCACCGCTCCGATCGCGTCGCCGCCGCGATGCGCGAAGAGATCGCAACCTTTCTTGCGAACAACGTCAAGGATCCGCGCATCCTCGGGCTCGTGACGGTTACCGCCGTCGAGGTGTCGCGCGACCTGCGCCATGCCAAGGTCTTCGTCAGCGTGCTCGGATCGGACTCGCAGCGCGCGGCAACCTTCGACGGCCTGGACGCGGTTGCCGGCCACCTGCGCGGTCGAGTGGGGCGCGCATTGCGGCTTCGCGTCGCGCCCGAGTTCTCGTTCAAGAACGACGAGAGCATTGCACACGCGGCTCACATCGAGCAGCTCCTCGCGCAGGTCCGTCAGGAGCTCCCGAAGGATTCGTCCGCCTCCACGTCGGACACACCCTCACCGGAACATGAGGGAGTCGACGACTGACGGGTTGCTCCTCGTCGACAAGCCGGCGGGGATGACCTCTCATGATGTCGTCCTTGCCGCGCGGCGAGCGTTCGGTGAGTCGCGCATCGGCCACGCCGGCACGCTTGATCCGTTCGCCACGGGTCTGCTCGTGTTGCTGCTCGGTCGCGCCACCCGCCTGTTGCCGCATCTTGATGGTGTCCCCAAGGAGTACGAGGCCACCATCGCGCTCGGCACGGAAACGGAGACCGACGACCTCGAAGGCGCAGTGGTGCGTGTGTTACCGCCGCCGTCGGACAGTGCGATCGCCGAGGTCATTCCGACGCTGACCGGGGTCCTCGATCAGGTGCCACCTGCGTACTCGGCCAAGCGAGTCGAAGGTCGACGTGCCTACGAGGCGGCGCGCGCGGGTGACCAGCTCGTCCTCGCGCCGTCGCGTGTGGAGGTATACGCGTGGCGCGGACTCGCGCGCGCGGGAAATCACCTGCGTGTCACCATCGCCTGCGGGGGCGGGACGTATATCCGCGCGCTCGCACGTGACCTCGGGCGGCTGACGGGCAGTGCCGCGCATCTCGCGCAGCTGCGGCGTATGCGCAGTGGACCGTTTCACGTGAAGGACGCGGTTTCGCTCGATGACGTACAAGCCGGACGAGCGGTGCTTCGGCCAGCGCTCGATGCGCTCCCCACCATTCCGCATATCAGCCTCCCTGCGGACGACGCGGAGCGTGTGCTTCGCGGCATGACGGTGCCGCGCTCGGCAGAGGGTGCGTCGGCGGCGCTTGTCGATGCGCGGAGCGGTGCGCTCGTGGCTTTCGCCGAAGCGTCGGGCGACGCGTGGCAGCCGCGCGTCGTCATGCGGAGGGTCGGCTGACCATGATAGTGCTCGAAGGGTACGAGACGGCCTCCCGCCCGCCCGATCTCCGGGAAACCGTGGCCACGGTTGGAACGTTTGATGGCGTGCATCGAGGGCACCTCGACGTGCTGACGAAGCTCGCGGAGCGCGCACGCAACACGAATCGAACAAGCCTGCTGCTGACCTTCGACCCGCATCCGCTGGAATTGCTCCGTCCGCACAGGGCGCCCCTGCTGCTCACGACGCGCGGCGAGAAGCTCACCGCGGTCGAGCAGGCCGGCATCGATTGCGTCGCCATCCTGCCGTTCACGCGCGAGCTCGCAAATCTTTCGGCGGAGGAGTTCGTCGACCTCATCCTGCTCGCCCGCTTCCGGATGGCCGAGTTGCTCATCGGCCACGATCATGGGTTTGGCAAGGGCCGGGAAGGGGATGTCGCCATCCTGCGCTCGTTGGGCGAGTCACGTGGATTCGATGTCGACGTAATTCCTCCTGTGCAGACGCCCGACGGCGAGGCGGTGAGCAGCACACGAATCCGGCGCGCCATCGATGCCGGCGATCTCGACACGGCGGAGCTGTCCCTCGGACGCCGCTATTCGGTGCGCGGATCGGTCGTCGCGGGCGACGCACGTGGGCGCCAACTTGGTTTTCCCACACTGAACGTGCAGCCCGAATCGCCACGCAAGCTCGTACCGCCCGACGGTGTGTACGCGGTCGACATCGCGACGGCCTCCGGGCGATTCGGTGGGATGATGAATCTCGGCGGACGTCCCACGTTCGATGATGCGCAACGCACCATCGAAGCACACCTGTTCGATGCCTCAGGCGATTTTTATGGTGACGTCGTCGAGGTGGGATTCGTCGCACGCTTGCGCGATACTCGTCGCTTCGGCGGGCCAACCGAACTGATGCAACAGCTTGCGCTCGATGAACAAGGCGCGCGGCGCGCGTTGACGCTCCTTGCCGAGTCGGCTAAGTTGAAAGGCTCCATGCACTTTCCTCCCTCCACCCCGTAGTCGCATGTCCAACCTGAAGTGGCGCCTTGTCACCATTGGCGTCCTCGTGCTCCTCTCGGTTTTTGCGCTATTTCCGCGCGACGTCAAGACGCGCCAGCGCCGCCCGGATGGGACGTTCTTTGATACTACGTTGCGCAGGGTGCCACTGCGGAAGGGTCTCGATCTCTCCGGCGGCATGCACTTGGCGCTGGAAGTCGATGAGTCGAAGGGAGCGGTTCTGGACAAGAGCGCCGCCATCGATCGCGCGCTGAAGGTGGTGCGCACGCGGATCGAAGGCATGGGTGTGTCGGAGACGGTGATCCAGAAGGCCGGCAACGATCGCATCATCATCGACATCCCTGGTGTCGACGATCGAGAGCGTGCAATCCGGATGGTGCAGGATCAGGCCTTCCTTGCCTTCCAGATCACCGACAAGACCGGCGCATTCGAGAAGGTGCTTCCGCGCCTCGACGCGATTGCCAGGACAAAGGGCTTCGGCACCGCCATTGCGAGCACCGGCGCGGCTGCGAAGCCCGACGCCGGCTTGAACGGTCTGCTCACGTCAGGCGCCGATACCGCGAAGGGCGCGACTGGGAAGGATTCCACGAAGGCCGACAGCGCCGTGATCCCGGGTGTAACGGGGGGCGTCGTGTCGAAGATGATTTTGCAGGGCCAGTCTCCCGGTGAGTTCCTGTTCGAGCGAAACAACAAGGAGCCTCTCAAGGCATTCCTCGAGGACCCCGCCGTCATGGCGGCCTTGCCACCCGGCAAGGTCGTGCGCTTTGGCAGCGACTCCGTTTCGATCCAGAACAAGAATTACGGCTACCTCTACCTTGTCGACGAGCGCCCGATCATCACGGGCGAGTCGCTCAAGGACGCCAAGCCGAACACGACGCCCGAAGGCACGGTCGTCGAATTCACCCTCGACAATGAGGGCGGTCGCAAGTTTCAGCGCGAGACGGCCAAGCACATCAAGGACTACATGGCCATCGTGCTCGACAACGTCGTCATGGGTCGTCCGCCCATCATCAACGGTGCGATCGGCACGCGCGGCCAGATTACCATGGGCCAGGGACGTGACCTCCAGGCGGCACAGGATCTTTCGCTCGTCCTCCGTGCTGGTGCATTGCCTGTCGCGCTCAAGGTGGCAGAGGTCCGCAACATCGGGCCGAGCCTCGGACAGGACTCGATCAACAAGGCGTGGCTCGCCGGTACCATTGCGCTCGGGCTGGTCATTGCGATCATGCTCGGCTACTACCGCTTTTCGGGCATGCTCGCGGTCGCGGGTCTCGCACTGTACGTGCTGTACACGCTCGCGACGCTCGCCAGCTTCGACGCCGTGCTCACGCTGCCGGGTCTCGCCGGCTTCGTGCTCTCCATTGGAATCGCGGTTGACGCCAACGTCCTGATCTTCGAGCGCATTCGCGAGGAGCTCGATCGCGGCAAGACCGTGCGTACAGCCATCGACGAGGGCTTCCGTCACGCGATGCCTGCCATCATCGACTCGAACGTGTCGACCATGCTCACGGCGGCGGTGCTCTACCAGTACGGCACGGGTCCAGTGAAAGGCTTTGCCGTAACGCTCATCGCCGGTATCGTTGCGTCGCTCGTCACGTCGATCTTCGTCGTGAAGACCTTCTACCTCCTGTGGCTGAACCGCTCGCGCGGCGCCCAGACACTGAGCATCTAGAGTCCAAATCATGCTGCGCATTCTACACGGCACTCATTACGACTTCATCAAGCCCTGGCGCATCGCCCTGGGCATCACCGCTGCGTTCATCCTGGCCGGCTTCATCTTCCTGGGCATTCACAGCGCCCGGTACGGCACGGCGCTCAACAAGAGCATCGAGTTCACGGGCGGAACGCTGATGCAGATCCAGTTCACGCAGGCGCCGGATCCGGGCGCCGTGCGTGCGACCGTCGACGCGGCGGGCTATCCGGGTTCGGAAATTCAGCCGTTCGGATCCCCGCGTGAATTCACCATTCGCGCGGCGAGCCACGACGCCGGTAACAGTGTCGAGAAGACGGCGCGTGAGATCGAGACGGCCCTGCACGCGAAGTTTGGTGCGACCGAGCCACGCGTGCTTCGCACCGAGATTGTCGGTGCGCGCGTCGGCGATGAGCTCAGCCAGAATGCCGTCATCGCGATCGTGATCTCGCTGTTCGTGACGATGCTGTATCTCGCGTTCCGCTTCGAGTGGCGCTTCGGCGTGGCGGCTGTCCTCGCGACCGCGCACGATCTCCTCAGCACGCTCGCGTTCCTGGCGATCATGCGGCTTGAAGTGTCGCTGACTGTGGTCGCCGCGCTGCTCACCGTCATCGGCTACTCGCTCAACGACACGATCATCATTTTTGATCGCGTGCGCGAGAACCTGAAGAGGGCACGTCCGGAACCGCTGTACGACGTCTTGAATCGTTCCATCAACGAGACGCTGCCCCGTTCGGTGCTGACACATGTTACCGTTGCCGCCGCCACGCTATCGTTGCTCCTCTTCGCAGGCGAAGTGATCCGGCCGTTCTCATGGATCATGCTGTTCGGTATCGTCACCGGGACATTCAGCTCCGTCTACATTGCTGGCCCCACGCTGCTCTGGATCGAGCACAAGTGGCCTCGCAGCCGCGGGAACGAGAAGTCGTCGGGGCGCACGCCAGCACCGGTGGCGCCAGTGAAGCCGACCGCGACACGTCCCCCGGTCGCCGCACGCACCCGGTGAGCGTAGCACGCCATGTCGTACTGAACCGCCGCCTCGTGCGGCGGTTCGTATTTGCATGACGACCTTCATCGACAGTCACGCGCACCTCGCCGATCCGGCATTCGACGCGGATCGCGCAGACGTCATCACCCGCGCGAGGCAGACCGGCGCGCTCGGCATCGTGTGCATCGGCGAGTCGCTGACCTCAGCGCGCCGTGCTTCGATCATCGCCGGTGAATATCCGGGTTTCTGCCACTACACGGCGGGAGTACATCCGCACGACGCGGCCGACTTCGATGAAGCGCGCGACATCCCCCAACTGCTCGCCCACGTCGAATCGGGCGCCGTCGCCCTTGGCGAGTGCGGACTGGACTACCACTATGATCACTCGCCGCGTCTCCAGCAACGCGCCGCATTCGGGGCACAACTGACGCTCGCAGCGCAAACTGGGCGACCGGCCGTCGTGCACACGCGTGAGGCGGAGGACGACACGCGCGACATGGTTCGAGAGGCCGCCAGCGCCGGCGTCGTCGGAGTGCTGCACTGCTACACCGGCAGTCTCGCGCTTGCCGAGGTCGCGCTTGCTGGCGGATGGTACGTGTCGTTCAGTGGCATTGTCACGTTCAGGAACTGGACGGACGAAGCACTGCTGCAGATTGTTCCGGACGATCGTATCCTTGCCGAGTCCGACTCACCATACCTTGCACCCGTGCCGCATCGGGGGAAGCGAAACGAGCCGGCGTGGGTGAGCTTCACCGTGGCGCGACTGGCGCAGGCGAGAGGTGTCGATGCTGTGACGCTCGGCGCCTTGACGGTCGCGAACGCACGACGGCTCTTTTCGCTCGAGTAGCCCGCCCGGGGCGCGGCGCGCATTATTCTTCACCACGAGGCCGGGAAGGGGCAGTCCGCCATCGTGGCTGTCAGATCCACCATTCGTGAAAAACACTCGCAAAGGAGAATGCCGTTGTCTCTCGAGACGTTGCATACCGACCAGGCGCCTGCCGCCATTGGACCGTATTCGCAGGGCATCATTGCGAACGGGTTCCTCTTTACGGCGGGCCAGATTGCACTCGACCCCGCCACCACGCAGGTCGTCCCAGGCGACGTGGTGGCGCAGACCGAGCAGGTGTTCCGCAACCTCAGTGCGATCCTGTCGGCCGCGGGCGCAGGCTGGAGCGACGTCGCGAAGGCGACCGTCTTCCTGATGGACATGAAGGACTTTCCGCGCGTCAATGAAGTCTACGCGCGCGTGATGGGCGACGCGCGTCCCGCCCGGTCGACCGTACAAGTGTCCGGACTGCCGCGCGGCGTGATGGTGGAGATCGATCTGGTCGTTGCGCTGCCCAATCGATAGACCATGCTTGCGTGCGGCGTCAGCGCCTCTGGAGACCTGAGCGCGTGAGCGCGTGTCCCGCAGGGCGTGTCGCCCGTGTCTGGCTGCTGTGCGCGGTCCTGACGGTCGGCGCGCGGCAGCGTGTCTCCGCTCAGCGCATCGACAGCACGCTGGTCGCTCCGCCGCGCGCGCGCGTGGACACCGTGACGCGGGCCGCGCCGCTGCCGCCCCTATCACCTCGACGCGCGTTTCTGTATTCCCTGTTCATGCCGGGTTACGGCCAGTCTCGCCTCGGCCGACCGATCGCTGGCGGTCTCTTCGCATTCACGGAGTCCATCGCCATTGCCATGCTCCGCGAATCGCGCGCGGAACTGCGCGAAGCACGGCTGTTCAGGCAGGATACGCTCGTGAACCTCGGCAACGACCCCGCAACGGGCACGGCCGTACTGCAGCGCACGTCGTACAACGATGAGCTGATCAGCATTCGCAGGGGACATGTAGAGGACTGGATTGCATTCATCGTCGCGAATCATCTCTTCGCCGGCGCCGATGCGTACGTCGGCGCGCACTTGTGGGACCTGCCGTCGCAGGTCTCCGTGGAGCCGACGCCCTACGGGCCGGCAGTCGTCGCCCGAATTCGCTGGTGAGCGGTTCGCCGCGCAGTGACGCGCCCATCGGCGTGTTCGACTCGGGAATTGGCGGCCTTACCGTGGCTCAAGCCATCATGCGCCAGCTGCCCGCTGAGAGCCTCATCTACTTCGGCGATACGGCGCGCGTGCCGTACGGGCCCAAGTCTCCGGAGACCGTCCGACGGTATAGCCACGAAATCGCCGCATTTCTCCTCGAGCAGGGCGTGAAGGCCATAGTGGTGGCATGCAATACTGCCACGGCTCACGCGCTGCCGATGCTCGAGGACGAGCTTGACGTTCCCGTGATCGGCGTGGTCGGGCCCGGGGCGCGTGCCGCTGTAAAGGCATCAAGCGCAGGTCGCATCGGCGTTATCGGCACCGAGGGAACCATCCGATCTGGTGCGTACGTAAAGGCGATTCATGCCGAGGCGCCGGAGGCGATCGTGACCGTGCGCGCGTGTCCGCTCTTCGTTCCGCTCGTCGAGGAAGGCTGGAATGACAGCGAAGCGACGCGCCTCATCGCCGCCGAATACCTCGCGCCGTTCAGCCACGGTGCCGTCGACACGCTCGTCCTCGGATGTACGCACTATCCGCTGTTGAAGCGAGTCATTGGCGAGACGATTGGTCGGTCCGTGCGCCTGATCGACAGTGCTGAGGAGACGGCGGCGGACACTCGGCGTATGCTCGACGAGCACGGCCTCGCGAATGCAGGCGACCGGGGTAGCTATCGATTCGTGGCGTCGGATGATCCGGCGCAATTCCTCCAGCTAGGGCAGCGCTTCTTCGGGGACGCGCTCGAGCGTGTCGAGATTCGCACCTTCGGATGATCCGTCCCACGACCGCAGCGAGATGTCGTGCGGCGTCACCACCAGGTACGTCGGCTGGTTGAGCCAGCTCCCCGCGTTGGCATAGACGCCGCCCGGAAGCCGCTCCAGCGCCGGGACGTGTGAATGTCCGAAAATCACGAGTTCCGGCGGGTGGGGCGTGTCGAGGAGCGACGACGCGACGGCGCGCAGACCGCGTCCCTCGTCGCGCGCGGTGTACGTGCGACTCGTGTGCGAGCTCCCCATCGCAATGCGCGATGCAAAGTCGGGATGCAGGATGCCGCCAAAGGCACGAATCGCGAGGCGATTCCGGAGGACGCGGCGAAGCACACGATAGCCGCGATCTTCCTTCGCGCGCAGCCCGTCGCCGTGCGCGACATGCGCGCGCCACCCACCCACGTCGCCTTCGAGCGGCCCCAACATGAAGTCGAGGCCCGCGTCGCGCAGCACGTCACCGCCCCAACAGTCGTGATTCCCGGCGAGCATCGTCATCGGTACCCCGGCATCGCGCAGGTCCATCAAGGCACTCAGTACCCGAACGCCGCTGCGCGGCACCACGGTCTTCCACTCGAACCAGAACTCGAACAGGTCGCCATTGATCAACAGCGAACCGGCGCGCCCCGGCAGCCAGCGCAGGAACGACAGCAGCGCGCGTTCGACCGACGCGGAAGCATGACCCAGGTGAACGTCGGAGATGACATAGCACGGCGATGGCAGCACGAGGTCATTCTATACTGCCTGCCTCGCCTTTACAAACACCGGGGGCGCGACGATCGTTCGCGCCAGACGCTTCCCTCCTCTCCGCATGACATACTCGCATTCGACCGAGCTGCGTGTCCGCTACGCCGAAACTGACCGGATGGGTGTGGTCTACTATGCGAACTACCTCGTCTGGTGCGAGGTAGGACGCGTGGAGCTGCTGCGCGCGCTCGGGCGCAGCTACGCCGCGCTCGAAGCCGACGGCATTGGACTCGCGGTGTCCGACGCCCGCGTGCGGTATCTCTCGCCAGCGCGATTCGATGACCTCGTACGAATCGAGGCCACCCTCACCGGCGTTCGCTCCCGCGCGATCACCTTCGACTACCTGATCACCCATGCGGAGTCCGGAACCCGCCTTGCCACGGCGCACACGTCGCTCGTCTCGATCGATGCGACAGGACGGCTCGCCGCCATCCCACCGCACTTCCGCGCGGCACTCGATGCGGCGCTCGGCGCTGGTCCTCTCGCTCCTTCCGGCGCTTAGCTGCCAGTTCGCGGGATTGGGCGTGCCTGCTCCGACGGTTGCGGCGCGCGCGAGGCTGTTGCGAATCGAGGACACGCGTCGAGATGAGCCGGCGTACCTCGACTCCGTGCTCGCCGACCCGAATCCTGCCACCAGGGCTGCGGCGGCACTCACGGCCGGTCGCATTGGCGCGGCGGTCCACGCTCCGCGGCTGCGCGCGCTGGCGATCGAGGGCGATTCTGGAGTCGCCGCCAATGCACTGTTCAGTCTTGGACTGCTGAAGGACACCGCGTCGCTCACCTTGGCTGCGGCGACGCTGCGTATGACGGGACCGCGCGCGAGCGAGACAGCCTGGCTGCTTGGTGAGTTGGGCGACCGGGGACGGGCGGGAATCGAATCTGGATTGCGGGACGAGTCTCTCGCGGCGCCCACGCGCGGGGCGCTGTTGCTCGCCGCCGCGCGTCTCCGACCAGTGCCCGTCACGGCCATCGTTCCACTGTTGACCAGCCCGGACTCTGCGCTGGCCTGGCGCGCCGCGTATGCCATCGCGCGCGGACGAGGTGTTGCGGGTGTCCGGCCGTTGCTTGCGCTTTCCGCGTCGCGATGGACAGCCGTGCGCGAGCAGGTGGCCCGTGTCGCGTCCCACACGCTCGCAGGCGACTCGCTTTCCGCTGACGCGCAGCGTGCACTCGCGTCGCTCACCCGGGACACCGAAGCGCGCGTCCGCATCAACGCGATTCGTTCGATCGCGACGTACGGGACGGCTGCGCGAGCGGCACTCCTCAATGCCCTTGGAGACGCAGACCTCAACGTGCGCGTCGCAGCCGCCCAATCAATCGAGCCCGTCATCCTGTCCGATTCGACGACGTGGTTCAAGCTGTTCGACGCAGACACCACCTTCATCGTACGCCGGAGCCTGGCGGAGGGCGCCATCAAAAGGGGCATCGACCTTTCGCTTCGCGCAGGTTGGTCTGCCAGCGCGGACTGGCAACGCAGGGCGGTGGCGGCAGAGCTGAGTGGCGCCGGCAAGGCCGAAGTGGCGGTCACGCGCGTGGCGCTTGGGCTTCGTGATCCGGACGGTCGCGTTCGGGCGAGTGCGGTCGGCGCCCTCGCCCCGCTCGCGGACAGCACCGCCACGCGTTCGGGAGTGCGTCAGCGTCTCAGAATCGCACTCGCCGATAGTGACGTGGCCGTGCGCGCGAACGCACTCGCGATCCTGAGGCGCGGCGCCTCCGTCGATGACCTCGGCGCCGCGCTGGCGTCGTATCGCCGATTCGTGACTGACGCCGACAATGATGCGCGACTCGCCTTCTGGCGCCTGGCAGACAGTGCGCTGGTGCGTGCTGGTAGCGGCGTGCCTGACTCAATCCGCCAGGTCCTCGCCGCTCTACCCCGACCCGCGAACCCCCTCGAGCGAGCGGCTGCGGCCATGATTCCACAATTCGCCGTTTGGAAGGATTTCATGGGAGACGCTCGGCTGTTGTCGTGGTACGAGGCTCGTGCCGAGGAAGCCAACCGGACGGCGCCTGTCCTCCGAATCGAAACAAATCGAGGGGTCATGGAGCTCACTCTCCATGCGTCCGAAGCACCCCTCACGGTGTACAACATCCTTGCCCTCGCGCGCGCGCGGTACTTCGACGGACAACACTTTCACCGCGTCGTTCCAAACTTTGTGATTCAGGCGGGTGATCCGCGCGGCGACGGGAGTGGGGGGCCGGGATATGCAATTCAGGACGAACTCAATCGGCGGCGATACGGACGTGGCACACTCGGCATGGCGCTTTCAGGGCCGAATACCGGCGGAAGCCAGTTTTTCATTACGCACGCGCCACAGCCACATCTCGACGGTGGGTACACCGTATTCGGAGAGGTTGTCAGCGGATTCGCGGTGCTTGACCGCATCATCCAGGGAGATCGCATTGTTCGTGTCTCGGTTCACTAAATGGACGCTCGCTACAACAGTTCTCGCACTCGCTGGCTGCGCGCCGCCGCGCATCGCGGCGCTTCCGGGTGTGCCTGTGCCCGTCGAGCGAGTGCCCAGGGGAACCCTTGAAGCGGGTCGACGAAAGATCGTGTTTCAGTGGGAGCTTCACGACGGCGATATCACGGCGCGCGGCGATGGAGTCGCTCGCGTTGCATCTCCCGATAGTGTGCGGCTCGACTTCTTTCTGGGTGGCGGGTTCGGCGGAGGAGCTGCAGTGCTCATCGGCGACTCGCTGCGCATCCCTGGCCCGGACATGGCGCGAAAGCTGGTGCCGCCCCGGGCGCTCCTGTGGGCGGCGCTTGGACATTTCGACGTTCCACCCGAGCGCGACACCCTCGTCCGCGTTGACGGCGGCCTCCTCCGTGCCGACATTGGTGCACCGGTGCATTGGCGCGCCACCTTTCGCGGTGACACGCTGACCCGGCTGGAGCGGGTCGACGGGGGCCGCTTGCAAGAGTGGGTGGAACGTGCCGGCGCGCAGCGGGTGCAGTATCACGACGAGGCGGCCCGCCGGTCCCTTACACTCGTCATACAAGGTTCAGATGCCGTCGCGCCTTTCGATCCATCGATCTGGATTCTGTAGCGTCCTGTTGCTGCTCCTCGTGATCCCGGGGTGCAGGCCGCCCGGCTATGGCTTCGCTGGTGGGGGCCTGCCGAGCAACATTCGGACAATGGCCATCCAGCCCTTCGACAACGAAACGTCTACCCCCGAGCTCCAGAAAGAGCTCCTCGAGGCCATGCGAAAGGAGCTTCAACCGCGCCTCGGCGTTCGCGATGCGCCCGAGGAGCGCGCGGATGCCCTCGTCCGGGGTGTCGTGCGCACTTACGATCCGGATATTCCCGTCGGCTACAGCTCGACGACCACGCAGGCCGTGACATCGCGTCGCAAGCTCCAGATTACGCTCGACGTACAGATCCTGGACCAGACGACCGGCAAGACACTTTGGGAGAAAAAGGGCCTCCGCGCGGAAGGGGAGTACGGCGAGCGCGACGAGCCGAACGGCCGTCGGGACGCGATCAAGCGTGTCGTCAATGACATCGTCGAGGGAGCGCAGTCACAGTGGTGACCCCGCGCCCTGGCCTGACCTCCCTGGGCTGCCTTGTGATGCTTCTGCTCCTCGCCACCGTCGGCTACTTCGGCATCGGAGTGGGCGAACATTACATGCAGTTCTATCAGTACCAGGATGCGATGCGTCAGGAAGTGAAGTTCGCCGCGCACAACGGTGACGCGCTCATCCTCCGCCATCTACGTGCGCGCGCCGATTCGTTGGGGCTGCCCGAGGCTGCCGGAGAAGTGAGCCTCCAGCGAGATGGTCGGCGTATCCAGGTCGAATCGGAGTATTACGTTCACCTGGAGCTTCCGCTCTATGTGAAGGAGGTACGCCTGAATCCGCATGCCGAGGGCATCTTTTGACCGTCAGCGCTCCGCGGGATCCCGCGGCGAAGGTGCGCAACCTTGACAGTGCACGAGCGTGGCGTGCGACCCGCTCGGACCGTGTGGTCTTCACGAACGGCGTCTTCGACCTCCTCCACCCTGGACACGTGGACGTTCTGCTGGGTGCCCGACGTCTCGGTGATGTGCTTGTTGTCGGCGTGAACAGCGATGCCTCGGTGAAGCGCATCAAGGGACCCGATCGTCCCATTCGCACCGATGTCGAGCGAGCGTACGTGCTCGCGGCCTTCGAGATGGTGGATTGCGTGGTAATCTTCGATCAGGACACTCCCATAGAACTGGTAAAGGGACTTCGCCCCGACGTGCTGGTGAAGGGCGGGGACTATTCCGAAGCGACGATTGTCGGCGCGTCGGAAGTTCGCGGCTGGGGAGGGGACGTTTGTGTCGTCCCGCTCACTCCCGGTCACTCGACGACCAAACTTCTCGAGAAACTCCGTGGCTCATCAGGCGCACGCTGAACCAATTCGCGTGGGACGTACGGCCGATTCACTTCGCCCGGTCACGCTGGAGCGCAACATCGCCTCCTATGCGGAGGGATCCTGCCTGGTCTCCTTTGGCGAGACGCGCGTGCTCTGCACGGCGTCAGTGGAGGACGGCGTGCCCGGGTGGAAGCGTGGACGGGGCGAAGGATGGCTGACCGCAGAATACGCCATGCTCCCACGAGCCACCAAGACGCGAACGAATCGGGAGCGCGGACAGATCGGCGGCCGCACGCAGGAGATCCAGCGGCTCATCGGTCGGAGCGTTCGCGCGATGCTTGATGATTTCGCCTGGGGTGAATTCACCCTCAAGGTCGACTGCGATGTGCTGCAGGCGGATGGCGGCACCCGCACCGCCGCAATCACCGGTGCTTCCGTCGCAGTGCATGACGCGTTCACCTGGATGGTGGCGCAGGGCAAGTTGAAGCGCAGTCCCGTCAGGCGTCGAGTGGCCGGCGTCAGCGTCGGTGTGATCCGGGGTGAGCCGCGTCTCGATCTCGAGTACATCGAGGATGTCGTCGCTGATGTGGACATGAACGTCGTCATGAGCAGCGAGGGGCGCTACGTCGAGGTGCAGGGCACGGGCGAGAATGGAACGTTCGACCGCGGCGAGCTCGGCTCGCTGCTCGACTTGGCGACGAAGGGCCTTGTCGCGCTCGACGATCTTCAGCGCTCCGCGTTGGGACTGTAAGGACGCGGTGCGACAGCCATGGGTGCTTGCGTCGCGCAACGCAGGGAAGCTCGTGGAGCTGCGGGCGCTTTTCGAGACGCACGGCATTGACGTGATCGATTTACGGGAAGCGGGTGTGACGGAGGACTCTGCGGCGGAAGAGGTCATTGAGTGCTTCGAGACATTCGAGGAAAACGCGCTCGCCAAGGCGCGGTACTTTTCGGCACGATTGCCAGGCCGCGTCATCGTGGCCGACGACTCCGGGCTGGCCGTCGATGCGCTGGCAGGTGCTCCTGGCGTTCGGAGCAAGCGTTGGTCCGGGCGCCGTGACATCAGGGGCGCTGCGCTTGATGCCGCCAACAATGCGCTGCTCGTCGCGTCGATCGCCGCGCATGCGGATCGGGCCGCACGCTTCGTGTGCGCCGCAGCCTGGAGTGACGGACGTACGAACGCAGTGACGCGTGGCGAGGTCGCTGGACGCATCCTGGACGCGCCGGCTGGGCATGCGGGATTCGGATATGACCCGCATGTCTTCGTCGAGGAACTCGGGATGACGATGGCGGAGGCGACGCTGGACGAGAAGCAGCGTGTGAGCCATCGCGCTCGAGCGTTTCTCGCGCTCCTCGCGGTGTTGGGTGCGCGTGGTCTGGTGAAGTGAGCCGTGCGGCGGCGCGGCGAGCAGTTGACCCACCGTGCCGAACTCGCTATTCTTTGGTTCTCAATGTGCGGGGCGTAGCGTAGCCTGGTATCGCGCCTGCTTTGGGAGCAGGAGGTCCCCGGTTCAAATCCGGGCGCCCCGACCTTGCAGGACGCTCTGAGGCAGTGAGGGCCGGCCTGTGCCGAACGAAGCGCCAGTAGCTCAGTTGGATAGAGCAACAGCCTTCTAAGCTGTGGGTCGGGGGTTCGATTCCCTCCTGGCGCGCCAAGTACGTGATGCAGGATTGAGCGCCCTTAGCTCAATTGGTTAGAGCAACTGACTCTTAATCAGTAGGTTCTCGGTTCGATTCCGAGAGGGCGCATAGGCAAACGGAGTGGCACCGGATGTCCGGGGTCGCTCCGTTTGTCTTGGGTATTCAGGTGTGGTGGGGAGGGTGAGTTGATTTATCCCCTTGCGCTGTTATGCTGACGCTCGTATTATGCGAGGCTACAGGGGAAGTTTTTCCGGTTCGTGGGTGATCCTGGGTTGGTGCAGGGGAATCGACGGCGATGTGCAGCCGGGCGCGGTGCGCGGGTTGCCACGGGGAGCGTTCGACGGGCTGGGTGTTGATCGTTGCCAGGCCTTGACGAACGGGTGATGAAGTGGTTATGATACGAGGCTGTCACGGAAGCGTGACGCACCGATAAAATTGTATTGCTGTTTGACAATCGAGAGTGGAATCAGAATGTGCGAGGCGAACTCGTTTTAGCTCGCCGGTTCTAACAGGGGCCGGGGTGAGCAGAGTTCAAAAACCTGTACTATTCAAATGATTCGGATACGCTGTCAACGCGACAGCGTTAGACAGCTGTTCGATTCACTAGAGCTAATTATCAAAATCTCTTGGAGAGTTTGATCCTGGCTCAGGACGAACGCTGGCGGCGTGCTTAACACATGCAAGTCACGGGGGCCCGCAAGGGTAACCGGCGAACGGGTGCGT
>JBKJUW010000096.1:0-58777 GCA_046589725.1 Gemmatimonadaceae bacterium
TAACGCATATTATGCGGCCATAATATCCAGCATGCCGCAGATAAAGCCGCGTGCGTTCGCCGCTTTATCCCAATGAATCTCCAGTGTCCGTCGCGTAAGCGCCAGTTCCGCAAGCGCTTACCAATTGGCGCACCCCGGGCAGCCACATGTTAGCATGCAAGGGCCTGCTGTATAATCCGTTCCGACCGCGCGGTGACGCCGAGCTTGTCTGAGGAGTTCCTCACGCTCGCCAAGCACGACGCGCTTCGCAAGGACAACCGCGCCCGCGCAGAATCAGCAGCCGCTGCGCGCCAATGCCGCCGCGTCGGCCACCGCACGCTTCCTGGCGCGCTCATCCTTCTGGAGCGAGAACCGCCCAAGGAGGAACGACTCGCACTGGCTGGTATGGACACGACTCCGCGTTCCGCGCAGCGGCCGCGAAGTCGCCCGACCTCCCGCGCCGTCGACCGCTACAGGTAGAGCCTGTAAAGCGCCTGCGTACCAAGGTCGTCCCATCCATTCGCAGAGACGCGCTGATATAGATCCCGCGCGCATTCAAGCCCAGGCACCTGGAGCCCCATCTCGTCCGCGCTCTCGATCGCTATGCGAATGTCCTTCATGATGTGCTTCACGTAAAACCCCGGCGCAAAGTTCCCCGCGAGAGCCCGCGGCGCGAGGTTCGTCATCGCCCAACTGCCCGCCGCGCCTCCGCTGATGCTCGCGTGCACCGCGTTCGGGTCCAGTCCCGCCCTGGCGGCATACGCCAGCGCCTCGCACCACGCGACCATCCCGACCGCCACGGCAATCTGATTCGCCATCTTGCAGTGCTGTCCGGATCCCGGCGGCCCGAGCAGCGCGATGTTCTTGCCGAGATGCGCGAAGATGGGCTGCGCACGCTCGAACGCAGCCTGCGAGCCGCCGGTCATGATGACGAGTCGCGCCTCGCGTGCGCCGACGTCCCCACCGGACACTGGCGCATCGAGCGCATCGAGCGCGCGCTCGGCAGCGGCGCTGGCAATGCGCCGCGCGAGCACGGGGCTCGACGTCGTCATGTCGATCAGCAGCGCACCACGCCGCGCGCGTGCGACAACGCCGGCCGGCGACAGATAGGTCGAATCCACATCCGACGGGAAGCCGAGCATCGTGATGACGACGTCGACCGACGCGGCGACGCTGCCCGCCGAGTCATGCCACTGCGCGCCAGCGTCGACGAGCTCCTGCGCGCGTGACCGTGTGCGATTGTGCACATGAAGCACATAGCCAGCGGTCGCGAGGTTGGCGGCCATGCTGCGGCCCATGACGCCGGTGCCAATGAAGCCGATGACGGGCAGGTTCGACATAAGATCGAGTTCAGGTCGGATAGAGTGCGGCGCTCAAGTTACCCTGGCCTCCGGGAAGTGGTTAGAATCTGATATGCATTTCATCCGACAGACGGCCATCATCACACTCATGACACTCGCTGCCACACCAGCCATGGCGCAGGAGCCCGACTGGGCCACGTCGTCCCGGGAGACACTCGCGAATCTCCAGACGATGATTCGCATGAACACCGTGAATCCGCCGGGCAACGAGATGCAGGTGGCGAAGTTTCTCGAAACCACGCTGAAGGCGGCTGGCATCGAGACGCACCTGTTCGAGCCGGCGCCGGGCCGCGCCGCATTCGTCGCGCGACTCAAGGGCAACGGAAGCAAGCAGCCGGTGCTCATCATGGGCCATATGGACGTCGTCGGCGTGGAGCGCGCGCACTGGTCAGCCGATCCGTTCGCCGCGGAGATCAAGGACGGCTACCTCTACGGCCGTGGGACGATCGACGACAAGGGCATGCTCGCCACGAACCTGGAGACCATGCTGCTGCTCAAGCGCAACGTGATCGACAAGGGTGGCACGCTGGCGCGCGACGTCATCTTCGTCGCGAACTCCGATGAAGAGCAGGGCGGCGACTTCGGGATGGGATGGCTCATCGCGAACCATCCAGAGCTCATCAAGGCGGAGTTCGCGCTCAACGAAGGCGGCCGCACGCGCATCGTGAACGACAAACTGCTGTACGTCGCCGTGCAGAATACGGAGAAGGTGTCGCACGTCGTCACCGTCGCGGCACACGGACCGGGCGGTCACGCCTCCATCCCGCTGGAAGGCAACGTGATGTTCCGACTCGCGCGCGCGCTCGGGAAGATCGGCGCCTACAAGCCGCCCCTCTACCTCACGCCCACGACCCGCGAGTTCTTCACGCAGCTAGGCCGCGTGTGGCAGAACAAGGAAGAGCGGCAGGCGATGGCCGACGTCGCCTCGAGTGACACCCGGCGCACACAGCGCGGTGCCCGCATCCTCGAGAAGACACCGGTGTTCAACGCCGTGCTCCGGACGGGCATCTCGCCGACGATCATCGAGGGCGGCATTCGCACGAACGTCATCCCGACCGACGCCAGCGCGAAGCTCAATGTGCGCACCCTGCCAGGCCAGTCCATTGACAGCGTCGTGACGAAGCTGAAGCAGGTCGTTGGCGATCCGCTCGTCGACATCACCGTCACCGATCGCGGTGAGGACTCGCCCGCGTCAGATTTTCATTCGCCGATGTTCAACGCCATCCGCGAGAGCGCACAGGCGCTGATGCCATCACTTGCCGTCGTTCCCTACCTCAGCACCGGCGCAACGGACAGCGCGCGGCTGCGGAACTGGGGCATGCAGGCTTTCGGACTCCTGCCGTTTCCGATGAACCAGAACGACGAAGACCGCATGCATGGCAACGACGAGCGGGTTCCGCTCACGAGCCTGGAGTTCGGGACGAAGATGATTTACGGCGCGATCCTCCGCGTTGCACAATGAGCGCGTCCGCGCGCAAGGTCGCACTGGTCACCGGCGCATCCCGTGGCATCGGCCGCGCCGTCTGTCTGCGGTTGGCGCATGAGGGCTTCGAGATCATCGCCGTCGCACGCGATGGGGCACAACTCAATGCGCTCCGCACGGAAATCGACGCGATGGGTGGACTGTGTCGCGCCATACAACTCGACCTCACCGAAAAGCAGGCGATTGCCGGCGCGCTCGCGGGACTCGACGTCAACGTGCTCGTGAACAACGCGGGCATCGGCATCACGAAGCCTTTCATCGAGCTCACGCCAGACGAATGGCACCAGATGATCGCACTCAACGTGAATGCGCTGTATCACGTCACGCGGGCCGTGCTGCCCGACATGCTCGCGCGCGGCGAAGGTCATGTCTGCACCATCGGGTCGATTAGCGGACGCAGCGCGTTCGTCGGCGGATCCTGCTACGCGGCGACAAAGGCGTTCGTCACCGCCTGGGCGGAATCGCTGTTGCTCGAGGTGCGCGAGCGCGGGGTGAAAGTGTCCGTCGTCGCGCCCGGCGGCGTCGCCACCGGCTTCGGCGGCAAGGCCGCAACAACCGCAGACGACTGGAAGCTCACGCCGGAAGATGTGGCGGACGCGGTGGCGTACGTCGTCGGAACGCCGCCCTCCGTGCTGCTCCACCGCGTTGAAGTGCGGACACTCAACTCTCCGCCGCGCCGCTGAGTCCTGCGACAATAAAAGCCGCAGAAAAAGCCATTTACCACGGAGGTCACGGAGGACACAGAGGAAGGCGGAACAGCGTTGTCCTCCGTGTCCTCTGTGTCCTCCGTGGTGAATCGCTGTTCAGGTATTGTGAACATGGATATCGGCGACCACGGGCCCCAAAACACCTGAACCTCTGGCACCATAAGCGGTTACGCCCCATATTGGCGTTCGTGACCCGGATCACCACGTCGCCGCGCGACCGCTTTCGCACACCCGCTGAGACTTCCGAGTCCGGGCTGCGCGAACTCATCGCCATTCGCGAAATCGTTCACGCGTTCCTCACGGCCGACCAGCCGGAGGAAGTTTTCCAGTTTGCACTGGACCGCGTTGGCCCGCTCGTTGGCGCCTCGTTCGCCTGCGTGTACCTCATCGACGGCGCATCCGAGCTGATGCGACTCGCCGCCGTCCACAACTGGCCCGAGCGTTTCGCGCCCTTCCTTGGCGAAATGCGCGTACGGCTCGGGTTCGGACCCAGCGGTGAGGCTGCGGCCGAGCGTCGCGTGATCGAAGTGCCGGACGTGATGGCTGATCCGTCGCTGGAGGACTGGGCCGAGGTCGCAGGCGAATTGGGATTTCGCGCAATTGTCGCACTCCCACTCCAGACGGGCGAAGGCGTGCTCGGCGCCGTGGCCTTCTACTTCACCGCTGCGGGAGTGATCAGCGCGGAAACGCGGAGCCTGCTTCGGATGGTCGCCGACCAGATGGCCGCGACCGCGCAGAAGGCCCGCCTCATCGAGGACCTGCGTCGGGCGAACGCGGCGCTGCTCGAGTCGAATGCTGAACTGGAGCAACAGTACGCAGCGCTGCTCGACGCCCGCCGCGTGAAGGACGAATTCCTCGCCAACGTGTCGCACGAGCTGAGAACGCCGCTCACGGCCGTGATGGGGTATCTCGCGCTCATGGAAGAGGGCATCTCGGGGCCGGTGAATGCCGAACAGCTCCAGCACCTGGCGCAGGTGAAGACGGCGAGTCGCCACTTGCTCGACCTCATCGGCGACCTGCTCGATCTCACAACACTGAAGCGTGGGGCGCACGACGTTTCCGCCTCGGCCTTCGATATCCGCGACCCGCTGCACGAGGCGATCTCGGCGACGCGCGGCCGCGCGGAGGGTGTCGCACTGCGCGTGAGCGAGCCCGAGGCAGCCACCATGATGGTGAGCGACAACCGCCTCATCGTGAAGCTGCTTTCCGCGCTGTTGAGCAATGCGTACAAGTTCACCGCTACGGGCGAGGTGCGGGTGTCGGTTTCCGTACGCGGTGATCGCGTGGCGTATCGCGTGACGGACACCGGGATCGGGATTGCGGAGTCGATGCAGCGACTCGTCTTCGACGAGTTTCGGCAGGTCGATGGGTCGATGACCCGGCGGTACGCGGGCTCGGGACTCGGGCTGTCGCTCGCGCAGCGGCTCACCGCGCTGCTCGGGGGGGAGGTCTTTCTCCAGTCGACCATCGGCGAAGGATCGACGTTTCAGGTCGAGCTGCCGCTGGAGTACACGACGGCCGATTCAGCCACGGCACTCCCGGGTCACACGGGCGCCTGATTAAGCTTCGACAACCTTTGTGAGCGACGGCCTGTCCAACGGGGCACGCCCTGTCGCGCCCCATCGTTCCGAGTCGCCATGAACCAGTCTCGCCGCACCATGCAGGAGTTCCGCACCACGCTGGCACCGGCCGATGTGCTTGCGCGCGCGAAGAAGTTCTTCACCACGCACAACAGCATCTACGCCACTTTTCTCGAGCAGGAGAGCGCCAGCCACCTGACGTTTCGCGGCCAGGGGACGGAGGAGATCGTGGTTGCCGCCATCGCGCGCGATGGCGCAACGCTCGTGACCGCATCGGCGTACATGTTCGACATGCAGATCTCCCGATTTTTCACGACGCTGCCCGAGATCGAAGCGGGCGCGCTGGTGCCTGCCGAGCCAGCGCAGAAGCAGGTGACGGCGTGACGACACCGTTCGTGAGCCAGCTACGGTCGCGCGCAGATGCACTGCAGCTGGCGGGCTCGGGAGAAGCGGCGATCACGGTGCGTGTCGAGATGCCGGAAAAGTGGGACACCGTGAAGGCGGTCGTGTCGCCAACGGCTACCGCCCGCTCGATGAAGGTCGCGGCGCTGCAGGCGCTGTTTCCGTCGGACGAGTCGCCTGAGGCGTTCGTGCTCAAGCTGCACGGCTGGGAAGTGCTCGATGAGAATGCAACGCTCACGGAGCTCGGCGCCGTGAACGGCTCCATCTTCCTGCTGACGCACCGCCGCCGGCAACCCGTCCGCTGACTACATCGGCCGCTCCCGTTGCTAGCCGCGCCACAGTAGCAACGTCGCCGGACGCGTTGCGCGATGCGTTGCGGCGCCTTCGTGCCGAGGTGCAGAAGCGTATCGTGGGGCAGGAGACGGCGCTCGACGAAATACTGCTCGCGCTCGCGGCGGGTGGACACGCGCTCCTCGTCGGCGTGCCGGGGCTCGCGAAGACCCTGATGATCCGCTCCATCGCGGAAGCCCTCGCGCTCGATTTCCGTCGCATCCAGTTCACGCCCGACCTGGTGCCGAGCGACATCACGGGAAGCGAGATCCTCGAGGAGGATCATGCGACCGGCCAGCGCAGCTTTCGCTTCGTGCGCGGCCCGATCTTCGCCAATATCGTCCTTGCCGACGAGATCAATCGCGCGCCACCGCGCACGCAGGCGGCACTGCTCGAGGCGATGCAGGAGCATCGGGTCACGGCCGCGGGAGAATCGCTGCGACTGCCCGAGCCGTTCTTCGTCCTTGCCACGCAGAACCCGATCGAGCAGGAGGGCACGTATCCGCTTCCCGAGGCGCAGCTCGACCGCTTCCTGTTCGACGTGCGCGTGGGCTACCCGAGTGCGGAGGACGAGGTGTCGATCCTTCGCGCGACCACCGGTGCCTCACAGGCCGCGCTGCAGCCCGTGCTCGGCGCCGAAGAGGCCGTGGCGTTGCAGCGCGCGGTGCGCGATGTCGCGGCGTCGGAAGCCGCGTTGCGCTATGCGTCGTCGATCACGCGCGCCACTCGTCCGGATGACGCGTCGGCACCCGCGCTCGTGAAGCGCGCCGTCCGCTGGGGTGCGGGACCACGTGCGGGACAGGCGCTGATCCTTGGCGCCAAGGCGCATGCGTTCCTCGCCGGCCGGGCGACGGTGGCGCCGGAGGACATCATGCGCGTCGCAATGCCGGTGCTGCGTCATCGCGTGCTGGCGAGCTTCGCCGCCGAAGCGGAAGGGCTGACGCCGGAGCATGTCATCGCCGACGTGCTCGAGCGCGTCGCTCCGCCGCGGAGCGGGCTGGCGATCTAGGTGGCGGCGGGCCCGTACGGCGCGCTCCTCGACGCCGTCCGCGGCGTTCGCTGGCCGGCGGCCCGGCGCGTGAATGGCGCGACGCTCGGCGCACATCCATCGCAGCTGCGTGGCAACTCGTCGGAGTTCAGCGAGTATCGGCCATACCGTCAGGGCGATGATCCGCGTCGCGTGGATTGGCGCCTGCTCGCGCGGAGTGAGCGGGCGTACGTCCGGCTGACGACGGACAAGGCGACGTTCCGTACCAGCATGATTGTCGACGCCTCGGCGTCGATGGCGTTCCCGCAACCCGGGCTCGACAAGTGGCGCCTTGCGCGCGAGCTCGCCGTTGCACTCGCGGCCGTGGCGCACGCCGAGGCGGATCCCGTTGGGCTGGCGATCGCATCGGAGCCCCCGACGGTGTTCGTGCCGCGTGCGCGACGAAGCGTACTGCTGGAGATGATGCGCGCGCTCGATGCGACCACGCCGGATGGCTCGGCGCCCATCGCGCCGCTGGTGTCCAGTGCCCGTGCCGCGAGAATTGTGGTGATCACCGACCTGCTTGGTGATGCAGACGCCATTCTCGCCGCCGCGCGATTGCGCGTGGCGGCCAAGGGCGAGGTCATCCTCGTGCACATCGTGGCAACGGAGGAGATCACTCCCCCGGAGCAGGCACTGCTTGCGGTGGATCCTGAGCACCCGTCGGTGCGCCGGCTGCTGGATGGTGCGATGCGCAACAAGTATCGCGAGCAGTTCACGCGATGGCTCGACGAGATGGTTGCGTCGTCCCGCGCCGCCGGTATCCGGTACATCCGGGTGCTCACGGACGAGCCAGCGCCGCACGCGGTTCGGCGCGTGGCGGGCGAGACGGCGCGGCGCGGCGCATGACCTTCCTTGCGCCATGGGCCTTTGCGATTGGCGTCCTCGGCGCGGTGGGCGTCGTCCTGTTTCATCTCGTGGCGCGCACGCGGCCGGCGGCATACGTACTCCCTACGGCGCGATTCATTCCGGATCAGCGCAGCCTGGTGAGTCGAATCGCATCGCGACCACGTGATCTCCTGTTGATGCTGCTCCGGGCGTTGCTGCTGCTCGTGGCCAGTGCCGCGTTTGCGCGTCCGGTGCTGACGCCCTCCCGTGGCACCGTAGGACACATCGTGCTGGTTGACCGTTCTCGAGCTGCGGCGGATGTCGCGGAGGAGGTCACGAAGGCGCGAAGTCTGGTACCCGCTGGTGCGCCGCTGGTCCTGATCGCATTCGACAGCACACCCATCGTGCTGCGCGGATCGTCCTGGGATTCCCTCGCGGCCTTGAAACGCAGCGATGCTGCGGGGTCGCTCACGGCGGCGCTGGTTGCGGCGCGCCGAGCAAGTGCTGCGCTGTCGGAACTGGTGGATTCCGTGCAGCTCCATGTCGTCTCGCCGGTGTCGCGATCGGAGCTTGACGAGGGCACCACCCTCGCGCGTCGCTTGTGGCCTGGAGCGATCGATATGCAGCGCGCGGCGCTGCGCGTAGACTCAGCTGCGCCCGCGTGGCGGATGTCTCGCCCGATTCCGCTGTCGGATCCGCTGGGGCCCTCCGTGGCGACAATGACATCCGGCGCGCGTGGGCACGTGTCGCAGCTGACTCGCGGTTCGCTCACGGCTGGTGATTCCGCGCTCATACGTGACGGCGGAACGGTCGTGCGCTGGGACAGTACCGTGACGACGCGAATGGCGGCCGAGGGGCTCGCCGTCGGTGACGACGTGATCGTCGCTACGCTCGGCAGGTTGTCTATACCATCGCGTGGACGTGTCGTCGCTCGGTGGGCGGATGGCACTCCAGCGGCCGTCGAAGAGCAGGTCGGCTCCGGGTGTGTGCGAAGCGTTGGGGTGATGGTTCCGGCCGCGGGCGATCTTCCGCTGCATCCGCCTTTTCAACGAATCGTCCGAGGACTTCTCGCGCCGTGTGGGTTGGTGGGTGCGGAAGTCGCGAGCGACTCCATTGTGATTGCCGCGATGGTCGGCGGCTCGCACGTTATGGCCAGCGCGCGCGAACTGCGGGCCAGGGTCGATTATCCGTCGCCGCTCGCGCGGTGGTTGCTGCTTGCGGCGCTGCTCCTGGCGCTGGCCGAGCTCGCACTGCGCCGTCGCGGTCCCGTCGAGGCGGCCGCATGACGGCGCTCGATCGTCTCGTCGCGCTTCGGCGCTCGATCGCACTCACGCTGGTCGCCCGTGCGGTCATGATGGGCATTGCGGCGGCGCTCCTCGTGATGGCGCTGGGGCGCCTTGTGGGCTGGGGCGCGTGGACCTTCGTACTCGCACTCGTTGCGGTGGGAGCGGTGGCTGCACTCAGGGTCTCCACACTGCGCCGCGCGCGTTCGCTGACTCGCGTCGCCTTGTGGGTCGAAGAGCGAACACCATCGCTGCGCTATGCGCTCGTGAGCGTCGCCGACGGTGTGCAGTCCCCGGGGCTCGAGGCGCAGGCACTCGGTACCGCGTGGTGGACCGATGCGCGGCGAGCGCTGCTTCGCTCTCTCGTGATTCCGGCGTCCGCGGCGCTGGTGGTATCCGCGTTCGCGCTGTGGCTGCCGTCGTTCGTCCATGCGCGAACGGGCGAACCTACAAGCGGCACCGCTGCAAGCGCGCGCGCTGCCGCCAAGGTGGTGGACGTGCTCGCCGTCGTGCATGTCGCGGTGACGCCGCCCGCCTACGCGAATCGGACAGCGAGCGCACTCGAGGACCCGACAAGCATCGAGGCGCTGGTCGGCAGCGCGATCACGGTGAGCGGGAATGGCGAGGCGTCGCGACTCACAGCCACTGCCGACTCCGCGCCACGCAGCGTGGCCCAACGCGGAGCGGGGTGGAGTCTCGTGCTCAGGATGCCACCCCGGCCGGCGCTCATCCGCCTGCATTCCGACGCTGGCCGCGACCGACTCATCGTGCTCGCGCCGGTCGTCGACGCCGTGCCCGCGGTCACGCTGTTGCTTCCTGCGCGTGACACCATCGTGCGAAGGGCGACCGGTACGCTGGCGCTGCGGGCGCAACTTCGCGACGACATCGGGCTGCGCGATGCGGACTTCGAGCTTGTCGTCAGCTCGGGGTCGGGAGAGAACTTCACGTTCCGCACGGCTGTTATCGGGCGAATGCTGCTTCAGGGACGTTCGGAATCGCTGCTGGAGGGCCGAGTGTCGCTGGATTCTCTTACGCTCGAACCGGGTGACATTCTCCAGCTTCGCGCGGTCGCGCGCGATGCGAACACCGTGAGCGGACCGGGTGTCGGCAGCTCGGAGACCCGATCGATTCGCGTGGCCCGCGCTGACGAGTACGATTCGGTTGCGGTCGACGCTGCTCCACCGCCGGAAGCTGAAGGACAGGTTTTGAGTCAGCGCATGCTGCTCGACCTCACCCTCGCGCTCGTGAAGCGGCAGTCGGCGCTCACGCGTGCGGTGCTGGTGAGCGAGTCGCAGCGTATCGCGGACGATCAGCGAAAGTTGCGCAAGCGCGTTGGCGACGTCGTCTTCCAGCGGATGGGCGGAGAGCCGCTGTCCGAGGAGGGTTCGGACGTGCCGGAGCGCGGGAAGTTCACCCCCGAGGAAGTGCTGAAGCGCGCGGATGCCGCCACCAGCACGGCGGGAAGCGTGATGGACGTCGAGGGCGACGAGACGCCGATCCTCGCGATCAACAAGCCGCTGCTCGAGGCCTTCAATGCCATGTGGGACGCGGGTCGCGCGCTCGAGGTGGGCGAGCCCGCCAAGGCCGTGGCGCCGATGCGCATCGCGCTCGCGGCCATCCAGCGTGCACGAACCGCAGAGCGAATCTACCTGCGGGGGAGGCCGAGTACGGTGATTGTCGACATCGCCAAGGCGCGCCTGATGGGGAAGGACAAGGGGGTGTCGTCCATCAGCGAGCCACGCGTACCGCTCGATCCCGCGGTGCGCCGCCGAAGTGCAACGTTCGCGCGAGTGAGTGCACTCATGGCGCGCGACCCGGAGGCGGCGGCTGATTCGCTCATGCTCATGCGCGTCGATGCGCTGGCGGACGCGCCGCAGCTCGCCGCTGCGCTCGACCAGGCAGCGCGGGCGCTTCGCGCGCATGACAACGGGGCGATTCCCCTGGCGTGGGCGCGAGTGCGTCGCACGCTCGGGGGCGTACCCGAACAGCGCCCGGGCATCGCGCGCTGGCTCGGCGCACCATGACGGACTTCGTGTTTGCGACGGCGCAGTATGAGTCGGGCGACTGGGACAGCGCGCCGCTGGTGCCGGCGAACATCATCGACACGATCGCGCGGTATACGTCGATCGACGTCGCGCCGTCGGGGGTAATCGTCCCGATCTCCTCGCCGTCGCTCTTTCGATATCCCCTGGTCTATCTCACCGGACACCTGCCAGTGCGTTTCAGCTCTGTGGAGCGGACGAACCTGCAACGGTATGCCGAGCGTGGTGGACTGCTCTTCGTCGACGACCACAACCACGACATCGACGGCGTGTTCCACAAGACGGCGACGGAAGAACTCACGGGGACATTCGGCGCGCCGAAGCCACTGCCGAAAACACACGCGCTCTACACGTCGTTCTTCAAGTTCGAGGACGGACCGCCCACCACCAGCCACGAACTGAACGGCTGGGGCGACAACCTGGTGCACAAGACGCTCTCGGGTGTGGAGCACGCGGGCAGGCTCGTGCTGCTCTACAGCAGCAAGGACTACAGCTCCGAGTGGAACTACCACCCGGAGAATAAGCGCTTTCTCTCGGTGGACAACACGAAGTTCGCCGTCAACATCGTGGTGTATGCGCTCACGCGCTGAGCTGCGCGTGGCGGCGGAGTGGGTGGCGCGAGTGACATTGATCATGGTGCTCGCGACTGCGCTGTGGCGGACCACGCGCGAGGCCGTCGATACCTCGATATCCCGGTCCATCAAGGCGTCCTCGTTGGCGAGCGACCTCGCGCCCCTGGCCGCTGACCCGCGGGTGAATGCGATCGACGTCGACATCGACGCCACGCTGTCGACTGCCTACCGAGACCTGCTTGTCGCGCTGAGGCGCGCAGGCGTATCACTGCATTGGCACGGCACACCGATGGTGCTCGCGATCGAGGCGACACATGTGCGCGAGCCCGACGCCCGCGCGCGAATACTGGTTGTTGCGGGCAATGTGGCGCCGGTGGCACTCGTCGATTCGGCCGGGGGGCTCGACAGTCTTCGCGCGGGTGCGGGCGCCACGGTCGATGCGGAGGCAGTCGTTGGTGACGTTCGCGCAGAGCAGGGAGTATTTACGGCCCGCGCGACGCCATCGTCCTCCACCCCGCGGCGCGCGGTGCTCGTTCTCGGGCGGCCGGACTGGGAGAGCAAGTTTGCAATTGCGGCGCTCACCGAGTCGGGCTGGACGGTGCGCGCGCGCATCCCGACGGCACCTGGCGTGGTGATTCGTGACGACGGTATCCTGCCGATCGACACGGCGCGCTACGATGTGGTCGTCGCACTCGATTCGTCGGCGGCGGATCTCGCGCCGGCCATTGCGCGATTCGTGTCGGAGGGCGGCGGACTCGTGGCAGAAGGGAGCGCCCTGTCGCTCGACGCGCTGCGCACCATCGCGCCGGCCCGCGCTGGAGAGCGAATGCCGGGCCGAATCCTGCTGGCAGAGGACACGGTGACGCGGCGCGACCTGCCCCTTCGGCCGCTCTCCGCGCTTCGCTCCGATGCGATCGCACTCGAACGCCAGGCGGCGGGTCCGTCGGTGGCAGCCCGTCGCGCCGGCATGGGACGCGTGCTGGCGATCGGGTACGACGACAGCTGGCGGTGGCGCATGCTCGGTGGTGTGTCGGGTCTCGCGGCGCATCGTCGCTGGTGGTCGGCCGCAGCGGGATCAGTCTCGCCCGATCATGCCGCCGTCGCCGAGGCGAATGGCTCGGCCGCTCCCGTGGCCGCGCTGGTCTCCGCCCTTGGGCGTCCTGCCGCGCCGACCCGCGAGGTGCCGCGAGACACTCGCAACCCGCTGCCCTGGATGTTCCTGCTGATCGTCGCCGCCGCGCTCCTTGCAGAAACCGGCTCACGGCGTTTCCGTGGGGCACGATGAGCACGGTCGCCTATATCTCGCACGCCGACTGCGGAGGCCACGACACCGGCTGGGGTCACCCGGAGCACGTCGGCCGCCTGCGCGCCATCCCGCGCGCGTTGCGCGAGGACATGGAACTGTATCACCTCCTGGAGCATCTCGAGGCGCGACACGCAACGGTGGATGAGCTCGCGCTGGCGCATGATCGCGCGTACATCGCATCCGTCGAGGCAATCACTGCGAGCGGGGGCGGCCGACTCGACGCGGATACCGTCGTCAGCACGGGTTCGTGGCTCGCGGCGACCGCGGGCACGGGCGCGGTACTCGATGGCATTGACCTCGCGTTCACCACCATCCCGCGCAGCTTCTGCGCGGTGCGGCCGCCCGGACACCACGCGATTCGCGACAGCAGCATGGGCTTCTGTCTGTTTGGCAACGTCGCCATCGGTGCGCACTATGCACGGCAGCGGCACGGGGCGGAGCGGATTCTCATTGTCGACTGGGACGTCCATCACGGGAACGGGACGCAGGCGCTCGTCGAGGAAACGGCAGGCATCCACTTCGTCTCGATGCACCAATGGCCGTGGTATCCGGGAACCGGCGCGGCGAGCGACCGCGGTGTTCATGGCAACGTGTGGAATGTGCCGATGGCGGCAGGCCTCGCGCGGGAACGCTATGTGGACGCCCTGCTGCAGGCGGTGGAATCCGCCACCGAGGGCTTCACGCCTGACCTCGTGCTCATCTCCGCGGGCTTCGACTCCATGGCGGGCGATCCACTCGGTGGCTTCACCCTGGAGCTCGACGACTTTCATCGCCTCACGCGGGAGCTGGTCTCACGTGCGGAGCAGTGGTGCGGTGGCCGCGTGGTCAGCGCGCTCGAGGGCGGCTACGCGCCGGACCGCCTGGGCGTGGCGTGTGTCCGCCACATGCGCGCCCTGCTGTAGAACGCCTGTCCGTCGCACGCGGGTCGGCGTATCTTGCGTGATCTTCCCGGAGGGAGTTGACGCGTGGCCTTGAACCTTATCGGCGTTACGGTGAACGATGCGCACACCGCCCATGTGCGCGTTGACGGCATCGAGGCGGTCACCGTGCGTGATCTTGCGGCGATCTGCGGCCCCTCCGAATATCGCCAGCTCGACGCTGACGAAGGCGCGGTAAGGCATCACAGCGACGTCATCAGCGCATACGCGATTCGCGGCCCGGTGCTCCCCGCGCCCATCGGTATTGTGTTCCGCTCGGCAGAGGCGGTGACGAGCTGGCTCGAGCTGCATTCCGGAGCCCTGAGTGAGGCACTCACCTTCGTGGAGAACCGCGTGGCGGCGCGCGTCCACATTGCTCGCGCTGATTCGCCGGAAACGAAGCTGGCCGCGGTGGACCTCGACGCCCTCGCCGCTGAGAGCCTGCGGGCGCTTCGCGTCGCCGCGGTCGCAACGCTTCCCTTGCGCGCCGACCGTAGCACGGGGGTGGTCATGACGGCGGCATTTCTCGTGGAGCGCGACCTCTGGGACCAGTTTGCCGCCGAGGTGGATGCCCAGGCCGAGCGCGCGCTCGGCGCGACCTTCTCGCTCACCGGGCCGTGGCCGCCGTACGACTTCGTGCAGATGCAGTTCGGGAGCTGACGTGTTTTGCCCGGAGTGCGGTACCTGGAACCGCGCGAATGCGGCAAGCTGCAGCCGGTGCACGGTGGATCTCCCCGCCGTCGGCGGCACTCCGCCAGAGCGTCCGGACGAGGAGATCAGCGCGCTGCGTCGCGCCACCGGCAATCGCTACCGCATCCTGCGCCGGCTCGGCGGGGGAGGCATGGCAACGGTCTATCGCGCTGAGCAGATGCCGTTGTCGCGCGAAGTGGTGGTGAAGGTGCTGCATCCGCACCTCGCGCGGGATGCCGAGATGGCGGAACGTTTTCGGCGGGAGGCGGAGGCCGCTGCGCAGCTCGTGCATCCGTTCATCTGTCCGCTGCTCGACTTCGGCCGCTCGGGAGAGACAGTGTACATCGTCATGCCGTACCTCGGCGGCGGCTCGCTCGCCGACAAGGTGCAGAAGGAGCGCGCGGTCTCGCCCACGGTCGTTGCCGCGGCAACGGCGCAGGTCGCGGTCGGACTCGACCACGCGCATCGTCGCGGCGTCGTCCATCGCGACGTGAAGCCCGACAACATTCTCTTCGACGACGACGGGAACGCGTTCATCACCGATTTCGGCATCGCGACAGCGCGCTTTCATGGACGGCTCACGGCCAGCGGGCGCGCCATGGGTACGCCGCACTACATGAGCCCGGAGCAGGCAATGGGCAAGCTCGTTGACGGGCGAAGCGATCTGTATGCCCTCGGCGTCGTGATGTACGAGGGCCTGGTCGGTTTTCCGCCGTTCGACGGCGCGGATGCATTCTCCGTCGGCTACAAGCATGTGCACGAGAAGCCTGTCGATCTCGCCGAGATCGATTCGCGTCTTCCCGAACCGCTCGTGGAGGTGGTGATGCGGTGTCTCTCGAAGTCGGCGGACGAGCGCTTCCCCCGCGGTGACGCCCTCGCCGATGCGCTGCTAGCGTACCTCGCCACGTGCGACGACGTGGCCTCGGAGCGACGGATGGCCGGTCTCGCTCGCCGGCCCGTGCCTTCGGAGCGCGAATGAAGCTGAGCCACGAGATTATCGCACTGCGAACGAAGAATCCGTTCGTGATCGCACGCGGCGGAGACACGGAGTACCGCGTGGTGCGGATCACCGTGACCGCACCGGACGGCAGCACCGGATGGGGCGAGGCGGCGCCGAGCAAATTCTACGGTGAAACCGCGGAGACGGTGGTGCAGGTGCTCCCGCTGCTCGAGCAGGCCATTGCGGTCATGGACGGCTGGTCGCTCGAGGCGATGGAGCATGCGCTCGCGCGCGCCATTCGCTTCAACGGCGCGGCGCGCGCCGGCGTAAGCGCGGCACTGCACGATCTCGCCGGCAAGCGGCTCGGCGTGCCGCTCTATCGCATGTGGGGACTCGATCCAGCGGATGCGCCACTCACGAGCTTCACGATCGGTATCGCGCCCGACGAGGAGACGTTACGCTTGCGCGTCGCCGATGCGAAGCAGTATCCGGTACTCAAGCTGAAGCTCGGCTCCTCGTGGGACGAGCGCATCGTACGCGTTGTGCGGGAGCTCGAGCCGAAAAAAATCCTGCGTGTCGATGCCAACGCGGGATGGACGCCGAAGTCGACGCTGCGCATGGTACCCCTCCTCCAGGAGCTTGGTGTGGAGTTCGTGGAGCAGCCCCTGCCTCCAGGCGACCTGGAGGGTCTGCGCTTCGTCCGCGAGCGCTCGTCACTCCCGATCATCGCGGACGAGAGCTGCCTGGTGTCGGGCGACATCCCGAAGCTTGCCGGCGTGGTCGACGGCATCAATATCAAGCTGGCCAAGTGCGGCGGTCTGCGCGAAGCGCTGCGCATGATCGCGACGGCTCGCGCGCACGATATGCTGGTGATGGCGGGTTGCATGATCGAGAGCTCGCTGGGCATCACTGCCGCGGCGCACTTCGCGCCATTGCTCGACTGCGCGGACTACGACGGCGCTGCTTTGGTCGCCAATGATCCGTATGTGGGGGCTACCATTCTGGATGGCCGGATCGAGATGCCGCGTGGCGCCGGCCTGGGGGTCGTGCACCGGTCTGACAGCCTGACAGTCTGACCCGGACGAGCGGCTTCGCCGCCGTCCTCGTCTGACAGCGGGGCTGAACTGCATCTGACAGCTATGCGCTACACGACTGGGTCCCTTGGCTCGAATGCAGTGTCGTGTGGACCGGCTGGTGGCAGAAGCGGTGCATCAACCCGGTTGTGTAGTTCATGACTTTCTGACCTTGCAGTTGACCCGCTGTCAGACGAGCGAGCGCGCAGCGCGATGCGGGTCAGACTGTCAGACAGTCAGACTGTCAGTTAGTCAGACCTTTATCTTTCAGGCGATGACGCTGATCTCCGTCGCCTTGGCGCTGCCGCTCTTTCGCACGTTCACCTACAGGGTGCCCGAGGGACTCTCCGGCAGCGTTGCGCCCGGCTCGCGCGTCGTCGTGCCCTTCCGAAACGGCAACCAGCTCGGCGTCGTCATCGGGCTCGCCGAGCCGCGCGAGGGGATGAAAGTCAAGGACATCATCGCAGCGCCGGATGACGCCGCGATCATGGACGAGCCCATGCTCGCCCTCTGCCGCTGGATTGCCGACTACTACGTCGTGCCACTTGGCGTCGCGCTTCGTACGGCACTCCCTGCTGCCCTCACTGGCGCGGATGTCCCAGTGCCTCCGCGGAAGAAGCGTCGCGTCGCCGCGATCACGAGGGAACTGACGTCGCTCCTCCAGCGCGATGAGGTGTTTGCACGAAAGCCGCAGCAGCGCGCGCTCTATGAGCTCGTCGAGGCGCTCGGTGGACGAGCGGCGGTCGAGCTGTTGAAAGAGAAGCTCGACTTCTCCCCTTCGGTGCTGAGCAGTCTCGTGAAGGGCGGGCTGATTGGCGTCGAATACGAAACGGTCGAGCGCGACCCATTCCTCACCCGCCAGCGCCGCGCGCCCGATACACACGTCCCTACCGAGCCCCAGCGTCATGCCATCGAGCGCCTGTCGCACGCGGCACCCGGGCACGTCGCGCTCCTGCACGGCGTGACGGGAAGCGGGAAGACGCTCGTGTATCTCGAGCTACTGCGTCGGGTCGTGATTGAGGAAGGGAAGACGGCGATTGTGCTCGTGCCGGAGATTGCGCTCACGCCGCAGACCGTCGATCGTTTTCGCGCCGTCTTTGGCGATCGCATCGCCGTGCTGCACAGCGCCCTGTCGGATGGCGAGCGACATGATGCATGGCTCGCGCTCCGTCGTGGCGAGAAGCGTATCGCAGTCGGCGCACGATCGGCCATCTTCGCGCCTCTCCGCGACCTCGGCGCGATCATCGTGGACGAGGAGCATGAGTCGAGCTACAAGCAGGGGGAGTCGCCCCGGTATCACGCGCGCGAGGTGGCGATCGTGCGCGCGCGCGCGGAAGGTGCAGTCGTCGTGCTCGGCAGTGCGACGCCGAGCCTCGAGAGCTGGTCGAATGCGCAGTCGGGCAAGTATGAATTGCTGACGCTGCCGGATCGCGCAGGGGGTGCAACGTTGCCGCGCGTGCACGTGGTCGACCTGCGGCAGGACAAGCCGAAGCCCAAGCCCGGCGACACTGCCGATGCAGATGCGGCATTCGCGATGGCGGTGAGCCGGCCGCTCGAGGTCGCCCTCGGCGAGCGCCTCGCGAAGGGCGAGCAGAGTATCCTGTTGCTGAACCGTCGCGGCTATTCTGCATTCATGCAGTGCCACACGTGCGGCGACGTCGCCGTCTGTCCCAACTGCAGCATCAGCCTCACGTACCATCGCACGCCGGAGCGGCTCGTCTGCCACTATTGCCTGCACAGCGAGGCAATGCACATGAGCTGCACGCGATGCGGTGGCCTCCGCATTCGCGAGCGCGGAATGGGCACGCAGCAGGTCGAGCGGCTCCTCAGCGAGCGCTATCCGAGTGCACGCATTGCCCGCATGGACGTCGACACGACGAGCGGGAAGTGGGCCCACACCGAAATTCTCGACCGCGTCGGCGCCGGTGAGGTCGACATCCTGCTTGGCACCCAGATGATCGCGAAGGGGCTCGACTTCGCGAACGTCACCCTTGTTGGTGTGATCGACGCGGACGTCGGGATCAACCTTCCGGACTTTCGCGCGAGCGAGCGATGCTTCCAGCTCCTCAGCCAGGTGGCGGGGCGTGCTGGACGCGGACCAAAGGGCGGCGAGGTGTTCATCCAGACGCGCTCGCCGTCACACCATGCCGTGAAGTGCGCGGTGATGCACGACTACCACTCGTTCGTCGCGGAAGAGTTGAGTGGACGGAAAAATCCGCTGTATCCGCCGTATGTGCGTATCGCCAACGTCGTGCTGAGTGGCACGCAGGAGGACGCCACTGCGCGCCTCGCCACGCGCGCAACCGCGTGGTTGCATAAGTTGTTGGCGGCGCGGCCCGCACCCGGCGTCGCGGTGATCGGCCCGGCCCCGTGTCCAGTGGAGCGCGTGAAAAACCGGTGGCGGTGGCATGTGCTCATCAAGGCCGACAAGCCACAGGACCTTGGCCGCGTCTGCCGATATCTCATCGAGCGCTTCGAGGTGCCGACGCAGTTCGGGCTGCGCATGACGCTCGATCGGGATCCGGTCGCTCTGCTTTAGGACGGCCAACGGCGGTTAAAACGCGGTCAACGGTGGTTAAAATGCGGTAAACGGCGGCCGCAGACAGACGCTGCAACAGCCTGCCCGCAGAAGACGCTGAAACAGCCAACATCCCCAGTTCGTGATCCCCGCCTGCGCGGGGATGCAACCGCAAGTCGTTGGAGTTGTCCTCTGCGTTCTCTGCGACCTCTGTGGTAAATCGCAGTTCCGCCTTTGACTTCCCCGCTGAACGCGTGAATAGCTGCTAGAAGCCCGGCCCCTTCGTCCTCAACCGAACGCGCAGCAACGTGTGATTCGCCGTCATGTAAAGCGTCGAGCCATCGTCGCCGAATGCGCAGTTCGCGGTAAGCGCACCAGTGGCGATCGTGCCGAGGTGCTTGCCGTGCGGCGAGAACACCAGGATACCACCTGGTCCGGACGCGAACACGTTGCCCGCGGCGTCGACCTTCATGCCATCCGGCAATCCCTGCCGCCCAGCCTTCGCCAATGCCGATCCATCGAAGAACACGCGACCTCGCGCCAATGTGCCATCGGCCTGAAGAGCGTACGCCATCCAGATGGGCCGTTCGGGATCGGACACCGCCACATACAGGGTCCGCTCGTCCGGCGACAGCGCGATCCCATTCGGGAAGGTGAGCTCGCGCGTCAGGAGCGTGAGCACACCGGCCGTGCTGAGTCGATAGACGCCATTGAAGTCGAGTTCCTTCGCGGTGTCGGCGTTGAGCTTCCAGAGTCCATACGGCGGATCTGTGAAGAACAGGTCGCCGGCACGGCTGAACACGACATCGTTCGGGCTGTTGAGGCGCTTGCCATTGTAGCGATCGGCGAGCGAAGTCTTCGTGAACTTCACGCTGTCCACGCGCGAGACCTGCCGGTTGCCGTGGTCGGCCATGACGAGCTCACCGTGCGCATCGAACGTGAGGCCGTTGCTACCGAGCTCGCGTCCAAACGGCTTCGGGCCGGAGTAGCCGGCGGGCCGCATGTAGATGCTGACGCCCAGGCCCTCCTTCCACTTGTGGATAGCGTTGCGCGGAATGTCGCTGAAAAGCAGGTACCCCCCCGCCTTGTGCCAGACCGGCCCCTCGGTCCAGTCGAAGCCGTCGGCGAGAAGCTCGATCGTCGCGTCCGGCGCGATGAGGGCATCGAGCGCCGGATCGAACCGCTCGATGCGGCGGGCAGGAGTCTGGGCGGACACGGGCCCTGTCGGTGAGAGGAGAGTGGCCAGCGCGAGGTAGATCCAGCCTCGGCCGGCCCGACGAGGTACATGCATGATCGGCATCCTGGCGGGGGTGCGCATACGGTACCGGATTGAGCATTGCCGCGAAAGCGCCCGTGTCTCATTCCCGCATCGCCAACAACCCCGCTTGTATGCCCACGCCGCGCCAATGATCTTTCACGAGTGACTTCCTTTGCCAAGCCCGACTTCAGCACCGAAGCGTTCGCGCACCTCCCGAATGCCCGGTTTGTTCCCGCTCCCGCGGACGGCGTTCTCCCCGAAGGCTTCTTCTCCACCACGAACCTCCCCACGTACGTCCGCCTTGGCGGAACGTGGCGCATGCCGCGTGAGCCGCGCATGGACGGCGTGCTGGTGACCGACGCCGTGGGGGAACTCTGGGTGCGTGAGCCGCGCCGGGTCCACGCGGGACAGCCGGTCGCGGTAGGCGCCGCCGAGGACGGCAGCGCCGGCATCTACGTTGACGTCGCCGGATTTCTCGGCGACGAAGAGGGTGGTGAGTTCAAGTTCATGGCGAGCGAGGTCTCGCGCGAGAAGCCGATCGACTACTCGCTCATGGCGCGCATTCTCATCGACGAGCGCGACCGCGGCGGATATCCCGTATGGGTGACCGGGCCGGCGCTCGTGCATTCGCGCGCGCGCAACGACATGGTCTGGTTCATCCAGAATGGCTTCGTCGGGGCGCTCCTCGCCGGCAACGCCGTCGCCGTGCACGACATCGAGGCCGCGATCTTCGGCACGACCCTCGGCATGACAGGGCAGGGCGAGAACATGCAGGGTGGTCATGGTATGCACATGCGCGCCATCAACAAGGTGCGGGCGGCCGGCTCCATCGCCGCCGCCGTGGCCAATGGCACCGTGACGAGCGGCATCATGCACGCCTGCGTCACGCAGAACATTCCGTTTGTGCTCACGGGCTCCATTCGCGACGACGGCCCGCTTCCCGACGTCATCACCGACGCACTCGAGGCGCAGGACGCCATGCGCGCCCACGCCGTGAAGGCGACGATGGCCATCCTCATCGCCACGGCCCTGCACGCCATCGCGACCGGCAACATGCTCCCGGCCTTCGTGACCGATGCCGATGGATCGTTGCGCGAGCTCTCCACGATCTGTGTGGATTCCCTGGAATTCGTCGTGGCCAAGCTGAAAGACCGCGGTACGCATCAGGCATTCGGCGTCGTCACGAATGCGCAGGACTTCATGCACATCCTCAGGCTCTACGTCGAGCGCGAGCTCGACGAGCGTTCGCGTACGGCCGCATCATGACCGACGAAACCCAGGCCAGGTTTCTCGCGTCCATCGCGAAGCAGCTCCCCGCCGAGCGGGTGATCGAGCTCCATCTCTTCGGCGCCATTCGGCAAGGCGGGGTCGAGAGCGGCGTCGCGGTCGTGGCCGTCGCATTGGGAACGGCGATTCCCGCGGGGACGTCCACATCGTTCGACGTTGATGGCGGCTACGTTCCGCCGCACGCGGTGGCCGAGGCCGCGGAGCTCGAGAGTGCGACGGCCGTGGTGGTGCACGATCAGCTCGCCGATGAAACGGCATTCGTGGCGGATGAAGTCAGCGAGGACGATTCTCCCTACGCGCCGGCGTCGCTCGATGCCGAAGTCGGGCGGGAAGCTGCCGTGGCGGCCATTCCACCGTCGCGCTTCACGGTCTACAGCGCCCGCTACCGCCACACGCTGAAGGGACTCGATCGTGGCAAGTGGGAGGTGAACGTCACCGAGCAGGCCGACGCGCCGCTGCTCACGGTCGATGCGGTCGTGCGCGGCGTGCAGCGTCGCTCCGGCGATGCGGACGAGGTCGTGCGTCTGTCCGGCGACGAATTTCGCGCGGCGCTGCCTACGGCGTAAAGCGCTTCCGGAACACCACGGTGCCCGGCGTGCCGTTGTATGCACCGACCAGCGAGTCGTTCGACTGCCTGCCGACGAACGTCACGACGTGCTGCTTCGCATCCTGGTTCACGAGGAATTGGAGCTCGATGCGAGTGCCGTCGCGTGCACCCACGACACCGTCACGCGGACCGAACATTCGGTCGCGTAAATACCATCCGCTGTACGAGGCGGTCGCTGTTCCCGGCGTCTCGATGTACAGGCGCATGATGTCCACGAAGCTGCGCGCCGTCGGCGACCCCTGGGCGATTTCGTAGTCGCCTTCGAACACCGGGTCGGTCGTTGGCTGCGTGACGTCGAGTGTGCGCGAGGCGATCACCGCCGTGGAGCCGAACAGTCCGATACCGCCCTGCAGCCGATTGATGATCCCCGAACCCGTGAACGGATCGTTGCCCGAACGGTAGTAGTCGAAGTAGTTCGTGTCGGCGGCGTAGATGGTGTACGCCTGTTGGAATCCCGGAATGAAGACGCGCGGCAAGTCGCCGGCGAAGAAGTTTCGCAGGGTTCCGGCGAGGTTCACCTTCGTACTGTCGGTGAACAACTGGAACGCCCCAAACGGCGACTCCACGCGCAGACCATACGTGCGCGCGCCCGACACCGCGTTCCAGCTCAGCGTGAGCGTGTCGCGATCCCGGCTAAATGGAACGAGCGCCGTCGCCAGAGGCGGCGTAACGAACGTCGGCACAAGCGTGGACCCCGTGACGACCATTCCATCCGCCGTCCGCACGCTCAGCGTGTACTTGCGGCCTGGGCGGACCACGAACTGCCGGAACACGTAGCGCCCGGCGCCATACGTGGACGGCTTGCCTGGATACACCACCTCGAGTCCCGTGAACGCTCCATCGGGTCCCGTGATGCTCACCTGCGCACCTTTCGCGGGAACACCGCCTCCTGTGTTCACGGGATCGAGTGGATCGTATCGCGCCTTGCGGACGGTCACTGCGCCCGACAGGGTCCGCTCCACGAGGATGTCCACCAGCGTATCGGCGGGATCGAGCACGCCGTGTACCACGACCTCGGACGGTGGTACGGCGATCGTCTTCACGTCGAACGTGCACGCACTCACGGCGACGATCGCGCATGCGCCGAGCAGCCGTGTCGACAGGAACGCCGGCATCAGAAGGTTACCGTCATGCCGATACTGGGCAGGAAAGGAAACTGCGACTGCGCTTCACGCGTCGGCGGATTCCTCGTGTAGTTGAAGGTGTAGATGAACACGTTCGACGCATTGTACGCGTTCACGATGCCCAAATACGGCGTGACGCCCATGCCACGCCATGTGCCGGCGCGCGAGAGCCCGATGTCGAGTCGCTGGAACAACGGATACCGCGATGCGTTGCGCGCTCCGCCGACCGGCTCGCGCTCCCCGAGGCTCGCGTCGTCGAAACTTTGCGTGCGGGGATTGTACGTGCGCCGCACCAGCTGACCGACGATGTCGGTGTACGGCGTGCCGCTCGCAACGCCCAGCCGCGCCGAGAACGTGTAATGCGTGCCGGGCTTCCACGTGCCGACCACGTTGAGATTGTGGCGGCGATCGTGACCGGGCCAGTACGCGATGCCGTCGCGCGCGCGTGAGCTCACCCCGTAGGTATAGGCAAGCCAGCCGCCCACCGGACCGATGTCGAGCTGGCGAAGGAGGAGGTCAAAACCATACGACGCTCCCGTCGACTCGAGAAACTCGTCGCCGCGCACGGCAGGGTCGTCGGCGGTATTCTGCTCGAGCAGGTGCTCGTATTGCTTGGCCCACGCCTCCAATCGCGCGAACCGCAGCGGGCCCAGCCACTTCTCCGCACCCAGGACATAGTGCCGCGCCGTGGAGACCGGGACGTATGGGTCGCTCGCGATCCAGAAGTCGAAGATGCGCACGGGAATGTCCTCGCGGTTCAACGAGTGCATCCACTGTGCGTACTGGCCAACCGCCGCAGTGACGGCGAGATCCGGATTCACGAAATACTTTACCGCAACGCGCGGCTCGAGCCCGCTCCACGGTCGACTACCGAAGTGCTCCGCGCGCAGCCCTGCCTCTGCAATGAAGCGTTTCGCCGGTTTCCACGTCTCCTGGTAGTACAGCGCGCTCGCGATCGGTGACTGCGTCAGGGAGAACAGTGGGCCCTGCGCCGCACTGGAGCGCACGTCGTAGTTGATGCCATAGCGCGACACGTCGTATCCCATGCGTCGCTCGTGCGTGCCGCGATGCCATTCGACGTCGCCCGCCACGCGCAGTTCCTGGACCTGGTTGGTCAGGCCGAACGCGCCCGCGCCCAGGTCGAGCGCGGTGGCGAATCGCGTGAAGGACACATGCTGTGCCGCTCGCACGCTGTCCGCGAAGCCGAGCAGCGGGACGCGCACGCCGTCGCGCCACACGTCGTGCAGCGAGGTGCCGAGCACCTGGTTCTGCCAGCCAAAGCTGAACGTCCCTCCGCCGGCACCCCTTTTTGCCGAGTCGCCGAGCGTCGCGAAGTCGCCATCGAGTGCGTCCGTGCCACCGTAGGCTGTGACCTCGAGTCGCAGGTCGCCGTCATTCAGCGCGCGCACGGCGTGGAATTGCGCGTCGGAAAAGTGGTAGGGAAATGTGCGGTCGCTCACGGCCGCAACGAGCTTGTCCGCATAGGTCCGGCGTCCGGAAACCGTCCACCCGGAGCGTCCGTCGGCGCTCGCGCTGCCAAGCGTGAGGCTCGACGAGATCACGGAAAGCGTCGCGGTGCCATGAATGCCACTGCGCGAGGGATTTGATGATGTGACATCCAGCACGCTCGACAACCGGCCGCCATGCGACGCGCCGAATCCGCCGGTGAGGAGGTCGATCGAACCAACCGTCTCGTCGAGGAACGTGCTGAACAACCCGCCAAGGTGAAATGGATTGTAGATCGGATATCCGTCGAGGAGGATCAGGTTCTGGTCGGACTCGCCCCCGCGCACGTTGAACCCCGACGAGAAATCGTTGCGCGCATTGACGCCTGGCAACAGCTGCACCGCCTTGAGAACGTCGGGCTCCCCGAACGACGGGACATTTTTCGCGTTGTTTGCCGTCAGCGAGATGGCGCCGATGCTTGGACTCAGCTCGAATCGATCGCGCTCCGGTGGCGTCGCGCGGGCGCGAACGGCGCCGAGGGTGACCACTGCATTGGCTGTGTAAAACGTGATGGTGGTGATTGCGCCGGGTTGCACGACAACCGCGCGCTCCCCGGCGCGCGTGCCGATCTGCCGCGTGCGCAGCGTGTACGAACCAGGCGTCAACTCCACGAACGTGAATCGACCGACGGAATCCGTAAGCATACCGCGACCGGTGCCGTCGATCGTGACCGCGACGCCTTCTCTTGGGCCAGCGGTGGCGCTGTCGAGCACGCGCCCTTCAATCGTACCACGCCCTGGCGACGCCTGCGCCTGCGCGCGCGCCGCGAGGCCGCCGCACGCGGCGAGAGCGAGCAGGGTGCTACGGGCAGTAACGCTGGCGCAACGATACATTTCGCGAGGGCGGGAGGTGGCGAACGTGCGCCAGCAGTAAAATACAGGCAGGACCACACGACGCCCGCTGCTCTCGCCGCCAGCACGGCACTGCATCCTGACGACCCGCAACCGTGGCTGAACCCGCCTCCGTAGGACTCGCGCTCGCCTTCACGGCCGGCCTTCTCAGCTTTCTCTCGCCGTGCGTGCTGCCGCTCATCCCGAGCTACCTCACGTTCGTCACTGGGGTGGGCTTCGACGACCTGACGCGCGCGCGCCGGTCAGCACTCGTTCACGCGCTGCTCTTTGTTGCCGGCTTCACGATCATCTTCATCGCGCTCGGTGCATCCGCCACGGTGCTCGGCCGGCTGCTGCTTCACTACCGCATCTGGATCACGCGATTCGGCGGCGCGCTCGTGATCCTGTTCGGCCTGTATCTGCTCGGCGTGGTTCGGGTGGCGGCGTTCGATCGTGAGCGACGCGTGCACCTCGCCAACAAGCCGATGGGTTACCTTGGCACCGTGCTGGTCGGTGTGGCATTCGGCGCGGGATGGACCCCGTGTCTTGGCCCGATCCTGGGCGCAATATTGACGTATACCGCCGCGACGGCTGACCTGTCGCGCGGCCTGCCATTGCTGCTCGCATACTCACTCGGCCTCGCGTTGCCATTCCTGCTGGCGGCAGTTGCCGTGGAGCGATTCCTGGAGACGATGTCGCGCATCCGGCCGCACCTGGCGCGCGTGTCACAGGTGAGCGGGGCGTTGCTCATCATCGTGGGGGTGCTGATGATGTTCGATTACTTCACCGTCCTGGCGACGTACCTGAACTCGCTCACACCAGCAGCGCTCCAGAATCGGCTATAGGGCGAAAAGCGGAACTGCAATTTACCACGGAAGACACAGAGAACTACAAAAAACGAGTCAGTCAAGTTCTCAGCGACTCATTCGCATTGCTTTGTTGGTCCGATGAGAAGCTCGCGCTCGATGGTCCTTCGCTGCTCAACTGTTACGCAATCCTCCGCGCCCTCGGTGTCCTCCGTGGTTAGTTGCTGTTAAGAGACTTGACGCCAAGCACCGGTATGTCGCTATCGAGTTCCCAACCAGTCGCGAGTTTGCCGCAACAACTCTCGCATCGGCACCGGTTTCAGAAGAACCGCGGAACACCCGGCCTCGAGACACCGCGCAACGATCTCAGGCTCATCCCGCCCGGTCAGGGCAACCACCACCCGCGGCTGTAGACCACGCGCCTTCATCTCGCTGAGCACATCGAACCCATCCCCATCAGCGAGGCCGAGGTCGAGCAACAGGAGATCGACGTCGTCCGACTCGACGATATCGAGAATCTCCGCGACGTGACCCGCCGTGCTCACGCGATGCCCTGTCTCCGAGAACAGCACCCGCATGGCATCGCAGACGAGCAGGTTGTCCTCTGCCACGAGCACGTGCGGGAGGGGAGCGGACAAGCGCAGCTCAGGGGTGGGGGTAGGGAATGGTGAAGAAGAACTTGCTGCCGGTGCCGAGCTCGCTCTCCAGCCAGATCCGACCGCCGTGCAGCTCGACGAGCTGGCGGGCGATCGTCAGCCCGAGTCCGGTGCCGTGATGCTGCCGCGCCGCACTCGAATCCACCTGCGCGAACTCGCGGAACACGAGGTCGTGGTGCTCGCCGTCGATCCCGATGCCCGTGTCGCCGACCTCGACGACGCATTCCGATCCGCTCGGTCCGTCGACGCGCGTGGCGTGCACCCACACGTGCCCGCCGCGCGACGTGAAGTCGATCGCATTCCCGAGCAGGTTGCCCATGATGTGCGCGATCTTTTCCCGGTCCGCCGTGATGGGGTCGAGGTCGGGTGGAACCACCGTCACCAGTGCGAGGCCCTTCTTGCTCGCGAGCGACTCGTTCAGTGCATTCAGCTGCGAAACCACGTCGCCGAGATGGAATGTCGTCGGCGTGATGCTGAGCTGGTTCGCCGCACCGCGCGCATACGTGAGAATTTCGCCGACCTGGTCGAGCAGCTGGCGCCCGCCGTTGATGATCCCGGCGATGCTGTCGAGCTGGCGGTCCGAGAGCGGGCCCAGGATGCCATCGCGCAGGATCTCCGCATGGGTGATGACCGCGGTGAGCGGCGTGCGCAGGTCATGCGAGATGTTGGCGAGAAACTGCGTCTTGGCGGAGTCGCGCGCCTCGAGCTCCTCGATGCGCGCCAGCGCCTCCTGGAGCTGCAATTCGGGCGTAGGCGTGATGCCGCTCGACGTCGCCGTGCTGTTGAACGGAAAGGGGTTGGAGGCGTCGACAAGAGGCATTCCCAACATTACCGAACTGCAGCGTCCGTCGCCATCTCCTCACCGTCGAGCGCCTCCTCCAGCTGCTGGCGACTGAGCAACGCCGTGTACTGCCCGCCCGCCGCCATGAGGACGTCGTGCGTGCCTTCCTCCACGACGTGTCCGCGAGCAAGTACGATGATCCACGAGGCGTCTCGCACGGCACTCACGCGGTGCGAGGCAATCAGCGCAGTGCGCCCCCCCAGCGTGCCGCGCAAGCCGCGAAGAATTTCCGCCTCGGTGTGCGTGTCCACGGCCGAGAGTGCGTCGTCGAGCAGCACGATGCGCGGCCGCCGCGCCAGCGCCCGCGCGAGCGCGAGCCGCTGCTTCTGCCCGCCCGACAGGTTGATGCCGCGCTCGCCCAGCGTCGTGCCGTAGCCGTGTGGAAACGCGAGCACGGTTGCGCCGAGCTGTGCGACTTCGGCAGCCCACTCGTGTGGCGATGCTTCCGCATGTCCGCTCTCGCGCGACTGCAGCGCGTCGGTCTCGTCCACCGAGCCACGCTCGATGAGCGCATGGTCCGGATTGCCGTAGGCAAGGTTCGAGGCAATGGTGTCACTGAAGAGAAAGCTCTCCTGCGGCACATAGCCGATCTCGGCGCGCAACGCATCGAGCGAAAGCTCGCGGATCGGAATGCCGTCGACAAAGATCTCGCCCTCCTGCGGGTCGTGGATGCGCGGAATGAGGTCGATGAGGGCGCTCTTGCCACTGCCCGTCGCGCCCACGACGGCCAGCGTTCCCCCGGCCGGCACCACGAACGACACGTTGCGGAGCACCCACCGCGGTTCGCTGCCTTCGGGAACCGGGTAGTGGAATCCAACGTTGCGGAACTCGACACGCCGCCCTCCCGTCGCGGGCGGAAGAGCGCGCGGCGCGGCCGGCGTCGTGATGTCGGCCTTCGCGTCGAGCACGTCGAGCAATCGTGACATCGACGCCGCACCGCGCTGGAACAAGTTGATGACCCAGCCGAGTGCGATCATCGGCCACGTGAGACTCGTGAGGTAGAAGCCGAACGCGACGAACGCACCGACCGTGATCCGCCCGCGTACCACGAGCGATCCGCCAACGCCGAGCACCACCGCCACACTCAGACCGGCGAGAAGCCCGAACATCGGGTTCATCGCACCGTACAACCGTGCTAGCGCGAGATTCCGCTCGACGTAGGTGTCGTTGAGTGCGGCGAACCGCACAATTTCCGAGTCTTCCTGCCGGTACGCTCGCACGACGCGGACGCCGGCGAAGTTCTCCTGCGCGTGGGTGGTCAGTGTGCTGAAGTGCTCCTGCACTGCCTCGAACCGGCGGTGAATCGCGCCGCCCATTCGGAGCATGATGACCGGGAGGAGTACCATCGGAATCAGGGAAAGTCCGGTGAGCCGCGCGTCGATGCGGAGCATGAACGCGAGCGCGAACGCGGCGCCGAAGATCGTGTTCGTGAGGTACATGATGGCGGGACCGGCAGCCATCCTCACCGCACTGAGGTCATTCGTGAGGCGCGCCATCAGGTCGCCGGTACGGATCCGCCCGAAATAGTGGGCGTCGAGCGTGGTGAGATGGGCGAAGAGCGCCTGACGAAGGTCGTACTCGATATAGCGGCTGAGCCCGTTGAGTACTTCACGCATCCAGTACCTTAGCGCGCCGCCGCCGAGCGCCACGCCGATCATCGCGGCCGCGATCAGGAGCATGCGTCGTACTGGCGCTCCGGATTGCAGCGCGTCGATCCCGGCGCGTAGCAGCCAAGGGACAACCGCACCGATCGCGGACGAGACGACTACCAGAACCAGCCCCGAGAGGAGCATTTTCCGGTACGGGCGGTAATAGGGGAGCAGGCGGCGCAGTGCTACCGATGCGGGGAGGCTCGACGCCACTTACCGAAACCCCATCCGTACCCTAAGTTGTTGCAGTGCCGGAGTTTCTCCGCATTCAACGATGTTGCAGGCACCACATATTCTGGAGACGAACATGATCAATAATATTCGCAGGTTTGGCGCCCCGCTCGCGTTCACGATGGTGCTTGCGATTGCTGCGTGCAGCTCTGCCGACAAGAAGCCGGACACCACGCTCGCTCGCGATACGGCACTCAACAAGGATCTCGCGATGGCAAATCGCGACACCACCGCACAGCCCGCGCTGAAGGATGTTGCGGTGACGCCTCCGGCCGCCGCCGCCACGCCGGCTCCCGCGCCCGCGACTCGGCCGGTTGCCGCAGCCACGCGCCCGAAGCCAGCCCCCGCCAAGACGACTCCCAAGGCGTCTGCCCCGACCAAGACGGCCTCCGGCAACACCATGACGAAGGGCTCCTCCGGCGGCGGTGGCTCGGTCGGCATGATCGCGTCGGGCGCGGACCTGAGCCTCCGCTCAAATGCTCGCGTCTGCACCAACACCTACTCGCCTGGCCAGACCTTCTCGGCGACGCTCGCCAACGCGGTCACCGGATCGGGCGGCGCGACCATCCCGGCGGGCGCCACGGTGTCCCTCGAAGTTGTGCAGCTCAAGCGCAGCGAGAACGCCACGGACAAGATCCTGATGGAGTTTTCCGCGAAGTCGATCAGCTTCGGCGGGCACACCTACCCAATCAGCGCCAGCATCGGCGACACGCAGGTCGACAAGGTTCGCAATGAGCCGAAGAACAAGGACGTGCAGAAGGTCGTCGGCGGTGCCATCATTGGCGCCATTGCGGGCCAGATCATGGGCAAGAGCACCAAGGCGACGGTCATCGGTGCAGGTGCCGGTGCAGCGGCTGGAGCCGGCGTCGCGGCTGGCACGGCCAACTACGAGGGCTGCGTTCCGGACGGCGGCGCTATCAACATCACGCTCAACAGCCCGTTGCAGGTCAAGCTCACGCCGTGATTTCGGCTCGGTGAGTACGCTAGCGCACACCCGGACATATTGTTTACAGAGGGCCAGTCTCCGAGTCCGGAGGCTGGCCCTTTGGCCGGCTCTGCCCAACGGTTTTGATACCGCCGGTGCATACTCGATAGCGCCCCCCCACCCGCTGCTCCGCGGTAGTCCATGTTTCGAGGATTCCCCATGCGTCGCATTCGTCAACCGGCCGCCGTTGTGGCCAGCGTCACGCTCTCCAGCGCGGCAGCGCCGGACTGGGCGCAGCGTGGAATGTGCGGTGAAGATCCGCAGCGTGACGGCACAGCGGCGGCAATTCACCTTGCACCTGAGGATTGATCGACGACCGCCTCAGCGCGACTTCAGCTCTTGACCGGATCCCCGCCGCCCGTTGCCGTGGCGGACGAGCGAGCGGCCGCACGCGAGCGCGACGCCACGCTCGTGGCGCGCGTCCGCGAGGGTGACGCACGCGCATTCGACGCGCTCGTACAGGCGTACATGCGCCAGGCCTTTCAGTTGGCGTACCGGGTTGTTGGCCACCGCGAAGACGCCGAGGACCTGGTGCAGGACTCGTTTCTCGCGGCATATCAGTATCTCGACTCGTACGACAGCGCGCGCCCATTTGGTCCATGGCTCATGCGCATCGTGCTCAATCGGGGATCGAATCTTCGTCGCTCGAGAACGCGCCGCGAGACGGAGCCGGAAGTGGATGCGGTCAGCACCGCGCCATCCGCGCTCGAGGAAAGTGAACGGGCCGAGACACGCGTGATGTTGACGCGTGCCCTGGCCACGCTGTCCGAGCGGCAGCGCATGATCGTCACGCTGTTCGACGTGGATGGCATGACGAGCACCGAGATCGGCGACATGCTCGACCTCTCGGCGGGAACAGTACGGTGGCATCTACACGAGGCGCGCAAGACTCTGCGAACCGCGCTCTCCGGATTCTTCAAGGGTGGTGCATGACGAACAAGCGAACACTCGGCGTCGGTGCGTTCGGGCCCGAGCCGATCCATGATCCCGAGCTCGGCGCGCTATTGCGCGACGTGATCGACGATGCGCCCATGGACAGCGTGAACTGGACGCGGCTTGCGGCTCGCATTGGCGAGCGCGTCGGCGCCCAGGCGTCCGACACGTGGTGGAGCTTTGTGGCGCGATGGGACCGACGCGTGATCCCGATCGCCATCGCCGCAGGAATGGCTGCGGCCGCGGCGCTCTTCACGTCCACCGCGTCGGCGAGCGAAGTGCAGCGCACCACTGCGTCGGCACTGGCGACGGAAGTCGCGAGCGGAACGCCGGCGGAAGACGCGGCCGTTCTGTTCGCGGGCTCCATCACGAGCACGGTCGAGTTCAGCGCTGGAGTGCCGGAGTGAAGCCAGGAAGCGCGCGCGCGGCGATGGTCATCGCCGTCATCGTCGTGTGCAGCGCGCTTGCCGGCGTTGCGATCGATCGCGTCGTGTTGCAGAAGGTGCTCCATCACCATCCGTCAGGAACCGGGGGACCGGGCCGCGGGTCACCGGCGCAGGATGCGAAGCGACGCAACGAGCTGCTTGACCGCATGACGACGCAGTTGACGCTGAGCACTTCGCAGCGGCAGGGAATCGACTCGGTCATGCAGCGGACGGACGCAGCGCTCCGCGCGATCCGGTCCGAGATGCAGCCGCGGCTCCAGCAGGTGTTTCAGAGCTCCCGCGGAGAAATCGAGGCGCGACTCGACTCGGCGCAACGCGTGAAGTTCAAGGCAATGCAACCCACGCGAGGGGACAGGCGGCCATGAACCACCGGAAGAGCGTACCTGGTACGGCGTACCAGGCACCTGGTATGGCATAAGAGCCACGGGGAACAGTGGACTCTGACAAAAAACTGGAAAGGCGTACTTGGTACTGCGTACCAGGAACCTGGTATGGCACAAGAGCCACGGGGAACAGTGGACGCCGTCGTCCGTCGGGGAGGCTCTACGGCTCCCCCGGAGCCGATTGCCGGTCCAGGTACATGGTACGAAGTACCAGGTACGCTCTTCCGTCTCTCAGTATCCGATTGGTCGCCCGGCCGATCTCGGATCTGATACGCCTTCGTAGCCGGCGCCAACCTTCATGATCGCGTTGACCAATCCGATTCCCCGGCCAGCCGAGACACCGTAGCCCATCGCGCGCAACGAGTCGGCGACCGCCGGTGTGATGGCATCGCGCTCGAAGTACAGCGAGTCGGGTAGCGCCTGATGGTGCAGCCGCGGCGCGCTCATCGCATCTGCGAGCGTCATGTGATAGTCGAGGACGTTCAGCACCACCTGCGACGTACTCGTGATGATGCGTGGACCCCCTCGGCTTCCCACCACGAGCAGCAGCGAGCCATCGCGGTCGAGGACGATCGTCGGCGACATCGCGCTCAGCATGCGCTTCCCCGGCTGGATCGCGTTCGCTTCGCCCTGCACCAGGCCGAACATGTTGGGCGTGCCGGGCTGCGCCGCAAAGTCGTCCATCTCGTCGTTGAGGAAGAAGCCCGCCGATGCGATGTACACGCCCGAGCCATAGAGGTTGTTCAACGTCGTCGTGGTCGCGACCGCATTGCCCTTCTCATCGACGACCGAGTAATGGGTCGTCTCCATGCCGTCGCGGATCGCAGCGTGAATGGTGGACGTCGGCGTCGCGCGCCCCTTGCCGATCGTTGCACGGAGCCGCGCCGCGTAGGATTTGTCGGTGAGCTGCGCGATGGGAACCTTCACGAATGCCGGGTCCGCGAGCTTTTCGTTACGATCGACGAACGCACGCTGGTACGCGGAGCCGAGGGTGTGGGCCCATCCCGCGCTGCCGTACGGGGGTAGCGCGTCGTAGCCCTCGAGGATGTTCAACGTTTCGGTGATCGTGACCCCGCCAGACGAGGACGGCGGCATGGTCAGCAGCGAGTAGCCGCGGTACGTGGACTTCACGGCGTCGCGCCATACGGGTTGATAGCGGGCGAGATCGTCCATGGTAATGATGCCGCCGGACTTGTGAAGCTCGTCTGTCCATGCCTGGCCAATCGGGCCGCTGTAGAATGCGTTGCGTCCTTTCAGCGCGATCGCGCGAAGTGTCCGCGCGAGCGCCGGCTGCTTCAGGATGGTGCCCGGAGCCGGGGGTGCGCCATTGGCGTAGAAGGCCGGGCCGCCGCCGAACTCCGTAATGACCTTCTGGTTTGTGCGAAACGAGTTGAAGAGGGCGCTGTCGATCACGATACCCTCGTCGGCATAGCGAATCGCCGGCGCCATCACGTCCGCGAGCGACATCGTGCCGTACTTCGCGAGCGCCTCCGTCAGGCCAGCCACCGCGCCCGGCACGCCCGACGCGAGTGCACCGTAGACACTTCGGTCGGTGAGCTTGCCGTTCGCGTCGACGTACATGTCGCGCGTGGCGGCGAGCGGCGAAATCTCGCGGTAATCGAGTGCGGCGGAACGTCCGTCGACCATGTGAATGACCATGTAGCCACCGCCACCGATGTTCCCCGCTTCGGGGTAGGCGACCGCAATCGCAAAGCCCACCGCGACGGCGGCGTCAACCGCATTTCCCCCGCGCTTGAGTATCTCGACACCGGCGGCACTGCCGAACGGCGAATCGCTGGCGACCATCGCGTGCGCGCCGACCACCGGCGCGCGCCCTGCCTTGTGTCGCCACGCTGCGGGGAAGACACCCGGAATGCGATCGGCGGCAGGGGTGTATCGACCGTCGCTCGCGAGGGCGGTTGGGGTTCCCACGTCCGTGGCACCATGTACGGGCGCCGGCGACTCCGCGGGCTGCGAGTGACAGGCGGCAACGACGATCGCGAGGCTGATGGGGATGCGAATCTTCATCGGCTCAACTTACTGGCGTGGTCGATCGTTGGGAGGAGGGAAGTGCGTTGATCGTCGGCAGCGCGACTCTCCGCGAATTTTGCGAATCAACGCGATGTGCTCCCAGGATCGTCGACGCGCGGTTCGCCCGACGGTCGTGCGCCAATGGCTGATGCAAGAGGATCCGCTGCAATCCACCAAGGTCAGCGATCCGCGTTGCCAACGATCAACGTCTTTCATGGGTTTCCACAACGACCAGTCCGCGCCCGGAGCAATTTGCGAAGATTCGCGGAGATTCGCGGAGATTCGCGGAGATTCGCGATAGCCACGAGCAAACTTGCAACGCGAAGCACTCACCCACCCAACCCAAGCCTCCCCACCACGCGCGTCCCATGAATTCGCGTCGAGGAATCATCGCCCGCTGCCAGCCCATCCTTCTGGTGCAAGACGGTGGAAATGTCCTGCACCAAATCGATCCCGAAACGCGGACTGAACGCATACCCGAAGCCGTAGCCCAGGGCGAAAGTAAAGTCCTTGTCCGGGGAGGCCGCGCCGAGCTTCGTCCCGGTCCCGCGTTCGCGAAAGTTCGAGTAGATCGTGGTCCCGGCGCTTAGCTCGAGGACCGTGCGGAAGCTCCTGCCACTCCCCACATGGAACGTCCCGAGAATCTGCGAGACGTTCGCATCCGCTTCCGAATTCCCCAGCGGGCCCCGATAGGTCAACGGGATCGTGCCGGTCGTCCCGCGAATGCCGAGGCTCGTGCCACCGTTGATCGTTCGCTCGAGCGACGCCTGCCACGGCGTGGCGTTCCCGAAGTTCCAGGTGCTGCCCGTCCTTCCGTCCCGCACGCTCCAGGCCTGCTGGGACGCGACGCCGAGTGAAACCCACGCGGCCGGTTCCCCGATCGGAAAGCGCGACCGGATGATCTGCGCCTGGGCGCTCGGCGCCACCATGATCGTGATCATCAGAAGGGAAAATCGGCGCACAGAGGCTCCAGCTGGCTTGCGAGTGACGAACGGCGCCCGGTACCTTTTCGGCGGCGTTCAGGGATCATTGAGTGTACCCTGCTTCGCGTCTCTCGTTTCCCTGACATCGGCACAAACCCTGCGCGTCACCGATCCCCGCGTCACCGAGCGTCGCAATCCGCGCACGCAGCAGATCGACCTCGCCGACCCCGCCGGCATCGTCGACCTCATGCTCGCCGAGGATCGCACGGTGGTCGACGCCGTCGCCACCCAGCGCGACCGCATTGCCGAAGCCATCGCCGTTGCAGAGAGTACGTTCCGCGCCGGCGGACGCCTGTTCTACGTTGGCGCGGGCACGTCAGGACGACTCGGCGTCCTCGACGCGTCCGAATGTCCGCCGACGTTCGGTACGCCGCCCGAGATGGTGCAAGGCATCATCGCCGGCGGGACTGCCGCGCTCACCAGCGCGCAGGAAGGCGCGGAGGACAACCTCGACCAGGCGCGCATCGATCTCGCGGCAAAGGGTGTGCGCGCCGGCGACATGGTCGTTGGCATCGCCGCATCGGGGACGACGCCCTACGTCCGCATCGCGCTTCAGCACGCGCGCGAGGTCGGCGCACGCACGGCGATCGTCGCGTGTTCGCCGCCGCCGGAGATCACGCTCGCGTTCGTCGACATCGCGATCGTCGCCATCACCGGACCGGAAGCGCTCACGGGAAGCACGCGCCTGAAGGCCGGTACCGCCACGAAGCTGATCCTCAACATGATCACCACCGGCGCCATGATCCGGATCGGCAAGACGTTCGGCAACCTCATGATCGACCTTCGCGCGACCAACGTGAAGCTCGTCGATCGCAGCGAGCGCATCGTCAGCGAGGTACGCGGCGTCACGCGTGAGGAGGCGCGTACGATCATCCAGAACGCCGGCGGCTCCGTCAAACTCGCGATCGTCATGCACGCGCTCGGCGTCGATCGCGATGAAGCCGAACGCCGAATTGAATGGGGCGATGGCGTGGTGCGCCGCGTGCTTGGCGGCGAGCCCCCGCCGGTCGAATGAGCACCGCGCAGCGCATCGGCGGCGTCTACGTCGGCCTGATGTCCGGCACCTCGCTCGACGGGATATCGGCCGCCGTCGCGCGCTTCACGCCAACGGGAACGCAAGCGTTCGACGTCGAGCTCCTCGGCTTTCATGTGCGCGAGTACACACCCGCGCAGCGCGAACGATTGCTCGCCGCCATGCGCGAAGGCTCCGCGCGCGATTACTGTCGGCTGGCAGTGGACTTCGGGGAATGGCTCGCGGATGCGGCCGTCGCCGTGCTTGCCGAGGCTGGCGTTTCGCGCCGTGATGTGCGTGCGATCGGAAGTCATGGCCAAACGCTGTGGCACGAGCCAGGACATTCCACCTGGCAGATCGACGCGCCCGCCGTGATTGCCGAGCGAACAGGCATCAACGTGGTGAGTGATTTTCGCGTGCGCGACGTCGCCGCGGGGGGGCAGGGCGCGCCACTGGTGCCGATTGCCGACGCCCTGCTGTTCGGCGGTGGTCGGTGGCGCGCGCTTCAGAACATCGGCGGCATCGGCAATGTCACGGTCGTGCCGCCGAACGGCGATCTCGTCAGCGTTCGGGCATTCGACACCGGGCCCGGCTGCGGCGTGCTCGATGCGGTGGTTCGCTCGCTTTACCCGCACCTGCGCTTCGACGGCGACGGCGGGATCGCGTCGCGTGGAAGCGTAGCCCGCGCCGTCGTCGACGTGTTGCTGGCCGACCCCTACTTCGCCGCCGAGCCGCCAAAGAGCACCGGTCGCGAGCTGTTCAACGCGGCGTATGTCGAACGCCTGATTGCGTTGTGCCGTGCATCGGACGGCGAGTCCGTCATGCCCGCGAAAGCGGGGACCCACGTTCTCAACGAAGACATCGTCGCTACGGCGACATACCTGACCGCGGCCACCATCGCCGATGCATACCGCCGCTTCATCCCCGAACCGATCGAGGAGCTGCTCGTTTCCGGCGGCGGCGCGAAGAACCCCGTGCTCCTTCAGATGCTGCGCGACGCCGTCGCTCCACTTCCCGTCGTCACGTTCGACGAACGCTACTTCGATGGCGAGGCCAAGGAAGCCGTCGCCTTTGCACTGCTCGCCCACCTGCATCTCGAACGCATCCCAGGCAACGTCGTCACCGCCACCGGTGCGCGCGGCCCCCGTATACTCGGCGTATTCACCCCCGCGTAGCGTGACCTTCGAGGAGCGCCAAAGCTCCGACGGACGGGCTGCCGCATCCCGGTTTCCATTTCCACATCCAGATACGCCCGCCGCTCAGGAAACCGGGGCTGCTGAAGTACCTTGCCGCCCCCGAGATTAGCGGCGGCAATGTCCTCAATGATGCCGCGCCCGACGAGAAGGCCGCTGAGCTACAGGCGGTGCGTAATGTGCACTTCCGTTCCATTCCTTGATTGGTGTTGTCCTGAACCTTACGGCGGACGCAGACAAACGCTGCAAAAGCCTTCCGCAGAATGCGCTGTAACTGCAACGGCCTTTGAAGACCGTGAACATCTTGAGGATGAATTCAGTAAAATTGCAGCTGCTGTTGCAGCGTCTTTCTGCGCCCAATTGATTGCAGCCTTTGTCTGCGTCCGCCGTTGATTGTGCTCGCGTCCGCCGTTGAAGTGCTTTCGTACATGCCGTGAACGGGCACCCTCATGACTCGGAACGAAGAATCGATGCCCGACGCGTCCCGCCTGCTGCCCGCCATCCTCGACCTCCACGACCGCATTCGCACCTCGGTCGTCGCGGCGTGCGAGCAGCAGAGTCACGACGCCATGGCCGAGGTGGCGCACGATGACGAGGGCGACACCATCTACGCCGTCGATAAGGTCAGCGAAGCGACACTCATCGAAGGCCTCACCGAGCTCGCGCAGTCGGAGCCGCTCGTGCTCGTCGCCGAGGGGCTTCCGCCAGAGGGAATGATCCTTCCGGCCGGTGCACGCGATGGCGATTGCAGATGGCGCCTCCTCGTCGACCCCATCGACGGCACGCGCGGGCTCATGTACCAGAAGCGGCCGGCGTGGATCCTCACGGGCGTTGCGCCGAACAAGGGCGCCGGCACGCGGCTGCGTGATATCGTGCTTGCCGTGCAGACGGAGATTCCGCTCGTCAAGCAACACCTGTGCGACCAGATATGGGCGGAGCGCGGCAAGGGATACGAGGCGCGGCGGTTCGATCGCATCGCGCTCACCACGACGCCACTCACGCTTCATCCTTCGCGCGCCGACACAATCGCTCACGGCTTCGCGTCGATCAGCCGGTTCTTTCCCGGAGCGCGCGACGTGCTCGCCGCCATCGACGACGAGATCGCGATGGCCGTCGGTGGTCCGCAGGTGTCCGGCAAGGCGCTCTGCTTCGAGGACCAATACATCTCCACCGGCGGCCAGCTCTACGAGCTGATGTCGGGACACGATCGGTTCATCGCCGACATTCGTCCGCTGCTGAGTGCCATCCTCATCGCGCGTGGCGTGCCGCGCGCGCTGTGCTGTCACCCGTACGATCTCTGCACCGTTCTCGTGGCCGAGGAGTTGGGCGTACACGTGACGGATGCATTCGGTGCGCCGCTCGATACACCGCTGGATCTCGAGACCGACGTCGCCTGGGCGGGCTACGCGAGCGAACGATTGCGTGCGCGCGTGGAGCCGGCATTTCGCGCGGCGCTCGAACGACACGCCCTGGTTCCTCGCTGACGATGGATGCCGCCGAGCGGTTTTCGGCGCTGGCACATCACGACGATCCCACCAACCGCCAGTACTTCTCGGCGGATGAGCCGGTGTTCATCGCGAGCGCTCCCGGTCGGCTCGACGTCGTGGGCGGCATTGCCGACTACAGCGGGTCGCTCGTGCTCCAGCTGCCGCTCGACCGCACGACGGTTGCGATGATGCAGCGGCACGATGCGCGCGCGGAGGTCTTTACTCGCTCAGGCGCCGGGATGGCGGAACGTGGAGTAATGGTCCGGCACGTCACCTGGTGACGAAGGCGCCGTGTTCGCGAGGCTCCACTCCCATGGCTGGCCCCACAGAATCGGGGCTACGCGGACGACGCGGATTTGGCGGATGCACACTGATAACTGCGCCAACATAGTTCCCGAAATGCTGCTGAGATCTCTGATAGTCAAACTGCCGTATGGAATGCTTCTTAATGGTGCGCAGAAATAGTCACGCGCCATCCAAGGGCGCCGCGTCTGTCAGCCAGGCGGACACGTGAGGGCGGTTTCTCTCTGGAATCTGCCAACCGCTACGGCACCCGTGCACCATAAAAATCACGCGAAGCATCGGGCGTCAGCATCGCGCCACCACGTGAGGGGAGCGCGAAGTGATCTGCGGTCATCCGCTAAATCCGCGTCATCCGCGTAGCGCCAACGTCTGTGGGGCTTACCCGAGCGTCTGTTCCAAAACCCTACTTCAACACCGCAGCCCCATCGGCCCCAAGAAAAGCGGCCAGTCGCTGCGCCGGAACAGCATACACGATACGACCGCTGCTCTCCCGCGCGCCGCCGTAGATCACACCGACCACATTCGCCGACGCATCGAACAACGGACTCCCGCTCGACCCATGCCCCGCATACGAGTCGAGTTGGATCACATCCTCCAGCCGCTTGCTCACCGTGCCGACGGTGAGTGTCGTGCGTGCCGTGATCTTCAGTCCCTCGCCTTCCATCGGCGTGTCGTTGGCAAGCGGATAGCCGATCGACGCCACCGCCGAACCGACCTGCGCGCCCGAGCCCAGCCGGCTCACTCCGTTCACCACCGGCCGCGTCCCGGGAACGTCGAGCTGGATCAGCGCGAGGTCATCGGTCGTGGACACGCGCACGACATGCGCCGGCATCCAGTTCGACGTGTTCGCAAACAGCACGGCAATCCGCGCCGACGGATGCCCCGCGTCCGTTCGCACAATGTGCCGGTTCGTGACCAACGCGCCGCCGTGGCTGACCGAAAACGCGGTGCCGGCGGTCGGCGTACCATCGAGATCACTCACCACCATGGCGACCGCCGCGTCGTTGATCGCGGTGATCCGCTTGTAGTCGATCTGCGCTTCCGCCGGCAGCGGCTGCGAGAGCCGTTCGAGTGATCCCTTGGTCGCCTTCCCGCTCACGATCGCCACCTGTGCCTGCGCGCGATTCGCTTCGCGTTGGGTGAGTTCTTCCTGCAGCCGTGCCTTGAGGGCAGAATCCCCCGGCCGCATCGCGGCGATGGTGTTCTTCAACGAGGCGGTCGCACTGTCGCTTCGGGCAGCCATCGCCGTCAGCTCCGCCACCTGTGCCGCGGACTGCCGTTGCATCCAGATGATCGCCCCACCCGCAATCACCACGAACGCGCCGAGCGCAACCGCAAAAGTCCGGCGCATGGACTTCGTATGCTTCGCGACCTCTTCCGCCACGCGGACGCTGGTATCCATCCGTGACGGCGAAGTGCCTCCCGCCGGCGACGCAGTCGACCGGAATGCCGTCGGTGGAGTAGAGGGACTCGCGCTGTCCGCCATGCCGTTCACTTCCACGCGCGGTCCATTCGCGCCGAAGCTCACGATATCGCCATTCGCGAGCCGCCGCGCACTCGGGATCCGCTCGCCATTGACGAATGTCCCGTTCGTGCTGCCCACGTCTGCAATACTCCACGACCCCGCCGATTCCCGAAACTCCGCGTGCTTCGTCGAGACGTCGAGCTCCGTCTGGGGATCGAACCGGAGGTCGCTCATCGCGTGGCGTCCCACCGAGACCACGCTCTCATCGAACGTTGCGCGCGCACCCGCGCGTGACCCGCTCAGCACGCGAACCTCGAGCGTCATGGCGTTGTCGGCAGGGTGGCTGGCGTACCGCGCTGGGGAGCCACGACCGACGCGGCCGTGCGATAGGCGTACCACATTGCCACGGCCAGAAACACCACCACCAGGCCGAGGGCGATCAGCGAGCCGCGGATCTTGCGGGCCGGAGATACCATGGGTCGCTCGGGCAACTGGGGCGGTGGCTCGACCGATGCGAGCCTCGTCGTCGCCCGCTGCGGCGGGGCGGGTTTTTCCGCGGTCGTCTTGATCGTGATCGGTGTGGGCGATCGCACCGCGGCGGTCGTCTGTTCCGAGTCCACGGGCAGCGCGAAGCGCTGGTGTCCCACGCTGTCGCCTGACGCCGGTGCGATCACGCCGTCCCCATCGAAGCGAACGGCAATGACCGTGATGTTGTCCGGTCCACCGTTGGCATTCGCCTTGTCGATGAGCTGCTTGCACACGGCCATCAGGTCGGGCTCGTCCGTCGCGACGCGCGCGATATCGTCGATCTTCACCTGGCCACTCAGGCCATCGCTGCACAGCACCAGCGTATCGTCTCGCCGTACCTGCTGGTGCGTGAGGTCCACCTTGATGTGGCTCTCGGGGCCGAGCGCCTGGAGGATGATGTTGCGACGCTCGCTTTGCTCGGCCTCCTCTTCGGTGATCTCGCCGGCCTCGATCAGCTTCTGCATGAGCGACTGATCCTTCGTGATCTGCATCGCCACGCCGTTGCGCACGAGGTACGCCCGGCTGTCTCCGACCTGCGCGAGGTACAGCGTGTCGCCGAGTACCCCGGCGATCGTGGCGGTGGTGCCCATGCCGCGATACTCGGGATGCTCGAGCGCATAGCTGTGGATCGCGGAGTTGGCGGTCGCCGTCGCTCGCTTGAGCGCCGCGGCGAACGTCTCGCGGTCGGGTCCCTTGGCGGCTTCGGTCACCGCCTTGCTCAGCTCGCGCAGCACCACTTCGATCGCCATCGCACTCGCGATCTCACCCGCCGCCGCGCCACCCATGCCGTCCGCCACCATGAAGAGCGAGCCGCGATCGCCCACGGTGTGCGTTCGCACATCCGGCTGGAGCGTGGCATTCCCCGTCGTGAGGTCTGCAACGACGAAGGCATCCTCGTTGTGCTCGCGTGTGCGCCCCACGTCGGTGCGGCCGAAGACGTGGACGACGACAGCGCCGTTGGGTCCGGAGGACGTCACGCGATGTGGGAGGGAAGTGGGAAGGAAGGCGGGAAACGTCGGGCTGCTACTGATGGCACAACTTTACCATGGGTGCGATCTTTTCCGCCCAGGGAGTGGCGGCACCGCGATCCTTGATGGTCTCGATGATATCACATGCATCCTTGTCCTTTCCCGCGAGGGAAAGCGAATTCGCCCTGACAAGGCTCAACCCGATCTTCTCGCTCGACGTGGCCGCGTAAGGAACCAGGCGCTCCGCTTCTTTCAGTGCCCTTGCCGCGGTGGAATCCTCGGCGCTCTCCTCGATCAGTTTCGGCAAGCGCGCCGAAATGTCCACTTTGCTCGGCGGCACCGTCGCGGGCGGTGCGGCTGGTGCCGGCGCTGTGGTCCGTCCGCCGGACGGCACTGGCGGACCACCCACCGGACTGCCCGCAACGTTGCCGGCCGGTACTGCCGGCCCCGACGCAGTCTGCGCAGGCGCGCCCCCCGCCGCTATGACGGACGTCGCACTGGGAGCCGTAGCCTCTGCCGCCACGGGCGGCGTCGACCCCGCCTTGCCCATCGACTTCGACACGTAGATCATCGCTAACGCCGCGAGCGCGAGGGCCACTGCGCCGCCGGCGAACAGCGACGTCTTCGCCTTCACCGCCGTTGGGCCTGCATTCCCCGGCGCGGGAACCGGTGCCGCCGCCGACACGAACTCCGGACGCGGCATGTTCGGACTCGAATCGAACAGCGTCTTCGGTGGCGGCGCGATCATCGACGTCGCGCCGTCCGCCGCCCCGATCATTTGCGTCGCGCCGGCGGGCGCCTGCTTTGGCATGTGATCCACCGCTTCCCACAACGCAACGCCAAATTGTGCCGCCTTCTGGTAGCGGTCCGCGGACCTCCGCTGGAGCGCCTTGCTCATCACTGCCTGCACTTCGGGCGACCACGACGTATCCGGCTTCATCACCGCAAGCGACTTCGGCTCGTCGGTCAGGCGCATGATCATCGACTCCTGCGCCGTCTCGCCGTCGAAGGGAAGCTTGCCCGTGAGCATGTTGAACGCGACGAGCCCCAGCGAATAGATGTCGCTCTTGCCATCGAGCTTGTCGCCCGCCAGCTGCTCGGGACTCATGTACTCCGGCGTGCCGACCACCAGCCCGGTCTTCGTCACCTTCTGGTTCTCGGCGCCCGCGGCCTTCGCGATGCCGAAGTCCACGACCTTCACGCAGTCCGACCCGTCGCGATTCTTCGCGATCATGATGTTGTCGGGCTTGAGGTCGCGGTGCACGATGCCCATGTCGTGCGCGACAGCCAGACCATCAGCCGCCTGCTTGGTGATGTCTGCCGCGCGAGCCGGCGGCAGCGCGCCGTTCTTCTCCACCAACGAAGTCAGCGACTCGCCTTCGATGAATTCCATCGCGAGGTAGATCAGCCCATCCGATGTCTCCCCGAAATCGTAGATGCCGGCAACGTTCGGGTGATTGATGCGGCTTGCGTTCGCCGCCTCGCGGTTGAATCGGCTGATCGCATCGGCGTCGTGCACCATGCCCGGATTCATCACCTTCACCGCGCTCTTCCGGCCCATCTTCACATGCTCGGCCAGGTAGACCTGGCCCATGCCGCCTTCCCCGAGCTTCTTCAGGACGTGGTACCGTTCGCCGATGATCGAGCCGACGAGATCAGTGCCGCCGCCCTGGGAGCGAAGCGCGGTGCCGTCCCTGGGGCAGAACCGCTCGTTCGCCGGATACTCCGTCCCGCACGTGGGGCAGATCTTCTCCTGACTCACAGGCCGAGACTCTCGACACGAAGGACCTGGTCGCCCACGAGGATGCGCTGGTCCTTCTTCACCTGTCGCTCACCGCGCACGCCGAGCGCGACGCCGTTGCGGCTGCCCGCATCGTGCACGAAGAACTCGGAGTCCTGGCTTCTCACTTCGGCGTGTCTGCCACTCATGGTCTGATCATACGGGAAAACCCAGTCACCGGATTCCCGGCCGAGCAATACGACCCGGGCCGGAGAGAGATGGAATGTGTCGCGTACGCTGGCATCAGCGCGGAGCTGTTCGAGCACGGCCACGTCTGCTGACGGGATCAGTGACCCCATGCGGCGCGTCGCGTCGGCCTCGGGTGGATGCGGTCCGGGATAGCCGAGTCGACGGAAGCGGAGGAGCTGCGAGCCCACGAGGAGCAGGTCGGAATCGGTGAGCTTCGTCGGGCCGTCGATGAACGTCCACGTCCCATTGCGGGAGCCGAGGTCGCGGACCCAGAGCTCGCCGTCGCGCAGCTCGAAGCGTGCGTGCAGCGGGGAGAGAAACACATCGTCGAACTTGATGTCCGCGTCGCCACGCCCGACAACGGCCTCGCCGCGGTCGAGAACGAAGGTCGACGTCACGTCGCCCGCTTCGTTCAGGAGCGAAAGGCGGGGCCCAGCTTCTCGGCTCTTCGCACCCATGACGAGCGTGCCGAACGCCTGGTTGACCTCGATGCTGACGCGTTCTCCCACGCGCGTGCCGCACCGAGCGCAGAAGAGGTCGATTCCCTTCGTATAGGCATTGCCGCAGGTCCAGCAGGTGCCGTTGCTGACCTCGCTCGTGACTTTCGTACCGCAGTGCCCGCAAAAGGGCAGTCCTGCCGCTACGCTCTTGGCGCACTTGGGGCAGGCAGCGGCCTGCCCTGTGGGCGTCGCTCGTATTCCGGGCGTCGAGTGCACCTCGGCGGTCGTAGCAACGGGAGGCGACCCGTGCGCGCCACCCGCCGCCGCGCCCGTGGAGAACGCGGGCACGATGCGCGCGGCCGATGCGGAGATCGGCTTTCCACAATCGATGCAGAAACGGGACATCGGCTCGTTGTCGCGGCCACAGAAGGCGCAGGAGACGAGAGGAGTCACGGATTCAACGGGGCGGGCATGAGGCGGCGAATATACGGATGACGAAACAGGGGCGTCAACGTACGAGCCTTGTTCCGGTCACCCATAGTAGCGCGCGGCAGGGCGGGTGTCATCGGGAGGACTGAAACCTGCGACGAACGTTTGCCCGGGGGGGTAGACGATAGGAGGATAGGACGATACGACGATAGGAGGATGACACCTCGTCATTCCTCCTCGTACGACGACGCCACTTCTCCGCACCGGAAATTGCAGTGCTCACCCGTCTTCGGACGGAACCTCACCGCCCACTAGCATTCCATGATGCTGCTCTCTCGCGTTGCTCTCACGCTACCGCTCGCCGCCGCTCTTGCCTGCAGTGCCGGCACTCCCGCCCCCGCACCGGTGCCGGTGAGGGCGCCAGGTACGGCGCCCGGACCCGGCGCCACCCGCTCGACGCCGGCGCTGCCGCTGCCCGCCGTACCACTCGTCGACGGACCACTCGCCGTTCGCGTCCAGTATCCCGCGCCCAACCAGCAGATCACGTCGCGCGATTCGAACTTCCTCTTCGGCTCCGTCGGCAGCGGTCGAGCAACCCTATCGATCAACGGCGTGCCTGCCCGCGTCTACAACAACGGCGCGTTCATGGCGTATGTCGGCAATCCTCCTGAGACCGCGCCGCGATATGACCTCGTCGCGTCGCGCGGGGCCGACACCGCCCGTGCAACGCTCACGGTGCGCCTGCGGTCGATGGCGGAAATGCTTGCCGAGACGGACCCGGCGGCGCATAAGCCCGAGAACCTGCCGACCTCGCGCGCCGACACTATCGCTGCGCTCAATTCTCGGATCGATTCGCTCCGCACGCAGCTCACGCGCAACGACCCCATCGGCCTCGTGCAGCTCGGCCAGTCGTCATCGGCTGATAGCGACGTCACCATCGTCGGTCGCCCCACACCGGGAGGGACGTACAAGTGGTTCTTCACGCCCGGCACCGTCGTGCCGCTCGTTGCGCGTGAGGGCAGGTTCGCCCGCGTGCGGCTCGATCGCGAGCTCGACGTCTACGTCGACACCGCCGACATCGGACCGACCAGCGCCACCATCACTCCCCGTCGCACGACCTCCAACATGAAGGTCGTCGGCAGCCCACACGGCGAGGACGTCATTATCCCCGTCGGGCCGCGACCGCCCTGGTTCGTCGAGGAAGGCGAGCGTTCGATCGCGATCACGCTCTACGGCGTGCGCGGCAACACCGACATCGTGAACTACGGCGCGAGCGATTCACTCGTTCGCACGGTCGAATGGAACCAGCTCAGCGACGACCGCGCCCGCGTCACCGTCAACCTCCGCTCCGCGCCGTATGGCTACCTGGTGCTCTGGGAGAACAATGCGATCGTGCTGAAGCTCCGCGGACGTCCCGCCATCGACGCCTCGCGGCCACTCGCCGGCCTCACGATCGCGGTCGATCCCGGTCATCCTCCCATTGGCGCCACCGGACCGACGGGACTCTATGAAGCCACCGCCGTGCTCGCGGTCGGCGTGCGGCTCCAGCGAATGCTCGAAGAGCGCGGCGCCCGGGTCGTCATGACCCGCACAACGGACGCGCCCGTCGCACTCGGCGCCCGTCCGATCATTGCGCGCCGCGCGAATGCGCACGCGTTCGTGTCGATTCACCTGAATGCCTTTCCTGATGGGGTGAACCCGTTCACCAACAACGGCACGGGGACATACTTCTTTCGCACGCACTCCGAGCCCCTCGCGCGCGAGGTGCAGGTTGGACTCGTATCGCAGCTGGGCCTGCGCGACCTCGGCATCAACTACGACAACCTCGCCGTGGTGCGCGGCACCTGGTATCCGGCGGTGCTCTGCGAAGGCGCGTTCGTGATCATGCCCGACCAGGAAGCGGCGCTGCGTATGCCCGAGTATCAGGAGCGGTATGCGCGCGGTATTGCCGATGGGCTGGAGAATTACTTTCGGTCGCTTGGGGCGAACAGGCTTTAAGCGGCGGTGAACGGTGGAACTGCGATTTACCACAGAGGGCGCAGAGGAACGCAGAGGACGGCACTGTTCAGGTCCTCGCCGCCCGAGCAACATTACGTGATGAGCAGCGATGCTTGGTTGTCGACCTTAATTCGTTGCGGTTTCCGCTTTCCTCTGCGTCCTCTGCGACCTCCGCGGTAAAAATGCTCTTCCGCTTTTCATCCAGGCTCATCGCCGCCGCTCTGCTCGCCGCCGCGAGCCTCCACGCGCAGCCCGCGCCATACCACCGCTACCTCACGCTCGAAACGGAGCACTTTCACGTCCATGTGCCCGTTGGTCTTGAACGTGAAGGCCGCGTCGCGGGTGCTGCCGCTGAACGTGCGTACGCTCAACTCGCCGCCGAGCTGAAGGAACCACGCGGACGCATCGACCTCGTCGTCACCGACGACGCCGACCGCTCCAATGGCTACGCCACCCCCACGCCGACAAATCGCATCGTCGTGTTCGCGACACCACCTGTCGAAGCCGGCGCACTGCGGCTCAATGAAGACTGGCTCGGCATCGTCATCACGCACGAGCTCACCCACATCTTTCATCTCGATCGCGTGGGCGGCGTGTGGAGTCTGGCGCAGCATGTGTTCGGCCGCGCGCCCGCACTGTTTCCGAATTCCTACGGTCCCTCGTGGCTGACGGAGGGACTCGCTGTCTACTATGAATCCCGCCTCACCCAGGGCGGACGGCTGAGGGATGCGGAGTTTGCGATGTATGCGCGCGCCGCAGCGCTGGAGCATCGCTTCCCGGATCTCAGTGCCCTGAGCCTCGGCTCCCCGCTCTTTCCCGGCGGCAACGGCGCGTATGGGTTCGGCGCGCTCTTCGTCGACTACCTCGCGCGCACGCGGGGCGACAGCTCCATTCGTCGGCTGGTCGATGCGCAGAGCTCGGCGCTGATTCCCTACTGGCTCAATCGCGAGGCGAAAATCGCGTTCGGTACCAGCTTCCAATCCGCGTTCGGGATGCTCCGCGATTCAATCCAGGGCAGCGTTGGCGAACGTCAGGCCCCGCTTGCTGGTTGGCGCGAATTGACCGCACATGGCTACTACGCTCTCGACCCACGGTGGCTCGGTGACTCAGCGCTCGTTTACGCGGCCAATGATGGACGCTCCACGAGTGCAGCTTACAACCTCCGTCTCGACGGAACCCGACGCCGCATCGGCCGACGCAACACACTCGGCCCAAGCGTCCCGCTGCGCAGCGGGGGATTCCTGTTTGCGCAGCTCGAGCTGGAGTCGCCGAGCGAAATCCGCTCGGATCTCTACGTCGAGCGCGACGGCGCGCAGCATCGCCTTACACACGGCATGCGACTGGTGCAGCCCGACGTGCGCGGCGACGGCACCATCATCGCCGTGCAGATCGCGCCGAGTCGCTCGCGTCTCGTGCTGCTCGACTCGACCGCGCGGACCCATCGCGTTCTTCGCGAGGCCAATCCCGACGAAACCTGGAGCGAGCCACGCTGGTCGCCGGATGGCGCGAGCATCGCGGTGCTGCACCGTACGCATGGCGGCACATTTTCGCTCGAGGTGCTCGACCTCGTCACCGGTGCAGCGCGCGTGCTCGACCGGGGGCCGTTTCTGATTGCGTCGCCGAGTTGGGAGCCGGACGGTCTGTCCGTGCTGTACACGAGTGAGGAGAATGGTACGCCCGCTGTTGCAGCGGTCCGCGCCGACGGGCGCGGCGCTCGCGCCTTCATCAGCTGCGTCCCAGCCTCGTCCGTCGCGCCGCCAGGTGCGTCTCCTGTCACATCATCAGGTGCGGCACGCGCCGCTTTACCAGGAGCGGCACGCGCCACCTCATCAGGGGCGCCCCCCCTCGCCACAGACGCTCATTCCAAATTTGGAATGAGCTGTGGCACCGCAGGCCTCTACTCCGCGGAGGTTGCTCCGAACGGCGCGTTAATCGCCGCCATCGAGCTCCGCGCGAACGGGTATCACATTGGCGTCGCGCCTCACTCCGCATCCAGCGCGGCGCCGGCCCCAGGGCCGCAGCCAGGCATCGCTGCGGTTACGCCAATCGACAGCCAGCCCCTCGCGGCCGGAGACTACCACAACTATTCCGCCAAGCGGAGCGTGCTCCCGACGTACTGGTACCCGGTGATCGAGCGCGCGCCAGGACGCGGCACGAGGTTCGGCTTTACGACCAGCGGCCGTGATGTGCTGTATCGCCACCTCTATGACGCATCGGCCTCCATTCCCACGAACGGCGCCTTTCCCGCGGCGAGCGTTTCCTACCGCTACGCCGGTTTTCGTCGCCCGTTCATCGACCTGAGCCTCTTGCAGGACTACATACTGGAAGGCACCGTCGCGAGCGGTCCAGGTGGCGCGTCCATCGGCTCCCTGCTCCGGAAAGTGCAGTTTGGCGCACTGTCGGCGTCATTTACGCGGCCGCGTGTTCGGAGCTACGCCGCGGTCTCCCTCGGCACCGGCCTGGAGCACCGCAGCTTCGTGTCCGACCCTGGCAGTGTGCTCGCTTCCCTCGACAACGCGGCCTACAAGCGTGACTACACCTTTCCGAGCGCGTTCCTGAGTGGCCAGTGGTCGAACCTTCAGCGTCCGTCGCTCAGCATTTCTCCGGAAGACGGCGTTTCGCTGGCACTCACCGGTCGAGTGCGCGCCCAATCGGGATCGGCGGTGTATTCGGCGTCGACGAGCCTCGTTGGGACGGTGGCTGGATACAAGAGCCTCGACTTCCCGGGCTTCGCGCATCACGTGCTGGCGCTGCGGCTTGCCGGCGGCGCTGCTGATAGTCGAACGTCGTCCTCCTTTTCGATCGGCGGCACGAGCGGCACGTCGATTCAGCTCGTGCCCGGCTATTCCGTTGGCGAGGGCCGCCGCACGTTTGGTGTGCGCGGCTTCCCCGCGGGCACGGTGTTCGGCACCCGCGCCGCTGGCGCCACCGCGGAGTATCGCGCGCCGCTCGCACTCGGCGGACGCGGAGTCGGTCTCCTCCCGTTCTTCTTTGATCGCGCGTCGGTGACTGCGTTTACCGATGCCGCCGTCGCCACGTGTCACGAGTCGCTGCTCTACACGACCGCGTGCTCGAAGCCTCCGTTCATCGGCCACACGATCGCGTCGAGCGGCGCCGAGTTGATGCTGTCGGCCGCGGTGCTGGATTGGGATTCGCCGCAGGGCATTCGCGTTGGCTTCGCCGTCCCGACCGCAGGCCGTGATCTCGTGAAGTCCTCCGTCGCCGCGTATCTCGCGTACGGTCTTTCCTTCTGATGACACGGCACAAGATGAAGACACCCATCATTGCGCCGAGCGCATTCGTCCACAGCGCCGCCATCGTCATCGGCGACGTGACACTCGGCGCGCGCGTCAGCGTGTGGCCCACCGCCGTCCTGCGCGGCGACACCGAAGCCATCGTCGTCGGGGAAGACTCCAACATCCAGGACGGCACCATCGTGCACGTCGACGCCGGCATGCCGTGCAGCATTGGTGCGCGCGTCGCGATCGGTCATCGCGCGATCGTCCACGGCGCGACCGTCGATGCCGACTGCCTCATTGGCATGGGCGCCATCCTGCTGAATGGCGTCGTTGTGGGGACAGGCACCATCGTCGGGGCAGGGGCCGTGTGTCGCGAGGGCATGGTCATTCCGCCGAACTCCCTCGTCGTGGGTGTGCCGGCGAAAGTGATTCGCGAGACCACACCTCAGGAGCGTGACCGCATCACGCACACCGTGAATGCGTATCTCGAGCTCCAGCGCGTGCATCGCGCTGGCTAGAGATGAAACGCCAGAAAGGGATTTGTGACGCGGATCACGGAGGGGACGCAGAAAACTCTTGAACGGAGATCTTTGTGATCTGCGTCACCTCTTTGATTAGCCTGGTTGACTCGCGAATGCAAGCAAGCCGAATACGAGTATCGATCGACGAGCTCGTGCGTCGACGCACCCCTCAGCACAAATACGCCGCCGGCTAACCACCGTTGTACGAGCGATTTGCGGCGCTCCGGTGCGTGGTTCAAGGCGTCCGATTCACAAACACATGTTCGCCAAATCACGCTCACATGTTTTTCAACGTGCTACTAATTCCCTTTTCAACAAAGTGATCGACGCACCACAACTCGTTATATTCAAAGGAGATACAACACCACTGGCGCGGAAACACGAGCGGGAGTAACATGCTCCCCCCGCCCCCCACCGCCGGCGAGCGACCCAGTCTTCGCACAGAAGCCATACAAATACCGGGAGAAGTTGCCTCATGCCCCTGCCAGTTCAGCCACCCACCGGTCCCGTGACGCTGTCGTCCAACGCGCGCACCGTCCTCGAGAAGCGATATCTCGTCAAGGACAAGACCGGACACGCGACCGAAAGTCCCGAAGATCTCTTTTGGCGCGTCGCAACCGTGGTCGCTGAACCTGATGCACGATATGGAGCCACTGAGGACCAGGTCGCAGCCGTTGCCGCGGACTTCTATGCGCTCATGACGCAGCGCCGGTTCGAGCCCAACTCGCCGACCCTCATGAACGCCGGCCGCCCACTCGGCCAGCTCTCTGCGTGCTTCGTCCTCCCCGTCGAGGATGCCCTCGCCAATGGGCGCAACGGCATCTACGACACCCTGAAGTCGATGGCCATCATTCATCAGAGTGGTGGCGGCACGGGCTTTGGCTTCTCCAAGCTCCGCGGCAAGGGCAGCATGGTGCGCAGCACCACCGGTGTCGCGAGCGGCCCGATCAGCTTCATGAAGCTGTACGACGCCAGCACCGACGCCGTGAAGCAGGGCGGTACTCGTCGCGGCGCCAACATGGGCATCCTGCGCATCGACCATCCCGACGTCCTCGAGTTCATCGCGTGCAAGGAAGACCTCACCCAGATCACCAACTTCAACATCTCGCTCGCCGTCACGGACAAGTTCATGCAGGCCGTGAAGGAGAAGCGGAGCTACGATCTCATCGATCCATCCAATGGCACCGTCGTCGGCCAGCTCGACGCGAACATGGTGTGGGACAGGATGATCCAGGGCGCGTGGAAGACCGGCGAGCCCGGCTGCTTCTTCATTGACGAGGCCAATCGCTACAACCCCGTGCCACACCTTGGCGCCTACGAGGCGACCAACCCGTGCGGCGAGCAGCCCCTCCTGCCGTACGACGTCTGCAACCTCGGCAGCATCAACGTCGGGCTGTACGTCACCGATGGCGTCATGGACTGGGCTGCGTTCAAGAGCGACATCCAGCTCAGCACGCACCTGCTCGACAACATCATCGATGCCAACAAGTATCCGCTCCCCGAGATCGACGCGCTCTCCAAGGGCATCCGTCGCATCGGGCTCGGCGTCATGGGCTTCGCCGATGCGCTCATCAAGCTCGGCATCGCCTATGATACCAAGGAAGGCGTGGAATTCGGCCGTCGCGTGATGGAGTTCCTCGACGTGCAGAGCAAGAAGGAGAGCGAGCGTCTCGCGCACGAGCGTGGCGCGTTCCCCGAGTGGGCGAAGAGCATCTGGGGCCCAGATGCCACCTGCGCGCGTGACGAGAAGGGTCAGCGCATTCGTCCCATGCAGCTGCTGCGCAACTGCAACGTCACCACCGTCGCGCCTACCGGCACCATCTCGATCATCGCTGGTTGCTCTTCCGGACTCGAGCCGATTTTTGCGGTGGCGTTCATGCGCAACCAGGCCGGCGTCATGATGCCCGACGTCAACGAGGAGTTCGTCGCCATCGCGAAGAAGGAAGGCTGGTTCAGCGACGAGCTCGTGGAGCGCATCGCGAAGTCGGGTCACATCAACTTCCCCGAAGTGCCGGCCAAGTGGCAGAAGGTGTTCGTCACCGCGAACGCCATCGCGCCCGAGTGGCACGTGAAGATGCAGGCGGCTTTCCAGCTGCACTGCGACTCCGCCATCAGCAAGACCACCAACTTCAGCCACGCCGCAACGGTCGAAGACGTGCGCGCCATCTATGAGATGGCGTATGACATGAAGTGCAAGGGCGTCACCGTGTATCGCGATGGTTCGCGTGATGCTCAGGTCTTGTCGACTGGTGCCACCGCCACGGCAGCCGCCTCGCGCGATGCCAAGCCGCTCAGCAGCGCTGAGCGTCGCGAGATCGGTGAGCTCATGGGTACCCTCGCCGAGAAGGACGCGGAGCTCGATCGCCTCAAGAAGGCCGTTTACGAAGCCGAGGCCGAAACGCTCCAGCGCCGCGCGAAGCGTTCGCGTCCCGACAAGCTGCGCTCCACCTCCATCCGCAAGGAAACCCCGCTCGGCACCATGTTCGTCCACCTTACGGAAGACGACAAGGGACAGCCGTTCGAGGTCTTCATCACGCTCGGCAAGGCGGGAGGATCCGCCATGGCCGACGCTGAGGCAATGGGCCGACTGATATCGCTGGCGCTAAGATCGGGGATCCCGCTGATGGAAGTGCACCGTCAGTTGCGTGGCATCTCGTCGGATCGCGCGGTGGGCCTGGGACCGAACAAGGTGCTGTCGGTGCCGGATGCGATCGGCCTGGCACTCGAGGAGTGGTGGAGAGACAAGCAGGGGATTCAGCAGAACCTGCTCGGGTTGGAGACGCCGTCGCTCGGGTCGCCGGTTGTTCAGACGGAAGTCGCGCCAGCGCGCGTGTCAGGGCAGGGTGGCGGACAGGCGGCGCAAGCGCAGATGAGCTATGAGGCATACAATGGCGGGGAGACGTTCATGGGAACGTGCCCGGATTGCGGGAGCCAGCTGGAGTATGCTGAGGGGTGCGTGAAGTGCCATGTGTGTGGTTTTAGTGAGTGCGGGTGAAGAACCTCTAGCTCGCGTTTGTGTGGGGGGGGGCGCTGCGGACGACGCGGCGCCCCTTTGCGTTCCGGAATAGGGCACTGACAGGATCGAGTGGGGTTGCAAGCCATATCTCTTTCCCTTGGTCCGGGTACCTGAACAGCCTCGTATCTCGAGCGCTCGCCACGCGCGGCGCTTACGTCTGGCTCGGCACGCGCATGCTGACTTCGAGCGTGCTTCTCCTTGCGGGCGCGAATCCACTGGATCTCCCGCTTGGTACGAGCCTTGGCGTGATGGCTATCGCCACAGTTCTTGGCTTCGTGCAAACGGCGCGCATGCGAGAGCATGTCTTCATCGCCAACCTCGGCATACCACTCCCGGCGATTACTCCGTTGCTTCTCGCACCGGCAGTAGCAGGAGAGCTACTGATCCGCGCGGGTTGGGAAGCCATGAGATGACGGCGCTACTCACGGCGGACTGCGTGGGCAAGTCGTTCAGTGGCCGCCGCATTCTCTCCTCTGCGTCTCTTCGAGCGGTACCGGGGCAACTGAAGGTCTTGTTGGGCCGCAACGGCGCTGGCAAATCAACGCTGCTCAAGATCGCCGCGGGACGTGTTCAGCCAGATACAGGGTCGGTGCATTGGAACGGCGAAGCATTCATGGCGGCGACTTTACCCACCTTGGCCAAACTCGGCCTGTTCTATCTCCCTGATCACGATCTGTTGTCCAACGCGTTCTCCGTTCGGGCCCAGCTCGACATGATCCACCGACAGTTTGATGGCCTCGATCCGGAGTTGGCGGCGGAACGGATGGGAGTCGTGTCGCTCCTCGATCGTAAGCCATGGACACTCTCTGGCGGTGAACTTCGCCGAGTCGAGATAGCGGCTGTCTTCACGCGGCGACCGCGCTGTCTCCTGGCGGACGAGCCCTATCGCGGCATAGCGCCACAAGATGCTGATCGGCTCACCTGGGCGTTCCGGGAGCTCGCATCCGACGGAACTGCCGTCGTCGTGACAGGGCATGAGGTGCCGACACTCCTGGATGCAGCCGATTGCGTGGTGTGGAGCACCAGTGGCACCACGTACGAACTTGGTCCTCCAGAAACGGCGAGTCAGGATGAGCGATTCAGGCGCGATTACCTGGGATTATGACTCAACGTTCACGCACCCTGGTCTCAAGTGCGACGCACAGAACCAACTGTGTTGACGTCCGAGCCGTCGTCGCTGGGCTTTCGTGCACGTCGTACTGGGTCCAAGACCCTTCTGGGGAGTGACCGCGCCCGCGCGGTGGTGATCCTCACCACGACCTGATCGCATCGATGAAACGCGGACGTCTCGCCCAGTTCCTGGATCGTAATTCGCCGAGCACGAGCCGACGACGATTCGCGCCTGCCGTGATCGGCAGATTCGGATGCACGCCGGGGACGGGAGCTACTCCCCCGGGTGGCGGAGTCGCAGACCAGGAAAGCGCGTAAAATCGCGGTCCGTGGTGACCCACTCCGCGCCATGCTCAATGGCGAGCGCGGCGTGATAGGCATCGGCAATCAGGTTTCCCTTCGCAGACGAACTCCGGCACAGGCCGACGAAAATCTCCCAGTGCCGATCGCCCGGGCGGAGCAAGACGGCGTTCGGCTGAGCGCGCAGCGCCTCCACGAACGCAACGGCCTTCTGCGGGGGCGTTGGGGGGTTGAAGACCCGCGGATGCGTCAGCACGCGAAGGACACCACTGAGGACGAGCTCGGACAACCCGAACGCCTCGGACGACGCGATCACGCCTTCGAGCCACTCACGAAACTCGCGATGTCGCGGCGAGTCAGCGCGAAAGGCGTAGACGAGGACGTTGACGTCGGCGATGAACATGGTGCGTGGCTAGCCGAGTCGGCCGGCGCCCATGATGTCGAGCAGGGCGGCGGAATCGTCGAGATCAACGCCGGGCTGGAGCCCGTGCCCCCGGTATGTCGGCACCTCGGCAACTCGGCGCGGCGTCGGACGCGACGCCAGTGCAGCGCGCACGGCGTCCGAGATCAGGTCGTTGAGCGACCGTCCGCTGGCAGCGGCGGCGGCTTTCGCCTGCCGGAGCAGGGAATCGTCGAGACGGATGGTTGTACGCATAGGCATGAAAATGTAGAACTGTGACATTTAAATGTCCACCTCCTCATTGAGGCGTGCGGGGCTCACGATCCTGACGAGCATCAGCGTACAACCGGGACGCAGCCGGGCCATCACCATTCCCTAGCGGCGCGCAGCCTTTGAGTGCGCGCACCGACATGAATGTGTTTCACCGCGCATGGAAGGGATGACGCTCTGGATCCAGCGGCGTGCATGCTGGAGGAATGTCGCCTTGCCCACTGATCGCCGAGGAGCGTATTGTATGGCCATGCCTGCCACTGCACGGCACGATTTGACTGTCGAGATACTCGATGGGTTGCCGGACGACGGCCAGCGATACGAGATCATCGACGGCTACCTGTTCGTGACGCCTGCGCCCCGAAACGCGCGTGCTCGGCGAAGAGTACGCTCGCGTCCGCGAGTACCTGCGTGGTATGGCGATTGGCCGAGTGCTCTTTGCGCCCTCAGACATCCAGCGCGGGGATCGCTCCCGGAACCGCATGCCGCCGGACCTCTACGTGGTGCGCCTGGACGGACGCGTCCTGCCCGCCGCGGCGCGGGAGATTGTCTTGTGATCGATAGAGACGAGTTGCTCCCTGAAGCGCTGGATTGACTACGAGGCCCCAATGGTACGTTCGCTCCGCTTTCTCACGCCGCTTGCCCTCCTATTTCTGGCCACTGGCGGCCGTTCGGCGACGGATGATCTCGACACCTTCATCCTCAAGCAGATCACCCAGCGCAAGGTTGCCGGCCTCTCCATCGCGATCATCGACGGAGGGCGCATCGTCGACGCACGGGCTTATGGCTACACCGACCGCGCCGGCGGCCGGCGCGTCGACACCACGACGCTCTTCCAGGCCGGATCGATCAGCAAGGCGGTCGCAGCACTCGGCGCACTGCGCCTGGTGGAGCAGCACAAGCTCAATCTCGACGCCGACGTGAATGCCACGCTGCACACGTGGAAGCTTCCGTCGAGCACATACACCGCCGCGAGGCCGGTGACGCTCCGCGAGCTGTTGTCACACACGGCCGGCCTGACGGTACACGGATTCGGGGGCTACGCCACGACTGATGCGGTGCCGACGCTGGTGCAGGTGCTCGACGGCACCACGCCCGCGAATAGTCCCGCCATTCGCAACGACACGACGCCCGGTGCGCGCTGGAACTACTCGGGCGGCGGCTATACGATCATGCAGCAGATGATGCTGGACGTCACCGGCACGCCCTTTCCCGAGATCATGCGCGTGAACGTGCTCGCTCCGCTGCGCATGATGCGCAGCACCTACGAGCAACCGCTGCCGAGGAGGATCGCGGTAGGCACGGCTGCCGGTCACTATCAGGATGGCTCCATCGTGCCCGGACGCTCGCACATCTATCCGGAGATGGCGGCGGCCGGACTCTGGACGACACCATCGGATCTCGCACGATTCGCGATCGAAGTGCAGAAGGCGAATGCCGGCCAGTCGGCCACGGTGATCTCTCCCGCCATGGCAAGGCGCATGCTCACGGTCGAGCGCGACGGCGACGGACTCGGCGTCTTCCTCGTCGACTCGGGCGCGGCGCTCCGCTTCAACCACAACGGCCGCGACGAGGGATTCGACGCGGAGCTCACGGCGACGGCGTCGTCGGGGCAGGGAGTCGCCATCATGATCAACGCGAATGACGACTCGCCGATGGTGGCGCGCATTCGCGAATACGTCGCGAGGAAGTACGGCTGGCCGACGAGTCACCCGTTCGTTCCGCCGGTGCCGAACGCGAAGGCGCAGGAGAAGGTTGCCATCCTCCAGGGACGCTACGAGATGGCGAACAACTTCATGAAGTCATCCCTGGTGCACGACGGACACCTCTTCTCCATGAGCAGCGGTCGGCCCGACGAGGAGTTCGTGTTCACCGACATGGACCATATCGCCTCCGTCGAACGGAATGCTCGCTACGGAGTCGCCCGCGACGCATCGGGTGAGGTCATCGGCTTCACGATTCCGCAGGGGACGACGACACGCCCGGCGCCGCGCATCGGCCCGGTATTTAGGGATCTTCCCGCGGCACGGAGCGCCGACGTCGCACTCGACCGTCGACTCGAGGCGGTGCTTCGCGCCATGGGTGCTGACGGGGCCGAGTGGACGTCGGCAACGGGTGTGACGGACGGCGTGCGACGCGACTTCGGGACGAATGGCTGGCGCCCGGCGAAGAATCTTGTGTCGCTGCAATACGCCGGCATGTCGGATGTAACCGGCCGCGAAATCGAGCGACACGACGCGAAGGTGGCGCAGGTGCGCTACTACCGCATGATGACGTCGCGTGGAACGGTGATGCTGCTCGTGCACCTTACGGCGGATGGTCGCATCGCCGACGTCGATACCGTGGACGAATGAGACGCGCAGGAATGAACTGCGGGCTTCTCCCCGGAAGTATTACTCAGTAATATGCGATATGCCAAAGCCCTACGCGCGCATCGCAATCACGCTCCCCGAGCAGGATCTCCTTGCTGCGGACCGGCTGGCTGCGACTCATGATCGATCCAGGAGCTGGATCATCGCAGAGGCGATTCGACGG
>JBKJUW010000100.1:0-141844 GCA_046589725.1 Gemmatimonadaceae bacterium
AGTTCGACAGTATCACTCATCAGTGCCTCGTCCGGCGATTGGAAGTTCCAGTGCCACAACAACTTAACGTTTCCCGGAGCCGGTTGCAACATAACGCGAAGTTCTGCGGCAAGGGCGTCTCATAAGATGCAGCGGCGAAGCCGCTGCCACCATAGCGGCCCTTGTCCGCAGCAACGATGAGTTATGGCGCGGATGTAGAGGGCGTGTGCTCGGTGCACAGGGCAAGACGCGGCGCGTAGCGAAAAGCGCGAGGGTTGGCCCGCCATATGCTCGTGGCGCCGACCTGAGGAGTGCATCGCGATCTGTGTTGTCCGGTGCGGCCGGCCCGCTCCCCGCAGCGTCCCGTAAGCACGGGGCCGGTGCGCCGCGGAGTGCGCGCGAACACCGCTCGGCGACTTGGCGGACCAAGAGTGCGACTCCACATCCCAAATCATTGGCAGAGTTTCTGCGGCATAACGCCCATTATGCGGTCACAATATCCAGCATGCCGCAGATAAAGCTGCAAGATCTTGCTGGATAACGACAGGGCACCGCCGCAGCGGCCCTATAACACCGTGCATCGCTTGTAGTTGGCGGCCATGCGCGCCGCGGCGGTTTAGATAAACCAGCAAGCACACGCTTGATAATCTGCGCGCAGCGTCCAAAGCGGCCGAGCATCGGTCGAGGACGCGACTCGGCGCTCGAGGCCACAGCGTGCCGCCTTCCTCACGATTCACCACCACAACCCGAACACAACATGAGGCGAAATCCACCGGCCGACGTGTACCGCTTGGAAGCGCGGAACCCATAGTTCCCCACGCCCGGGCTGGACTCGAGCCACCCATATGTCACCGCGCATACGGAGTCATTGGGACTGGTTCCGCCGATGCAGTGTGTCCGACCGGATGATCACCCGAATGACGCGATCGAGCTTTGGAAATTTCTCGTTGAGGTACCGGTTCGACTCCCGCGCGAACCGCTTCGGGTTGCCGAGCGGCGCATCGGCGGCAGGGAATTCGCCGTAGTACGCGTAGAGGCTGTCGACGATCTCCATGCCCTTCACGACCCGACCGATCGGCGCGAAACGCAGCGTGTCGAGTTCCGGGTTGTCGCGCAGGTTGATGAATACGTTCGTCGTGCGGTCGGTCGGCTTGTACTGCGCAAAGGCAATCGTGCCGCGCACGTTGTGCTCGCGGATGGGATCCGCAGGCAGGCGACGCTGGCTCCACGCTCGCGCAACGGCGGGATCACCGGCGATGCCGAACTGCGCGATGAATCCTGCGATAACGCGATAGAAGCGCGAGTCGTCGTAGTAGCCGCCTCGCGCAAGATTATAGAATCGGTCGACGCCGCGCGGCGCCCAGTCTCGAATGAGCTCGAGCGTGAACGTCCCGATGGATGTCTCGACATCGGCGGTGACTGTAGCGGGCGCGCGCGCGGAAAAGTTCGGCCGGGCGGGATCGAGGAGTGCGGCGTGTCGCTGCGCCGGTGATTGCGCCCAGCCGACTCCCGACAAGACAAGCACAAGGCCGGCGGCGCACGAAATGGACTTGGAGAAATTGATGAGCATGGCGTGGGTCGTATACGTCCTTACTAACCGGCTCACCCGGCAGTATCTCTAAGAGTATGGATCTCTACTTGGTCTCGCTGGCGACAGGCGCCGTGGGACTTGGCATTATGGGCATTGGCGGCCTTTCCCACGGCAGCCATGCGGGAACCGGCCACGCCGGACACGGGCACGCGGGACACGGCCACGCGGGACATGGGCACGGTTCAGAAGCACAGAGCAGCGCAATTGGCGTCCATATGCCCGCCGGCGGCGGATGGCGCTGGACGTCCCTGCTCTCCCCGCGCGTCCTCTTCTCCCTCATGGTCGGATTCGGGGCTGGCGGCATCATCAGCGCCCCACTCGGCGAGCCCTGGCAACTCGGCGCCGGCATACTCGCCGCCGCGATCTTCGAGACCGCGCTCGTCGGCCCGCTCTGGCGCTTTCTCTTCCGGTTCGAATCGCGCGCGGCGACCACCCTGGAATCCAGCATCGAGGACGAAGCCCGGGCGGTCACGGCCTTCGATGCCAACGGCTGCGGCCTCGTCGCCGTCGACGTCGATGGTCAGGTCATTCAACTTCTCGCTACTCTCTCACCCGACGAGCGCGCACGTGGCACCCGGATCCGATCCGGCGACATGGTGCGCATCGCCGAAGTGGACGCGGCACGCGGACGATGCACGGTGACGTCGCCCACGCGGTGAACTCCCTCTTCCCACAGTCAAAACCATGAACGCCATTGCGGTCGCAGGTGCAGTCCTCGTTGCCGTGCTGTTCATCATTCCGATCATCGTTGCCTCTTTTCTCCGCAACGTCGAAGCCGGAACCATCCGGCTGGTAAGCTGGCTCGCCGGCGGCACGGTCATCTATCGTGGACCTGGCAAGTCGAAGGAAATCCCGTTGCTCACCACCGGCACCACGATTTCGAGCAAGGTGATCAACGTCGACCTCGACATCACCGACCAAACCGCGGACCTCGACGAGAACGGCACGCCACAGCCGATCAAGGTGCGCGTCCTCGCGAGCGCGATCGTCTCCGTCGGCGACACGGACGTCCTCATCAAGACCGCCGCGAATCGCTTCTTCGCCAAGCCCGAGGCCGACCAGGTCAACACGCTCACCGACCTGCTCCCGAGCTCGGCCCGCCGCGCCTTCAACCTGCTCACGCACGACCAGCTCTTCTCGGCGCGCACCGCGCCACGGATCGGCTCCGGCGGCGGCTCGACCACCGCACTCGCCGTCGCGGCACCGCGCGCGCTCACGGTCACCGACGGCGCCACGAACATGGACACGCTCGAGGACGACGACGATCCGCTCGCTGTCATCATCCGCAAGGCGTGCTCCCGCGAACTCACAGACCTCGGGCTCATCTTCAACTCGCTCAACATCAAGGTCGTGCAGTCCGAGGTGGCGGACGCGCGCCGCCGTATGTCGGCCGCAGAAGCACAGGCGACAGCTGACATCGTCCAGGCGCAGCAAGCCCGTCGCGCGAAGGAAGCAACGATCGAAGCTGAACGCATCATCTCCGATCGCCAGCGCGAACTGGAGCAAACGAAAGCCGGCAACGCCGCACTCATCGCGCAGGCGGAAGCGAAGCGCCAGGAAGCAATGGGCGTGCAGCGCATCGCCGAGCTCGAGGCAACCCAGATCGCCCAGGCGCGCGCGGATGCGGAGCGGGTCACGATCACCGCGCAGGCGGCAGCGGACGCTGAGGCCATTCGCATTCGCGTCGTCGCATCGGCACAGGCGGAGAGCATCGAGAAGGTCAACAAGGCCATCGCGGCCGGCGGCGAGAGCTACTTCCGCTATCGCCAGATCGAGATGCTGCCAATCATCGCGCCGCAGATCGCGGCGGCGCTGGCGGAGGCACGCCTCATCACCGTGTCTGGGGGCGAGAATGGCGGCGCGGCGAACGGCACCGCGAACCAGATCACTTCGGTGATCCAGACCGTGCTCGCTGCGCAACTCGTCGCGAAGGGCAGCATGCTCGGCGACATCGGCGAGAAATAGCGCCGACGGGCTGTGCCGATTGGACTGGCGGCAATCGAAGGTGGTGCATGGCAGGGCGTCGCCATGCATTACGTCCCGGTACTGCGTCGCTACTGCTTCAGCGCCGCCAGCGCAGCGCCCAGTGCGGGCAGGCCAGCTCGGATGTCGCCGCGGCCATGCCAGCGCACCATCCCCCTCGCATCGACGAGATACGCTTCGGGCACACCGACCGTACCGAACGTCCGCCCCGCAGCACCCGACGCGCCACGAGCACCCGAGTCCTTCGCGCCGACGTATAGCGCTGCACGTGCGAATCGTCGGCTTCGTCAACGCTGAGTGCGAGGACGCGAATGCCGCGGCTCTTCAGCGCGTCGTGCAGCGAATCCAGGACGGTGAACTCGCCACGACACGTCGTGCACCATGTCGCGAAGACGGCGACCACGGTGGGCAGCTCGCCTGCGCCGACGCGCAGCGCCGCGCCATCCAGCGTTCGCACCGAATAGGACAGCGACGGCTGAGCCCCTGCGGAAGCCGCGAGCAGCGCCAGCAGCGCCGCCACTCGCAGGGGCGTGCGCCTACTGCGCACCAGTCTTTCGCACGAGACTGTCCGGCTTTGCAGGCGACACCACGGGCCGGTGCCCCGTTGTGCGCCCAGGTGAGCAGATCCTTGAGGGCACGCTCCGACAGCGACCGGTCGTTCGCCCACTCACCGACCTTCCGGTGCGCGAACCAGGGCGGCATGCGACCGGACTTTGTCATGTACTCGATGGTCGCGCGTCGCTCCGACACCTGCTTGTACGTATCCAGCGGCATCGGCGCATTTCCCTCGGCGCGATGACAGCTCTGGCAATTCTCCGCCACGAGGCGGTTGATGCGATTGTGGTAGGTCACGGCGCGCTCGCTGCCGTTCGCCACCTGGTCCGTGGACAACACGCATCCCGGGGCATCCGTCTGCCGTCGCACGATCTCGCGGCCGGACGACACCCGCGCGAGCGACTCGCGCAGGTAGTTCATCATCGGTGCTTCACGATGGAAGTCGATGCCGTACTGGTCGTCGATGGCACCGCGATACCTGAGGGTGCCGCCTGCGTCGATGACGAACGCCTCGGCCGCCGATCCGGCACGCAGGGCATTCACCGCCTTGTGGTCGGCATCGAGAATCGTCCGTCCGTGGAGCCCGTACTTCGCCGCGTCGGCCTTCGCTTCGTCGCGCGAATGCGGCGTGACGTCGACGTAGCTGAACGTGTACCCCTGCGGTCCATACTCCTGTTCGAGCTCCGCGAGTCGCGGCGAGTAGCGCTGCGTCACTGGGCACTCGGTGTCGCGGATGACGATCACGGCGCCCTTGGAGCCGGAGAGTTCCGCCAGGGGCGACACCCGGCCCCCGATATCCACGACGGTGACATCTGCCACGCGTTCGCCGGGACGGAAGCCGAACGAGTAGTAGCCTTTCGCTCCGGGCGCCGCGGCGGCACGGCTCGCGCCATGAGCGGAGTGCCCCGTAACCTGGGCAGCGAGGGACGAAGAGTCGAGCGCGATCGTGACCAGGGCGGCGGTCAGGACCCGGGAAGGCGCGGACATGAATGTCTCCAATGGCGTAGGCGGAGTATCCGCCGCAGCGGGCCTCAGGGATATCGCTTCTCGCCACGATGGCAACGGCGAGCTGAATGCGCCTTCGGCGGGCGACCAAATAGTCCCGCTGGCGAGTTACGCGCCTTCTCGTACTTTCTCACTGTTCGCAGTACGGACCAGATCGCCGGATGTGTCGCCCCCATATCGCATGGTGAAGAACATGACTCGTATTTCCCACCTCGGATCACTGCTCGTCGCGTCGGCGCTCGTGTTCGCCCTTCCCTCCGCCGCCCACGCCCAGTTCGGTGGGCTCCTCAACAAGGCAAAGGAGAAGGTCGCTGAAAAGGCGGCGGAAAAGGCCGCACCCATCGCACCCGGCGAACAGCTGACCGACGACCTCCTCGGCAAGGTGATCACCGGCGCCCAGGCCGCCGATCGCATCCTCGTCGAGCGCGACGCCATCCAGGCGCAGCGCGAGAGCAAGAGCAAGGAGCTCTCGGCGCTTCAGGAGAAGAATGCGCCCGTGCATCGGGCGTACAATGAAGGCAACAGCAAGATCATGGATTGCCGCGACGCGTCGTTAAGCTCCCTCGCCGAGGCACGCAGTGACCGCATGGACAAGAGGGTCGCGGCCATGCAGTCCGACCCGCTTTTCATGGCCAAGGCGCAGCTCGTCATGATGAACTACGCCAAGGCGATGGCGGACGCCCAGCAGAAGCAGGATGCCGCCGCGTTGGCAAAGGCGCAGCAGGCAATGATGAAGGAGCTGACCGGCGAAGATATCTATCCGGAGCTGAAGAAGGACAGCGTGGCGACGGACGCCAAGTGCGGCAAGGCGCCCGCAATGCCGGCGTCGCTCATGCAGGAGGAGCAGTTGCAGAAGGACATCGCCGCCATCGACGACCGGCTGCGTACGCTCGAGGCGCGCGCCGTCACGCAGGGAGCGCAGGCTAGTGGCCTGGAGCAGGTTCGCTACCTCCAGGCCAAGGAACGCGCGCTTTCGATCATGAACCGGATGGCGGGCCAGGGTGCTGCGGTTCGCTATGGCGACGAGGAGATGGATGCGGTGAAGAAGCGCCAGGGTGACCTCGAGAAGGTCAAACGGGCGCTGTGACGTTCAGTCGCGCGGCGCTGATCGCCGCGCTGGTGCTCCAGGGGCGTCCTGCGATCGCGCAGGACGCCCCGTTGCCATCCTCCACTCTCGCCGTGCGTGATACGCGTGGGGAATGGCGCACCTTCTGGTCGTCGTCGTCCGCGCCTGTCGTGTGGCGCAACACGCCGCTCGCATCGGCCGCGCGCTGGAAGCGGGGAGTGAGTGGCGTGGCTTGGTCCGAGCTCCAGTTGACTGGATCCGGCGAGGCATGGCGCACTCGGCTCATCGTCGCGCGAGTCGACCCGGCTCTCATTCACCTGTCTCTCGACACCGCCTTTACCGAAAACCGCGAGGCCGCGTGGACACTCGCACGCACACCGACCGACGCGGTACTTGCCGTGAACGCGGGGCAGTTCGCCGTGAGCATGCCGTGGGGGTGGGTCACAGTGAACGGTCGACGCTGGCTTCCGCCTCAACGCGGTCCTCTCTCTGCCGCCCTGATGCAGGACTCCACCGGCGCGTTGCGCTGGATTCGCGCAGACGATGTGCTGGGAACGTCGATCCGCCGCGGTGTGCGTTGGGCCTTCCAGTCCTATCCGGCCGTCATGGGCGGCGACAGCATTCTTCCGCCACTGCGCGCGAGTGGCCGCGGCATCGACGTCGGGCATCGCGATGCCCGCGCGGGCATCTGCCTCACCCGAGACGGACATCTGGTCGTTGCGATCACCCGCTTCGACGCCGCGGGAGCCGCACTGCACTTCGTGCCGCTGGGGCTCACCGTTCCCGAGATGGGCGCAGTGCTCGGCGCACTCGGCTGTCGTGACGCCATGCTCCTCGATGGCGGCATCAGTGCGCGCCTCCGCATTCGTGGCGCTGATGGTGTCGTGCATGACTGGGAGGGGTTGCGCCCTGTTCCGCTCGCGCTCGTGGCTTTCCCGAAGTAGCCACACTTCTTGCCACGGTGGCGCGCATGCACATCTCCAGCATCGCTTTTCTGCTCTTCGGGTTGCTCGCCGGCCTGCTCGCTTTCATGGGCCTGTTGAGTGCCGTGAAGGGCACGCCCGTCTGTCACGTCGGCACGCGGCCGCCCGGCAATCAGCCGCCGGTCGACAGTCGCGCGTTTCGAGACGCTATGGAGCTGGTGACCAAGACGCCGCTCGCGCCCGGGCATCTCGTCGAGGTCTTCACCAATGGCGACGAGACGTATCCTCGCCTCTGGGCCGATCTGCGCGCGGCACGCGAGTCGATCACGATGCAGATGTACTACTGCGAGGAGGGTCGCATGGCGGACATGCTGCGCGAGATCCTCGTCGAGCGGGCAAGGGCGGGCGTGCAAGTCATGCTGCTCTACGATGCCTTTGGCAGCTCATTCAAGAAGCAGTACATCGCTGCACTCACTGCCGCGGGCGTGAAGGCGGAGTCGTTTCGCCCGCTCAATCTCGTCGCCATGCGCACGCTGCAGAACCGGGCGCACATGCGTGTGGTATGCGTCGACGGCCGCATCGGATACACGGGCGGGTTCGGCATCTCGGACAAGTGGTTCGGCAACGGACGCGACAAGGATCAGTGGCGCGATTCGAATGTCCGCTTCACCGGCCCGGCGGTGCGGCAGCTTCAGGCGGGGTTTGTCGCGTGCTGGGCCGAGACGACCGGCGACCTGCTGGTGGGCGACCTGCTCTTTCCCCCCAGCGAGGAGGAGAGCGACGGCGCGGTTGCCGGACTGCTGCACTGCTCGCCCTCGGTGGGCAGCACCGAGGCTGAACGGTTCTTCGCACTCTCCATCGCGAGCGCACGGAAACGCCTCTACATCACGAATTCCTATTTTGTGCCCGACAAGGAATTTCGCGTGTTGATCGCCGACGCCGCACGTCGTGGTGTCGACACGCGCGTGCTCACAGCAGGCATGTCGTCGGACGTGAAGAGCACCTTGTACGCGAGCCGCGCCAGGTACGAGGAACTGCTCGACGCCGGTGTGCGGATCTATGAATACCGGCAGACGATGATGCATGCCAAGACGCTCGTGGTAGACGGCCAATGGGGTGCCGCCGGCAGCATGAACGCGGACAATCGATCGCTCTCGTTCAATGAGGAGACCGTGCTCCTTATGCTCGATGACGCGCTGGCCGGCACGCTGGAGCATCAGTTTCTGGACGATATCGCGCATGCCGACGAGATTGATCTCGCCACCTTCCGGAAGCGCGGAGCGATGGACCGCCTGAAGGAACACGCGACGCACCTGCTCTGGCGGGTGTTGTGAGCGCGGCCAACGCAGTGCACTGAGCCCTGGGATCCATGCGTCGTTTTGTTCTTGTTGCAACGCTGTTCAGTCTCGCCGCCTGCAGCCCCCACGCTCCCGTGGTGGAGATCTCTCCATCTCCCAGCACCTCACCACGGGCGATCGCTGTATATCGCGCCATCGCCGAGTCGGTCTATGTGAACACGACCAATCGGGTCGTTGCCGTGGCGACGACGCCGCTCGATAGCGCCTGCACGCAACCGGAGTGCGGTGATCTCGCCTCGCGCTGGGGTGTCGAGACGCTGTGGTGGGCGAGGGGCGACTCGACCGAGGCGCGCGATTCGCGTGACGATCTCCTCGCCCGCGCCGCCGCGCCCTTCGACCTGCGCGCCGTAGCGCAGGGGCGCGCGATGCTGCTCGAGGCGGATGCCGGTGATGTCCCTCCCGCCGACGCGGATGTCTCGGAATGGATCCGCTTTCGCGTGACGCATGCGGATGCGTCGGGGGCGGTGCGGATGTCGCCGATCGGCTTCAGCCGCACCGGGCGCACCGCCGTCGCATTCGTGGATTGGCGGTGCGGCCCAACGTGCGGTCACACGGTTGGCGTCGCCCTTACCGCCACGAGCGACTCGACGTGGGCGATCGCGGAGATGCTATTGGTGTCTTCCCGAGGACGGTAGCAACTGGCGGAGTGTCATGCGTCATTGTCCGATGTCCGTTCTTTCCGTTCTTTCAGCCAACTGTCGAGGCGGTTCACGCTGTTTTGGAACTGCGTCACCGCGACGACAGTTGGCGGATCTGCGGAACAATCCGATGTCGGACCAGGACGTCGGAGGAACGTGTGCACGCTATCCTCGATCGCCTTCATTCAACGCGGCCGAAAGCTACTGTCAGACTGCCTTTGATGTCGCGCGACACTGCGTGCTTGTGACTCACCTCACCAATCGCGTTCGGGGTATGCCTTATGCCTTTTCGGGTCCCACTATCTCCCGGAACCGGCGTATGCGAAACACAGAGTCTCGTCGGAGTACCTTTCCACCGCTCGCTCGCACGGCATCCGATACGTGCGAGACCCGCGACCATGCCTACGCCGCCGTGCTTGCGCTGCTTGCCGAGTGCGTCGAGCGACAGGATCCGTACACACGCGATCATTGCGAGCAGGTGTCGCAGTACGCACGACTCGCAGCCGAACGCCTTGCCCTCACGGACGACGAGAAGCACGTCGCCGCCTGCGCGGCCTTGCTGCACGACGTCGGCAAGATCGGCGTGCAGCAGAGCGTCCTGAACAAACCGGGACCGCTCCTGCCCGAGGAACGCGCACATGTCGAGAGTCATGTCCGGATCGGGTATGACATGCTCAACGAAATTCCGGCGCTGGCGAATGTCGCGGAAGCGGTGCTCTACCATCATGAGCGCTTCGACGGCTCCGGTTACCCCGACGGGCGCGCAGGGAATCAGATTCCCGTCGCTTCGCGAATCGTCGCGGTCGTGGACGCGTACTGCGCCATGCTCGATCGGCGGAGCTACAAGGAGGCGTATTCTCCCTCCCGCGCGCGCGCGGAGCTGCTGCGCTGCGCCGGTACCCAGTTTGACCCGGTCATCGTCCGCGCCGTGCTCGCTGCGATCAGGGAGATCGACAGCGCCGGACCTAACGACATCGCGACGCGCACCATGCCGATGCCCGCTCGGCTTCGGGATATTCTGAACCAGGAGATGCCGTGCAATACCTTGCCGTGAGTGCAGCCCGGCCGGATATCATTCGTTCCTCACGTCACACGGCAGCCGCGTGTACCTGGACGTGCACTGGTCGACCGACGTCCTCGGGGGGTGGAGCCTCGGAGCGCTGGTCACGGGGCTGAGTGCTTTTGTGTACGAGCACGTTCGTTCGGATACCAGGCGTCGTGGCGTGCCCCTGTCCTGGCGTCTGCGCAAGTATCCTCAGTACTTCGCCAGGTAGCTGTCCAGCTCCCACGGCGTGACCTGCGCGACATATTCGCGCCATTCCTGTCGCTTGGCCGCAAGAAACTGCTGGGTGATGTGCTCGCCCAGTGCAGCTGTGACCACCGCATCCTTCTCCATCTCGTCGCACGCCTCTTTGAGATCCTGCGGCAGGTCATCGATGCGTAGCCGCCGCTTCTCACGGTGGCTCATCTCCCAGATGTTCTCGTTCACCGGCTCGCGGTAGTCGGCCTTCGTCCGCACGCCATCGAGCCCACTCGCCAGCATCACCGCGAGCGCGAGATACGGATTCGCCGCCGGATCGGGGACACGATGCTCTACCCGCGTGCCCAGCCCACGACGCTCCGGAATGCGAAGCATCGGCGACCGGTTGCGCATGCTCCACGCAACATTCACGGGTGCCTCATAGCCCGGCACCAGCCGCTTGTACGAATTGACGAGCGGATTCGTGATGGCACACGTGCCACGCGCATGGCGCAACAGGCCACCGATGTAGTGCAGCGCTGTCTCGCTCAACTCCCACTGCGCGCCCTTGTCCCAGAACGCATTGGCGTTCCCCTTGAAAAGCGACTGATGCGTGTGCATCCCGCTCCCGTTCTGCCCGAAGATCGGCTTCGGCATGAACGACGCGGCCAGACCGAAGCGCTGCGCAACGACTTTCACGACGAAGCGGAACGTCGCGATGTTGTCGGCCGTGGTGAGCGCGTCCGCATAGCGGAAATCAATTTCGTGCTGCCCGTGCGCCACTTCGTGGTGCGCCGCCTCCACCTCGAATCCCATCAGCTCGAGGTCCTGCACCACCGCGCGCCGGGCCTCTTCCCCCAGGTCCACCGGGGCAAGGTCGAAGTAGGCGCCCACGTCGTGCGTCTGCGTCGTCGTCTCCCCATTCGGACCACGCTTGAACATGAAGAACTCGGCTTCCATGCCGGCCTTCATCGTGTAGCCCATGGAATCCGCGTCGGCGATCACCCGCTTCAGCGCACCGCGCGGATCGCCGGGAAAGGGCGAACCGTCCGCGAGGTTCACGTCACAGATGACACGGGCGACGCGATGCTCGGGATCGCCCCACGGGAACACGCGAAACGTGGAGAGATCCGGCGCGAGGAGCATGTCGCTCTCCTCGATGCGCACGAAGCCCTCGATGCTGGAGCCGTCGAACATGATGTCGCCGGCCAGCGCCTTCTCGAACTGGCTCGCCGGCAGCTCGACGTTCTTGTTGATGCCGAGAATGTCGGTGAACTGCAGGCGCAGGAACGCGACGTTGAGTCGCCGCGCCAGCGCGAGGACATCCTTGGGGGAAGCGTCCTTGAGGTCGGGCAGCGGTACGGGAGATTCGATCACGCGCTCAAGATACTCTGGATCTGACTAACTGAAAGTCCAGCAGTCTGACGATCCGACTGTCAGACAGCGGGTCAACTGAAGTCTGAGCGCTGTTGCCTACACGACTCGGTCCCCTTGGCTGGGCGAGAAGTGTTTCCGTAAGCCGGCTGGTGGCAAAAGCGGCGCATCTACCCGGTTGTGTATCTGGAATAGCTGTCAGACCAGTCAGTTGACCCGCTGTCAGACGAGCCGCCGCGCAGCGGCGAGCGGGTCAGACTGTCAGACAGTCAGACTGTTAGTTTGGACCCATGACGACACCCTGTCCTTCATGCGGAGCGCCCGCGTCCGGTCGTTTCTGCTCCACCTGCGGCACGGCGCTCGCCGGTGCGAGCTGCGCGACCTGCTCCGCAGCGCTCACGCCCGGCGCGCGCTACTGCCACCGCTGCGGCACGCCCGCCGGCATGACCTCCGCGCCCTCGCGCGGCATGGCCGGTATGCTCCCCTGGGCGGTCGCCGCCATCGCCCTCGTTGCGCTCATCGCGCTCGTGGTGGGTCAACGGTTCGGGGCCCGCGGCAATTCGGTCACTGAGCCAGTCGTCGACGCGGGAGCGACCGCCGGCACCGCCCCTGGTGGGCCCCCCGGCGCCATGCCGCGCGCACCGGATATCAGCCAGCTCACGCCCGAGCAGCGCGCCGAACGGCTCTACGATCGCATCATGACCGAGGTCGAAGCCGGCCGTACGGAAAACGTGCGGACCTTCATGCCCATGGCGATCGCCGCCTACGAAATGCTCGCCCCGCTCAACCTCGACCAGCGCTACGACCTCGGCAGAATCGGCGAGGTTGGCGGCGACACCGCTCTCGCGCGCGCCCAGGCCGATACGATCCTCGCCGCGAAGCCGAACCACCTCCTGGGGCTCATCCTCAAGGCAAAGGCCGCCCGCATGGAAGGAAACGCATCGCGCGCCAAGGATGCCGACGCAAAGCTCCTCGCTGCCGAGGCCACCGAACGCTCCGCCGGCCTGAAGGAATACCTGCTCCACAAGAACGACATCGACGCCGCAGTCGCGGCCGCACACGCGCCGAAAAAGTAGCGAACGCGGGGGTTGCTGGCGTTCGCTGGAACGCCAGGTTGTTATGGATTGCGCCGAGCGGACCGATAATCGCTGTACCACCTGCCAAAATGCACCCCGACGCCGCAGCTCCCCTCCCGAAAGGCGCGCCCGCACCAAAGGTACCCGCCTCGCAACATCCAACGCGCGTCCTCATCGTCGATGACGAGGAGGCCGTGGGCGTTGCCCTCTCACGCTTCCTGCGCACGAGGGGTTACGACACCATTCCGGTGATGTCCGGCGCCGAGGCGCTCGACCGCGTTCGGGAGGAACGGTTCCAGGTCATGTTGTGCGACATCCGCATGCCCGTGATGTCCGGCCTCGACGTGCTGACCGAAGCCCTCGCCATCGACACTGACCTCGCGGTCGTCATGCTCACCGCGGTGAATGACGCGACGACGGCGACGACGGCCCTGGCACGCGGTGCCATGGATTACCTCGTGAAACCGGTCGAGCTGGCGGAATTGGAGCGGACCGTCATCCGCGTAACGCATCGCCGTCGTCTCGAGATCGAGCGCCGAAGGGTCGAGGTGCTCATCCGCGACGAAGTCGCCGCACGGTCCGACGAGCTCGAGAGCGAAAAGAATGCCCTCCGCGCGCTCGCACTCGGCATCGCCGACACGCTCATCAACGCGATGGAGGCCAAGGACGTCTACCTCCGCGGGCACTCCCAGCGCGTGGCCGACCTCGCAGCATCGGTCGGCGAAACCCTCGGGTTGAGCGCCGACCTGGTGGAGAATGTTCGACTGGCCGGACGGCTCCATGACGTCGGGAAGATCGGCATTCGTCAGGAGGTCCTGAACAAGCCCGGCCCGCTCACGCCGGAGGAGTTCGATCACGTGAAGGACCACGTGCGGATCGGGATGGAGATCCTCGCGCCGCTGAAGCACATGCCGATCGCGTTCGAGTACGTCGGCGACCATCACGAGCATTACGACGGCTCGGGCTATCCACGCGGACTCGTCGGCGAGCAGATCACCATCGGCGGACGCATCCTCGCCGCGTGCGATGCCTTCGACGCACTCACGTCGCAGCGCGCATTCCGCGACGCGATGTCGGCGGCGGAAACGCTCGCCCACCTGGAAACGAAGATCGGAACACTGCTCGATCCCGACGTCTTCAAGGCGCTCTCGCGCATCGTCCGTCGCCGCAAGACACTCACCTTCATCGATCCGACGAAGGACTAGAGTTCAGTGCGCGTGCTGGTGGTGTGACCGCGCGTGTGTGACCCATCCCACGACCTGGGCAACGCGCGTCCCCAGCGCGTGCGCTGCGTTCGCGTCCCCGCCCGCTGGCGACACCACGAGCATCCCCATGTCCCCGAGCGTGGCGAGCGCCGGCCAGAGGTCGATAGCATGGTCGCCGGCGTCTGGTACAGTGACGAACGCGGAGCCGACCTTGTTCTGCCACGACTCCGCCGGTAGTGCGCGCGCGGCCTGATCGATCACGCGCTGCAACGCCGGATGAAGCGCTCCACGTGCCGACGTGCCGAGCACGATGGCGTCGAATGCAACAAGCTCCTCGACACCAGAGAGCAGTCGATGGACATCCGGTGTGAATTCACCACCCCGCTGCCCGCCGGCATCCACGCGACGCGTCTCCACTTCACTGAAACGAACGGAGCGCGCGCCGTCGGCCACCGCCGTCACCATCGCGGTGTCCTGGTCAGCGAACAGAATAAGGATTTTCGGCATGTCGGCAGGTCGTTGAGAATGAATGCGTCGGACACGAGGCAGTCATCCAAATTACAGCACTGACAACGGTTTATAGCGCTTCGCGTACGTTCGTCAATGCATTTCCCCCACGGCATTTCGCCGGAAGCGGCGGTCGTGGACTGATACGGGGACTGCAGACTGGGGACGGCAGATCGGTTTCATTCGCGCAAGGCGCGCTGCCGCCGCGCGTCGGCGTTCGTTTGGGGAGTGCACACCTGCTGCGTTGTCCTTCTGGAGCACGTCCAATAACCGCGACGTGCGGTCTGCCGTCCTCCCTGCTCCGCCCGAGGGCTTCCTTGACGGATTCCGCGCTGGGCACTACAAGCCATTGTATCCGGAACGGTGGCGCGCCTGCGAAGGGCACATGTCGTGCAGGCGAGGCCGCGACATCGACCGATCGACGAAGGTCCGACTGTCCTATCTCCAGAGGAGGCGGTGATGCCGCGCGGTGACGAGTTGAACGAAGAGCTCCGATTCTCCGATCGCGACGATGACGTCGATGATCTCGGCTACGGCGGCGGGGGCGGCGGCGGCGGTTCGTCGTCCTACGACGACGATGACGAGGAGGATGGCGGGTGGACGACCCACAAGGATGACAGCGACGACCTGTGGGACAGCACCGACGATGCCGAAGAGGATGACGAGGAAGGTCTCGCCACGCCAGTCGTGGATGCGGACGACGAAGAGGAGGAGAGCCCCCTCGTCGTGGCGCGCGCGCCAAAGTCGGGCGGCAGTGGGCGGCCCATCAATCCGCCGTCGACTCCCGCTCCGAAGCCGGCCAGTCCACGGAAAGAGCAGGTGACCGCCTCAAAGCATCCGGCCATCAAGGACCCTGGCAACCAGACGTCGGTAAATCGCGGCTCGGCCTTCCCGGCCTCCGGTGGAAGCTCAGGCAGCAAGGGCTCCGCGGCGAAGCCCAGTGCCCCCGCCAAGGCAGCAATGGCTCCCGCGAAGGCCGCGGCACCAGCGCACAAGGCTGCCGCCAGGAAAGCCACCCCGGCGAAGAAGGCGGCTCCGGCGAAGAAGGTCGCTCAAGCAAAGAAGGCCCCGACGAAAAAGGCGGCTCCTGCGAAGAAAGCACCCGTCAAAAAAGTCGCTGCGAAGAAGACGCCTGCGAAGAAGACGCCTGCGAAGAAGACGCCTGCGAAAAAGGCTACCGCGAAGAAGGCGCCCGCCAAGAAGTCTGCCGCGAAGCAGGCGCCTGCAAGGAAGACGGCGAAGAAGGGCGCCAAGGCCAAGCGCCGCTAGCCCGATTTGCACCAGGCATTGCGAAGGGGGTGGGGCCCAACGGCTTCACCCCTTTCCTGTTAACTTCCGCCGCTATGCCGGAACCGACCGCCTCTCCCGTTGCGCTGCTGCGTGCGCACTCCCGCCACGCTCCGTGGAATGCCCGGGGTCTCGCAGCGCACGTCACCGCTCTCGTCGACGCCGCCGGTATTCGCCCGACGAACGCCTCTGCCCGCTCCGCGCCCAGCGCGCGGTCGGTGCGGTTCTACGTGGCGAACGGCCTGCTCGCCCGCCCCGAAGGTGCCGGCACGGCAGCGACGTACAACTACCGGCACCTCCTGCAACTCCTCGCCATCAAGATCCGGCAACGCGAGGGCGCGACGCTGGGGCTGATCAAGAGCGAGATGACCGAGGTCACCGGCGACATCCTCGAGCGTCGCGTCGCGGCATCGCTGGCTCCCGCCCTCGGTGCACACGCCGATCTCGCGGTCCGCAATACCGACGACGACCGCTCGGCCAGCTGGCGGCGTGTGCCCGTGGCGGATGGCATCGAGATTCATGTGCGTGATGACTCCCCCGCGGCGCGCGATGAGGCACTGGTCGCCATGCGCGAGGCCGTTCGGGCGGCGCTTGGGCGGGCGGATATTCGGTAGCGAGTTGCCACAGCGGCTCAAGAGCGACTTACTACGGAGGACACAGAGAACACGGAGGAAAGCAAGAGCATTGTGGCGCTGCGCATCGTGTCCCTGCGCAATCAAAAGCCGTTGCAGTCCTCGGTGACCTCCGTGACCTCTGTGGTGAATCGCAGTTCCGCTGTTTGGCTACGTCCTAAAGCACCCGAGAAAGCAGCGCCGCCCCATTCTCGACCACGCGATCATACCACGGCCGCTTGCTGAACTCCGTCAGCGTAATCTCCTTCGAGCGCGTGAGGTCGTCCGCGAACACGGAATCCATCTTCGCACCAAACGGCGCGTCGAGGAACACGAAGTTCGACTCGTTGTTGAACGCCAGTGATCGATTGTCGAAGTTCATCGACCCCACCGAGCCCCACATCCCGTCGATAATGAATGTCTTCGAGTGCATCATCGCGGGCTGATACTCGTAGATGCGGACGCCCGCCTTCAGCAGCTGCTCGTAGCGTGAGCGGCCGGCCCACCACGTGCTCTTCACGTCGGTTTCCTGGCTCACCGTGAGGATGCGGACGTCCACCCCCCGCTTTCGCGCACCCTCGAGCAGCTTCCGGAAATCGTCGTCGGGCACGAAGTAGGAGTTGGACACGTAGAGCGTCCGTCGCGCACTCGCAACGGACAACGCGATGAACCGTTCCGCCGGCGTGCTGCCAGTGGTCGGCGACGAGAAAAAGATGCCCGCCTTCATTCCGCCGTCCACGCTCTCGAACGCCTTCTTCGGAAAGAAGACATCACCCGCAATGAGCTCTCCGGTACACTCGGCCCATGCGGACGCGAACGCCGCCTGGAGCCCCATCACCGACGGCCCTTCGAATCGCACGTTGCTGTCCCGCCACTGGTCGGGATGCCGCCCGTCGCCCAGCCAGTAGTCGGCGAGTCCGAACCCGCCCGTATAGCCAACCTCGCCATCGACCACCACCACGCGCACGTGCGAGCGGTCCGAGACATTGTGCAGCGCGTACCAGTGCGGCTGGCGCAGCAGTCCGATCTCCACCCCCGCCGCGCGGATGCTGTCGGCCCAGTCCCGCTTCAGGTTCATGGAGCCGAAGGCGTCGAGCACGAAGAGCACGCGAACACCTGCCTTCGCTCGCTCCTTGAGGATCACCGCCATCGTATCCGCCACCGCACCCGGCTGCGAGTAGTACATCTGGACGGTGATCGTGTGTTTCGCCGCGCGAAGATCCTTCCACATACGATCGTACACGACACCATTGTCGACCAGCTCCGCCGCATTTCCGGGCGTCATCTGGAGCCCGGTGTAGAGCCCCATTATGCGCGAGAAGAGCGAATCGGTGATCGCCGGAGGGCCGCTCTGCTTCCCGATGGCAACCACCGCCTGTACGGGCGTGCCCCGCGTGATCGACAGGATCCCGATCAGCGCCAGCGACACGAACAGGAGAACCACAGCCACGACGCCGACGCGTTTTACCCTGAGAAGTTTTCGCATTTGACGCTTCGGCATCACATACTTCATGCCACGAGGGCCGAGTCCGGTTTGCGACGTCGCGCTGGCGACCGGTCCCACAAGGAGCTGAATGGACTTCGCCGGGCGCAGTGTCGTGCTCACGGGAGTGGGGCGAGAGGGACAGGTCGGCGAGGCGGTGGCCTCGGCGTTTGCCGACTTGGGGGCCCGTGTCTTCCTCGTCGACCGGCAGGAGAGCCAAGCCCGCGCGCGCGCTGACGCCCTCGTGGCCGCGGGGCGTCGCGCCGCCGGACTCGGCGTCGACCTCACGGATGAGAATGCGGTGGCCGCGCTCGCGGAGCGCGTGCGTGACGCGACGGGGGGACGGGTTCACGCCGTCGTGCATCTCGCGGGGGGATTCGTGTCGAGTGGTCAACTCGTCGAAAGTGACGCCGCACTCTGGAACCGCCAGTTCGCGCTGAACGCGACGACGGCATACCTCACCGCACGCGCCTTTTTACCGATGCTGCGCTCGTCGAAGGGCGCGCTCGTGTTCTTCGCCTCGGAGGCCGTGCTCCCCGGCGGAAAGACCGCCGGCATCTCGGCATATGCGGCGTCGAAGAGCGCCCTGGTCGCGTTGATGCAATCCATCGCCCAGGAGGAGGCGCCCCGGGGCGTGCGCGCCAATGCGGTTGCCCCAACGTCCATCCGGACGGCAGCCAACGTCGCGGCCATGGGTGCGGACGCCGCGTATGTCTCGCGGGAGGATGTGGCGAAGGTGGTGCTCTGGCTCTGCTCCGAGGATGCGCGCGCAGTGACGGGCCAGACCGTTCCGGTGCGCTGAATTGGGAATGAGCCTGGTCGCGCGGCGTCGGGCACCCACCAGGAGCATCGACCTCGATCGATCCCTCGAGGCATTGCCCCTCTTTCGGCTGAGCGATTCGGCCGACGACGACACCATCGTCTACTCGGACGATGCGGGAAACCGCTGGCGCGTGCTGCCCAGCCCGGGCGAGCGGATGCCGGGGACGTTCGACCAGGACGTCTACGTCGAACTTCTGCGTCGGTTCGCGGAGGCCGACAGGCCGGCGGACGGCGCCGTCTCGTTCACCCTGCATGCGTTCCTGCGTTCGATGGGGCGCCGCGTGGACGGACGCACCTACGATCAGCTCCGCGGCGCGCTCGCTCGCCTGGAGCGGACAACGCTGGAGTCGCAGGGCATGTACGAGACGGCCGGCAGCGACGCGGCGCCGGTGCGCTTCACGCTCCTGACCGGCGTGACCATCGAGCGGCGGCGCGTGATGGATCGCGAGCAGCTACCGCTCTTTCATCCCATCTCGACAGCCGAACCAGGAGTCGCACGGGTGGTTCTTTCCGCCGTCGTGCGGGAGAACCTGCTGGCGGGGCATGTGGTGAGCCTCTCCACCGCCTGCTATTGGTCGCTCGCGTCGCCGGTGGCGCGACGCCTCTATCGTTTGCTGGAGGTGGCGCGCGCCGAGGAGCGCCTGACGTGGCGCATTGGGCTCATGAAGCTCGCGGCGCAGTTGCCACTCACCCAGAAATACCCGTCGCACCTCCAGAGGGTGCTGCAGCCGGCGCACGATATGTTGATCGCCGCGGGCGTCCTCAGAAACGCCGTGATGCGACAGCAGCAGCGCGAGTGGTTCGTGGACTACATGCTCGGCTCGCGACCCGCGTGACGTGAACGGAATGAACATCGAATGACGACCAGACTCTCAGCGCCACTCCGTCGCGAGATCGAGATCGACGGCGAGGCGTACACGATCGTGATCACCACCACGGGCATCCGGCTCACGCGGAAGCGCTTTCGCGAGGGACGCTTCGTGACATGGAAGGCCGTTCGGGACAGCAGCGAGTCCGCGCGGTCGCGTCCGCCGGACTGAGGCATTCAGCTTGCTCACGGAACAACATGCGGTGGCTGCGCGTACTCAACAGGGCACGATTCCTCAACAGCAGGTTCTGCTACATGCAACGTCGTCGCTTAGCGCTCATCGCCATTGCCATTGCGTCACTGCCGGTTTTCGGCGGCGCCTTTCTCATGCAGGACAGGACGACCGCCGACGGAGCGCGCGTCCTTGAGCAGGTGCTCAGCCTGGTTTCGCAGCGCTTCGTCGACACCGTCAGTTCGGCCGCGCTCTACGAGAAGGCGGCCAAGGGCCTCGTGAAGGAGCTCAACGATCCCTACAGCGAGCTCTTTTCACCGAAGGAGCTGGCCAGCTTCTCCCAGCAGACGAACGGCAAGTACGCCGGCATCGGCATGCAGATCGAGAAGCAGGGCGAGTCGATCACCATCAGCAAGGTGTTCCCGCACACACCGGCCGAAGCCGCGGGCGTTCGTGACGGCGACCGTATCCTCAATGTCGACACGTTGTCCACGCACGGGTGGTCCACGCAGCAGGTCTCGGATTACCTCATCGGCAAGGAAGGCACGAAGGTCACGGTGAAGTTCGGTCGTCCCGGTGTGCCCGAGCCGATCACCACGACGTTCACGCGCCAGATCATCCGCATACCTGCGGTGCCGTACGCGATCGTGCTCGACAATCGCATCGGCTACCTGCCCGTCCAACGCTTCAATGAAACGGCTGCCGAGGAAGTGAAGGCGGCCGTTTCGGCGCTCCAGAAGGAAGGCGTCAAGGGCGTCATCCTCGACATGCGCGGCAACCCCGGTGGCATCCTCGAGCAGAGCATCGTGATGTCGAACCTGTTCCTCAAGAGCGGACAGGAGATCGTCAGCGTCCGTTCACGGGCGAACGAAACGCAGAGCTACGGCACGCGCACGGCGCCGGCATTTCCGAACCTTCCGCTCGCCGTGCTCACGGACGAGTACTCCGCGTCGGCGAGTGAGATCGTCGCGGGTGCGCTCCAGGATCATGACCGTGCGCTCCTCGTCGGACAGACGAGTTTCGGCAAGGGTCTCGTGCAGACGCTTTTCCCGCTCGATGGCGGCTATGCGCTCAAGATCACAACGGCCAAGTGGTATACGCCGAGTGGCCGCAGCATCCAGCGTGAGCGGAAGTTCGTCAACGGACGGTTCGTCGAGGCGCAGCCGGACTCCCTCGAAACGGAAGCAAAGAAGAAGGCCCGCCCCGCGTTTCGCTCCGATGTCGGCCGTCTCGTGTACGGTGGCGGTGGGGTGGCGCCGGACGTCCTCGTGCGCGACGACACGCTCACCACGGCGGAGCAGAACCTGGCGAAAGCGCTCGCGCCCAAGTCGCAGGACGTTTACGTCACGCTGTACGATTACTCGCTGGAACTGTCGCGCACGGCCAAGCCGAACTTCACGGTGCAGCCGGCGTGGCGCGACGAGCTGTTCCGGCGGATCGTGGCAAAGGGCGTGAAGGTGGAGCGTGCGCAGTACGACAGCGCATCGCGCTACATCGACCGCCTGCTGGACCAGCGTGTCGCGCAACTCATGGGCGGTGATTCCACAGCCAAGCGGCACGACCTGAAGTTCGACGCGCCCTTGAAGACGGCGTTGGATCTCATGGAGAAGGGGAACTCGCAGAAGGACCTGTTCACCCTCGCCGCCTCGATGCCACAGGCGAAGGAGACCAAGCCTGCAACGGCAGACGTCACGGCCGGCCGCCCTGATCGCAAGCCCTGACGGTCGTCATTAACGGGCGCCTTCCAAGGCGCCTGTTTTACATTGGGTCCATGTCTTCACACCGCACACTCCTGCTCGCCGCGATCGCCGTGGCGGGGCTCGCCTCCTGCTCCCATTCCCCCGCGGTTGTCACCATCTCACCATCCGCCGGTGAACGCCATCTCGGGAACATCCGTCAGCTCACGAACGGCGGCGAGAACGCCGAAGCCTACTTCAGTGGCGACGGCCAACGGCTGATCTTCCAGAGCACACGCGACGGCCGCCCATGCGACCAGGAGTTCGTCATGAACGTCGACGGCTCCGGACTGCGCCACGTATCCACCGGCTCGGGCAAGACGACGTGCGGCTTCTTCTACGAGAACGACCAGCGCATCCTGTTCGGTTCATCGCACGCCGAGCAGCAGGATTGCCCGCCGAAACCGGACCCATCGAAGGGCTATGTATGGCGGCTGGATCCGTACGACATCTACACCGCGCGCCCCGATGGAAGCGAGCTGCATCGTCTCACGAACTACGGCGTGTATACGGCCGAGGGTGTCGTGTCGCCCGACGGAAAGAAGCTCGTGTTCACGTCACTGAAGGACGGCGATCTCGACATCTACACGATGAACGTGGATGGATCGAACCTGAAGAAGCTCACGATGACGCCGGGCTACGACGGCGGCCCCTGGTGGTCGCCCGATGGGACGAAAATCGTCTACCGCGCCTGGCACCCCACCGGCGATTCGCTCACCGTGTACCGTGACCTGCTCGCCGAGCGGCTGGTTCGCCCGAATCGCATGGAACTGTGGATCATGAACGCCGACGGCAGCGACCAGCACCAAATCACTCGGCTCGGCGGCGCCAATTTTGGTCCCTCGTGGACCCCCGACGGCAAGCGCCTGATTTTTTCGTCGAACTATCGTCAGCCGCGCAGCGGCAACTTTGATCTCTTCCTCGTGAACCTCGACGGCACGGGCCTCGAGCAGATTACGACGGAAAAGTCGTTCGATGGCTTCCCCATGTTCAGCCCCGACGGGAAGAAGCTGGTCTGGGCATCGAATCGGCACGATGCAAAGGCCGGCGAAACGAATCTTTTTCTCGCGGACTGGAATCCGTGACTAGCTGGATTCTCTTGAACTGCGATTGAACCGCGATTTACCACCGGGCCCTTGAACAGCGATTTACACCGGCCTTGAACAGCGATTTACCACAGAGGTCGCAGAGGACGCGGAGGACTGCTCAAGGCAAGAGGTGTCGCACCCACACCCTTTATGACGGTCGGCAAAAAACTCTTTTTGTTCCGCTTTCCTCTGCGACCTCTGCGACCTCCGTGGTGAATTGCAGTTCCGCCCTTGTCAGACCGCACGATCTCTACGCAGAGATCACCTGTTCAACGAGCTTCAGCGCCTCGCTGGCCGTCAGCGGCGTAGACTGATCCGGCGCAACGCCACCGCCAGGATCTTTCAACAGATGGCCAGTGAGCATGGCCACTACGCGATCACCTCGCCTGATCTCTCCACGCGCCGCCAGCGCACGCACACCAGCCACACTCGCCGCACTCGCCGGCTCACAGCCTACACCGCACCGGTCCACCACCGCCTTGGCGGCGAAGATCTCTTCGTCGGTGACAGACTCCACGACACCATTCGTTGCCGCCATTGCACGCACCGCCCGCTCCCATGACGCGGGATCCCCAATGCGAATCGCCGTCGCGCGCGTTTCCGCCCGCACACTGATCCGCTTGATGAACTGTTCGCGATACGCCTGCGCGAACGGTGCTGCTCCCGCGGCCTGGACCGCAAGCAAACGCGGAATGCGATCGATGAGGCCGAATCGATGCGCTTCGTGCAGCGCCTTTCCGAACGCCGAGGTATTGCCGAGGTTCCCGGCTGGCAACGCAATCCAGTCGGGCGCGTTCCACTCCAGCTGCTGGAGCATCTCGAGCACGATCGTCTTCTGTCCTTCAATTCGGAACGGGTTCACCGAGTTCACCAGATAGACGCCGAGCTGCTCGCTCGCGTCGCGTGCGAGGCGGAGGCAGTCGTCGAAGTCACCCCGGATCTGGAGCGTGCGCGCGCCGTACGCCACGGTCTGCGCGAGCTTGCCCGCCGCGACACGCCCCTCGGGCACGAATACGAACGACGGAATCCCCGCCTGCGCCGCATAGGCACTCAGTGATGCCGAGGTATTGCCCGTCGACGCACATGCGACCGCGCGCGCGCCGATGCGACGCGCCTGCGTGACCGCCACCGTCATGCCGCGATCCTTGAATGACCCGGTCGGGTTGTGCCCCTCGTGCTTCAGCAACAGGCCGTCGACGCCGGCATACTCCGCCACCGCCGGACGAGACAACAGCGGTGTGTTGCCTTCGGGATGACTGACGACCTCCTCCGCCGAGGCATCGAGCACGATCTCGCGGAAGCGCCAGACGCCGGACCGATCCAGCGCGCCGGCCGTTCGCCTCGCCGCGGACGCGCGATCGTCAAAGAGCGTCCGCAGGTCGCTGCCGGTCATCGTCGGCGTATGCTCCACGGCGAGCAGACCGTCGCAGTTGTCGCAGGCCGACTGCGACGTCCGTGTGCTCGATTCAGCGCCGCAATCCGGACAACGAACGATCATGTGGAGTTGTGGTTTAGAGTGCGTGGACCAGCGTGCCCTGCTCGGCGATCGTGGTGACAGCCGCCGTGCTGGCAATTCCGTCCCGGGTATACGAGGCCGTCATTGCGGCCGCCACACGCTCCGCGTGCTCGCGACTGTCCGTAATCGCAAATGTCGTCGGACCCGATCCCGAGATCGACGCACCGAGCGCACCAGCGTCCATCGCCGCGCGCTTGGCAGCCGCGAATCCCGGCAGCAGGTGCGCGCGCGCCGGCTCGGCAATGCGATCATCGATCGCTCGCCCGAACAGCGTGAGGTCGTCCAGGAAGCACGCGGCGACCATCGCCGCCACGTGTGCGAGTTGGTGCGTGACCGCCGGAAGCGCCACGGACGACGGCAATGCGCTCCGTGATGTCGACGTCGACAGCCGCTGATCCGGATGCACGATCACCAGTCGAAGTCCCGTGGGAACCGGCAACTGGATGATGTCGATCGGGTCGATCGACCGAACCAGCACGATGCCCCCGAGCAGCGCTGGCGCAATGTTGTCCAGATGAGCGCCGGCGACGCGCGCTTCCGCAACGAGGCAGCAGGCGAGCAATTGTTTCGTATCAAGGGGCGCGCCGAGCAACGCCGCCGTCGCCGCCGCACCCGCAACCGCCGACGCCGCGCTTCCCCCCTGCCCACCCGAGAGCGGCAGCCCCTTCCGCACCGTGAGTGCCACCCCCGGAGCGGTCATTGACTGCCCGGAATCGGCAATGAGTTTCATCACCGCCCCTGCCGCGATGGCGGCTGTGTGCCGCTCGATCGACGTCGGCAAGTCCGGGTGCCCGGGATCCAGCACCGTTACTCCCGGCGTGTCGCTCCATTCCGCGATCACTTCATCGCGCGCACCCGCAATCGCACAGCCGAGTACGTCGAGACCCGGGCCCACGTTGCCGATGCTTCCCGGCGACGTCGCGCGATACCGAGGAACGGAGGTCACGTCGCCGTCAGGCGCAGGACATCACCGAGCACGCCGGCCGCGGTCACCGCCACGCCCGCGCCCGGACCGGACACCACAAGCGGACGCTCCCGGTACCTTGCCGTCGTGAACACGAAGAGATTGTCAGTGCCGTCGAGCGACGCCAGCGCGCTTCCCACAGGTACGCTCGCGAGCCCCACCCGCACGCCCCCCCGCGTCGCGCGCGCGCGATAGCGAAGCACCTCGCCACGCGCCCGCGCATCGGCCACCCGCTGCGCCCATGCACTGTCGCATGTAGGCAGCAGCTCGAGAAATTCTGCCGTCGTCACATCGCGCAAAGCATCTGGAACGAGCGATTCGAGGTTCACATCCCCCATCTCGCCCGTGTAGCCCAGCATGCGCGCGAGAATCAGCCCCTTCCGCGCGACATCGAGTCCACTGAGGTCGTCCCGCGGATCGGGCTCGGTATAGCCACGCGTCATCGCATCGCGCACGATCTCGGAAAACTTGCGCCCACGACCCATCTCGCTGAACAGGAACCCCATCGTACCCGACGGCGAGCTGTCGACACTGTCGACACGATCGCCCGACGCGTTGAGCTGCTGGAGCGTGTCGATCACCGGGAGGCCCGCTCCCACGGTTGCCTCGTGCAGCACGCGGCGACCGCGACTCCGTGCCTCCTGAAGAATTGCTCGCGACGCCGACATCGACGATGCCAGCGGCGCCTTGTTCGCGAGCACGAGATCCATGCCATGCGCAATCGCACTCGATAGTGCAGGCGACGTATCGCCGCTCGCGACGTCCACGAGCACCGGACGATGCAAGGCATGCGTCGCGATGAAGTTCACCGCGTCCAGCGCGGATGACGCACGCCCGGTCGGCGCATTCTTCAGCTCCACGCCCACCTGCTTGCGCCGCACGAGCGCCGCGAGCTGTCGGCTCGTGATCCCACGCGGCTGGAACACATACCCGCTGCGATCGATGATGCCGACGATGCGCATCGCGTTCGCATTGCGCACGCCCAGCGTCATGAACTGTGTCACGAGCTCCTGCGCCACGCGTCCCAGACCCAGCAGCACAATGTCGACCGGCTCGGCGCGCCGCACCGCTCGGCCGCCACCGACCTTGTCGAGACGGAAGGTGCTGTGCACTGCACGGACCGCCGCCGCGGCTTCTTTCGCGTCGACCACGAACGACACGTTGCGCTCCGACGCGCCCTGCGCAATGGCGATGATGTTCACGTCGGCGTGCGCGACCGCATTGAAGATCCTCGCGGCAATGCCCGGTGTGCGCGCCATGCCCGAGCCGACCACCGCCACGGTCGTCAGTCCCGCGCGCACGCTGATCTCCTCCACCTCCCGTCGCTCCAGCTCCGCCGCAAACGCCTCGCGCAACAGTCCTTCCACCTCGTTTGCGCGATCGCCTGGAATCGTGAAGCAGATCGACTGCTCCGACGACGCCTGCGAAATCATGGAGACAGATATCCGTGAATCAACCAGTGCGCCAAACACGCGTGCCGCAACACCCGGGACGCCGAGCATGCCTGTTCCACTCACCGTCACGAGCGCCTGATCCGAAATGCCGGAGATCGCGCGCACCGGCGCGCCGCGCGCCGTCCTGCCCACGACGATCGTCGTTCCCGCCGCGGCGGGATCGGCAAACGGACGAAGGCGCAACGTCGTCCCCACGCGCAGTGGCAGGAGCGTTCGCGGATGCAGGACCTTCGCTCCATAGTACGCCAGTTCCGACGCCTCGCGCGCATCGAGCAGCGGAACCACCCGCGCTTCCGGCACGATGCGTGGATCCGCCGTCATGCACCCCGGCACGTCTTTCCATAGCGTGACCTCACGGGCCTGCATCGCCCGTGCAAGCACCGCGGCAGTGAGGTCGGAGCCACCACGGCTGAGCGTGACGACGTCTCCCGATGCACTCCCGCCGATGAACCCCGGCACCACGACAACGCGTGCGTTCTCGAACGCCGCCTCGATGACGCGTGGCGCTTCCGCGTCGGTGCGCGCGAGATCGGGCGCGGCATTTCCGTGTCGGCCGTCAGTGTGTATCACGGCTGTGCCGTCGACTATCGTCGCTGCCACCGACCGTTGGCGGAGCATGGCCGAGAGTATCTGCGCCGCGAGTCGTTCGCCGTGTGCCAGCACCGCGTCGGACACGGGACTCGTGCTATCGGCGCCCTGCATCGTCGACAGCTGGACGTGAAGCGCGTCGAACGCGGCATCGATCGTCGTGAGCAGGGTGTCGCGCGCTTCGGGCGACGCCGTCGCGCCCAGCACGCCCGCTGCCACGCGGTGGTGCCGTTCACGCAGCTGTTCGGCAATCGCGCATGCGCGCGCGAGCTCACCCGCTGCCGCGAAGTTTCGCGCCTCGATGAGCTGGTTCGTCACGCCCTGTAGCGCAGACGGCACGACGATCTGGCGCAATTCCCCCAACTGGGCAACCAGCAGGTCGCCAACGTTTGCGATGGCGTCGGCATCGGCCAGGGCAGCACCGCCGAACTTGTGCACGACGACAGTTGTCGGAAGAGGCGACATTGCAAACTCGCTTACAGTCAAGAAAATCGCGGCCGTCAGAGAGGGCCGCGAGCACCTGGTCGAACAGTCGGAGTAGCGCTAACCGCTGAATCTATAACGATTCGGCCGCGCCGCGCGTCACCAGTGTCGCGTCTCGCCGAAGGACGCGATCCACAGCCGGTCGGGAGGTAGCCCCGCCGCCCTCCATCGCGCCGTGGTGCGTCGGGGCGGCTCGTCCATCGCCTCCGAGGTCAGGCGGAACGTGCCCCAGTGAATCCCGAGCATCATCGGAACATCATCGGTGTCGCTCCCGGCAACGACATCCGTGAATGCCTGCACCGCTTCTTCCGGATCGACGTGCACGACCTGCATGAACCAGCGCGGATCGTACGCGCCGACCGGCATCATCACCAGGTCGAACGGACCGCACCGTTTACCGATCGCTGGAAATTCCGGATGGTATGCCGAGTCGCCCGCGAAGTAGGCACGTCGCCCTCCCAGCGCGATGGCATATCCGCACCAGAGTGTCTTGTTGCGATCGCCCAGCCGACGTGCGCTGAAGTGCCGCGCGGGCGTTGCCGTCACCGCGAGACCTTTCACGGTGATCGTCTCCCACCAATCCATCGGGGTCGCGGTCCGCACACCGAAACCCTTTACGTACGTGTCCAGCCCGAGGGGCACGACCCACGTCGCGTCAGGATGATGGCGCGCGAGCCATTTCGTCGCGGGCTTGTCGAGGTGGTCATAGTGGCTGTGCGACAGCAGCACGACGTCGATCGGCGGCAATTCCTCGAGCGACAACGCCGGCGGCATCACCCGCTGCGGGCCGGTCCACTGCACGGGAAACGCCCGCTCACTGAACACAGGATCGGTGATCACGTTCAGGCCACCCATCTGGAGCAGGATGGTCGAGTGCCCGATCCAGGTCGCCGTGCGAGCGGACTCCTCTGCCCGCGGACGGACAATACTCGGCGTGGTCATCGGAAACGACCCGCGCGGTGGTGTCGGCATGCGGGCGTCCGAGCGCCGCCGCTCGCGCAGCATTCGTATCAGCGCACGCGGTCCCGGGGGGGCGCTATCGGGCCACGGGTTCCGGAACCCGCCGCCAGACGCGTGATGCGCTGACGGCCCACTCGGCGGATCACCTTGCATCGGCACGTCAGGCCGGCGCAGACACGTTCCAGGCCGCGATGTTTTCGCGCACGTGCTCCGCCTGCCGTGTCCCGACGAGGACGGTGGCCACACCCGGCAGCGCCGATGCGAACCGAAGCGCGCGTTGCGCATCCGTCGTACACGTCGGGAACAGCGCGTGCATCTCGTTCGGCAGGTTGGCGGTGAGCCGTCCCTGCATCAACGGCGCACTCGCGATCACGCCCACACCGAGCGCATCGGCCGCCTCCAGCACTGGCACGAGCTTGCGGCCGAGTTGCTGCGTCGGCACGCGCGCGGCCTCCGGCATCGCGAGACTGACCGGCAGCTGAATTCCACGAAAGTGATGCGTCGTTCCGCCCACGTCGCGGGCAATCGCCATGAGGTCGGCCAGCGACAGGTGCTGCCGATGCTCCGGGCCCACACGAAAACCACTCCAGGTGGCACATCCGTAGCCGACGATATCGCCAGCAAGCGCGCGTTCCTCGAGCAAGGTGAACGCCTCGTGCATGAGCGTGCGAAACGCCGCGCGATCGAGGGTGAGCAGCTGCTCCTCGGGATTGTGCAGGTAGTAGAGGTCGATGGTCTTCAGCCCGAGGTTCCGTCTGCTCTGCGCGAGCTGGTGGGCCAGGAAGTCCCGGTTCAGCGAATGTCCGCCACGCGCGAGGTCATTCGGTGTCAGGATGCCCGGCGCGAACAGGTTTTCCTGGAGCCACTCATCATACGCCTCGCGACTCGGCGGCGGCTCTCCATCGAGGGCGACGTATCCCCCCTTTGTGCACACGAGCACTTCGTCGCGCCGCACTTCTCCCGCGGCGATCGCCTCGACCACCGCATGCCCGACGACACGCTCCGAGCGCTGGCAGCGATAGTTGCTCGCCGTGTCGATGACGTTGACGCCGAGCGTGATCGATTCGCGCAGTGCCAGCCGGTAACGCTCGTCCTCCGCGTCGGTGCAATCGCCGAGGTAGGATCCTGCCCCGAGCGCGCTGACCAGCAGCTTGCGTGGGAAGGTTCGGTAAAAGCCGTCCCGCACCTCATCAGTTCGCTGTGCGAGGCGGCGAGTGCCCGTTGTCGTAACTTGGGTTGCCCGACGCGGGGGAGGGGCGGTAAGCGGCTCTGCCAGGCCGGTAGGGGCCGCTGCGCTCGCGGGGTGGGTAGTGCGTCGTTGCATGTGGCGAGGAGGGTACGGAGCGCGACCGATTGGAGCAAGGGCCGCCAGCGCGCGACGGCATGACCTGTTCAGCAACCAGGGTCATGTGCGGCAGATTGGTGACGATCCGCGAAACCCGCTAGGTTGCGAGTCCGAGTGCGACGCGGCCTTTTCGTCAGCGTCGCGCGCTTCTGCTCCGACATGCCAGGCCACGTGTCCCGCGTGTCGGTGGAGAGTCACGAGATCCTGGAGTCCTGTTGATGCCGGAATTTGGCGCCTGGGCACATCGCTGGTGGATGCCGGTCCTCTTCGTCGTGGTTGCCGGCCACATCACGAACGTGTGCGTCACGCTGTTCCTACACCGCGCGCAGACGCATCGCGGCGTTCGGCTCCATGCGCTCGCCGCCACGCCGATGCGCCTCTGGCTGTGGCTCACGACCGCCATCGTGACGAAGGAATGGGTCGCCTGTCATCGCAAGCACCACGCGTTCGCCGACCGTGAAGGCGATCCGCACAGTCCTGTCATGGAAGGGCTGCGCGAAATCATGCTCAAGGGCGCCTTCTATTACCGAAAGGCGGTGAAGCAGCCCGGCATGCTCGAGAAATACGGCAAGGGTACTCCGAATGACTGGCTCGAGCGCCATCTGCTCACACCCTTCAGCTCCATGGGCGTGGTCGTGATGCTCGCCATCGACGTCTACCTCTTCGGCCTGTTTGCCGGCCCTGCTGTGTGGGCCGTGCAGATGCTGTGGATCCCGCTCTGGGCCGCCGGCATCATCAATGGCATCGGACACGCGCTCGGCTATCGCAACTTCGAGGTGAAGGACGAGAGCCGCAACATCTCGCCTATTGCCATCTGGCTCGGCGGCGAGGAGCTGCACAACAACCATCACGCGGACCCGAAAAGCGCGAAGTTCAAGGCACGCTGGTTCGAGCTCGACATCGGCTGGATCTACATTCGCGCGCTCAAGCTGATCGGCCTCGCGAAGATCGAATACGCACGGAACTACGGCTCGGCGGCGAAGCGCCACGATGAACTGGCTGTGACTGAAGTCTGACAGTCGGACGGTCTGACCCGCTTCGCGCTGCGCGCTCGCTCGTCTGACAGCGGGTCAACTGACTGGCCTGACAGCTTTTCTAGATACACAACCGGGTCGATGCGCAGCTTTTGCTACCAGCGAGTTCACCCAACGATGTGTTCAGGCCAGGGGACACAGTCGTGTAGCATATAGCTGTCAGACGGTAGTTGACCCGCTGTCAGACGAGCCGCCGCGAAGCGGCCGGCGGGTCAGACCGTCAGACTGTCCGACCCACATGAGGTTACACAATGCCTGCTGTCGTCACATGTTCCCGCTGCGGCGTCACGCGCGCGGGCTTCGAGCGTCCGCCCTTCCCCGGGCCCATCGGTGCGCGCGTCGTGCAGGAAATCTGCACCGACTGCTGGGGCCTCTGGTTGAAGCAGCAAACCATGCTCATCAACCATTACGGGCTCAACGTCATGGACCCGCAGGCACGAAGCTTCCTTACAAAGAACATGGAAGCCTTCCTCTTCAAGAAGGGCGGCGAGGAGGACGTGGACACTTCGAAACAGGGAACCATCGCATGGTAAAGCACGCCGGCAGTATGCTCAGCCGTTGTACGTCGCTGGCCGCTACAGCTGCCATGCTCGCATCGTGCGCCACCACGCAGGCCTCCAACACGCAGGCCTCCAGCACGCAGGCCGTCACCGCGCGATCGGCCCTGTCCGATGTCGCGTGGGCCGACTCGGTCCTTGCCACTATGCCGCTCCGAGACAAGGCCGCACAGATGGTGTGGCCCTGGATCCTCGGCGACTATACCGCGACCGACAACGCCGCATGGACGCGTATCGAGCGGATGATCCGCGAACAGAAACTCGGCGGCGCCATCATTTCCGTCGGCGGTCCCATCGACATCGCCGTCAAGACGAACGCGCTGCAGCGCGCGGCGTCCGTTCCGCTCCTCATCGGCGCGGACCTCGAGACCGGAGCCGCCTTCCGCGCCCGCGGCGGCTACTTCATCCCGAACGCTATCGACCTCGGCGGCGCCACCGCCTTTCCCTACCAGATGGGGCTCGGCGCCACGCGTGACACGGCACTCGCGTACCAGATGGGCCGCGTAACGGCGATCGAAGGGCGCGCGATGGGTATTCACATGGCGTTCGCTCCAGTCCTCGACGTCAACAACAACCCAAAGAATCCCGTCATTGCAGCGCGTTCCTTTGGCGAGAACCCACAGCTCGTCGCACGCATGGGCGCAGCGTTCATTCGCGGCATCCAGGAAAACGGGATGCTCGCAACTGCCAAGCACTTCCCCGGTCACGGCGACACCGAGCAGAACTCGCATCTCGAGCTCGCGCGCGTCGATGCGTCGCGCGCACGGCTCGACAGCGTCGAGCTCGTTCCCTTTCGCGAGGCAGTGCGCGCCGGGGTCGCTGGCGTCATGACATTCCACGGGTACCTGCCCGGCCTCGACACCAATCGTACCGCCGCAACCCTGAGTCCGACGATCATGCTCGGGCTGCTGCGCAACCAGATGGGCTTCCGTGGCATTCTCGTCACCGACGCACTCGACATGAACGGTGTGCTCGGCAAGGCGACCATGGGCGAGGTGACGCAGCTCGCCGTGGCAGCGGGCAACGATGTGCTCCTCATGCCCACCGATGTTCCCCTGGCGATTGACGCAGTCGTCGCCGGTGTGCGGAGCGGTCGCTTCACGGAAGCGCGCGTGGATTCTTCTGTGCGTCGCCTGCTGATGGCCAAGCATCGCATGGGCCTCGATCATGATCGGTTTGTCAACGTGGAACGCGTGCGCGACGTCGTCGCCGACAGCGCGAACCTCGTTCCTGCGCGCATCGCGGCCGAGCGCGCGATCACGCTCGTGCGTGACTCACTCAACCTGCTGCCGCTCGGCAGGATGCCGCGCACGACGCGCCTCGCGAGCCTCACGGTGGCGCCGCGCGCAGATCTCAGTGCTGGCGTGACCTTCAATGGCGAGCTGCAGCGGACCTTTCCGCAACTGGTGACACAGCTCATGATGCCGGAGATCGTGTATGACGCGACGGCAGGTGCGGCCGCCGGCGGAACGGGCGCGTATGTGGCGAGCCCGGTTCCGCGTCTTCTCCCCGCCATGGTCGACAATGCACTCCGCGCTGCGGAGGGTGCAGACCTCGTGATTGTCTCCTCGTACTTCGGAGCGAGCACGAGTACCGCCACCATGGCAGCAACCGGCGGACTGCCGGAGTTGATCGACGCGCTTCAGAAGAGTGGCAGGAAAGTCCTCCTCATTTCTTTCGCGAATCCGTACCTCGCGCTCGGCCTGCCCGCAACGCCGGTGTTTCTCGAGGCATGGAGCTCGTCTGTTCTTTCTCAACGAGCAGCGGCACGCGGCATCCTTGGCCTCGCTCCAATCACGGGTCAGCTTCCCATCACCATCCCGTCAGTAGCACCGTATGGCACGGGCATTCGGCGCGACGCGCTCCCATCGACGACCGCGCCGCTGACGCCGTGACGCGGGAATGTCGAACGGTAGTCATTCCTTCGCGCACTGTTTCGCATGGAGAGCATTTGCATGCGTGAGGATTTCGTCGAGCATTCGGCATGATTAGACACGTGTAACGTAGGTTTCGCGACATCGCTTCACATGTAACGGATCCCTGGCCGAAGTGCATTCGGTTATATCGTCCGTTGACTCGGCAACTGATTTCTCGTATATCACGTTGCACGCAGGACGCGCATTAACAAACATTTTGCTACTATTACGCATGTCGTTCCAACGCATGCGTCGCTCGGTTGAAATGGCGAGTCGCTCCATCGCGCCGTTCCAATGAGCATCGAGCCGCGTCAGCGGCTTCGCGAGGAACTGTAGAAGCGCACGCGTGCTGCGCCATACGTTCCGACACCACTAAAAATCGATACACTTGACATTGGTGACGAATTGTTACTAATTCGCGCCACATGCGTGACCGACCTGTCGCTCCGATGAAGCCTTCTGTACGCCGGACGACGCTCGCCGTTGACGTCGTGGTGCTCTCTCCCCGTTCCGATGCACTGGCCGCTCTCCTCGTCCGCTCCCCAGCGGGCGGGCGGGAGCGGTGGTCCCTGCCTTGGGACGCACCGCTCACGGGAGAAGCCCTCGACGACGCGGCAGCGCGTATCACCAGCGCGGCACTCGGATCCACTCCCGCCTTCTTTGAGCAGGTTGGAACGGTGAGCGACGCGCGTCGCCATCCTGGCGATGCCGAGGTCTCTGTCGGCATCGTGGCGCTCTCGCCGGCGGGCGAGGGTTCGCCGAGTGAGGAGGCGGAATGGTTTCCGCTGGCATCGCTGCCGACACTCGCACCGCGACACCGCACGATTGTAGACCGCGCGGCGGCAGTCGTCCGGCAGCGGGTCGATCAGTCGCCACTGGCGTTCCGCCTGCTGCCCCAGACGTTCACCTTGAGCGAGCTGCAGTCGGTCTACGAGCTGCTGCTCTCCCGTCGCCTGCACAAGGCGAGCTTTCGTCGCGCGTTGCAGGCGAGCTACCTCGTGGAGCCCACCGACGAGTGGCGCAGCGAGGGACGCGGACGTCCCGCGCAATTGTTCCGCTACGCCCCGAAAAAGCGACGCGGCGCGCGACGCGGTGTGCGCTTCGACCTCTTCACCGAGTAGCGCCGGAACGTCTCGTCACCCGATGGATACAAAGAGACTCTTGCGCGTGGCACATTAGTCGCAATATGTTCTTTAGGTCCAATCAATCGGGACGGCGGATGCTCGACTATCTGGACGGTTTGTGCGCCGCGCTGCTGGCGCGAAATGGAACCGAGATCCGGCGCTTGCTGCGCCACCCCCTCGCCCGTGCCCTGCCCCGGCGCGTGCGCGAAGAGGGGTATTCCATCGCGCGCTCAGGTCCGGACAGCCTCCGCGCCCCCGTCCAGACCCTCCACTTCTACCACCAGACACTCCACCTGCTCGGAGCGCGCAACGCCGCAGCTCACACGGAGATGCCTGCGGCGGACCGCGCCGGCGCCGACCGCCAACTCGAGATGCCGCTCCGCGCCGCCGGCGCGTGATCCCCTAGTCGGCCCAGACCACGCCGGAACTATGGCGAAGCACCCCCCGTGCAATCGCCGCGTTGTCCCGCGCGATCCGCACGAGTTCCGCCACGACCGCATCCGGATCGGTACCCTGTGTACCTCTTCCACCACGAGCTCGGTGTCATCCGGTGACGGGGGCGCGAATGATCGCCGCTCCATCACGACCCGACGCGGCAGCTGTTCTCCCCGCAGGTCCTCTGGCTGGCTGACCAGCAGCTCCGCACGAACGTAGCCGCCACCTGGCAGGGGACGCGAATACACCGCGTGTGCGTTCTGGCTACCGAACCCCTGTCCGTCGTGTGCCTGCTCCGACTGACTACCCCCTGCGCTTGCTGCGTTTCTGCCCGCGCTTCGGCTTCGCCGCCGCTGGCGCGACTTCGAGCATCTGCTCCAGGGCGCGCAACGCCCCTGAAGCTGGGATGCGACGTCCTCCCTCCCGCGGCCTTCCCGGCTTTGGTCGTCACGGACTGGACCATGGTGTCACCGACCGCCCAGCGCGGGCAGCCTCAATGAGAACGCCCCAGCCTTTCGGATGGGGCATTGCACGGAGCGAGCAGGGCTGGCGTATCCTCAGCCGGCGAGGTCACTCGGCTTGGTCACGTCCGCCGCCTGAGGCCCTTTCTGGCCCTGGACGATCTCGAACTCCACCTTGTCTCCCTCTGCCAGGGACTTGAACCCGTTTCCCTGGATCGCGCTGAAGTGCACGAAGACATCCGGACCGCCTTCTCGAGAGATGAAGCCAAAGCCCTTCGCGTCATTGAACCACTTGACCGTGCCGTTGATGCGCGCCATGAACCGTACCTCGAACCAGTGCTGTGAACCCTGACCTGACGACCGAGAAGACGCCACGCCTCCCCTTGCCGCGTGATCGTGGGATGCCCCGTTGAGCCACATCATGCCAGCCCCCGAGGCGGGACGTATGTTCCCGAGGGGCAAGTTTTGTGCACATCTGAGGGTACCTGACTGAGCTGGCCGTGCCTTGCTAGAAGGCACCACCAGAAACGCGACACGGGGCCGATTCACTCGGCCCCGTGTCGAATAATGAGGTACTGCCACTGCCAGTGTGCCTAAGCAGCGCCCGCGATGTAGCGCGCTACACGTCCGCACTCACGGCACTGCAGGGTGACCTGCGAGCGCGGAGGCGGTGGAAAATCGTCGGGCGTGCGTTCGATCTGACCAGAACACGACGGACAGCTCAGTGGTGAGCCATTCCGGTCATTCGCGATCAGGTGAAGCGCTTGCACTGGGTTATACGTAGCCGGTCGCGGCTTGCGCATAAGTCCCCTCCAGAATGATTTCGTACTGACCCGGGACATATCGAGGCGCCGGGACGCCTCGACGAATAGTAACCCTCAAAGGGCCTAAAGCACAGTGGGGCATCGTCTTGCGAATTGAGCTCCGAGGTGCGGTCCTGATCGGCCTGTGCCTGCTGTCCGCGTGCGGACCTCATGCACACATTCCTCCGCGCCCCGCCATCATCCCCGCTGCGCTCGATTCCGCCGATAAGGCCGCGAAGCTCGCGCGTGCGCTGGCACCCATGCTTTACCTGCAGATCGACGAAGAGTTCCCGCTGAGTCGAGCCGTCGCCGTCGTGCACCCGGCGCGACGCGTCATCGCCTACCACCTCCTGTGGCAGGACGACGTCCACGGGGCATGGATTCCATACACTGTGCCCACGGACGAAGAGGTGGTCTGGGTCGGCTACGATTCCACCGGAGCTCCGTCGGATCTCTGGACCTACTGGCACGGTGACATCCTGCACACCAACTGGACCGATCGCGGCACGCCCGCGATAAACGTGCAATGGGGAAAGCACGGGTCACTTCCACGCGGCATCATCGAGAGCGACCTCCCTCGCTTCCGCACGCTGAACGCCTTCTACGCGTACCACTTCATCGGCTTCCTCGACATCCTCCTTGGACGGCTGACACGCCCCGGCCCGTCGGGATTCTTCCATTCGTACGCTCGGTATCGTGATTTCTCACGCTCCGTGCGCCTCGGTGACTCGCTCGACGTCGTGATCCGGACCGCCGATCCCCGAGAAGCACTCGGCGCCGTGTTCGGCCGGCCGTATTCGAACAAGGTGCAGTGGCCTCCTCCCGTTGAGCCGCCAGCAAAATGAGCACGACGCTCATGGCACCTGCGGCTGGCCGATTCCACGCCTCGTCGCCATCTTTGCGCGGTAGAACGTTGCAGTGATCCGTCGCGCTCCCGCGCGAATGCAGTAAGATGCAGCAGCGAATACAGTCACAGGCATGCGGCAGCAAGTCCGCCGGACGCGATATCGCGCTCGAAACTTGCCAGCGACATCAACGATTCGCGCAGCACTGACGGCCACTTTCCGGTAGAGGAGACGCAGCGATGGCAGCTAAGAAGAAGGGGCGCGGCACCACGCGCAGTGCAACGAAGAAGAGCGGCGCGAAGAAGAGCGCGGCAAAGAAGAGCGCGGCAAAGAAGAGCGGCGCCAGGAAGAGCGCGGCGAAGAAGAGCACCAAGAAGGCGGCCGCGACTCGGAAGGCTGGCGCTGCGAAACGCTCGACGTCCGCGAAGAAGGGTGCCGTCACGCGTAAGAAGAGCGCCGTCAAGCGTTCGACGTCCGCGAAGAAGGGTGCGGCCACACGCAAGGCTGGAGCGGTGAAGCGTTCAACGTCCGCGAAAAAGGCGGCCGTGACGCGTAGCGTGGCGAAGAAGAGCCCTGCAAGGAAGAGCAAGGCAAAGTCAACTTCCATCGTCGATCGCGTGAAGCGCGTCGCCACGGGCGTGGTTGAGCAGGCACAGACCGCGGTGAGTCAGGGCGTCGACGCCGCGAAAGAACTCGGCGAGAACATCGTGGATCGCGTCACCAGCTGACCCACCCTTCGCTTGCGTGCCCGCCGGCGATCAGCCGGTGTGGCGCGCGAGGAAGGCCAGTACCAGTTGCGCCACCGTATCCTTGCAGTAGTCCACGGTGATGATGTGCCCGCAGCCCTCCAGCCAGTGCTGTTCGAGGGGCGCGGTGATCGCGTGCAGCGCGCGGTTCGCGAGCGCGCGCGGGATTCGGTTGTCCTTCGCCGAGTTGATGACGAGCGTCGGCACAGTGATGGTGCCGAGCGCGTGGTAGCCCGCCTCCGCGGTTGCAACCAGTGCTGCCAGCGCCCCCTTGGAGAACGTTCCGTACGCGCGGCTTTCCTCGCGTGCGATCGGATCGTGCACTGACGATTCCCCTCGCCCACGCACGTACGGCACCATGAGACTCCACACTGCGGACAACCTGCTGGTCACCCGGACCTGAGCCGTCGGCACCACGTAGGGCGCGAGCAACACGAGCGCATCCACGCTCTTGGACTCGCTGGTGACAATCGCGGCCAAGGCACCCCCCATCGAGAGTCCGATGACGCCCGTCCACGCGTTACGGCGCACCACGTCTGCGAGCGCGGTCGTGACGGCGGCGCGATAGTCGCTCGCCGTCGCGCTCGCGAACGATGCCGGGGATCGGCCATGCCCAGGCAGCAACGGAGCATGCACTTCGTAGCCCGCCGCGTTCAGCGCCGCGGCGAGGTAGCGCATCGAGTGCGGCGAGTCACCCGAGCCGTGCAGGAGGAGCAAGCCGCGACCGGTTGTGCCGGGGAGGACGTATCCCTCTGCGCCACTGGCGACGCCAGATGCGTCGGCGGGAAAGCGCGTGACGTAATCGGCTACGACCCCGCGACCAATGCGACGCCGGTTCAGTGCCGCCAACGCCATCACGGACGCAGCGCCAAGCAGGAACGGTATCACGCGGACGTGAAAGGCATGCGATCAGTAGCGGCGCACGGTGTTGTCCACCTCGAGACTCCAGCGGTCAATTCCGCCCACGAGGTTCGATACGTTCGCGAAACCCTGATCCTGGAGCCAGGCGACTGCAGCAGCGCTCCGTGTTCCGTGGTGACAGTAGGCAACGATCTCCGCAGCGCGATCGAGGGAGTTTACGGCGCGCGGAAGCGAGCCGAGGGGGATCAGCCGGGCGTCGGGAAGTCGGGCGATCGCCCATTCGTATGTTTCCCTTACGTCGAGCACTGTGATTGCGTCACCAGCCCTGATTCGCGCGTGGAGACGCTGCGGCGTGATCTCGCCGTCGGCGACGTCGTCCTCGACGGCGTGTTCATGGCCGTTCAACGACTCGTACGGCGAGACACCGCATAACGCGTCGTAGTCCATCAACTCCGTGATCTCGCGCGTTCCACACGAGGGGCACATCGGGTTTCGGTCGAGCGCGATCGTCCGGAATCGCATGCGAAGCGCATCCACAAGAAGGAGTCGCCCCACGAGCGGTTCCCCGACTCCCGTGATCAGCTTGATGGTTTCCGTTGCCTGCATTGCGCCGAGTATCCCCGGGAGTGCACCGAAAACGCCGCCTTCGGCGCAGCTCGGGATCGTGCCCGGTTCCGGCGGTTCGGGAAACACGCAGCGATAGCACGGGCCGTCGGGCGATGCGAACACCGACGCCTGGCCGTCAAAGCGCGCGATGCTCGCATGCACGCACGGCACGCCGAGGAGCACGCATGCATCGTTGACCAGATAGCGAGTCGGAAAGTTGTCGGAGCCGTCGACGATCACGTCATAGCCGCGGAGTAGCTCCATCGCATTGGCGCTCGAGAGTCGCGCATGAATTGCCGCGACCTCCACATGCGGATTCAAGTCTCTCAGCGTCTCCTCGGCCGATGCAACCTTGGGTCGCCCGATGTCTCGCGTTCCGTGAATCACCTGGCGGTGCAGGTTGCTGAGCTCGACGACGTCTTCGTCGATGATTCCGAGATGACCCACGCCCGCGGCGGCAAGGTACAGCGCCGCTGCAGAGCCGAGGCCACCGGCACCAACGATCAGGACGCGTGACCCAGTGAGCCGGCGCTGCCCTTCCTCGCCGACACCGGGGAGAATCAGCTGGCGGTGATACCGCTGGAGCTCATCGGGGCTCAGTGTAGGACCAGCCAGGTGCATGACTTTGGGAGGAAAGGAAGATAGGAAGACAGGAGGATAGGAGAGCTCGAGCTTCTATCATCCTATCATCCTATCATCCTATCATCCGATTTTCCTGCTTTATTGCAGCTCCACGGTCGACCCCGAAGATTCACCCATTGCCGCTGCAAGGAGATTCGTGTCACCGGCGAGGCGCGCATACAGCCGTTCGGACGGCGAAATGAAGAGCGTGGTCCCGACCCGCTCCGCGAGTCCTTCGCCGGTCAGCCGGCCAAGCACCAGCGAGACAGACTCCCGCGTGGCGCCTACGAGCTCGCACAGGAGCCGATAGCGCGATGTCGAGAGCTCGATGCGGCCGTCCTGGTCGAGGAAGCCGCCGTGCGATCCCATCCGGCGGAGCGACGCCAGGAGCCGCTGTTCCACGGAGAGCGTCGTGAGCTCGCGGAGCTTCTCGAGCAACGCCACGCGCTCACCCATGACCTGCCCGATAAGCGACAGTGCCTGCGTCGGCTGTTCACGTACGAAGGCGCGCAACTTCGCGTTGCTGAGGTAGAGCGTCTCGGTTCCTTCGTCGGCGCGTGCGTCCGTTGCGTAAACGCAATTGCTCGCGAGGCCTTCCGCGCCAAATGTTTCGCCGACCGTCGCCACCCACGGCACGAACCCGCGCCCTGCGCGCACGCGGCTCCGCAGTACCACGCACCCGCTGAGCACGACGAAGACGCCATCAGCAACCGCGCCGCGCTCATAGATGTGGAAACCCTCCGGCCACGACGCACGCGCGGCATACGCAGCGATCGCTAGCCGCTCGTCCCGGGAAAGTCGTCCAATCATCAGTTCGTTCGTTTCGTACATCTCGCCATCCATTCTGTCGCGGACTTACAAGATTTGCCGACGCAATACACGGGCCCATTCCTTGTGCGTTGTGTCACATCAAACGGATTGAATTTGTCTCGCGTGACGAACGCCCTGTCCCCTACTAGGGTTTCAGTCGCGCATGCGCCGAGACCAGCGCCTCGGCCGCCGCCCCGAAGCGCTCCGCCAAATCGGCGATCTCGCGCATCGTCAACGCTTCGTCACCCGCACGCATCGCCTCCTTCACGGAGGGAAACACCATGTTCGCGTATCCGTTATCCTCGTCGGCAACGTAGATCAGGTTGCGATACCATGGACGCGAGCGCAGCCCCTCGGCGCGCGTGAGTGCGCGCTCGACCTTCAACAATGCCGCATTCACCGATTCACGCTGCGCACGCGACGGCCCACCGGCACCAAGCGACGCATCGCGCGCCGACGAGAATGCCACCGCCTCGCGCTCCATGCGCGAGATCGCATCTCGCAGGGTCACCGTGCTGCCGTTCCAGCGTCTCGATTGCAGCGCGCTGTCCACCGCGGGAACATAGCGCGCCATCGTCCGCGCGAACTCCACGTAGTCGTACGGAAGAATGTCCGCATTCGCGAGACGCAGGAGCATCGCCGCACCGATGCGCGCCGCCGTCGCGTGATACGCGAAGGTCGAATCGCCGAACCGCGACATCCAGCTGAAGTCGTCGTACTGCGAGTGATACACACCGCCCGCCCCTCCAAACCCCCACTCGGCGATCGGCATCCCGATGTGATTGTAGAAACCGGCGAAGTCTGAGCCGCCACCTGGGTCGCCCATGGCCGGTTCCGTCGATGCGGCGACTCCGCTGGCAGTCCGCCACTCTGCGTACACGCTGCCCTTGCCACTCGGATCGGGTACCGCACGAGCGACGTCCCGCAGGGTCTCCCGGAGCGATGGCGAGCCGCCACCTCCGAAACGTACGCCCTGCGCGGCCACGTCCTGATTGAGATACGCGACGCCGCCCTTCGTCAGGCGAAGCGAGTCGTCCTCCGCGTATTCCGAGGAGCCCATGAGTCCCCACTCTTCGGCGTCCCACGTCGCGAAAATGATCGTGCGCTTGGGGCGATGACCTGCCTTCACCGCCTCCGAGACCGCACGCGCCGCCTCGAGCACGCTCACGGTGCCGCTGACATTGTCCGCGGTGCCGGGTCCCCATGCATCGCGATGTCCGCCAACCATCACGATCTCGTCCGGAAATTCACTGCCGCGAATGATCCCGAATGTGTCGTAGATCGGCTTCGTGCCCTTGGTCGCGCGATCGTCCGTTACCTTGACGCGCACCTTGATCGGCCCCGGTCCCACGTGATATCGAAACGGGAGGCCGCCCTGCCAGCCATCAGGCGCCTGCAACCCCGTGAGACCATCGAGCAGCTCGGACGCATTGCCATACGAGATCGGAACCACTGGAATGTGCGGGATCATCATTTGACTCTCGGCGAGCCGTGGCGCGCCGGTCACGCTCGGATAGCCGGGCGTCGCAGGGTCGCCCGCCCCGTTGAAGACGCTGCCCCGCTGGACGCCGTTCCTGTTTCGCATCGGTCCGTTTGGATACACATCGCCGGCGACATACCCATCCTGCTGCGGATCGCTGTAGATGAGCAGCGCGGAGGCGCCGTGCTTTTCCGCTTCACGCGCCTTGATGCCGCGAAACGAACGCCCGTAGCGAGCAAGGGCGATTCGTCCCTTCACGGAAATTCCCAGGGAATCGAGGCGTGCATAATCCTCGATGAGGCCGTAGTTCACGTAGAGGACGTCCGCCGTCACGTCGCCCACACCACTGTGTCCGTTTACGGTGAGGTATTGTCCGCGCTTCGACGTCGGGTCACCGGCTACCGGCGGTTCGGCGAGCGTGAGCGCCTTCGCGCGCGGCGACACGCGCCAGAGCTGCACGGAGGTCGGGTGTGGAATGAACACGTCGTACCGACGCACCTCGGTCTCGAGTCCCATCGCCTTCATCTGCGCGATGACGTAGTCCCGCGTATGCGCCTGCGCGGGCGTGCCCGCGACGTGCGTTTCCGCAGACAGCGCTTTCGAGAGCGCGCGAGCGCGCGATGCATCGGGCCGCGCTATCGCCTGTGCCTCGAGCGTCCGCTCGACGGACGCATTGCCCGACGTGTAGCCCGGAGTTGCCTGGGCGCCAAGCGTCGCGTGAGTCACGAAGTAGAATGCGATCGCGGCGTACTTCGTGGGGTGCTTGAACGACATTGGCGTGACAGGATGGTGTTGGGTGTGTACTGCGCTTCTCAATCTGTCACACGCGGGTTCATAGCGTGAGGTGGGCGATAGTTGTTCATGCTCTTGACGCATTCTTACCGGCGCCTGCCAGGCTGAGCTCAGCACGGGCGATTTTGCCACGGAGGACACAGAGCACACGAAGGAAGAGTTCGCGATGAAGAGTCACCAATACGAGGAGGCCTATTTCGCATGGTGTTGTCCTCTGTGTCCTCCGTGTCCTCCGTGTCCTCCGTGTCCTCCGTGGTAAATGCATTTGCTTCTTACCTGGTAAAATGCATTTGCTTCTCGTCATGCATGTCGGGTTCGTCGCTACCGCGAAAGTCGCATCTCAGTCGTAATCACTCATCGCAGCTGCTATTGCACGCCGCAACCCCGCCTCGCGATCCTCACCTGCCGCGATGCGACCAGCGAGTACTCCAAACTGCCGAAGCATCTCGTCCTCGAGAAACGGCCCTCGCTCGTGCACGCCGAGTGCGTCGAGGGAACGCTCGGCGAGCACGCGAAGTTCCTTTCGTGTTGCCTGACTCAATGAGTCGAGCGTCGGTGGCGACACGGGCGGCGGCAACGGCGCCCGCTCACGCGCTTTCGCAACGCCAGCCGCTGCCGACATCGACGCCAGCGACACGATAAACGATCCAGCAGTATGCTCGGTGAACTCCTTGATCACGCTCTTGCGGCGCAAGTCGTGAAATACGCGCATCGCGGCCTCACGCACCACGGACACGCCACCTTCGCTGTTGTTGCCGCGCCCCGTTATCACGAGCACCTCGCCCGACTTGAGGGCCTGGTGTTGCCGCAGCCAGTTCTCCACGCGCTGCGCGGCTTCGCTTGCCGTCGGCAGCGACGTCCTCAGGTTGAGCGTTCGCGAGGCGCCAAATCGCACCTCATCGAACGCCTGCTGCAGGCCTGAGAAGCCACTGACACGACGCTCGGTCACTGCCTATGGACGCTTCGGTGGGACAATGGCCGAGGTGAGCACATGTCCGTCGAGCCGCTCGGTCGGCGGCGCGCCAATGACGCTCGCGAGCGTCGGCGCCATGTCGACGACGAGCGCGCGCTCCGCATAGCGCCCGGTCTTGAACCACGGACCGTAGAAGATGATCGGCACATGCGCGTCGTTGTCGTACGGAACGCCATGCTCCGCGATGCGTGCGTCGGAAGGATACGCGCCCTCGACGGGCGTGAACACGAGTTCGATGGGAACGTCGGCTGGAAGCATGTGCACCCAGCGCCGGGCGACGGCGTCGCGGAGGGTGTCCTGCCGCGCCAGGTCGCGAACGAAGTCGACGCGTGCGATGCCCGGCGTTGCCCTCAGTCGCGCAGCGAGCCTGGCGAGAGTCTGGTCCGGCTTGCCCTTCGTGCCTGCGAACGCACCGCGATACACGTACGCGGCGGCGCCGTCGAAGGTGATGGCGTTGGTATCCACGCCCGCAGCGCGAAGCTGTGCGTGCATGTCTGCGATCGCCGGCTTCACGTCGTAGCGGACGGGCGGCTTGCGGCCCGCCCGTTCAGCCACCAGCTCGGGAAATGGCGTCACGCCATGATCGGCCGTCAGCGCAAATACAATTGTGCTCGAGTCACGCAGCTTGTAGAGCGAATCGATGAATGCGCCGAGCGATCGGTCGAGGCGGAGGATGTTGTCGTGCTGTTCGCGGGAATCCGGACCGTAGCGGTGGCCGACGTAGTCGGTGGCGGAGAGTGATATGGCGAGAATGTCGGTGGCACTCCCGTCGCCGATGGAAAGCTTTTGCAGGCCCTCGAGTGCCGCGGCGAGCGTCAGCTCATCCATCCATGGAGTGTACGGCAGTTCCGCGGCCGCGCGTGCTTCGTCGGCTGGGAGAACGTGCGGAAACGTGAAATCGCGGCCTGTGTTCTCCATGGGCTCGCTGTCGGGCTCCACGTAGGCGCTCGCGGGAAGCAGTAGGGTCCAGCTCCGTCCGGCCAGCTTTTGCGCGGTGCGCCGTGCGTTGACGCCGCGTATCCAGGTTGGAAGCGTATCGGCGTAATAGCGACTGGTCGTGAATTCTCCATTCGATGTCGCATACCAGAACACGTTCTGTTTCGCGCGACCCAGCGGCAGGATGGCGCCGCGGTCCTTGCGCGAGATAGAGAGCGCCCGCGACGCCGGGTCGCGTGTGCGAAGCCAGTCGATCAGTGTCGTGCCGCGAAAGCGAAAGGGCGACGCAGGAGCATCGCGTGACGTGAGGAGAGGCGCTTGCGAATCCAGCACGCCGGCATTGTTGCTCACGATGCCGGTGGAGCGCGGAAACCGGCCTGACATCGTAACGGAGTGGCCCGGCGCCGTCTCTGTGTTCGCGTGATCCTGGAATGCGTTCATGAAGAACGCGCCGTGCTTGCCGAATCGCGCGAGGCCGCCGCTGTACTGCGTGGCCCAGCGGTCGATATAGTCCGATCGCATCTGGTCGACGGTCAGGAAGACGACTAGCATCGGGCGATCAGCCGGGAGCGCGGTCAGGCGCTGCGCGAGCAGCTGAGTTGCCGGGACCATCAGTGACAGGATGGCGGCGCATATTCTGAGATGACGCATGAGCCCGATGGCGAGAGTGAGTTCGGAATGCCGTGGCACGATGACACCGGCTGCGGCGTGCTGCCCAGTCTGTACCACGTCCCGCAAAGCGCAACCGCCGGGACTACGAGTCGGAGTTTCCGGTCAGTCGCGGATTCACCACGTTGTTCAGCACCGATCCGAATGTGTAATTGAGCGCCACACGATAGTACGCGCGATATCCGGTTTGCAGCTGCGACTGCTGAAGCAGCACCTCGTCCTTGCTGAGATTGCCCTTCGCAAGATAGAGCTGGTCGTGGATGACGGAATAGTTCATCGAGGCGCTCAGGCTCAGGCCCTTCGCTATGCGGACGTCCGTACTCATGGAAAGGTTGAGCCGGCTTTTGCTGAGGTCGTCGAGGAAGTGGTAGCCGTTCGCTCCAATATCGACGGAGCCCCACGTCTGCTTCTGCTCGAAGTACATGGACAGCGACTCGTAGGGACGTGATTCGCGGAGCTTGAAATAGACCGTGGTATCGTTGTAGACGTAGTGGCGCCCGCCCACGCTGTACTGCGTCACGAGTTGCCGGCGCGTCGACTCACTGTAAGGATAGAGATCGTATTCGATAGCGGCCGCCGCGCTCGCGGCGAGCTTCTGGTTGAGATATGTGGACGACGAGGCACCGGCGCGAGCCCCCGCCGACAGATGTTTTCCGAGACTGCGCACCTGGAGCGCCGATCCGCCGAAGTCGCGGCGAATCTTGGTGATGCGCTCAGCGCCGACGCTGAACTTCGACTCGTTGTAGTACTCGTCGACACGCAGGTTGGTCTTCCACGCTTCCGTGACGCGTCCGGCGCGAACCGAGCCGTTGACGTTCGCGGACGCTTGCTGCGCTTCGCTGTTGCCGTTCAGGTTCGCGCCCACCCTGAACACCCACGCCTTCCAGGGGTCGCTCGTAGTGTCCGCACGCTCCTCGTCCATAGTCGGCGCGACGAGACTCAGTCGGACGCGCTCGCCGTCCGGCGTTCTCGCGAGGTATCGCGCCAGTCCCAGACGAATGGTGCGGACAAGCTTCAGCCTGCGCTCCGCGTCCGTCGCTCCCTGCGGGGTGGTCATGACGAGCGTGTCCGACAGTCCCGCAAAGATGCGCTGTCCGTAGAACGCGAGCGTGTAGCGCCGTCCGCCCCCGCCGGTGGTTTCGTCGGCGATAAGCACATGTACGTCGGCGGCGGTGCGCTCACGCACGTGGTTGACGAAATCGAGTTCCGTCCGGTAGAAGTTTGGATCGCAGTGCGAGTCGGTGCAATCGAGGAAAATGCTGAATGCACGAGCGCCGCCTTGTGCGGCGGCGCTGAGCAGGGGAAGGCAGATACCGGCAATCAGGACGAGCGTTGTGCGGAATCGGTGGAGCATTCAACCTCGTTGGTTGGTGAGCGCGCAGTTCGTGCGTTCCTGAAATACCCTACGCGGCGCGCACGATCTCCGCTGCCATCAGGTTCTTCGCGAAACAGATTTCTTTGCACGCAAAGCGCCGGGCACAACTGAGACAGTCACGCCGGATCTTTTCGGGATACCGCGCGCGATCGACGCGCTGGTATCCAATCGCAGCGAAAAACTCTGGTTGTAGCGTGAGTGCGAAGACGTCGTATGTCCCGCGCATGCGCGCCAGGTTCTCCACCGCACTCACGATCGCGCGGCCGAGCCCCTTCCCATGCGCGTCCTTCGACACCGCAATCGCGGCGACCTCCGCCACACTCGGCGAATACTCCTTGAGTGCGCCACAGGCGAGCAGTTCGCCGTTCGCGTGTTGCACGACGACATAGTCGTCGATCGACAGCGAGATCACCTCCGGCGTGCGCCGAAGCATCTGCCCCTCATCCGCGAAGCGGTTGTTCAACTCGGAGATGGCCGCGGCGTCGCTCGGCCGCGCGCGACGCACGAACAAGTCAGGGGCCAATTCAGAGTACCTCTTCGAGAATCTGGAGTCCGCGCTGCAGTTCTTCCTGCGTGGATACGAGCGGCGGTACCATGCGCACCGTGTAGTCGCCCGCCGAGCAGACGAGCAGGCCGCGGTTGAGCGCTTCACTGACGACGTGGGCGGCCGTGCCCATGACGTCGATGCCCCACATGAGACCAATGCCGCGTACTTGGCGAATGCGGCCGGTGCGATGGGCAAGATCGTTCAGCTGCTTCCCAAACCACGCACCCGTTTCCGTGACGTGCTTCAGCAGGGCGGGATCCGTCAGCCGCTCGAACACGTGCATCGCCACCGACGCGACGAATGGTCCACCGCCGAACGTCGTGCCGTGATCGCCATACTTGATCGTGCGCGCGATCTCGTCCGTTATCAGGATGGCACCCATGGGCAGGCCGCCGGCGATCGGCTTCGCGAGCGTTACCATGTCAGGGACAATTCCCATCTGCTCGTACGCGAACACGGTGCCGGTGCGACCGAGGCCGCACTGAATCTCGTCGAGGATGAGGGCGATGTTGCGCGAGGCGGTGACGGCGCGCAATTCCCGCATAAAGCCGGGATCCAGCACGCGCACGCCGCCTTCGCCCTGCACGGGCTCGACGATCAGTGCCGCGACGGTGTCTTCACTCAGCGCAGCATCGAGTTCGGCGAGATCGCGCTCGAAGATCGAGATGCCGCCAGCGAGCGGGCGAAATGGCAGGCGATACGTCGGTCGATCCGTTGCGGCAAGCGTGCCGAACAGGCGGCCGTGAAATGCGCCGCGCAGCGCGACGATCTCGTGCTTGGCCTCACCGAGCGTACGCGCCCAGCGCCGTGCGAACTTGAACGCGCCCTCGTTTGCCTCCGCGCCCGAGTTGCAGAAGAACACCTTGTCCGCGAACGAGCGACTCACGAGCGCGGCGGCGAGCCGCTCGCCCGGTGAGGTGCTGTAGAGGTTCGACGTATGGATCAGTCCATCGACCGCAGCGTGCATCGCTTCCTTGAGGCGTGCGTCCTCGTACCCGAGTGCGTTGACGGCGATGCCGGCAACGAAGTCGAGATACGCTTTTCCCTCGGCGTCGTAGAGGTACACGCCGCTGCCGCGCACGAATTCGACCGGCGCACGCTTGTAGGTGCCGAGTATGGCGCTGTCATAGGGAGCGGCGTGTCCGGCGCTCGCGGGCTGCGCCTGGTGGCCGGCCGGGTTGGTCATCGCCTTCAGTGTCGATGCGGTCATGCGTGTACGCTCCCCACTCGTGTCAGTACGGTCCCGCGATCGAGCTGTTCGATCGCTGCGATGTCCGAGATTCTCACCCGCTCCACTCCACCATCCACGGCACCAATTGCGGCGCGCAGCTTCGCGGCCATTCCGCCCTGCGCGATCTTGTCGTCTACGAGCTGCCACGCGTGTTCCAGCGTCAGCGACGAAATGGCAACTCCATCAACGAGCACTCCCTCGACGTCCGATACGAAGAGCAGTTCACTCGCCTTCAGCGCCACGGCAATCGCTGAGGCAGCGTCATCGCCGTTCACGTTGAGGGTCTCGCCATCTTCTGGATTGAAACAACGGCTCACCGGTGAAACCACCGGCATGTAGAGGTGCGCCATCAGGATGTCGAGCAGTTGGTGCTGAACGACCATCGGAGAACCCACGAACCCAAGATTTTCCTTGTCGTCTGGAATGGCGATGATGAGCGCTGCGTCCTCTCCTGACAGTCCTACGGCCGGAATCTTGAGCGAGACGAGCGAGCTTACGAGCCGCTTGTTGGCGGATCCCGAGAGCGCCATTCGAAGGATCTCGAGATCGGTCTTGCTCGTGATCCGGCGACCGTCCTTGAATTCCGACTTCACACCATAGAGCCGCTGAAGCGTCGACACCTCGTCGCCGCCGCCATGCACGACGACGATCGACTCCATCGCTTCCGCTTCGGGCAGCGATGCCTGCGGAAACGTCGAGCGCCACGCGGCAAGGAGTGCTCCCGGAAGCGCGGGATCGAGCTGCGGACGCCCCCCCACCTTAATCACTCGCGTCCGCCAGCCCTCTCTGATCGTGCGCGTCATGCCGGCAGCCCTTCGGTCTCCGCGAACCCACACATGAGGTTCGCGTTCTGCATGGCCTGTCCCGCCGCGCCTTTCACGAGGTTGTCGATGGCCGAGGTGACCAGCATGGTCGGCGTGCGGGTGCCGGCGATCATGGTTGCCGTCATCCGCACCACATTCCGCCGCGCCACATCAACGAGCCTCGGCTGCTCGGGGACGACTTCGATGAACGGCTCATCCGCGTACATCGCGCGCATCGGCTCGGTGGCGTCGATCAGCTCGGCGACGACCGGCACGGTGATCGTCGAGAGAATGCCGCGTGCAATCGGCAGCAAGTGCGGAGTGAAAACCAGATCCGCGTCGTCGACACCGAGCGTGGACATCGTGGCCGTCATCTCGTTGAGATGGCGATGCGTGTTCCCGACACCGTAGGCGCGGTAGTCCTCCGTCACCTCGCCGAAGAGCAGCTCGCGCTTGGGGGAGTTGCCGGCGCCGCTGACGCCACTGGCCGAGTTGGCCACGATCAGCGCGCCCGGTGCGACAAGTCCGGCGGTGGCGAGCGGCGCCAGGGCCAGCAGGATCGACGTCGGGTAGCAGCCCGGGTTGGCCACGATGTCGGCGAGCCGAATGGCCTCGCGAATGGGCGCACCCAGCTCTGGCATACCATAGACAGCACGGGCCGCCGCATCTCCGTTGCCCGGGCGGAGGTCGCTGGACAGGTCTACCACGCGTGCGCCGAACGCGCGCGCGCGATCCACCCATGGGAGCGATGCACCGTGCGGCAGCGCGCAGAAGACAATGGCGGCCTGGTCGAGTGCGGCGTCGTCGGAGGCGATGAACTCGATCTCGTACCTGCCGAGTCGAACCTTCTGCCCGCGCTGCTCGTTGGCCGTGGCGAACGCGAGCGTGAAGCGCGGGTGCTGCGCGATGAGCGCACACAACTCGCGGCCGGCATAGCCGCTGGCGCCGAGTATGCCGACAGGGATTTTATTCACAAGATAATGTATAATCATGCATTCCCCTCTGGTCAATGCATGATCGTAGCGGTATAGTTCGGAGTAGTGGTTGAACGGCACACGGAGGGGGTCGGTGACGAACAAACAGGTACGACAGAAGGCGGTGCGGGAGCTCGTCGCTACGCATGCCGTGAGCAGCCAGGAGGATCTTCGCCGGCTGCTCATGGGGCGAGGCATGGACGTCACTCAGGCGACGCTCTCCCGGGACATCCACGACCTCGGTCTTGCCCGCATTTCGGGCGACAATGGGGTCCGCTACGTCGTCCCTGCATCACTCGGCGAGGAAGATAAGCCGTTACTGAGCAATCTCTTGCCGCAGCTTTTCTCGAGGATAGACGGTGTTGGCGAGCTCATCGTCCTACACACCGTGCGCAGCGGCGCCCAGCCGATCGCCGAGGCGATCGATCAGGAGGAGTTTGCGGAGGTGCTGGGTACCATCGCCGGCGACGACACGATCCTCATCGTCACCAGGTCTGCCGAGGCGCGAGTCGCGCTCACGGAGCGCCTGCTTGCGCTCGCTGGGGAAAGATAGTTGTAGGATCGACGCGGGTTGACGTGCGCGTGTAATTGTGTGTAATTATGCAGTAGATATGCATAACGTAGCGCAATGTCGGAACGTGGATGCCCTCAAAAGCGGCAATCCGTTTTCACGCAGTTCCAAGCCCAAGCAGTCCCGATTTCCCAACAGGAGCACTCTCATGGCCAAAACCATTGTTCTCGCCTATTCCGGCGGACTCGACACCTCGATCATCGTTCCCTGGCTGCGCGAGCACTACGACGCACGCGTCATCTGCGTCGCGGCCGACATTGGGCAGGGTGCCGAGGAGCTCCGTGGTGTGCGTGAGAAGGCGCTCGCGTCGGGGGCAGAGGAGTGCTACGTCGAAGACCTGCGCGAGGAGTTCGTGCGCGACTTCATCTTCCCCACCCTCCGCGCCGGCGCCGTCTACAACAGGAAGTACCTCCTGGGCACCGCCATGGCGCGCCCGCTCATCGCCAAGCGTCAGGTCGAAGTCGCGCATCGCGTTGGCGCGGACGCGCTTGCGCACGGATGCACCGGTAAGGGCAACGACCAGGTTCGCTTCGAGATGACCTTCGCCACGCTCGCCCCTGAGCTCCCGGTGATCGCGCCATGGCGTGAATGGGACATTCGCAGCCGAGAGGACGCGATCGATTACGCGGCGGCCAAGGGCATTCCGATCGCGGCGACCAAGGAGAAGATCTATTCGAGAGACGCCAATCTCTGGCATCTCTCCCACGAGGGCGGCAACCTCGAGGATCCGAACTCCGCACCAAAGCCCGACATGTTCATGCTGACGGCGGAGCCGAGTGCGGCACCAGATGAAGCGGAGGATGTGGTGATCGGGTTCGAGCGGGGCACGCCCGTCACCGTCAACGGCACGGCGCTCGGCCCATTCGCGCTTGTCTCGGCGCTGAATGCCATCGGGGGCAAGCATGGTGTCGGCCGCATCGACCTCGTCGAGGATCGTATGGTCGGCATGAAGTCGCGCGGCGTATACGAAACGCCGGGCGGAACGCTGCTGTACACCGCGCACTCGGAGCTCGAGCAGCTCATCCTCGATCGCAAGACCCTCTCGGCCAAGGATGTCATCGCACCGCGCTATGCGGACCTCGTGTATGAGGGACGTTGGTGGACCACCGAGCGCGAGGCGTACGACGCGTTCGTGAACGTCACGCAGGAGCGCATCACCGGCACCGTGACCCTGCGTCTTTACAAGGGTGGCATGCAGGTGGTGGGACGCCAGAGCGAGCACGCGCTGTACGACGAACGCTTCGTCACCTTCGGGGAGGACGACGTCTACCAGCAGAGCGATGCGGCCGGATTCATTCGCCTCTTCGCGCTACCGGCGCGCGTGCGGGCGATCAAGGATCAGGAGCTCGCCGCTTCGAAAGCCGCTGACAACGCACCGACGCCGATTGGCGAGCTTGCCGGTGTCTGATGCGCCGGTTGCTGCACCGAAAACGCACAAGCTGTGGGGCGGGCGCTTTGGCGCCGGCCCCACAGCCGCTTTCGATGCGCTGAACAACTCCATCGGCATTGACTTTCGGCTCTGGCCGCACGACATCCGGCTGTCGAAGGCGTGGGCCGTGGCGTTGTGGAACGCTGGCGTCCTGACGCTCGTCGAGAGCTCCGCGATGGAGAAGGGGCTCGACGCCGTCGCCGCGCGGCTCGAAGGGGGCGAACAGCCCATCGAGTCCGATGAAGACGTGCACACCCTCATCGATCGGTTGCTTCATCTCGAGATCGGTGACGTCGCCTCGAAGCTGCACACCGGCCGCTCGCGGAACGACCAGGTCGCAACCGCCACGCGGTTGTGGACAATGGACGTGTGTACTCGGCTCGATGCGGCCGTGCGCGGATTGCAGCAGGCGATGATCGACCAGGCGTCGACGCTCGAGGATGCGCTGATGCCGTCGTACACCCATATGCAGCGCGCTATTCCTGTTTCGGCCGCGCATTGGATGCTCTCGCATTTCTGGCCGTTGGAGCGGGATCGCGCTCGTTTGAAGGCAGCGCAGAAGTCGGCGGCCGTTTTGCCTTTGGGTTCGGGCGCCGTAGCCGGATGCGCATATCCCATTTCGCGTACGCTACTTCAGGGGACGCTCGGCTTCGACTCCGTATCGCCGAACTCGATCGATGCTGTTTCTGATCGAGACTTCGTTGCGGAAGTGTTGTTCACGTCCACGATGATTGGCGTGCACCTGTCGAGGCTCGCGGAGGACCTGATCATCTATGGGTCGTCGGAGTTCGGGTTTGTGCAGTTCGGCGAGGGGTACACGTCGGGGTCGTCGATGATGCCCCAGAAACGGAATCCGGATGCCTTAGAGCTGGCGAGAGGGTCGGCGGCGCGAATGTTGGGGAACCTGACGTCGCTCCTGGCAACTCTCAAGGGATTGCCGACGAGCTACAACAAGGATCTTCAGGACGACAAGCGGACGTTGTTCGATGCTACCGACACGCTGCTGCTCGTTTTGCCGGCTGTGTCGGGGGCGCTGGCGGAGTGTTCGTTTCGGCGGGAGCGGATGACTTCCGCCCTGTCCAGTACCATGATGGCGACAGACCTTGCCGACTATCTCGTCCGGAAAGGTGCGACGTTTCGGGAGGCGCACTCGGCGGTTGGGAAGTTGGTACGGGAATCGGAGTCGTCTGGAGTAGAGATGCAGGATTTGTCGAAGGCGTCGTTCACCACCGCACACGCAAGCTTTGGTGTGGATGTCGTCGATGCGTTGAGTCCAGCGAACTCGGTGCTGCATCGCGAAGTGGAAGGCGGTACCGGTTCGAAAGCGGTGAGCGCCCAGCTCGAAGGAGCGCGTGCGGTACTCGCTCCGCCTCTGGTGACTCGGTCCAGCAACGTGGGAGTTTTGCAGCCAGGAGCACTGTGATGACATTGCGCCGGAGAGTCACTTTTCCAACGACTCACATGCCTGCCCTGGGCCTGATGACGATCCTGTCGCTCCTGCTGCCGGCGATGGCAGTCGCGCAGAGCGGAAGAACCCAAATCGTCATGCTGGGAACCGGAACGCCGATCCCGGATCCAGATCGCACTGGCCCCGCCGTCGCAATCGGTGTCGACTCCGTTGCATACCTGTTCGATGCCGGAACTGGCGTCGTCCGCCGCGCTTCCGCCGCCGGTCGCAATGGCGTGAAGGCGTTCTCTCCACGCGGCGCATCGACTCAAACGTCGGGACAACCGTCGCCCCGTTTCGATCGCGTCTTCCTCACCCACCTCCACTCTGACCACACCCTCGGCCTCGCCGACGTGATCTTCACGCCGTGGATCCAGGGACGTACAACGCCGCTCGACATCTACGGACCGCCAGGAACCCAGCGCCTCGTCGCTGGAATCCTTGATGGAAACGCCGAGGACATCGCCGAGCGCCTCAGCTCCTCGGGTGGTCCTTCGCGCGATGGGTGGAAGAGCGTCGTGCACGAGATCGAGGAGGGAACGGTCTTCAAGGACTCACGCATCACCGTCCGCGCATTCGCCGTTCCGCACGCGGGGTGGAAGTACGCGTTCGGCTTCCGCATCGAGACGCCGGACCGCGTCATCGTCCTGAGCGGCGACTCACGCGCGGGTTCGCACACGGCGAATGAGTGCAACGGCTGCGACGTATTGATCCACGAGGTCTACTCCGACGCCGGCTTCGCGACGTTGCCTGCCAGCCGACAAGCCTACCACGCCCAGGCACATACCTCGGCGACCCAGTTGGGGGATATTGCCACCCACGCGCGACCCGGTCTGTTGATTCTCTATCACCAGCTCTTCTTCAGCGCCTCCGACGAAACGCTGTTGAGGGAAGTGCGCTCGCGGTTCTCCGGTCGTGTCGTTTCCGCTCGTGATCTCGACGTGTACTGAACATCCACCCTTCACGGAGCTCCATGCACCGGTCACTCGTCATTTCCTCCTTTATGCTCGGTTATGCTCGGTGCGGTGGTCAGCGGATTCGTCGTCAACGCACTCCCTGCGCGCGCTGCCTCGGCGCCAGCAGCAACCTCCCCGAGGGGCTGAAAGTGCTCAAGGCGGAGTCACGGTTCATGAATCCGACGGACTTCTCGCCAATGAAATAGCGGCGCGGAGACCTCACGCGCAGCGCACGACAACGGCCGGGTACCGCCCGGACGGCACCTCGACCGTGTCGCGCCGGAGTGCCCGGCAGTTGCACCGGGTTCCGATCGGGCTGCCCTTCGTTGTTCTCTCGCGTTGGCCCGACGTCGACGCGAATGCCCTGCTCCAGATTCTGCTGCGGCGAATCTCTTTCAGGTGACGCGGCGATGCAAGCGCCAGTTTTTCCGTGCGAGTCTACGCGTGCGTCGCGAACACGCGCGTGCTACCACTGCTGCCGAATGCGATGACGTCGTATCGATCCTTGCGCGCCCCCATCTCCATACCCGGCGAGCCTGCTGGCATATCAGGGGCCGCAATTCCAATCACGTCCTTCGGTGCAGTCGCGAGCAAGCGCTTCAGGTCCGCTGCGGGCACGTGGCCCTCGATGACGTACTTCCCCGCCACTGCGGTGTGACACGAACGCAATTGCTTCGGTACGCCGAGGCTGTCCTTGAGCGCCGCCATGTCGGAGCGGTCTTTCACGACGGGCTTGAGTCCGTTGGCATTCAGGTGCGCCACCCACTTCGTGCAGCATCCGCACGACGGATCCTTGTAGACCGTGAGCGGGGTCGCCACGCTCGCCGCCATCGCGGGCGACGCCAGTGCGCTGAGCGCCACACCGCCTGCAACCGTGGCGGTAACGGACGCGAGCCACGAACGCCGCGTCATCAAGGTGTTGTCAGAACGCCGCGTCATCAAGGTGTTGTCAGTCATTGCGAACCCGTTGGTGTGCAAACATCAAACCGCCTGCGCGCGAAATGCGCGATACCCTACACCATCAACCTAGTCCTGTTGCCGCACAAGGTCGGCACCAATCGGTGTCGACCGGACCTTGCTACGTCGCCCTCGCTTCTTCTGCGTGTAGAGCTCCGCGTCGGCGCGCTCCATCGCGTCGCGCAGCGGAAGCGCGGGATCGAGCGGCGTCGCTCCGACACTCGCGGTGACGACATACGGAAGGTCAGGCGGCGACTGCACGGCGATGGCTGCGTCGAGCCGCGATCCGATGGCCTGGGACGCCTCGTCGCTCCCTTCCACCATGAGCGCGACAAACTCATCGCCACTCCAGCGCGCCACGACGTCGGTCTCGCGGAAGATGCTCCGGAGGGCGGTGGCCACGAGACGGAGGGCCACATCTCCGGCCGCATGACCGTACTCGTCGTTGATTTGCTTCAGCCCGTCGAGATCGGCGAACACCACCACCGGCGTCCTTCCATACCGCCGCGCGCGCGCCAGCTCCTGCTCCGCAAACAGCGTGAACGCCCGCCGGTTCTGGAGTCCGGTGAGATCGTCGACCAGGGCGAGAGCATGGAGGTCACGCTCGTACCGCAGCTGCGCCGAGATGTCGCGCGCGAGCAGTACGGTCGCCGGCTGGTCGTGATAGACGCACGGGCTCGACGTCACCTCCACCTCAACGACGTTGCCTCCCGCGCCAAGCATCTGGGCGCGCAGCCGCGGCGCGCGCGCCGGCGGTGGAGCGTCTGCCTCCTGAGCGCGAGCCGCGAGCGCCTCCAGCGAATCTGCCTGGACGAAGGTCGTCAGCGACTTTCCAATGAGCGCGTGCTCGGATGCGAGGCCAAGGAGCGCTGCCGCTGCCGGGTTGGTGAAGAGGATGGTGCCGCGCGTATGAATGAGCACGGCGTCCGGGAGGAGCGCAAGCAATTGCCGGTAGCGCGCCTCCGTTTCGCGAAGCGCGTGCAGTTGTCGACGCGCTCCAATGCGGCTGATCGCGAGGGCGGTGCCCAGAATGAGTGCAATGGCGAGGGCCACCCGGAGCAGCCACGGTGGAATTGTCGTGGCGGTCTCCAGCACCTCGACATCCTTCGCATCACGCGGAATGAGCTGCCATACCACCGGATCGTCCGCATTGTCCTTGTACGAGGTGACGACACCCGTCACCACAATGCTATCGGACGTCTTCATGGAGCCGAGATCGATCGGCGCGCTGTGATTCGCCGGCACCCAGACGGTGATTGTACCGCCGCTGACAGACCCCTCGTTTGTGAGCCGCAGCCACTGTCCGCCTTCGCTGTGTCCAAAACCAGCCACGCGACCATTCACGCGAATGAGTTGACTCGCGTGCTTTGCGATGACGTCCGCGTCGATCGGCAGGGGCTTCGGCGCGATTATCCTTATCGGCGCCGCCACAACCGAGAGTAAGTTGACGACCAGCTCCACGTTCCCGCGGTAGGTCTTCATGACTCCCGACGCGGTGACGCTGTCGCCTTCCTTGACCCCCACCTGCGGCGACCGGGAGAACAGGCGCAGTCCCGACGTGCCATCGTCGATGGCGATATCGAACGCACTGGACTGCAACTTTCCCGTGGCAACGACGGCACGGCCGGCCACGGCAACCTCATGGCCTTCATTGCGCAGAGCGAGTGCCGCGGCGATGGAGGTCGGCTGTGCGGAACCGCCTGAGGCGGTCTGCGCGAGAGTGCCCGACGTCGCGATCAGACTTCCGACGACGATTGCCAGGCTGGACGATCGACCGCTCATAAGTGCAGGCACGGGAATGATGCAGCCGGTTGCGGCGCCGCATCGACTTCGATTGAAGCCGAGTTGGACGTTCTTCGTCGCAGCGAAAGTGAGAACGCCGACGGAATGCAAACCCTTGTCTCAGGATTCAGGCAACCTACACGCCGCTGACGCGTTCGTCTAACGGTTTGTCGTCTCGCGCAGAATCACCCACTGGACCGGCACCGCACACAGATAGTATCGGCGCCGAGGTCGGCGAGGAGTCGTCTCACCCATGATCCGTGCAGGTGTGCGTAGCACAGGATCCGGCGGCATCGTATACAGACGCCGCCCTTCAGCAGGTCGACGCGCCCACCGCACTGGTCGCAGTCCGTCGACACCTGCGAACTCCGGAAGATCTCGTACTTGGCCATGATGGTTGAAGATGGCGGGACAGTCCACGAACGCCAAGCGCCCTTACATTGTGCGTCTCATGGCCTCTGACACCCTGCGCGACCTCCGGCTTCCCATCGATGGTGTGCTTCCCGCGCTGCGCGACGCGCTGGCGTCGCATCAGTCCGCTGTACTGCAGGCGTCGCCGGGTGCGGGCAAGACAACGCGCGTTCCAATTGCACTGCTGAATGAGCCGTGGCTAAACGGCCGACGGTTGCTGATGCTCGAGCCCCGCCGCCTTGCGACGCGCGCCGCAGCGCGACGAATGGCCGCACTACTCGGCGAATCGGTTGGGCAGACGGTGGGGTTTCGCGTTCGCGGGGAGACGCGCGTGACTTCTTCCACTCGCATTGAAGTCGTCACTGAAGGCATCCTCACGCGCTTGCTGCTCGACGATCCCACGCTTGAGTCGATCGGCGCGGTGTTGTTCGACGAGTTCCACGAACGGAGCCTCAATGCCGACTTCGGGCTCGCACTCACGCTTCAGACCCAGGCACTACTGCGACCCGATTTGCGCATCCTCGTCATGTCCGCGACACTCGACAGCGAGGCCCTCGCGGCATTGATGCACAACGCGCCGGTCATCACGAGTGTCGGTCGCGCGTATCCCGTTGAAGTGCGGCATCGTCCGTGTCGGCCCGGGCTCCGACTCGAGGAATGTGTTGCCGATGCGGTTCGCGTGGCGCTCGAGCGCGATGAGGGTGGCGTGCTGGCCTTCCTTCCAGGCGCCGGCGAGATTCGCCGCTGCCTTTCCATCCTCCAACGTTCCTCGCTCGGTGACGACGTTCGCGTGCTTCCGCTATATGGCGACCTTCCCGCCGACCTGCAGGATGAGGCGATCGCGCCCGCGGCTGTCGGCAAGCGGAAGGTCGTGCTCGCGACTTCGATCGCCGAAACGAGCCTCACCATCGAGGGCGTTCGCCTTGTGGTCGATAGCGGCGTGTCGCGTGTGTCGCGGTTTTCGGCGCGGACCGGGATGACCAGGTTGGAGACCATTCGCGCATCGCGCTCCTCGGCAACCCAGCGGACGGGGCGCGCTGGGCGCACTGCGCCGGGGGTGAGCTATCGCCTCTGGTCGGAGTTCGAGGATGGCCAGCTCGCCGGGCAAGGCAGGGCCGAAATTCTCGACGCGGATCTTGCGCCGCTCGCCCTCGATCTTGCCGTCGCTGGCGTTCGCGATCCCGCGGAGCTTCGTTGGCTCGACCTCCCGCCCGCGGCCGCGCTCTCACAGGCGCGCGCGCTGCTCGTGCAGCTGGGCGCAATCGATCGCGAGCACGGCGTCACGTCGCACGGTCGTGCGATGGCGAAGTTGGGTCTGCATCCGCGCCTCGCGCACATGACGCTGATCGCTCAGGCGCGCGGAGCCGGAGCGACTGCGTGCGTCGTTGCCGCATTGCTGGAGGAACGCGACGTCATTGCGCGGGAGGTCGGCAGGCGCGACGCGGACATGCGGACACGGGTGGCGCTCGTCACGGATCGCATCGTATCGGCCGACGTCGACCGCGAAGCGCTGCGGCGCGTGCGCGACCAGACTCGCCGCTGGCGCGAGCTGGCACGCGTGCCAAAGGACGAGCGCGCCGACGATGCGCTGGCCGGGACGGTGCTGGCGCTCGCGTATCCTGAACGTGTCGCAATGCGACGCAACGGTGGCGACGATCGCTATCTCATGCGCAACGGATCCGGCGCAGTGCTCGAGGAAGCCGGCGCGCTCGCCGGCGCTGAGTTCGTCGTGATTGCCGATCTCGATGGCCGCGTGCCTCACGCTCGCGTATACCTTGCCGCATCGATCGATCGCGCCGACGTGGAATCGCTCTTCGAATCAGAGATCGAGGTGCGTGATGTGGTCGAATGGAATGCCGAATCAGGCAGCGTCATCGCCGTCCGTCAACGGCGACTCGGCGCCATCATACTGCGGGAAGCGACGCTTTATAGTCCCGACGTCGATCAGGTGATGACTGTGGTTGCGGACGCCATCGTTCGCGGTGATGGGCTCAATCTCCCGTGGGCGGGCGGTGCGCGCAGCTTCCTCGAGCGCGTTGCGTTCCTGCGAGTGCGCGATCGATCGTGGCCCGAGCTGACGGAAGCGACGTTGAGCACATCGGCGCAGGATTGGCTGCGTCCGCATCTTGTCGGCGTGCGACGCCGGTCCGACGTGGAGGGCATCGACCTCACTGCGCTGCTTCAGGACATGCTCCCGTGGCAACAACGACAGATGCTCGATCGAGTCGCACCTACGCACGTCACGGTTCCAACCGGGAGCCGCATTCGTGTGGACTACAGCGATCCGACGTCGCCGGTGATCGCGGTGCGGCTCCAGGAGCTGTTCGGTCTTGCCGAAACGCCGCGCGTCGGTGACGTCGCGCTTACGCTGCATCTGCTTTCGCCGGCTAACCGACCCGTTCAGGTCACAAAGGATCTTGCGGGTTTCTGGCGGTCGTCGTACTTCGAGGTCCGCAAGGATCTACGTGGACGGTATCCGAAGCACGAGTGGCCCAAAGACCCACTCCGTGCAGCGCCGACGCGTCGCGCGAAGCCGCGCAGCCGCGCTGACGATCGGTGAGGCTCGTGAAGCGGGAAGACGCTCGCATTCGCGCGTTCGGGACTGTCGAGCGCCTCGATCCTCGGCACGCGCTAGAAGCTGATGCCGAATGTGATCGGAATGAACTGGTAGTTGGTTCCGTCGTTGGCATTGCCGAGCATGACGTGGTATCGCGCCTCGAAGAATGTGCTCAATCCGTTGAGCGGGAAGCGAAGACCCGCTCCGCCATTGATGCCGACGACGGTACTTCCACTTCCGTATCCGAACGCGGCGGAACCCGACGAGCGGTTGTAGGCACCGAGGCCGGCGATCACGTATGGCGCGTCTCGCGTGGTGCCGAGGTTGAAGATCGCGTTTGCGGTTCCTGATATGAGGCGGATGTCGCCTCCGCCGCCGCCCTTGAATCCAAGGTCGCTGTATGAGCCTTCCAGGCGAGCGCCGACAGGAACCAGGGTACCGCCAAGGTTCAGGCCGCCGCTGACGATGTAGCCAAGGTTGGTGAGGTCGCCTAGCCGGCCGACCGGGGCGTTCAGTCCGCCGGATACCATGAGGGATACCTGCGCATGGAGGGCAGGGGCGCTGCCCAGGACGACGAGCGCGACCATGGATCCCAGAAATCGTTTGGCCATGAGAATTCTCCTTTCAATGAAGCAGTGAGGTCGGTTCCGTAGTCGATATCCATGCCACACATTGGCATCGTTCCAACGAATCTCGGTCGATGTCAGTCTAGGGATTTTCTTATAGAGTTATATAATTATCTCTGAAAATAGTATATTTATATTATGCGAGAGCTGTCAGTAATAGACTATTTATTTAGGTAAATTTGCAATGCGCTTCTATGATGTTGCAGCAGCATCACTTGCGATTGGAGCGCCCCGCAAATGGACGGACAATCTTCTATCGCAGCACCGCCTTCCGGATGTGCGCTCTGTTCGCCAGGGCGTCGCACGACGCATCTCCTACCTCGCGCTTGTCAGGCTGGCTGTCATCCGGCAACTGCACGCTGGGCTCGGAATCGGCGTCGCTGACTCTATTGAGATGGCTGGCCGATTGCTCGATTCTGGACAGGATGCCGTCCTCGAGGTCGGACAACTGAGGCTCGGCGTGGACTACACAGCCCTCCGCCAGGCAGTCGATAAGCGACTCACGTTAGCCCTGGAGTCTGCGCCGTCGCCCAGGCGCGGTCGTCCGCCGCGCAAGGCGCCGATTAGCCCGCTGTGAAAATCGACCCACGTACGCGGCAGCAACGAACCGTCGGATTGGAACGCGGTTCCCGGGGGACGAACGCCTCATCAACGTGCATTGCGACGCTATTTCACGACCGTTGCCCCGGTAACGTAGTAGTTCGTGTCGCCGAAGCATGAGCCTGGAATGCCGCGATGCTCCTTGTAAGTGACGCTCACGCGAGAACCCATGAGCTGCGTGAGCGTGCTCGCGACACTCTCATCGCGCACGGTGAAGGTGAAGAGCTGCGGCGCGGAGCCTGGGATGTTCGCCGTCTGTAGCTCACCCTCCCACGTCTTGCACACCCAACCCTTGTGCGAGAACTTCTGGATGTACCCCGCCCTGTTTCCCTCGGAGTAGCTCCAGTTCAGCGCGATGGCCGTCCATGCCGCCATCAATCCGGCGGGTACGATGAGCACGATGATCGCTCCGATGAGGATCCAGCGCCGCGCACTGTGCTTTCCGGGGGGGCGTAGGTCAGGAACTGGATGAGGCGGCGCCTTGGCGTCCGCATTGCTGCCTGCGTTGTTGTCTTCCATGCATGCCTCGTGGGTCTCGCCAAGATGTAACGTCGCCCTTACGGTAAGCGACGGCCAGAAGTTACCCCGCCCGCGCGTTCCACGCACCGGGAGAACCGCAGTAGCTTTCCTGCGTCCCCACACCCGCTGAACTGTGTCCTTCGCCCCGCGTCGCCAGACCGTCACCGCCTTCGTCGGCAACGTCCCCGTCGGATCGGTGCATCCGATTGTCGTCCAGTCGATGACGAACACCGATACCGCCGACGCCGAAGGCACTGCGGCGCAGGTGGCGGCGCTCGCATCGGCGGGATCACAGCTCGTTCGCATCACCGTGAACAACGACGAGGCCGCCGCGGCAGTCCCTGAGATCGCCGCCCGCCTGCGCGACATCGGGGTCGACGTCCCGATCGTGGGCGATTTCCACTACAACGGGCACCTCCTGCTGGCGAAGTACCCGGAATGCGCACGCGCCCTCGCCAAGTACCGCATCAATCCCGGCAACGTGGGCGGCAAGCGGCGCGACGAGCACTTCCGCACGATCGTTCAGCTTGCGGTCGACAACGACAAGCCCGTGCGCATTGGCGTGAACTGGGGCTCGCTCGACCAGGATCTCCTCACCGAAATGATGGATGAGAATTCCGCGGCCGGATATCCGCGAACCGCCAAGGACGTCTACATGGAGGCGATGCTCGCGTCCGCTCTCCGCTCGGCAGAGATGGCCGAAGATGTCGGCTTGGGACACAACAAGATCCTCATCTCCGCCAAGGTTTCGCAGGTGCAGGACCTTGTGGAAGTGTACGGCCGCCTCGCCGCACGGTGCGACTACCCATTGCACCTCGGCCTCACCGAGGCCGGGATGGGAATGAAGGGTCAGGTCGCAAGTGCGGCAGCGCTCTCCATTCTGCTCGCGCAGGGAATCGGCGACACCATCCGCGTGTCGCTCACGCCGAAGCCGAATGGCGATCGAACAGAGGAGGTCATGGTAGCACAGCAAATTCTCCAGTCGCTTGGCCTGCGCAGCTTCGCGCCGCAGGTTACCGCGTGCCCGGGATGTGGCCGGACGACGTCGACGTTCTTCCAGCACATGGCAGAAGACATCCAGACCTACCTGCGCGAGCAGATGCCCGTCTGGAAGACTTCACGTCCCGGCGTGGAGACGATGCACGTCGCCGTCATGGGCTGCGTCGTGAACGGCCCGGGCGAATCGAAGCACGCCAACCTCGGCATCTCGCTGCCCGGCACGTTCGAGGAGCCCAAGGCGCCGGTCTACATGGACGGCAAGCTGCTGACGACGCTCAAGGGCGACCACATCGTGCAGGAATTCCTCGTGATTCTCGAGGACTACGTGGCGCGGACGTATCCGGCGGCCGAGCTGGCCGGCGTCTGACGCGCGCTATTTGCCCTTTTGCTCGAGCTGCTCGGCCACTTCGAGCAACTCCGACATGATCGGCGCGGAGAACCGGAGTTCGTGCAACCGCTCATAGACGCGGCGGTACCATCGCACCGTGCCAAGCCGCCCGACGTTGAACCGCGACCACACGGTGTCGGGGTCCAGTGTGCGATCGAGGTCGGCGAGGATGGAGCTGCCGTTGTGCACCTTGTCGGCGGCGCAGACCCAGCGCGCACGCTCCGACGCCGCGGCGAGACGCGCCAGGTAGTCGTCCTTGCGCTCTTCGCTGGACAGCTCGATTCCCTCTTCGTCTACTTGCCGGTGCGTCACGGCAAGGACGGTCTCCAGCACATCGGGCCCGAACTTGTCACCGATGCGCTGCTCGAGCATGTCGCGGGTAAATCCGTCCCGCACGCAATCCTCGATCACGTCGTGAAGGATGCCGGAAACGATCGTCTGCTCGTCCTGATCGTACCGCGTCAGGATCACTGCCACGTTCGCCGGATGCGTCAGGTACGGAAGACGCGTCCCTTTCCGAACCTGCCGGTCGTGGTGCTTCGCCGCAAAGGCGAACGCGTGGTTGATACGATCGGAGTAGCCGCGGATCGCCATGTCGTAAGGTACAGCCAATGTGAAGCCACGGACATACCGTGTCGGATGGGAACCCGGACAGAGCCATCTGTCAGTCAGCTGTGCATCAGTTTCGGGGAACCAGGGCAGAGCTGACAGTCCGTCAGCTATCTGCATCAGTGTTTCAGTCTCCGAACAGCGGCTCGAGCTCAACTCACAAACTGACGCAGAGCGCTGAACCAACTGTGGGCTCTGCCTTGGTTCGCTCAAGCTCAAAGCTCTCTTCATGTCTACGCAATCGGGCCGTCGGCGTTGCCCTCAACGGCTCTATCGCGAAATCTGCCCCGCGAGAATGAGATCGAGCAGCGCCAGTGCTCCACCTTGCACGATCACGCCCATTCCCGCGCCGACGAGCGTCAGGCGTCGCTCGAGCCGCCATCCCAGTGCAACAAGCACGATGCCGACGGCAACAGCGCCCAGGTCAAGCCCGATGAAGAGCCAAAGCATCCGATCCAGTCGCGTTGCGCCCCCAACGTCTCTCGGCGCCAGATGGGGCAGCTGCCATGCGGCGATCAGCGCGATAGCAGCGCCCCAGGCCGCCGTCTGCATGGAGAAGTGCCTGAGAAGGGCCGACGTGCCGCCCCGCGCCCGTAGCCAGGCGAGCACCGCAGTACCGGAAAGGATGCTCATGGCCGCCCACATGAGTAAGCGCAGGAGATGCGCTCGCTCGGCGTCTTGAAGTGTGTCCGCCCACATGTAAGGCATTGGCGAAGAGTAGTCGACATCATGGGGCACGACAGCTGCCCGATACTTCGCTGACCGGCTGCTACGCCACCGCCTCTACCTCGACGTCTGCATCCTCCGTCGGGCGCAGCTCGGCAAGCTCGGGAACCGGCGCGTTCCACATCACGATGCCGCGCGTGCGGGCGCCCGTCTTCTCGATCTCCTCCAGCCAGCGCTTGATGTCCTCGATCGGCGTCTGGCCTGCGCGCACGCAGAGGAGCACGTCAGGGATCGCCAGCGCAGCGGCCAGTCCCGCCGTTACCTGCTCCAATGCGGCTACCATCACGATGGCGTCGTAGCGCTTCGAGAGGTTCGAGCTATCGCGCCGGAGCACCTCCACGAGCTGCTCCACTGGCGTGACGCCGTCGCCGGTCGGTACGACGTCGATCGTGCGGCTGCGCCCGAGGTTCGTGGTGCGGATTGCCTGCGTCCAATCCACCGCCGCGCGCGCGACCCCTGCGACGCCACCGCTTGGCCGGATGCGCAGTGCCGCACTGACGGTGGCGGCGGTCCCGTCGGCGTCGATGAGCAGGGTCTCGCGCGCTTCATCCGCGGCAATTGCCGCGAAGTTGATCGCGACCACCGCAACGACGCTGGGAATGTCGCCGGTGACCGTCAGCATCACGGCATTCACGCCGGCTGTCGCGATGGTGAGGTAGACGAGCTGGTGGCCATCCGCTCCCGGGTCGATGAAGCCAGGCGCCGACCGGTCCACGCCGCGTCGTCCGCGTTCGTCAGATGGCGGAAGCCGTCGAATCTCTCCCAGCACACGAACGCCCGTGGCCCGTTCAACCTCGTACCCATCGGCGATGCGTGGATGGCGCACCTCGTTGAAGAGCGCCACGCCGAACCCGAGCACCGCGCCGAATATGAGCGCGGCGGCAAGCATGGCCGAAGGGGAGGCGCCCACGCCGGCGAGTTCCTGTGCGCGTTGCTCACGCACGTCGAGCGCGAGCAGCTCACTGCGTTCGCGCGCAAGCCGGGTAGTGACTCCGGCCGCCGCGCCATACGCCGCATCGCGCTCCCTGTGCTTGGCCAGCGTATCCGGAATCGCGCGAGATGCGATGGCCGTCGGCAATGTCGGCGCAGGTGGTGCGATCGCACTGAGCTCGGTGCGCAGGGTCGTGCGGCGCGCATCGGCCAGCGCCTCGATGTTGCGTCCCAGCTCGTTGGCGCGCGCCGTGAGGGCGACGAACACCGGATCGACACCACCAACGGCGCTGTAGCTGTCGCGCTCCCGTTCGATCTCCACGAGCGAATCGAGCATCGCCTTCACCTTCGCGTCACCCTGCATCGCCGGAGCCTGGGCAAGGGCGCGGTAGGAGCCGAGCAGCGGCGCATTCTGCGATCGTGCGATCAGCTTGCCGAGGGCGTTGACCTGTTCCGCGAGCGAATCGCGCCGAGACCGTACGTCCGCACTCAGGGGCGCGCCGCCAGCGCCAGTGTCCGTGGCCGCGACGGCGGCCGTTTCGGTGATCAACTGCGCGATTTCGCGGCGCGCCTGAACCACCCCGGAATCAGCGGCCGCGGCCTGACGTTGTGCCTCCCTGAGCGCGGCAACGGTGGGCTCCGTGTCCGGGCGCTGCGCGGCCGGCGGCCGCATGGCGGCGGCGGCCTTTCGCGCCTGCTGTGGTACGAAGACGAGCGCCATCAGCGAGGCGACGAAGGTCAACGCACTGACGGTGCTGATGAATGCCGGCCGGCGCAGCGCATTCCGTGCGCGCGCGCCGATCCACGCCGCGGGATGCTGCGTGACGGCGCCGAGGCGCCGGCTCGATGGACGGCGTTGCGGACTCATGAATACGCGGGAGTGGTGGCGAGTGCGTCACGCAACGCGAGAACGGCACGCTCCTTCGCCTTTGCCTCGACGTCGATCGTCAGGCAGCGGCCACGCCAAGCATCAGGGAAGTCGTCGGGTGTCACGTAGTCTGCGTGTGGACGTGGGTCTCCGTCGCCCCAGCCTGCGCGAGGCGACGATATGTGAAAGTGCGGCTCCCTGCCACTCCACGTCGCCGCCGCCAGTTCCGTGGCTTCGGCGACGTCGAGCTGGTCCGGATTGCACCGATGATGATGCACGTCGTACACCAGCGGAACGGCGAGCCGCTCGCACAGGGGTAACAGCGAGGTCGGAGTGAACCGCCGATCGTCGTTTTCCAGGGTCACTCGAGCCCGCGCTGCCGGGGAGAGTGCCTCGATACCGCGCTCCAGGCGCTCGAGCGCGGCAGGCATCCCTCCCGCTGAGCCGCCGGCATGGAGGTTCAGTACGTCCGCCCCAACGAGCTCGGCGATCTCTCCCTGTACCCGCATCTCCTCGACGGACGCCGCGACAACGTGCGGCTGCTCCGAGTTCAGGACGACGAACTGATCGGGATGAAAGGACAGACGCACGTCCAGCTCCGAGGCGAGCCGCCGCGCCGCCGCGAACGTCGAGCAGATATCACCCTCGGCGTCGATGTCGGTGAGCCGATAGCCACTCACGGGATGCGTCGCGAGCGGGAGGATCTGGCTGTTGATGCGAAACGCCCGAATACCGATCTCGTGGCAGTGTTGCACCGCGGCCACGAGGGCCAAGGCATTGTCACGCAGGATCCCCACCAGGTAGGCACGAGCCGGTGCGGCGTCGAGCGAGGAGACGTACTTGTGCGTCGCCTGGCGAAATTGAATCGGCGCATCGAGAAACTGACAGCAGAGGCCGAGGCGAGTGGTGGTGGCGTTGCTTGGTGTTTTCATGGGTATGGATGCAGGACGGGGCGGATGCACATGTGCATCCGCCCCGTCGTGCTGCGCTCTCGCGCAGTGGTCAGGACTACTGAACCGTGACGGCACCCTTCATGTTCATCGCCGCGTGTGGCGTGCAGATGAAGTCGTACTTGCCGGCGGGAACCTTGGCGAACGAGACGACGTAGCTTTCGTTCGGCGCCATGAGCATCGGGCTCATGAGCTCACCCATCTTGGCGCCCGCCATGTTGGCATCGAGCTGCGCCTTGGCGGCGGCGTCAGTCACGTTCTGGAACGTGACGTTGTGTGGTCCGCCGGAGACCATGACATACTTCAGGGCATCGCCCTGCTTGATGGTCAGGTTGGCTGGTTCGAACTTGTAGCCGTTGGCATCGCCCGTCATTTTGACTTCCCAGGTCTTGCCCGTGGCCGGAGCTGCTGTAACAGCGCCGCCAGCCGCGCCGGTGGTCGGAGCGGGGGTCGTTGCTGCCGGGGTGGTTGCGTCCGGCGTCATGGCTGCCGGTGTGGTCGCACTCGCCGCTGCGGCGTTCGCCGCAGCGGTATCTGTAGCGGCCTTTTCGCCACCGCAAGCGCCAAGGACCGCTGTGCTCGCGAGGAGCGCAATACCGTAAAACCGCATTTCTAAATGCCTCCGAAAACTTTATCGTGAGTGATGCGCCGCGGGGCCCCGCGGCGTATTGTGAATTTATTCACAAGGGTGTCCGCGCGCAATTATCGCCACGGGAAACCTCGGTTCCCCGGTTGCACAGACTGGACCGAATGCCCTTTCCCCGGGGAGGGGAAGACTCGATCGACCGCAACACCCGAATTCGTTTCCGCCCGTTGACCACTGCCCGTGCGACGCCTACCTTCTCTCAAATGCCTGCATCGCGCCACCACCACGTGCACCATCACCATGACCTCACGGGTCAGGGCGACGCACGCGTGCAGAGGTAGGCCACAAGCTTCCTCCAACGGCACCACTGCAGGTCAGCTCTCGGCCCGTCCTCCTTCGGACGGGCCATTTTTTTTGAACACTGAGGCTTCATGCTCCGCATTGCACTCCCCAACAAGGGCCGACTCTCTCAGGACGCCCGCGAACTCTTCACCGACGCCGGGCTCGAAATCCGCGCTGCCGGCCCCCGCGCCCTCACGGCCTCGCTCGGCGGGGAGTTTCAGGCGCTCTTCGTTCGGGCACAGGACATTCCCGAGTTTGTCGCCGACGGCGCAGCCGATGCTGGCGTAACTGGGTTCGATCTGGTGCAGGAATCCGGGCGCACCCTCGAAGAGCTGGCGGACCTCGAGTTCGGCCGCTGCCACCTTGCCGTTGCCGCGAAGGACGACAGCGGTGTGCGGTCGCTCGATGATATTCGTCCAGGAACGCGCGTCGCGACGGTGTTTCCGCGCATCACACGGCGCTTCTTTGCCGAGCGCGGAACGGAAGTGGAGGTCGTGCCGGTCTCTGGCGCCGCCGAGATCGCGCCGCACATCGGCATCGCCGATGTGATTGTCGACCTCGTGTCCACCGGATCGACGCTGCACGTGAATGGATTGCGCGAGATCGCAACGGTGCTCGAATCGACGTCGCGCCTGATCTGCAGGCCAGACGTACGCGCCGATGCCTCGCGATCGCGTTCGCTGGACGAACTCGTGGGTGCCCTCAGCAGCGTGCTCGCCGCGCGCGGGAAGCGCTACGTCATGGCCAATGTCCCGCGATCGCGCCTGGAAGAGGTGAGGCGTGTCGTTCCCGGATTGAATGGTCCGACCGTGATCGACATCCTCGACGGCGGCGCACACGTCGCGGTGCATTCGGTCGTAAGCGCCGCGACCATCTACCGAACGATCGCCGACCTCAAGGCACTCGGCGCCGAGGGTATCCTCGTCACGCGAATCGAGAGGTTGATGCCGTGAGGGGAAGCGCTCACGACGGTGCATTTCGCGGCGTTCGATGGATCGGTGCGTGCGTTGAACTTTCAACGGAGGATCGTCGGTCGCTGTTCGAGCGGACGTCGACAGCGAACGACGCCGAGATTCGTTCGCGCACGGCGGCAATCGTCGCCGATGTGCGAAGCAATGGGGACGAAGCGCTGCGCAGGATGGCTGCCGATCTCGATGGCGTTTCCCTCGCGTCGCTCGAGGTGCCCCTGACCGAGTGTAGCGCCGCGCTCGGGTCTCTGGACCCGGCGCTCCGCGGAGCAATGGAACGCGCTGCGGCCAACATCCGCCGCGTGCATGAAGCGTTTCGCCCGGTTGGGCAGGAAGTCGAGAGCGAGCCTGGCATCCTGATTGGGCGTCGACCGGACCCGCTCGGACGCGTCGGCGTCTATGCCCCGGGCGGCAGGGCCGTATATCCCAGCAGCGTGCTGATGGGCGTCATCCCAGCGCGCATTGCTGGTGTCGGTGAAGTGATCGTGTGCTCGCCGCCATCTCGCGACACTGGACGTCCCGCAAACGTAGTGCTCGCGGCGACGGCACTCGCGGGAGCCGATCGAGTGTTCGCACTCGGTGGCGCCGGAGCGATCGCCGCCATGGCCTACGGCTCGGCTAGCGTACCGCGCGTGGATCGCATTGTCGGGCCAGGTAATGCGTATGTAGCTGAGGCAAAGCTTCAGGTGGCAAGTGCCGTCGCGATTGATTCTCCGGCAGGGCCGAGCGAATTGCTCGTGCTGGCCGACGACACTGCGGATGCTGCGCTCATCGCGCGCGAGATGATGGCGCAGGCCGAGCATGATCCACTCGCTGCCGTCGTGGCGGTGGTGGGAAGCAAGCGCGCGGCCGATGCCGTGCTATCTGCCATCGCCGACGCCATGCCGTCGCAGCCCCGTGCCGGCATCGTCGCGGCGGCGCTCGAAGGACAGGGCGCTGTACTCTGGGCAACGTCCATGGAGGAGGCGGTGACGTTCGCGAACGCGTATGCCGCTGAGCACCTGCTGCTGCTCGTCGCGGCATCGGATGAGGTGCTTCCTCGCCTTCGCAATGCGGGCACGGTGTTCGTGGGATCGTTCGCGTCGGTCGCTTTCGGTGACTACATGACGGGTGCAAATCATGTCCTGCCCACGGGAGGCCTTGCACGGTCGTACTCAGGACTGTCGACGTTGGACTTCGTGCGCTGGACCACGTACCAGCGGATCACCCAGGCCGCGGCATCGCGCCTTGCCGAGGACGTCGGCGTGTTCGCCACGGCCGAAGGGCTCGGCGGCCATGCGCTGGCGGCGCGCTGGTGGTGTGAGGGCGCAACTGTATGACCCTGCCCGTGATTGCACCGCGTATTGCCCGTGACGTCGTTGCGGCGCTTCCTCACATGGGCGGCGAACTTCCACGCTGTGAGGTGGACCTCAGCGACAACACCAATCTCTGGGGTGCGCCGCCGGCTGCGGTGCGCGTCCTCCAGCAAGCGCAATCGGCCGCGCTATCCCGTTATCCGTCGCTCTATTCCGAGCCGCTGCGATCGGCGTTGCTTCAGTATGTCGGCATGAAAGAGTCGCCAGAAATTGCCGTGGTGACTGGGTGCGGATCGGATGATGTCCTGGATTCGACGATGCGCGCCTTTGGCGCAGCGGGCGAGCGCATTGCGTTCTCGTCGCCGACGTTTTCGATGATTCCGGTGCTGGCACGGTTGAATGGCCTGGAGCCGATCGCCATTCCACTCACGCCGTCATTCGACCTGGATGTGGAGCGGCTGGTGGAAGCTCGCGCGAAGATCACGTATCTGTGTGCGCCCAACAACCCCACGGGCACGGGCGTTTCGCGCACGGCTGTCGAATACGTCTTGGAGCGTGCGGAGGGCATCGTGCTCATCGACGAGGCGTACGCGGAGTTCGCCCCCGAGGTGTTCGTCGATCTGGTTGCTCGCCATGATCGACTGGTCGTCGCACGAACATTCTCCAAGGCGTTTGGTCTCGCGGGACTGCGCGTCGGGTACGGCATTGCGTCCCTCGAAATGGCTCGACTCATCGAGCGCGCGCGTGGTCCGTACAAGGTCGGCCGGCTGTCGGAGCAAGTTGTCCTTGCTGCACTCGAGCCAACGACGGACGCACTGGGTTGGGTGAAGGCTCACGCAGCGCTGGCAATCGAGAATCGAGATCGCGTGTCGGGTTCATTGCGCGACCTGGGCTTAACCGTTCTTCCTTCGGCCGCGAACTTCCTGATGGTCCCTTGTGCGCGCGCGAGCGCAATTGCCACCGAGATGCGCCTCCGGGGAGTGGGCGTACGGTGGTTCGGCGGATTGCCCCTGGCCATTCCTGCGTTCGCGCGCTCACAGGGCACCGCATTGCGCATCGGAATTGGGCCTTGGGATTCCATGGAGCGGTTGCTCGACGTCATTGGAGAGGTGCTCCAGTGCGCGTAACGATCTTCGATTACGGTGCGGGAAACCTGCACTCCCTCGCCAAGGCACTCGATGTCGCCGGCGCCGAGGTGCGTGTCGAGACGGATCCTCGGCGTTCGGTGGAGACCGACGTGCTCGTGCTGCCCGGAGTGGGGGCGTTTGGAGCCGCGGTGGATCGCCTGGCACCTGGTCGCGACACGATGCGTGCAGCCATCCTTGGCGGACTTCCGACGATCGGCATCTGTCTCGGCATGCAACTGCTTTTCGACGCAAGTGATGAGGGTGGCGCCGCTGGATTGGGCGTCATTCCCGGACGCGTGACTCGACTCAGCGCGCGGCGCGTGCCGCAAATTGGCTGGAACGAAGTGAGCGCGGAGCCGGGAGACGCACTATTCGCTCGCGCCCCCCTGCCGATTGCATACTATGCCAACAGTTTCGTCTGCAGACCGACGTCAACCGAGAGTGTGATAGCCTGGACGACGCACGAGGACGATCGTTTTCCCGCCGCCGTGCGGGCAGGTGCTACCGTTGGCGTGCAGTTTCACCCGGAGAAGAGTTCGGGCGCTGGCGTCGAGTTCCTTCACTCCTTTCTGCGCGATGCAATGCCCAAGCGAGCCATGAGATGATCGCCATTCCCGCTGTTGACCTGCGCGATGGAGCATGCGTCCAGCTCGTCGGGGGCTCGTTCGCGGAGGAGAAGGTGCGCCTCGAGAACCCGGTTGACGTCGCGCGCTCGTGGGAGCACTATGGATTTCGTCGCCTGCACGTTGTGGATCTCGACGCGGCAACCGGACGCGGATCCAACATCGCCGTGGTTCGCTCGTTGCTCTTCGACAGCGGCGTTCCCATCCAGGTGGGCGGCGGTGTGCGGTCGAGTGCGCTGGTGGAGGATCTGCTCGAGGCGGGCGCACACAGCGTCATTGTTGGCACGCGCGCCATCGAGGAGCCGGACTGGCTGGCTGAACTCGCGGCACGCCACCCGGGTGAGATCATCGTCGCCTGCGACGTGCGTGAGCGGCGAGTAACGACGCGTGGATGGGCGCACACGCTGCCAATTGACATCCTCGACGTCGTCGACGAGCTGAACTCCCTGCCACTCGCCGCCCTGCTCGTCACGGCCGTGCATCGTGAGGGACAGATGCAGGGCACTGATCTTCCGCTCATGGAGGATGTCGCGGAGTCGTCGAATTTCCCGGTTTACGCATCGGGCGGCGTGACGACGATGCAGGACGTCCGCGCACTCGAGCATCGTGGCCTGGCGGGCGTCGTGATCGGCATGGCGCTCTATACCGGCGCGCTCGACCCGGTTGTTCTCGCCGGCGAGTTCGGCGAATGACCCACGCATCGTACACTGAACCATCACGGAGCGTCTGATGACCGTTGTCGTGCGCGAAACGAAGGAGACAAACATTCGGTGCGAGCTGACCGTTGGTACCGGTGTCGCGACGGTTGCCACGGGCAAGCCATTTCTCGACCACATGCTGGTCGCGTTCGCGCGATACAGTGGACTGGACCTGAACCTGCGCGCCACCAGTGATCTCTCCCACCACCTCATCGAGGACGTTGGCATTTGCGTGGGCGCTGCGGTAGCGGGCATCCTGCCGCCGACTGCTGCACGCTACGGCGACCGCACCATCCCGATGGATGATGCCCTCGTACACTGCGCCATCGACCTGGGCGGACGACCGTACTACTGTGGCCCATTGCCGAGCGCGCTCTATGATCATTGGATGCGTTCGTTCAGCGACAATGCGAAAGCCACGCTGCACCTTCGCGTGCTTCGCGGAACGGATCGTCACCATGTCGTCGAGGCCGCGTTCAAGGCACTCGGTCTCGCCGTCCATGATGCGCTCGTTGACACCGGTACGGTGTTCAGCACCAAGGGCGGCGTCACCCTGCGTCTGGAGGATAAGGCCTAGATGCTGACGCGGCGCGTGGTCGTATGCCTCGATGTCGCGGGCGGCAGGGTCGTGAAGGGCACGGGCTTCGTGAACCTGCGCGACGTCGGCGATCCTGTGGAACTCGCGACCCGCTACGAACGCGAGGGCGCGGACGAGGTGGTGTTCCTCGACATCTCGGCGAGCGTGGAGGCGCGCGGCACTCTCCTGGAGGTCGCGCGCCGGACGGCCGAGAGCCTCTTCGTTCCGCTGACTATTGGCGGAGGTATTCGTTCCGCGGATGACGTGGGTCTGGCACTGCGCGCCGGGGCAGACAAGGTGAGTATCAACTCGGCGTCGGTTCGACGTCCGGAATTGCTCACGGAAGCGGCGGATCGTTTCGGCTCGCAGTGTGTCGTCGCGAGTATCGATGCGAAGCGTGATGGCAGCTCGTGGGCTGTTTACGTGAAGGGCGGACGGGAACGAACAGCGCTGGACGCCATTGAGTGGGCCGCGGAGTGTGTGCGGCGGGGCGCGGGGGAAGTGCTGTTGACGAGCATCGATCGCGACGGCGCACGAACGGGGTACGATATCGATCTTACGCGCGCCGTCGCTGCTGCGGTTGACGTTCCCGTGGTGGCATCGGGCGGTGCAGGCAATGCGCAGCATGTCTGCGACGTGTTCGAGGAAGGAAATGCCGACGCCGCCTTGCTCGCCGGAATTCTTCACGACGGGCTGACCACCGTGCGTGCGGTGAAGCAGGCCATGCGCATTGCACACCTTCCCGTGCGTGCCGCGTGAGTCATGGTTCCGTGCTGGACGAGCTCATCTCTCCGGCAGCCGACCTCGCGCGTCTCACGGGCGATATCGCGCTTGGCTACTACCGATCCAACCTCACGGTGGAGACCAAGGCAGACGGCTCACCGGTGACGATTGCCGATCGCGCCGCGGAATCGGCCGCGCGCGAGTGGGTCAATCGATTGTTCCCGGCCGACGGATTGCTCGGCGAGGAATTTGGCGAGGAGCGGCCTGGCGCGGCAAGACGCTGGATCATCGATCCCATCGACGGCACGAAGGCGTTTGTTCGAGGAACGCCACTCTGGGGCTCGCTCGTCGCGCTGTGTGAGGGCGAGCGAGTGCTCGCGGGTGCGGCGTACTTTCCCGCCATCGGAGAAATGCTGAGCGCAGCGCCCGGCGCTGGATGCTGGTGGAACGGGTCCCGTTGTGCCGTCTCGGCGGTGGCTGACTTGAGTATCGCGACGGTGCTCACCACCGACGGGCGGTTCGACGAGCGTCCTGAGTATCGCGCGGGGTGGGATCGTATCTCCGAGGCCGCGCGCGTGAGCCGTACCTGGGGCGATTGTTTCGGCTACCTCCTGGTGGCCACAGGACGCGCGGAAGTAATGGTCGATCCGGTCATGTCGCCGTGGGATGCCGCTGCGCTGCAGCCGATCATCCAGGAGGCGGGAGGTCGTTTTACTGATTGGGATGGGCACGCCACCGCGTTCAGCGGGAGTGTCGTCGCAACGAATGCTACGCTCGCCGGCGTGGTTCGTGGAATGCTCGCTCACCCTCAGAATGGCTGACATGCTCGATCTCGATGCGCTCGACTTCTCCAAGGGCAACGGCCTGGTCACGGTGGTCGCGCAGGATGCGGGGAGCGGCGTGGTGCTCATGGTCGCGCATGCGGATCGCGAGGCACTCGACCGAACCGTCGCGACCGGCCAGATGCACTACCGGAGCCGAACGCGTGGCTTGTGGCACAAGGGCGCGACGAGCGGAAACGTCCAGGTGGTCGTGTCCCTCACCGCCGACTGCGACGGAGATGCTGTCCTCGCGCGGGTTACGTCCGAGGGACCGGCGTGCCACACCGGATCCCGCTCCTGCTTCGGTGGCGCGGCGTTACGCGCCGATGCGGTTGCGGCCGTCGACGCGATCATCGAGGAGCGAATGGACGCCGGTGACGCGTCTACCAGTTACACGCGTCGTCTCCTCGATGACCGCAACCTGCGCCTGAAGAAGATCGGCGAGGAAGCAGCCGAGCTGGTGACGGCGTGTGCTGATGGTGACACCGAGCGAGCCACCGAGGAGACAGCCGACCTTCTCTATCACGCGCTGGTGGCGCTGAGATCGGCCGGAGGCTCACTGGCTGACGTCCAGCGCGTGCTCGCACTGCGGCACGCGCAGTCGAGTGCTCCGAACGTCTAGAACTCCTCCAGCAGCGAGCGGTCCAGCTTCGACACATCACCGACGTAGGCAAATCGAAAGTCCTTCAGGTATCGCCGGGCTACGCGTCGAACGTCGTACGGCGTCACGCGCTTGAGTGCGGCCATGAACCGGTCGGCCGCCTGATAGTCGCCCTGATACAAGGCGGCTCGCGCGAGGAAGTTTGCCTGGTCGGAGTTTGTCTCGTTCTTCAGGTAGTACTCCGTGATGAACTGCTGCTCGAGGCGCTTCAGTCCCACGGGGTCCACCGTTTCCGTCTGCAACGTGGTGAGTTCGCTGCGCATGATCCGAAGTACCTGGTTCGGATCGATCGTGGTGACATAGAGTCCACCGATGGCATTGCCGCGCTCCAGGAACGGTGCCTCGACGGCGTAGCTCAGGTTGCGGCGCGATCGTACTTCGGTGAACAGGCGGCCTGACAGGACGGCGGTCGCCACGCGCAAGGCCGTGTAGTCGGGATCGGTCGCTGCAGGGCCTGGCACGTATCCCAGCAGGTAGTTCGTGGGCAGCATGCGATTGTCGATCGCGAGTGCGCGCCCCATCGTGGTCACGGGAGGCGGTGGCGTCCACTTGTATGAGCCCTTGGGCATCGTGGCAATCGTGGAGCGCACGAGCCGCTCCACCTGCGCGCGGTCGACGTTCCCGACGACCACGAGCAGCATTCGTGATGTCACGAATTGCTGCGCGTGATACTGCCGAAGCTGCGCAGCGGTCAATGATGCCAGCGACTCGGGCGTGCCGGTTGCTGAGATTGCGTTCGGGTGGTTCACGTACAGCAGGCTGTCCGCGAGCTCGGTCGCCGCATCGTCTGGTTGCGTGTTCTTCTCGCGCGCTATCGTGAGGAACTGGTCGCGCACCAGTGCGAATTCGCCTGGGTCGATGGTGGGCGCCATGACGCGATCGGCGAAGATGGCCCACGTCGAATCGAACGTGGCCCGAATGGCGTGCAGCCCAATGGCCGTCCAGTCGTCGTTTGGGTCGATCGTGATCGTGCTCCCGAGACGCGCCGTGCGCTGTCGCACGGCGGCACCGGGGAACAGTCGCGTACCTCGCTCGCTCGTGGCAAGGAGAAGAGCTTCAATTCCAGCGGTCGCTGGAGTCAGCTGCCGGGTGCCGCCCAGCAGGTACAGGTTGGCGGTGACGACCTCGGTGGCCGTGTTACGGCGCAGGATCACGGAAACGCCGTTGACGTCGAATTTCGTGGTCGTGGTGCTCTCGGGTGCACTCATCACCACGCGTACAGCAGGTACGGGGCTCGCCGAGGCTGGCGCGACACCGGGAGCGAAGACCACCGCACTCAGTGCCAGGGCACGGATGCGCGTCACGGCGTTCACGGTGTTCCTCCCGACGTGAGCTCCGCTTCGGTCAAGCGAATCGCCCGTCGCGTTTCAGGCGAGAGCAACACGCCCGTGACGCGCGGTTTCCCGACGATGTATCGCGATGCATACCGTTGAAGATCCTGCGACGTTTGCCTGGCCATCGTATCCACGTACCCGAAGAAATAGTCGAGACCCGTCACTGCCCACCAAAAGCCGAGTTGATGCGTGAAGCCCGACGTCCTCTCGAGGCTCTCCATCGTGCCGACGATGCGCGTGCGTTTTACGCCATCCACCGCTTCGGCGGTGATGTATCCAGGTTTCACGACCTCGAGCAGTTCCTTGTCGAGCGCCGCGATGGCCTCGCGGAGTCTTCCCGGCGCCACCTCACCGCTGATGGTGATCGGGCCGACCTGGTTCAGGGTGTAGTAGTTCACGCCGAGTGACTGCCAGAGCCCACTGTCCACCAGCTTTCGCTGGAAGCGCGAGCCCGGCTGGTTGAGGACATCGGAGAAGACGTCGGCGGCGTATGTCGCCGGAGCATCGGTGTGTGCTCCCGGTCCCTGCCATTGCAGCATCACGATCACCGCATTCACCGGCTGTTCGACGATGAGGCCGGCGTTTTTCGTGAGGGGCGCAACTGGCGGAATCGGATCGGTCGTGAAGGGATCGGGCGCTCGCTTCCAGTCGCCAAAGAGGCGGCGGGCGGCCGTGAAGATCGAATCGGCGTTCACATCGCCGGTCACGATCACCGCGGTGTTGTTAGGCACGTAGTATTTGCGCTGGATCGTGCGCATCTGCTCGGGCGAGGTAGCGAGAATCACCTGCCGCTCGCCGAGGGGATTCTTTCGACTCCAGGACGTTCCCCAGAGCGCCCTGCCCATGGCGGTACTGAACGCCTGGAAGGGATTCGACTCCGCGCGATCGTACTCGCCAATGACGACTGCCCGCTCGCGCTCGAGTTCTTCCTTTCGGAAGATGGGCGCTTGCAGTGCGGAGGAGAGAAGCTCAAGTGCCGGCAGCGTACTGTCGGACGGCACCGTGAGGTAGTAGTTGACCTGCTCTTCCTGCGTCGTGCCGTTGAAGACGGCGCCAAGCTCCGACGCGCGATTCACGAAAGCTTCGGGCTGCGGATAGCTGTCGTTCGACTTGAAGAACATGTGCTCGTACAGGTGCGACAACCCCTCATAGGTCGCGGACTGCGTGAAGGAGCCGTTCTTCGCGTCGGCCTCCACGGTCGCGAGCGGCACACCATGGTTCTCGACGACGATCACCTCGAGTCCATTTGGTAGCACTTGGCGACGAATTCGCTTCTCGAGCTCGGCTCGCTGGCCGAAAAGTCCCGGCGCGAACGCGGCCAGCAGCATGACGGCCAGCGTCATGCGTAGTAGCATCCGGTGTAATCGCGATTGCCCTGCGTTCATGGTTTCTTTCCCTGGCCAATGTCTAAACTTCCCGCTCCGTCGTCCGCTCCCGCAATATCGCCGGCCGCCCTCGAGCAGGTCGCACGCACGCTTGCGGGCGACCGGCTACGACGAAACGATCCACTCGCACCCTACACCACCTTCAAGATCGGTGGTCCGGCAGACCTGCTCTACGAGGCCGAGAGTGCGGACGGTCTCGCCGAAGCAATCCTAACCGCCCGCCGAGCCGAGGTTCCGTATTTCGTCCTCGGCCTTGGCGCAAACGTGCTCATTGCCGACAAGGGGTTTCGCGGACTCGTCATCAGGAACCGTGCGTCGCACTTTACCTTCGGTGACGATGGCCGGCTCTGGGTGGAAAGCGGCGCGGTAATGGCGAAAATCATTCCCGAGGCGGTCCGCCGCGGCTGGTCGGGGCTGGAGCACTACGTCGGCATCCCGAGCACTGTTGGCGGGGCCATCTGGCAGAATCTGCACTTCCTGTCGCCCGCGCCCGAGCGGGATCGCACGATGTTCATCGCCGAGGTGTTCGAGTCGGCCGAGCTGTTGACGGAAGAGAGTGAGCGGAAGACGGTCGACCGCGACTATGTCGGGTTTGGATACGACGACACCGTTTTCCATCACCGGCGAGACTACGCGCTCGCGGCGACTTTTCAGCTCGAGCGGAAGGATCCCGACGTCATGCAGCGCATCATGCAGGAAAACCTCAGTTGGCGCGGCGCACGCCACCCTTGGCTCGAGTGGCATCCCAGCGCCGGCTCGATCTTCAAGAAGATCGAGGGCGTTGGGGCGGGGCGACTCGTCGATCAGTGCGGCCTCAAGGGCTTTCACGTGGGCGACGCACAAATCTCGTTCATGCACGCGAACATCATGGTCAACCTCGGCAACGCCACCAGCGCCGACGTGATCGGACTCATTCGCCACGCACAGAACGCGGTAAAGGAGAACTCAGGCTACGAGCTCGAGCCCGAGATCAACTTCGTCGGCGAGTTCTGAGCGCTCTTCTCGTCAGCTCGGAAGGACCGACTTCCGGTCGTCAGGCGGGACGAAGTTCGAGAGAAAGAGCCGCTCCTGGGGCGTCAGGCTGCCTATCCCGCTCGCGCTGATCTTGTCGAGGATCCGGTTCACTTCGTCCTTGTTGACAGAGTGCACCGACCCACGATCGACCTTCTTCCAGTTGCCGAGGAGCGCATCCGTTGCGGCGGGAATGGCGGTCGCGGCGCGCTTGAAGCGCTTCGCGCCATGCCGGCGCTCGAGGAAGATCAGGTAGAAGATCGCGCCGACGAAGCCGCCGAGGTGTGCGAAGTTCGCAACGCCACCGCCGCCTGTAATCCCGCCGAACAGCGCGATACCTGTCATGATGGCGACTAACCAGCGAGCCTCGATCGGAATGATGCCCCAGATGAAGATCTGGTCCCTTGGCCAGAAGCGCGCAAACGCGAGCATCACGCCGAAAATGCCGGCCGAGGCGCCAATGACGGGCGCATAGGGCTCGAAGGCGAACGACATGAGCGCACCCGAGATCCCGCCCACGAAATACAGCGCGAAAAATCGCTCCGGTCCGAGTCGCTGTTCAACGCGCGATCCGAAGAAATAGAGCGCAATCATGTTGAAGAGGATGTGCGAAATGCTGCCGTGCATGAACATGTACGTCACCACCGTCCACGGGCGCGCCAGAATCCCGATGGGCACGAACGCGAGAGCCTGCGTGAGGCCTGGCACCGTTTGCTGTGCGAAGTACATCAACACGTTGGCGATCAACAGCCGCTGGACCCACGGCGTCATGGGTAGTTCTCCTTACTTCGTGGCCGGCGTGGCGCGCTCGAGCGATTCGAGCGACGCGGTTTCCTTTTCCCACACGGCGAGCGCCCGATCGAGCTTCCCGCGAAGCTTCTCGAGTTCCGAACCGAGCTTGTGCGCCTGCTGTACACCATTGGGCCGCGTATAGAGCTCCGGATCGTCGAGCGTCGCCGCAACCCCCGACACCTCGCCTTCCAGCGCAGCGACATCCTGCTCGGCCTTGTCCGCACGTTCGCGCGCCGCCTTGAGGGCCTTTCGTGGATCGTCCCTGTTCGAACGCTCATCCCGGTGCGATGTCCGCTTCTTCTCGTCGACGCGACGCAACGCAACCTCTTCGGAGGCACGCACCGACGCCGCATGCGCGCGCTCCTCACTCACGACTTCCCACTCGGCGAAGCTGCCATCGAATTCCGTGATGTGGCGCTCGTGAAGGACCCAGACCTTCGACGCGAGCGCACGCAGCATCGCTCGGTCGTGGCTCACGAGGATGACGGTGCCCTCGAACCCCTCGATGGCATCTTCGAGCACCTCGATCGTTTCCACATCCAGGTGGTTCGTCGGCTCGTCGAGAACGAGCAGGTTCGCGCGTGACAACATCAGCATGGCGAGCGCCACGCGCGCGCGTTCGCCCCCGGACAGCGTGGCCGCCTTGCGCTGCACTTCGTCGCCGGAGAAACCGAATCGCCCCAGATGCCCCTGAATCATCCGGCGCTCCCACGTCGGGCGCATTTCCTCAATGGCGCCATAGAGCGTCTTTTCGAGCGGCACCTGGCCGAGGTTCTGGTCGTAATAGGCCACGCGAATCGAGTTGCCGACCTTCAGCTCGCCCCCCTGCGGCTCCCGCTCGCCAACGAGGGTCTTGAGCAGGGTCGATTTTCCCGAGCCATTGGGACCGAGTATGCCGAGCCGGTCGCCGCGCATGAGACGTCCGCTGAACTTGTCGATCAGCGTTCGCCCGGGGACCGCGATGGTGACCACGTCTGCAACCGCAACCTGGTCTCCTCCACGTTCAGCGATCTCGAGGCGCAGCGACATCACGCCGTCGTCACCCACGGGTGAGCTGAGACGGGGAAGGCGGGCCAGCAGTTTCCGCCGGCCCTTGGCCTGCTTGGTATTCTGGCCGGCGAGATTCCGCGCGATGTAGTCGACCTGCGCAGAAATGACCTTCTGCTGCTTCTCGAACGCTCGCTGTTGCGCGAGCCGCCGCTCTTCTCGCTGCATGATGAACGCTTCGTAGCCGCCGGTATAAGGCGTGGCGCTTCCGCCCTCGAAGTGCAGTACGTGATCGACGACGGCGGCAAGGAAGGCGCGGTCGTGGCTCACGAGCACGACGGTCCTATCCGTCTCGCGCAGGTATTCCTCGAGCCATCGCGTGGTCTCGAGGTCGAGATGGTTTGTCGGTTCGTCAAGCAGCAAAATGTCCGACGGCGCGACGAGTTGGCGCGCAAGGCCGACGCGCCCACGTTCCCCACCACTCAACTGTTCCAGTCCCTGTGAGCGTGCCTTGGTGGGATCAAATCCCAACCCCTGAAGCACCGCGTCCACTCGCGGGGCAATGGTGTAGCCCCCTTCACGCTCGAAGCGCTCGAGGTCACGGCCGTACCGCGTCATCGCGGCCTCATCGCTCACGTCCGCCAGTGCATGCGCCTGGTCCGAGAGCGAGCGCTCGAGGGCGAGTAGATCCGCAAACGGTCCGGCAGCGGCTTCCCACACCGTCTTCGCAGTGCCAAAATCGCGGTGCTGGCCCAGCAGCGACAGCGTGAGCCCTGACTGCCGTGCAACCGTGCCCTTCGTCGGCGTCAGGTCGCCAGTGATCAGGCGAAAGAATGTGGTCTTGCCGGTGCCATTTCGGCCGATGACACCCCAGCGCTCACCGGCACTGAGCGTCACGGTGATGTCCGTGAAGAGCGTCGTCGGGCCGAATTCGACGCCCACACCACCAAGCGAGACCTGCGTCATCGCATCGCCGCGAGCGTCGCGCGCACCATCATTTTGCCACCCAACTCTTCCACGTCGTCTCCGCCGCGCCGATAGTCAGCGCGTTCCCGTGCCGCACGAGCGGCATGTTCAAAATGAGTGGTTCATCGATCAGGATATCGAGCCAACGCTCGTCGCCATAGCGCGCGGTACGAAGGCCGAGCTCCCCGAATCGCCGCGACGCTTCGTCCACGAGCGCTGCGACGCCGAACTTCTGCGCGAAGCGTAACAGTTCGCCGCGCGCGGCTGCCCGCTCCTGCAGATCGACGAAGTGCGTCTTTACACGACGTTCAGCAAAGAAACGCAGCGCCTTCCGCGTCTCGGGGTTCTTTTTCACACCGAATATCTGAACGTCCATCTCCGCAGCTATGATTCCTCATGTCCCCGTTTTCGCTCCGTGCAGCGCTCTAGCGAACTTACCTATACCCCCGCATGGTGGGTACCGGGCCGACACGCACAGACGCTCTGGGGCAGGATGTTTCGGCGCCCGCCCGTGGTCCACACCCGACTCGAGCGCTGGGCGACGCCGGACGAAGACGAGGTCGAGGTGCACCGGCTCGATGCCTCTGGGGCGAATCCGCATCGCATGCCTCGGCTCGTTCTGCTTCATGGGCTCGAAGGCACGATTCGATCGAATTACATCCAGGGAACGCTCGCGCTCGCGCGCGCGCGTGGCTGGGCAGCGGACGTCCTGATTTTCCGCGGTTGCGGGACGCGCATGAACCGGCAGCGTCGCATCTATCATTCGGGCGAGACATCGGACCTGAACCTCGTGATCGAGCGCGTCTCCAGCGAACGTCCCGAGCAACCCATCGTTCTCGCTGGCTTCTCGCTCGGCGGAAACGTGTTGCTCAAATGGCTGGGAGAGCAGGGCGACGGACTCCATGCGCAAATCCGCGGTGCAGCGGCGGTGTCTGTTCCCTACGATCTGGAGGCCGGTGCCCGGCAGATCGAGCACGGTTTCTCCCGCCTCTACACCGATCATTTCCTCCGGTCGCTCATCGCGAAGGCCCGGGTGAAGCTGTCAGCGTATCCCGGTCTTTTCGACGAGGCCAGACTCGCGCATGTGCGCACCTTGTTTGACTTCGACGACGTCGTCACTGCTCCGGTCCATGGGTTTCTCGGCGCTCACGATTACTACGCTCGATCGAGTAGCCTGCAGTTTCTTCCTGCTATCCGAATCCCTACCATGCTCCTCAGTTCGCTTGACGATCCATTCATGCGGCTAGAAACTGCCGATGCTGTCTTGAGTATGGCGCTTTCTAACACGTTTTTGCAGGCGGAATTCTACACTCGTGGCGGGCATGTAGGATTCGTCGAAGGGCGCCTGCCATTTCGCTCGCGCTACTTCGGAGAGGAGCGCGTCGTGGAGTTCCTGAACAACCAACTGAGTGTCTCGTGATTTATCTCTTCCTCGCGTTCTTCATTACCGGGCTTCTGCTTGGTGTTCGACTTATGTTCTTCGGCGCCGAACGACGTCGGCGTCCTGGCGTCAACACGCTGCCGTTGCGACGGTCGGAGCCAGCGGCCGTGGCGTTTCTCTTCATGTTCGGGGTTGTCGGCTACCTGCTGTCACAGCGCGCCGGTTTTTCGGCCGTGGGTGGGGCCGTCGTCGCCGGTCTTGCCGGTGTCGTTTTCGCAGCGTTCGTCACCTGGCTTGCCATCCTGACTGCGCGTCTGCAGCCTGAACATGATCCCGACGATCCGCGTTATGTCCTGCAGGGACGGGTTGGCGTGGTAACTGAGCTGATTCCCTTGGGCGGCGAAGGCATGATCCGTTACGAGGAGAACGGTTCCTCGCCAACGGTCGCCGCACGAGACATTGGCGGAGGTGCCATCGACGCCGGCGAAGAGGTCTGTATCGAACGGATGGAAGACGGCGTCGCACACGTGGAATTGTGGCGCTTGGTCGAGCAGCGGCTGTAGATCATTGGCACGCGAGACGCACACCGAAGCCACGCCGGCGCGTCCAGGGAGTAGATCGCATGTCGGAGCTATTGATCTTTTCGTTGATTTTCGGTGGGTTCTTCGTGCTCCGCGGCATTTTCGCGACTGTGATTTTCTATTTCATCCTGCCACAGGGCGACCGGTGCCCGAACTGCGATGCGGTCACACTCCGTCTCGAAGCGCGGCGCATGAATGTGCTCATGCCGGGCCTGCGCTCGAGTTGGTGCTACGAGTGTGATTGGCACGGATACATGCGGCAGGGAAACCTGTCTCCAGCTCCGACACCCGCAGCACTCTCCCGGACCCCCTGAACGTCAGGCGAGCGCTGGTCCGCTCCCGCGCGCAAGCACTGACAGCCACTCTGGCCAACTCCCGCTCAGCTCGAAGAAGTCTTCGTAGTACGTGAGTCCGGCCGCCTCGAGTTCATCGACCAGTGCGCCGAGTGAGTCGACGTCGTAGATCGGTCCAAGTGCGATCAGGTCGCCCTCGACACGAAACTCCGCGTCCGTGAGGCCAAGCCGTGCGTCGAGCGACGCGCGCGTCAGCCCCGCCTGCTCGTACGCCTGCCTTCGGAAAAAGAGCGTAGGAACGCCCTGCGCAATTGGAAGTGGCATCGTTCTCCTCTCAGGGAATCATGCGGGGGCGGCCGTTCTCGAGGAGACGGCGCATGAGAATCGCGGCACGTTGCGCGCTCATGACGAGGGAGTTGAGGTTCACTGATTCATCCGGGGAATGCGCGCCGCGTCCTGCTACCCCCAGGCCGTCCATGCCGATCGCATACGGCGCCACGAACGACACATCGCCCGCCCCTCGGCTCTCCGGTGGATCGCCTTCGACCGGCCCATATCCGAGCGAGCGACTCACGGCGTCGAACTGTGCGAGCAGCGCTCCGCCGGCAACGGTCGGCGGCATGGCGGGATACCCGTCGCGAAACGTGATCTCCGACTGCGCGCCGGGCAGGCTTTGCGCAACGATCTCGCGCATGCGTTGGCGCGTGGAGTCCTTCTGTGTTTCGCGGAGAAAGCGAAGATCTCCAGAGACGGCCGCGTTCGGAGAAATGATGTTCGTCTTGCCGGACACGGTCATCACACCGGCGGAATCGCGCTCCACGTCGGTACCGCCACCCATGCTGCCGGGATTGAACGTGAGTGTCGGATTGCCACTGAGTTCGCGGCGGAAGGTGTCCAGGATGCGCGATACCTCATAGATCGCGCCGTACCCTCCGCTCGAAAACACACCGGCGGAGTGTGCCTGGCGCGCCGTCGACGTCAGCGTCCACGAGCTCGACCCGCGTCGAGCAATCGATGCGCGTCGCGCACTGCCTCCCTCGAAGGCCAGGGCAACATCACTTCGTTGCGCGAGATCGATGAGGTCCTTGCGAGCAACATCACGGGGATTTCCAACAGCCTCCTCGTCGCCCGTCATGATCACGGCGATGCGTGCGCCCTCGAGGCTGCCCGTCGCATGCAGCGCGCGCAATGCGGCAATGATCGCCACGTCGCCGCCCTTCATGTCAGAGGTGCCAGCGCCGCGCGCGATGGAATCGGTGCGCACGAAACGCTGGCCTTCTCCTTCGAAGACGGTGTCGAGGTGTCCGATCAACAACAGGCGGGGCCCGCGTGTTCCCGGATGCTCCGCTATGAGATGGCCGCCGCGGTGCATCGACACTGGCATCTCCGACATCCTGACCGTGAAGCCGAGCTCACGCAACTGATCGCCAAACAACACGCCGACCTTGCGCACGCCGGCCACGTTCTGTGAACCGCTCGAGATGTTCACTGCACGTTCGAGCAGGGCGACGTCCTCGTCGTGATGCGCGATCACGAAGTCGCGAATCCTTTCCTCCTCAGCGGACAGTGGCCGTGTCTCGACGTTCGTCGCTGGAACGGCAGTCGGTGTTACCGGTGTAGCGGTCGTGCGGCACGCCTCGCTCGCGACGACGCAGAGGATGCCGAGGAGAAGTTGTAAGAACCGCGAAGTAGGCATGGGTTGGTGATGGTGGAGGCGTCCCCGAAGTTACCGCGCGCGCTATCTTTCGGAATGTCGATTTCCCCCAGGTCGTTCGAGGCGGAGTACGACGTGCTGGTGATCGGCGCTGGGCATGCCGGAACGGAGGCGGCCGTTGCAGCAGCACGCCGCGGTGCCCGGACGGCGCTCGTCACGAGTGCACTCGAAACGATTGGCCAGCTGTCGTGCAACCCCGCCATTGGCGGCGTTGCCAAGGGCACCGTTGTGCGCGAGGTCGACGCTCTGGGCGGCATCATGGCGCGAGCAACCGACCTGTCCACGCTTCAGTTTCGCATGCTCAATCGCGGCAAGGGGCCCGCTGTGTGGGCGCCGCGCGCGCAGTGTGACAGGGGGTTGTACCGGCGCGCAGTCCGTACGCTGCTCGAGCAGCATGCCGGCCTCGAGACCATTCAAGGAACCGTCGCGCGCCTGCTGTTCGACGGAGATCGGGTGGCGGGAATCGAAACGCTCGAGGGACGTCGGTTCGGCGCACGCACCGTCGTGGTCACGACGGGAACGTTCCTTCGCGGTCGCATTCATATCGGGACCACGACGTCGCTTGCCGGGGGTCGCGCGGGTGAGACGTCTGCGACACACCTCGCGGAGCAGTTGGAGAACGCAGGCCTGGAGGTGGCACGGTTCAAGACCGGCACGCCGCCGCGTATTGACGGCCGCTCCGTGGATGCCTCCAGGCTGGATCTGCAGCTGAGCGAGATCGAGCAGTTCGACTACAGCTGGTCGCACTTCTGGACCGCGCCCCGGCGCCGCGATGCGCGCACGCGACACCCCGACCAGCTTCCGTGCCTCATCACCTTCCTCGGTGCAGAAGGGAAGCGCATCATCGAGGAACACATTGGCGAATCCGCGATGTACGGTGGCGCCATCGCCTCTCGTGGCCCGCGGTATTGTCCGTCGGTAGAGGACAAGATCGTGAAGTTTCCCACCGCGGAACGGCATCAGCTCTTCCTCGAGCCGGAGGGCCACGACACGCACGAGCTCTACGTCAATGGTCTCTCCACATCACTGCCGGCACCCGTACAACTCGACCTGCTGCATTCCGTACCCGGACTCGAGAAGGCGCGCATGACGCGCGCTGGTTACGCGATCGAATACGACTACTATCCGCCCACGCAGCTCGACGCGACACTCCAGGTTCGCGCGCTACCCGGACTGTATTTCGCTGGACAAATCAACGGAACCACGGGTTATGAGGAGGCTGCGGGGCAGGGGGTTGTTGCCGGCGCAAACGCGGCCGCGCGCGCGCTTGATCTCCCACCCATGCTGCTCGGACGTGAGTCATCGTACATCGGCGTACTCGTGGACGACCTCGTGACGCGTGGTGTGGATGAGCCGTATCGGCTCTTCACGTCGCGCTCCGAGTTTCGACTCACGGTCCGGCAGGACAACGCCATTCGGCGTCTTGCGGCGATTGCGACCTCGCTGGGGCTTTACACCGAGGCAGAGACCGCGATCGTCGCTCGGCGACTGGACGCAGAAGATGAAGCCCGCGCCCTTGCCGACACGACGTCCATGCGGCCAGCGGATGCCTTGCCGGTGCTCACAGCCGCTGGAAGTGCTCCGCTCGCACACGCCGTGCGTATTTCCGAAGTCGCTCGCCGCCAGGACATCTCGCTCCTCGACCTGTTTCGTGCAATGGGCGTTGGGGGCGATTTGCCTCGTGATGCGGTAATAAGCACGGAGCTCGAGTTGAAGTACTCAGGGTACTTCGATCGCGAGCGCGCGCAGGCCGACAAGCTTCGACGGATGGGAGAGTTTCCTCTCGACGCGGCACTCCCCTACGGGGACATGGCATCACTCTCCCTCGAGGCTCGACAGAAGCTCGCGCGGCTACAACCACTGACACTCGGACAGGCCGCCGGTGCGCCTGGTGTGAGCCCGACCGACCTGCAAAACCTCGTGATCGAGATCGAGAAGCGGCGACGCACGACCGCGGGTGGGCCGACGCGCGTTCGACGACGGAAAGCGTAGCGATAGCCACCGTTCTTGCATCGATCAATATCAGCGCGAGCCGACGTCAGCGCATCGTGTGCAAGCGGATCGATGACTGACGTCTCCAGTGCATCGCATCATGCGCGGAAGCGCTCGTAAATAGTAACTTCTTGATACTAAACCGGAGTAGACATGCAATTTCTATCCTGCACGCGACGAGTCATTTTGGCGACGGTCGTCGTTCTCGCTTCTTCATCACGCGCGCACGCCCAGGTTGCAACTCCGGTCCTGATAGTACCGGTCTTGTCGACCTCTGGTCAGGGCGAAGCGAAGGTCACACCGGACCGCGCTTCCGTGATGCTCAACGTGCAAACCAGGGCGACGACAGCTGCAGCGGCCTCGTCCGAAAATGCAGCGCGCACTCGGGCCGTGCTCGACGCGGTCGGGAAGCTCGGCCTTTCGCGCGACCAGCTATCCACCGAGGGATATACGGTCTATCCAGAAATGCAGTATGACAAGACGGGCGGGTCGCCGAGGGTGTCGGGCTACGTGGTGACGAACACGGTGCGAGCAGAGACGAAGCGCCCGGAGCAAGCCGGTGCCATCGTGGACGCAGCACTGGCCGCAGGCGCGAACATGGTGAACAGCCTCAGCTTCTACGCCTCATCCATTGATGAGGCCAGACGTCAGGCCGTTGTCGCTGCTGTGGCGAGCGCTCGCGCTGACGCAGAGGCGATGGCAAAGGCGGCCGGTGGTACGTTGGGCGCCCTCCTCGAGCTCTCGACTGGTGGCCCCACCATGCCACCACGGCCCATGTACGACATGGCCGTGCGCAGCAAGTCAGCCATGCAGTCCGAACCGACGCCGGTGAATCCGGGACAGCAAACGGTCACCGTCTACGTTACGGCCAAGTGGCGTTTCGTCCCACCGGCGGGAGAGTGAGCAGCCAGAGCCAGGACCGACCCAATGTGCCACGTGAAACATGCGCCAGTATGCATGACAGCCAAATGGCGTTTCGTCCCACCCCGGGGGGCGAGCGGCCACAGCCAGCACCGACCGGGTGTCACGTGAAACATTCGCGAGCGTGCATTGAGGTATGCAGAATCCCGTGCTGAGTCAGGCTGTTCGGGTTAGGTTGTGAGACCCGCTGTTCCTGACGGTTCCGCACCCGAGACCGACCACGTGGCACGCGTCATCGCAATCGCAAATCAGAAGGGCGGTGTTGGCAAAACGACCACCGCCGTGAACCTCGCCGCCAGTCTTGCGGTTGCGGAGCGGCGAACGTTGTTGATCGATGGGGATCCGCAGGGAAACGCAACAAGTGGGGTTGGGGTGCCACGTGAAACGTTCGACTCCACGACGTATCACGTGTTGCTGCGCGAGGCGACCATTGCGGAGGCGCGGCGGCGGCGTGTCCAGTTTGACCGACTGGATGTTCTGCCGGCCACGCCTGACCTTGCTGGCGCTGAGGTTGAGCTCGTCAACGTAGTGGGCCGAGAGAGCCGCATGCGCGAGGCAATTGCCGCGGTGCGAGACGAGTACGATTTCATCCTGATCGACTGCCCTCCGTCGCTCGGACTGATAACCATCAACATGCTCGCCGCGGCCGATACGCTGCTGATCCCGCTGCAATGCGAGTACTACGCGTTGGAGGGGCTCAGTCAGCTACTCAACACCGTGCACTTGATTCAGCATGGCGTGAACCCATCACTGGGCATCTCAGGTGTCCTGCTCACCATGTATGACGCTCGTCTCAACCTCTCGCGGCAAGTGGCGGCAGACGCGCGGGAGTACTTTGGCGCCCAGGTCTTCGACACAGTCGTGCCGCGCAACGTGCGACTTGCGGAAGCGCCGAGTTTCGGGAAGCCAATCGTTCTGTATGATGTGCAGAGTATTGGTGCTCAGGCCTACATGGCTGCTGCCAATGAACTGATGGCGCGTGAGAGCCGTGCCGCCGTGGGGACCAACGCTGCGCCCGGAGGGGCGGAGCAGGAGGCTGAACGATGAGCGCGGACGGGCCGCGGAGGTTGGGGCGCGGGTTGGAGGCGCTGATCTCTACGGCAAAGGCGCAGCGAGAGAAGCGTGAGCCTGGGGGAGCCAGCAGCGAGAGCCTTGGTGCCGTGAATGCCGTGCGCGTCGCAGACGTGTCCCCAAACCGCTTTCAACCGCGCCGGATATTCAAGGAGGCGGAGCTGTCGGAGCTGGAAGCGTCGCTCCGCGCCACCGGATTGCTGCAGCCCATCACGGTCCGACGGAAGACCGGCGGCGGATGGGAGCTCGTTGCTGGTGAGCGTCGCCTTCGTGCGGCCACTCGCCTCGGGTGGACCGAGATTCCGGCTCTCGTTCGAGATTTCGATGACCGCGCCATGCTCACCCTGGCACTCGTCGAAAATCTTCAACGCGCGGACCTGAACGCGTTCGAGGAAGCAGAGGGATATCAACGTCTCCTCAACGAATTCGAGCTGACACAGCAGCAGGTTGCCGACGCCGTAGGGAAAGATCGCTCGACGATCACAAATATGCTCCGCGTGCTTTCACTTCCGCCCTCTGTACGCAGCATGGTTGAGGCGGATCAGATTTCGGCGGGCCACGCTCGCGCACTGCTCGCCGTGAAGGACGCCAAACGGCAGCAGGCGTTAGCCAACGAAATCGTGGCGCATCATCTCTCGGTTCGTGACGTGGAAGCGCGAGCGCGGAGCTTCACGGCGGAGAGGGGTAAATCATCCGCTCGAAAGCAGAAGGATTCCGTCGTCACCGCGGGCAGGCCCGCGCCGGAAGTGCGGCGTATTGAGGAGCGGCTCCGTCGTCGACTGCAGACGGATGTATCGGTGAGAGCCTCCGGCAAGGGAAAGGGCGTGGTACACATCAGCTTCTACAGTCACGATGACTTGGAACGCGTACTCGAGATCGTGCTCGGTAAACCCGTGAGCGATTTCGATTGAAGATGGACACAAATGTTTAAACTGCCTTTGGCGCGAGTACTCAACATTCCCGCAAATCCATTAGCGTCAATGACTTCCGTCGGCACAATGCGCGTCAGAGCGATGGTTTCCTCAATTGTCCACATCGCGTTGGCCCTCACCCTAGCGGCCTGCTCCGACAAGAACGCAGTGCCCCCGGCGAACGAAGGACAGACCCCATCCAAGCCGTTTCGTGTGGCGCTCCTTACCCCAGGACCGATCTCGGATCGGTCGTGGAACAACGGCGCATATCAGGGGCTCCTCCGCATTCGCGACAGCCTTGGCGCTTCCGTCAGCCACATCCAGACGAAGACGCCCGCGGAATTCGAGGAGCAGTTCCGGCAGTATGGATCGCAGGGCTACGATCTCGTCTTCGGCCATGGATTCGAGTTCCAGGACGCCGCGAAACGGGTTGGTCCGGACTTTCCCAAGACGGTCTTCATCACCACGTCGAGTACCTCGAGCGGCAACAACGTGGGAGGCATCGAGTTCGGGTTTGGCGATGCGTCCTACCTCGCCGGCATTCTGGCGGGCTCCATCACGAAGACGAACGTGCTCGGCCTGATTGGCGGAACGGAGCTACCTCCAGTGAAGGACGGATTCACCGCGTTCGAGGCCGGCGCTCGCTCCGTCAATCCAAAGATCCGCATTCTCCAGTCCTACATCGGCAACTGGGACGACGTGAGCGCGGGAAAGGAGCAGGCGCTTGCGCAGATCGGGCGCGGCGCTGACGTGATCTTCCAGAACGCCGACGCTGCAGGTCTTGGCATCTTCCAGGCAGCACGTGAGACGAAGAAGGCCCTCATCGTCGGTTCCAACTCGAACCAGAACACCGTTGCTCCCGAGATCACCATCGGAAGCGTAGTGATCGACTTGCCACACGCTTTCCTGGCAGTCGCACGCGAGGTCAAGGAGGGGCGATTCAAGGCGCGTGTGATAAAGCTTGGCTCTGAGAGTGACGTCGTGACATTCGTGCCCAACGCCACACTGAGCGCTCGTGTTCCTGTTCAAGCGCAGCATGCGGTCGACTCGGTACGGTCCGAGATGAAGACCGGCCGCTTCGCGCGCGCCGCACAAAAGCCCTGACATGGCCGCTGTCGCTCTCGCCGACATCGAGACGCATCTCGATACGTTGTTGCGCACTGCGGAGGTGCCCGATTATGCGGGCGCCCTGAACGGCATACAGGTGGAAAACCGCGCATCCATTACGCGGGTCGCGGTCGCCGTCGACGCATCTCTCCAGACAATCCAAGGCGCTATCGATTCGGGCGCCAACCTTCTGATCGTTCATCACGGTCTCTTCTGGTCGGGCGTGCAGCCGATGCGTGGCAGGGTATTCCGACGCTTTCAGCAACTCTTCGCGCACGACATCGCGGTCTACAGCTCGCACCTCCCGCTCGACCTGCACCCCACGCTCGGTAACAACACCCTGCTCGCGCGCGCGCTTGGCCTGGAGCCGATCGGTGGCTTCGCACGGTTTCAGGCCATTCATGTTGGCGTGACCGGCATAACCGACGTCAGCACAATGTCGCTCCTCCAGGGCTCGGAGATCATCGCGCGAGCGCACGGGGGTGCTGTCGTGGCGGTGGGAGTGCACGCGGAGCGCCGAACGCGCCGCTGGGCGATTTGCTCCGGAGCAGGCGCATCAAGCGACACACTTCGTGAAGCCGCGGAGAACGGCGTGGACACGCTCATTGTGGGGGAAGGTCCGCAACATACCGCGGTTGAGGCGATGGAGCTCGAGATCGCCGTGATATACATGGGGCACTACGCGACTGAAACGTTCGGGGTACGCGCACTGGGCGCGGAGCTAGAGCAGCGGTTTGGACTTCCGTGGAGCTTCGTGGCAGTACCAACCGGGTTGTGACGCTGCCCGCGCTCGATCCCTCGCCATCAGCGGCGCTCGAGCTCTCGGAGATCAACAAGCGCTTTGGAAGTACGGTCGCACTCGAGCGCGCGGGGGTAAGCGTGCGTCCGGGAACAGTGCACGCACTGCTGGGCGAGAACGGTGCGGGCAAGACCACGCTCATGCGCATTGCGTATGGAATGGTCCGAGCGGACAGCGGTAACATCCGGATTCACGGACGAAGTGCCCGGCTTGCAACGCCCGCGGACGCTATTGCGGAAGGCATCGGCATGGTGCACCAGCATTTTACGCTGGTCCCAGCCATGACAGTCGCCGAGAACATCGCCCTGGGTGGACATGGTCGTCTGCGCGCAAGCGAAATGGTCAATCGCGTCGAGGAGCTTTCCGCCCGTACCGGATTTGCGCTTGATCCCCGAGCCCTGATCTCGGACCTCCCGGTAGGAGCGCAGCAGCGAGTGGAGATTGCCAAGGCCTTGGCGCGGAGCGCCGACATCCTGATACTGGATGAGCCGACAGCACTGCTGGCACCGGCAGAAGTCGACGACCTTCTTCGCTGGCTTCGAGCCTACGCCGAGGAAGGACGGGCGGCGGTGATGATCACACACAAGCTTCGTGATGCGCTTGGAGTAGCTGATGACGTGACCGTGCTCCGCAATGGACGCCGCGTATTCACTGGACCGGCTGCCGGAGTGTCTGTTCAGCAGCTCACGTCGGCCATGATTGGTGCCTCCGCGGAGCGCGTACGCTCGGTGCAGGTACGGGATTCGGTCGTCGACGCGACGCCAATCATCAGCGCCGACCGAATACATGTGACCGACGCCTCCGGTCGAACGCGTGTGCGCGATGCGTCGTTTATCCTGCGCGCCGGAGAGCGACTGGGTATTGTCGCCGTCGAAGGTTCCGGTCAGCGCGAGTTGCTCCGTGCGCTTGCTGGTCGCATGCGCATTTCAGGCGGCACGCTCGCGGTGCCGGCTGTGGTGGGTTTTGTCCCCGAGGATCGACACGGTGATGCGCTCCTGCTCAACGGAACTCTGGTGGAGAATGTCACGCTGCGTGGCGCTGGCAGTCGGAGCGGCCGGGTGCCGTGGAAGGCGTTGCGCGACGTTACGTCGCGGCTCCTCGCGACGCATGACGTACGCGCGCACGATGCCACACAGGTCGCCGGCACGCTCTCAGGCGGCAACCAGCAGAAGCTGATACTCGCGCGCGAGCTCGACGCGATCATGGATCAGACTTCGCCGCGTGCGCTGGTGGTCGAAAACCCTACCCGCGGGCTCGATGTGAAGGCGAGTGCAGCGATTCACGAGCGACTCCGGCGTGCGTCGTTTGAAGGCGCGGCCATCGTGCTGTATTCGAGCGACCTCGACGAGGTGCTCGCCTTGGCGACCCGCGTCCTTGTGATGTTCGATGGGCGGGTCACGGAAGTGCCCTCGGAGAGACAAGTGATCGGCGAGGCCATGCTCGGCGTGGGTATCTCTGCGCGCGCGGCGGCGGAAGGCACTCCGTGATGTCGGCATGATTTCCCGGTACCGCATGAAACCAGTTCTCGTCGTCGGATTAGTGCTCGCCGCGCTCGTCGTCGTGATGTCAGCGATGCTCATCGCGAGTGGGTATTCACCGGAGCGCGCAGCGATCGCCTTGTGGTCGGGGTCGATGGGCTCGTGGTACTCTATCACCTCGGCGACGCTTGTGCGGGCCGTGCCCCTCATGCTCACTGGCTGCGCGGTCGCTGTCGCGTTTCGGGCGGGGGTGTTCAACATTGGCGCCGAAGGACAGCTGATTGTCGGAGCAGCGGCCGCTGCTGGCGTGGCTCTGTCGTTCCCGCATGCAGGGGCTCCGGGCATTGTCGCGGCGCTCTTCGCGGGCACTCTCGCGGGTTGTGGGTGGGCAGGCATAGCAGCGCTCCTCCGCGCGCGCTTTGGCGTGCTCGAAGTGATCAGCACCATCATGCTGAATTTTGTCGCGCTCCACGGCGTGTCGTACCTGGTGCGGGGACCCCTCCAGGAACCGACGCGTATCTATCCACAATCGTCGTCGATCGCGACGACGATTCAGCTTCCGCGGTTTCCGGGCGCCGGCCGCCTGCACGTGGGGTTGCTGATCGCCATCGCGCTCCTTCTCGCTTGTGGCTGGATCTTTCGCTACACCGCTGCAGGCTTTCGACTCAGGAGTGTTGGCGAGAGTCCCTCGGCGTCAGCAAGCGCGGGGCTCATCGATGTGCGCGCCACCACCATGCGAGCCTTCCTGTCCAGCGGCGCACTCGCCGGGCTGGCCGGTGCCATCGAGGTGCTCGGGGTGACGTACGCCCTCTATGAAAACATCTCGCCCGGCTACGGCTACACGGCGATCGCCGTTGCGCTTATCGCGAACCTCGATCCATGGCGCGTCATCCTGTCCGCAACGGTGTTTGCAGCGCTCGAGGCCGGCGCCTCGGCAATGCAGCGTGACGCGAACATTCCGGCGGCGTTCGTCTCGATCATCGAGGCGGTGTTGATCCTCGCCGCAGTGGGGGCGCAGACCGTACGGCGGCGTTCGCGGATGGACAGTAATGCCTCGGCAGCAAGCACGATGCAGCCACAATGAGCGACGTGCTCTCCCCGTTTCTCTCGGCAACGATTCGCACGGCCACACCCCTGGCACTGGCGGCACTTGGTGAAGTGCTCGTGGAGCGCGCGGGACTCATCAACCTCGGCCTTGAAGGCGCCATCCTTGCCGGCGCCTTCGGATCGCTCGTTGGTGCAACTGGGGGTAGCCTTGTGTCTGGTTACGCGGGAGCGGTGTGCGGAGGCGTGATCGTCGCTGCACTGTTTGCGGTGTTCGTGATCTGGTTCACGGCAGACCAGATCATTACCGGAACCGCAATCACGCTGTTGAGTGCCGGCGCAACGGGCACGTTGTACCGATTCTGGTATGGCACGTCAGGCGCGGCGCTCGGGACGCCAACGAGCCTTCCGATCGCTCTTCCGGGACTCGCGCGTATCCCCATTCTCGGGCCCGCATTGTTTACACAGCCGCTAATGACGTACGTCGCGTATGCCCTAGTACCACTCCTCGCGTGGTGGTTGGGTTCCACACATGCCGGTCTTGCGCTGCGCGCCGTCGGCGAGCGGCCTGAAGCCGCCGAAGCCGCCGGTGTCCGTGTTACCCGCGTTCGGGTGGCCGCCGTACTTGCTGGGGGGGTGCTGGGTGGGCTCGCCGGCGGAACTCTCGTTCTCGCGCAAGCCGGCACATTCGCGGAGGGGATGTCCGCGGGCCGAGGATTTATCGCGGTTTCGATTGTGGTGCTCGGACGATGGAATCCCGTCGGTGTTGCCCTGGCAGCGCTCGTGTTTGGGGCGGCAAGCGCCCTGCAGTTCGCCTTCCAGGCGATGGGCTGGCGTGTGCCGTATCAGATCTTCCTTGTCGCCCCCTATCTGCTGACACTCGCCGGCCTGGCGGGCATAGTGGGAAGAGCACGCGCGCCCGCGTTCCTGGGCAAGCCGCTGACCGACGGCTAACCGCAGCGCGTCAGGGCGCTGGTCCACCGAATTCGCCACTGGCGTGGCCTAACACGTTCCATAAAGGCGTAGGAGACGCCTTCATCCCCGTCGCGCGCTACGATCAGGGTGGCTCTCCCGGCAATGTGGACGGCAGCAATGACCTCGGGCGTCGTGGTCGTCTCTTCCAGTCCATGCGTTCGTTCGGCGTACGCGAGCTTGTAGGGACCCGTTGTCACCCCGCTGTCGCGCTCCGCGATCAGTAGTGTCTGCTCCTCCTGAGGGTTTGCTTCCTGATTCACCTTGCGGATGAGGTGTGCGACGATCGCTTGTACACCCGGCGCGGCCTCGAAACGCCGGATGTCATGAGCCGTGAATCGCAGCCCCTGAAAGGAAGCTGGCGTCGTCGTCGTCACCGCCGACGCCAGCCGTGATGCTTCAGCGGCGAGCGCCAAGCTGTCCCGCGACGAGAGCACCTCGACCGAATCGAGTGCCAGCGCGGATACCTGACCCAACACAAAGCCGACCGCCCACGTGTTGTCCGTGCTCTCCCCCTGAACGGTGTGAAGTGGCCAGAGTCGACAGTCGGTATCTGCATCAGACGGAGCCGGGGGCGTGCCCAGCTTCGCGCTCATGAGTGTCCCTCCCCTGCCGAAGAGCACAATGCCGGTCGAAGCGCGGGCGAGCGATGCGAGGCGAGCTTCCCCCGCGCGGTCGTCCTCGGTGGAAAGGAGAACGATCGCTTCGTTCCTGTTCTCGCCCTGAACGAACAACGCCGGGCCCATGGCGGAGCTCCATCCCGAACCGTTCGTTTTCTCCGTCGCAACGGTCGATGCATCGCCAATCCTCGGCGCCACACTGTCGCCTCGCGTTGCCGGAGCCGTGCGCTCGCAGGCCGTGGACGTTGCAGCGGCGGTCGCCAGCAATAGCCTGAAAGAGACGCGAGGGAAGCGCGGTAGCGACATGCGCGGTAATTTGGGGCCTTGCCGTGAGCCGTCAATTGAGGAGGCGCTTTGACGTACGACGTTCAACTTGCCCATGGAAGTACTCCGGAGATCGTGACAGTCCATCGCGCACCATGGCGGGAGCGCGCGAGCTGGGCCCTGTACGACTTCGCGAACACCATCTTCTCGATGAATGTCGCGACGCTGTACTTCTCGGTCTGGTTGATCAAGGATCTTGGTGCATCCAGCACGCTCTACGCAATCGGTAGCGACATTTCGTCGATTCTCGTCGTGCTCTCCGTGCCCTTCCTGGGGGCGCTCTCGGACGCTCGACGGCGACGCAAGCCGTGGGTGATGTGGTTCACAATCATCTCCTGCCTCGCCTGTGCTGCCATCGGCATTCTCGGCCAGATGACAATCCCGGTGATCGGCGCGCAGACAATCGATGCCCGACCCGCAACCGGTGCGTGGCAGCCGACATTCGGGTCCCTCTTCTGGGTGATCCTCGCCTTTACGATAGCCAACTACACCTATCAGGCCGCACAACCATTCTACAATGCCATGATGTCCGACCTTGCTCCACCGGAGGAGCAAGGTCGCTTGTCCGGAGTTGGAACTGCTGTAGGCTACGTGGGAACGATTGTGGGCCTGCTGCTCGTGGCGCCATTCTTCGGCGGAGAGCTCCCGCTGCTTGGGCCGCTACCGGACGGCTTCGTCCATGCTATCCGCACGGCAATCCCGTTCACGAATCACGCCGGACGGGTATCGACCTTCGTTCCGACGGCATTGCTCTTCCTGGTGTTCTCGATCCCCCTCTTTGTATTCTGCCGGGATCACTACCCGGTGATCGAGAAGACCGCCGTGAGCTGGAAGCGTGCGTTTGCAGACGTCCTGCACACCCTGCGCGATGCCAAGCAGTATCCTGGCGCAACGTCGTTCATCCTGGCCTCATTTCTATATCAGGACGCGATCGGAACAATCGTGAGCTTCATGGCGATCTATGCAATCAAGGCAATGCGGTTTCCTGATGGCACTGAAACGACCCTGTTTCTCGTACTCACGATTCCCGCAATTTTTGGTAGCTATCTCGCCGGACACCTGACTGACTGGTTCGGGGCAAAACGTACGCTTCAGTACACCATCGTTTCCTGGGTCGTGTTATTGCTCGCGATGGTGCTCGTGCCGACACAGAAGGGGTTTTGGGCTGTTGGTCTTTTGATCGGCCTCGTTTTCGGTGGTGTCCCCACGGCGGAGCGTCCCCTGCTACTCTCGCTCGTTCCTCGCGAGGAAGCTGGGCGCTTTTTCAGCCTCATGCTCCTGTCGTCCCGGGCGGCTGCGGTTGCGGGACCTCTGATATGGGGAATAACAGTCGATGTTCTGGAGCCAGCCCGCGGAACGGGCATCGCATATCGCGCCGCGGTACTGACGGTCGTCGTCATGTTCGCATTGTCGTTGATCCTCCTGCGTCACGTGCCGGATACCAGAACTACACGCGCATAGAGCCTTGTTGCACGAAATATCGCGACGCGTTCAAGACGTTTCGTCCCAATGCGAGTCCCGCCTGACGTGGCTTGCACTGCGGGGCCTCGTCGTTGCGGCATCGCTGAACCGCGTCGCCGCTGTGCTCAGGATTTTGCTCTTGAGTTCAGGAGTGTACACTTGTTGCCGCGACGTGCTCATGCAGAGGTTGCAACACATTGGACGCATCAGTACCAGCCCCGTCGACAGCGAATGGCGCCACTTGGCGCTCGTGACTCTGCGGGATCTGATACGGCAAGAGAGAGATCTGGAAGCAGCGCTGCTGTCGGCCAACGCGAACGCGCGCTAGCTGGATCGTGGCGGCAGGAGGGGACCGCCGAGGTCCCAGTGCCATGCCTCGTAACGCGTGCCGGTCCGTGGATCCTTCAACGGCTTGTACTGAAGACGCGAAGCGGGCATTCCGATCGCCGCGCCGTACGCCAGCAACTGGTCCTTGTCGGTGGATACCAGATGCGCCATCGGGCGTCCTTTCCACACGTGGTGGTGCATCCAGAGGCCACCGTCCATGGCGTGGATCATTCCGTCCCGCCGATTCGTGAACTCACGATAAGCGGGCGGCCGTTGCCCTTCTACTGACACGCAGGCACGCCTTCCTGTGTTGCGGGAACGGGCGCTGGAGAGACAGGCCCGAAAAAAATCACGCACTGAAGAGGGTACGAAAGTGGATGGGTCGCGACGGCCGTCCAGCCTCCGCCCGCGGGAATGGTGATGGTGACAATCACTCCGGGTGATGGACGAAAGCGTAGTGCGGCCGTATCGCTCGAATACTTCGTCGAATCATAGAAGATTGCCTCCTCCGCCACGGCAAGGTTGCGAAGGTCGCTGCGCAATGCGGCGGCGTTGGCCTTTCCCTTCGTGTTCTGGAATTTTGGTATGGCGATCGCAGCGAGGATGCCGATGATCACCACAACCACCAGAAGCTCGATCAGGGTAAACCCCTTTCGTTGATACGGCATCGCACGATCCGCAGGCGGGGAAGTTCATCGAAGAAGACGCGAGAGTGCGGCAGCTGGCACCCATGATCCATCGGGTCCAAGGCAAGCCCGGTGCCGAGTTGCCGAACCACTGTAAACCTATGCTTGACAATAGCTTGCGATTTTCCGTGCGCGTGAGACCCGTCTAGAGATCCCATTCGATCTGCCCGAATCAGCGCACTCTGCAACTGCTCGGCCTCACAAATCAGTGTTTCGTTTCCACCCAATTTTTGCCACTTCCAACGTCGACAACGAGCGGAACGGACAGCGTTGCGGCGTGTTCCATTTCGTGCCTCACCAGGGATGTCACGACATCCAGTTCCTCGATCGGAACCTCGAGTACGAGTTCATCATGCACCTGAAGCAGCATACGTGCATCGTGTCCCTCGGACACCAGGCGATCGCGAATGTGAATCATCGCAATCTTGATGAGGTCCGCGGCCGACCCCTGGATTGGTGAGTTGGCAGCAGTTCGCTCGCCGAACGCCCTGATATTGAAGTTCCTGTCCCGCAATTCGGGAACGTACCGTCGCCGTTTAAAGATAGTCTCCACATACCCGTGTTCCCGCGCGAAGGCGACTGAAGAGTCCAGATAGTCCCTCACGCCCTGAAAACGCTCGAAATACCGTTCGATGAAGTCCTTCGCTTCCGCGTGCGCGATCTTCAGTTGCCGGGAGAGGGCGTGGGCACCCTGACCATAGATGGTCGCGAAGTTGATCGTCTTGGCGCGTGCCCGCATGTCCGATGTGACGCTATCGAGCGCTACGTCGAAGATCAGTGCCGCAGTCTGCCGGTGGATGTCTCCGCCAGACTTGAAAGCTGCAACGAATGCGGGGTCGTTCGACAGGTGTGCGAGGAGTCGCAGCTCGATCTGGGAGTAATCTGCCGCGAGAAGTAGCGATCCTTGGCGCGGAATGAAGCCGCGACGAATGTCGCGACCGAGTTCTCGCCGGATGGGAATGTTCTGAAGATTCGGCTCCGTCGACGACAGTCGCCCAGTGGCGGCGACGGTTTGATTAAAGGAAGTGTGCAGACGGCCAGTGTGTGGATTTACCAGCGCGGGCAGTGCGTCGATGTACGTGCTTTCCAGTTTGCTCAACTCTCGATATTCCATCAATAGGACAGGAAGCTCATGCCCGGCCTCAGCGAGTTCCTGCAATACGCTCGCATCGGTCGATAGTCCGGTCGATGTCCGTTTGCTGGACGGAAGCTTGAGGCGATCAAACAGGACCTCACGAAGCTGCGGATTGGAGTTGATGTTGAACTCACCACCAGCTGCGACGTAGATCTCCTGCTCCACTCGTTGACGCTCCCTCGCAAATCGCTCCTTCAACGAGGCGAAAAGGGTTCGGTCGATTTGAATGCCTTCCCACTCCACGTCAGCAAGGACACCTACGAGCGGCAGTTCGATGTCGCGATAGAGTTCGTAGGTCTGCTGGGTCATGAGCTGCGGACGAAACTGCTGCTCGAGCTGCCAGGTTACGTCTGCAATCTCGCACGAAAAATCGCGCGCGCATTCAACCGGCACGAGATCGATCCCGAGTTGCAGCTTCCCCTTGCCGCAAAGCTGCTCCTGGCTCGTCGTAGAATGATCGATGAATTCAAGCGCGAGAAGATCCAGGCCGTGGGAACGACGTCCGGGATCCAGCACATAACTCGCGAGCATGGTGTCGGAAACAAGACCGCCAAAGGTAATGCCGGCACTTTTCAATACGAGCATGTGGTGCTTGGCATTGTGCGCCACTTTGTGGATGCCGGGATCCTCGAGCATTGACCGAATCGGCTCCATCGCCGGATCCGCCAGGGAAGGCAGGTTCGTCGTGGCCGCTACGCCGGCAGCAATGGCGCGCGCGGCAATGCTCGTGGGTTCTGCTTGCTTGACAACTCGTTTCGCGCCCGGCGCGGCGGCGGTGAGAGTTGCCCCTTCGTCGCCCAGGAGAAAGTCTCCCTGAATGGGCTGCTGGGCGCGGTGGCGCAGGGGAAGGTAGAAGGCCTCACCGGGTCCGACGCTGATCGCAATGCCAACCAGCGACGACCGGAGTGGATCTATCTTCTGCGGACTGTCCGCATCTGTGACTGTTTGGGTATCGATCGAGATGTACGGGGCTGATTTCACCCGTTGCACCAATTCCGCGAGCTGCTCAGCGCGATCGATCGTGACGTAGTGTGCGGTCGGCCACGTCGCCTCGGTCGCCTCGGTGAGTGCTTGAGGAGTGCCCCGCGTCGCATCCAAGCTGGCCACCATCGCATCAGGGAGGGCACGCGCGAGCGCGTTGAACTCCAACTCGACAAAGATCTGTCGGAGCCGCGCGGAATCCGGGTCCTTCACGCGGAGCTCGTCGAGTGAGAGGACCATTGGAAGATCCTGCTTGATCGTCACCAGCTCCTTCGACAACCGTGCGAGCTCTCCGTGCTCGAGCAGCGCCTCGCGCGGACGCTTTTTCGTCAGGGTTGGTGCGGCGGCGAGTATCGCTTCCAGGTCACCATACTCGCCCACCAGCTCACGGGCCGTCTTTTCCCCGATTCCCTTCACGCCAGGCACATTGTCGGACGAGTCGCCCACCATGGCGAGGTAGTCCGTCACGTGTGATGGTGGCACGCCAAGACGTTCGGTCCCGTTCTCCGTGGAGACCCATGATTCCTCAACGCCGGCTGGACCACCGCGCCCTGGATTCAGCAACCATATCCCAGGGCGAACCAGTTGCTGGAAGTCCTTGTCACCAGACACGATCACAACGTCCTTGTGCTGTTCCACACCTTGCCGGGCCAGTGTCCCGATGACGTCGTCGGCTTCGTAACCCTTCAACGAGAGCACCGGAACTCGATAGGCGTCCAGGATCTGGCAGATTCGCTCCATGCCGGTATTGAAGTCGTTCTGCAGCTCTTCCGTCAGCTTCTCGCGAGTCGCCTTATATGCTGGGTAGCGCTCATGCCGGAAGCTCAATCCACTGTCATGCACCCAGCCGAGGTACTCTGGTTTGTGCGCCGTAATGAGCCGCTGCAGGAAGTTGACGACGCCCCATGCTGCGGACGTGTTCTCGCCGCGCGCCGTGGTGAGCGGACGTGAGATCAGCGCGAAAAATGCCCGATAAATAAGGGCGTAACCATCGATGAGGAACAGGCGCGATCCGCGGGGACGGCTCGCTGCTGCTGGCGCCAGGAACGTAGGATCAGTCACGGAAGGCTGTTTGGGGAGAAGAGAGGGTATCATATCCCAAAAACAACACCGCCTGCCATATGGTGGCAGGCGGTAGCAGATCACCCAGGAGCCAAGTTTGACCTCAGGTCACGCGCTGGACATTGGCGGCGTGCAGTCCCTTGACCCCGTTTTCAATCTCGAACTCCACCTCTTGTCCCTCGGCCAGAGTCTTGAAGCCCTCCATGCCGATGGCGGAGAAGTGCACGAACACATCTTCGCCTCCTTCCTGCTCAATGAAGCCATATCCCTTCGCGTCATTGAACCACTTCACTTTCCCTCTGGCCATTGCGCGCCGCCTCCAACGATGTGAACCCATTCTGCCGTACAGGCGCTGAGCACGCCAGTAGGGGCGCCGGGTATATAGGAACACACTGAACCTTTGTCAAGAAAGGCCAGGCCCCGGTTTCTTGTCACCCCTTCTTGCTACAGTGCACCAACCGGCGTTAGGTTCGCGTCGTGGCTAAAGAGAACTTGATCGGTCGGACGCTGGCGGGATATACCCTGCGCGGCGAAGTGGGGGAGGGCGGCACGTCTGCGGTATTCCGCGCCGAACATCCCCAACACGGCACTGTTGCGGTGAAGGTGCTGCGCGAGAAACTTCGCCAGGACAAGACTGCGGTTGCCCGGTTCGTGCGCGAAGCGCGCTACGGTGAGCGCGTGCAGCACCCGAATGTCGTCGGCACGATCGAGGTTGGTGAAGCGTCTCCGGGCATGCATTTTCTCGCGATCGAATGGGCAGCTGGTGAGTTGCTTGAACGATATGCAAAGCAGAAAGGGCCACTCCCCGTTGATGAAGTCGCGAGCATCGTACGTCAAATTGCTGACGCCGTACACGCTGCGCACGCCGTCGGAATCGTTCACCGGGATTTGAAGCCCGACAACGTGATGTACGATCCGGTGTCGCGTCAGGTGAAGCTGCTCGATTTTGGAATTGCCACGGATACTGACATGGCACCCGAGCAGCGGCTCACACGCGCGGGATTCTTCGTCGGCACGTTGATGTACGTGGCGCCTGAGGCCCTATCAGGAGAACTCGTGTCGCCCGCTGCCGATCAATACAGCCTGGCGACCATTGCGTATCTGCTGCTTACGGGATGTCTCCCGTTCACAGCAAAGACACCACGCGAAATGTTCTCGCAGCTCCTTTCTCAGCCTCCTATCCCCTTGAACGCAGCACGCCCGAATTTGCGCTTTCCGTCGGCGGTCGAGCAGGTCATCATGAAAGGACTGAGCAAGGCGCCGTCTCAGCGCTACGCGGATGCAATCATCTTCGCGCAAGAGCTGGACAAGGCCCTGGCCGTCGCTGAGGAGCCGTCCAGGGGCGGACTCTTCTCGCGTGTAAAGGACATCTTCAAGCGTTGACCACCGGAATGTCGCTGGGAGTCAGTCGAGCACCCTCTCCTGTCAGGTCAGCTGGATTGACGGGAATCCAGATCGTGAATGTCGAGCCTTGACCGGCCTTGCTTTCGACCCCGACCTCTCCCCCGAGCAGCCGCGCCAGTCGTCTGGAGATCGGTAGCCCCAGGCCGGTACCTCGCTGCATCGACTCTCCCCGCGGACCGGCGTTCACTTGCTCGAACTCGTCGAAGATTCGTTCGAGGTCCGCCGATGCTATTCCGACGCCGGTGTCCACGACCTGAAGCGCTACCCACGCTCCGCTCCCAGGCGCTTGCGTTGAATCGACGGGCAGTGATGGCGACTTCGCATCCGTCACCTTCCGGCTTGGTGATGGCACGCCCGATTCGACCAGACGCGCGCGCACGCTGATGGTTCCGGCCGGCGTGTACTTCACCGCATTGCCGATCAGGTTGATCAGAATTTGTCGAAGGTGAGTCGGATCTGTTCGCACGCGAGGTAGTGACGCGCTCACGCCGATGGAAAATGTGAGCCCCTTCTCACTTACGAGCGACTCCAGTTCACTCGCCGTATTAAGCACAAATGGTCTCAGCACGATCGTCTCCGGATGAACTTCCAGCCGTCCCGCCGCGATCTTGGCGATATCCAGCACCTGGTCCACGAGGTGCCGCAAGTGTGTTGCCGATGCCGCGATCCTATCGACGGGGAGCACCTGTCTTGGTGACAGGTCACCGTAAAATCCTTCACGGAGCAACTCCACAAATCCGACGATGGCATTGAGTGGCGTGCGTAGCTCGTGCGACACATTCGCCAAAAATTCGCTCTTGGCCTGGTTCGCTCTTTTCACATCCCGATAGAGGCGTTCGAGTTCGATCGAGCGTGAGGAAGCCTCGATGACACGCCGCTGCTCGCGCAGCAACCCGAGAGCAAGAAACAGCACGCCAGTTACACCGAGCGCCCAGAGTCCCCAGCGAAGAGACCGTGTCGTCATCACGTGGACGGCCGACGCGGTCCAGGTTCCGCCCGTGGGCAATCGAATGACCCTGTGCTCCGGAGATAATACCGCGACGGTGGGCGCTGAGGTGCCAACGAAAGCAACCGTGTCTTTCCCGGATGTAATAGCCAGTGAGACTCTTCCACTCGGTCTCATCCGACTCAATAGGGAGTCGATTCCTGAAGCATCGAGAACAATACCCGAGGAGCGCAACACGCCATGACGTCGCGCAAGTACGACCAGTGCTCGGCCGCCCCTCGAAACCAGAGAAATAGTGAGCCCGCCTGTACTATCCTCAAGTCGCGCCGGATTGATCGTCGCAAGAAATAAATCTGACGAGTCCGCGGCGCTGTTCAGGGTGTGACCTTCCGAATCCGCATACCAGACATAGTGCAAGGCCGGGGTATCCTTCACCAGGCGCTGGAGCTCTCGTGTAGCGGTAGCGCCATCCCCAGGTTTGGGAATTAATCGCGCCGTGATATCATCAACACGCTCCAGAGTCGCTGACTGCGCCGTCATATATGATTCAACCAGCAACGCTGATGCTTGCGCATCCAGCATTTCCTGATCGCGATTCGCCCTCACCAGCGATCGATCAAGGAGCAGCAACCCAGCCAGCAGGACTAGAAATACCGCGCCAATAAAGCGTGAGAGGAGACCAATCCCCGCACGCCCATGAGCATCATGCTCGTTTCGACCGTAATCGAAGCCTTCGCTAACCTCGGCCACTCATATGCCTCTTCGGGATCATCTTGCAACCATGCTCGCCAGACGGTCTGCCCGCCGAGGTCATTTTACTCTCGCCTCGGGTCGCCAGTCCACGCTGTACGTCGATGCTCGCCTGACCACAATGAGTCCGGATGGGCTTGCACTAATTGGCCCACTCGCGCACCGCGCCCTCCTCGAGTCCTCCTGGAATGTCGCCTCCATCGGGGGACTCACACTCGGCGCGGATCCAATCAGCTACGCCATTGCCTATGCGAGCGCCAGAACCAGTACGCCCCTCCGCGCATTCAGCGTACGAAAGGAAGCAAAACTCTACGGAACGGGTAAGCTGATTGAAGGACCGTTCAGGGAGGGTGACAGGGTTGCTGTGATCGAGGATGTCATCACGACCGGCGGTTCCGCACTGCGCGCGGTTGACGCCGTCCGAGCTGGTGGTGGCGAAGTCGTGGGTATCCTTGCACTCGTGGATCGTGAAGAAGGCGGTCGAGAGGCGATTGCAGCCACCGGGCTATCGGTTATTTCACTGGTAACTGCAACACAGATTCTTTCCGTGCTTTCACGCGAACCCGATCCATCCACCCAATCGGATTTGTAAGGGGCCTGAGGTGTCGCAATTCCTTTCCATAGGGCTCAATGAGCTCCTGTCGAAAACGCTCGAACATGCCAATACAATCGTAGCGAGCACGGAATTCGCTCGCAGTCAGTCCCAGTGTGGTACGGACGTGCCGTCCAAAGCTTTGAGGGGAACTGTAGTCCATGTGGTTGGCAATGTTGGCAACCGAGAATCCCGTGTTCTCGAAAAGTCGCGCGGCTCGTACGAGCCGTGCCCATGCGAGATACCGCTTGGGAGCAGGAATTCCAGCGCGAAAGAAACGGCTCATCAGCGTACTTGGCAGTACGTCCAGCCGTTCAGAGAGCTGTTGCACCGTAACGACTCTCGGTGGGCTGATGAAGAGGGCCTCGAAGAACCGCCAACAATCATCGGGAACACCGGCAAGGTCCACTGAGAGTTGACCCAGGATGGTACGGTAGCCGCTATCACCTGAATCTGCCATTAGCGCACCACGCAGTTCACGCCAGCCCGATGGTTCACGAACATCGACGAGACGTCGCACCCCGCTTTGACCAAGCGCGAGGACGGCCTGTGGACTCCTTGCTTCCAGCTCACTCAGCAATGCAACCGCTGGAACCCTCGGAAACTCGCGCACCACCGATGCAACCTTCGAGATATGCACGCCAGCACAGGATACGGAAAAGAGCATGGCGTGCACTCGCCGTCGCTTCAGTTCACGTATGACATCGGAGATGTTGTCATGATGAACAGCATGATAGTATCCCTGGCCTATGACATCGACATGTAGTCGTTCTGCAGGCGTAAGCAGGGTAACGATGGGCAGCAGGGTCTGAGGACTATCATGCGGTGACATGGATCTATCCCTCAACGGGTCTCCAGCGACTCTCGGAGGACAACGCTGCATCGCGTTCGTCTGCTCCACCATGAAGACTAGAGTCAGCCGTCATAGAGACGTCATCGGCGCCTTTCATGCGCCATGTTATGTTGCGAGTGGATGCTGTCGGCCGGACGGTCGCGAGATAGTCGATCATCTCGAGGAAAGTCCGGGCTCCAAAGGGCGCGCTGCCAGGTAACGCCTGGGCGATGTCGAAAGATGTCGACGGATAGTGCAACAGAAAGTAAACCGCCGATGGTGCGTATTTTTGCACACAGGCAAGGGTGAAATGGTGAGGTAAGAGCTCACCGCGTGATTGGTAACAGTCATGGCTCGGTAAACCCCAGCGGGAGCAAGGCCAAATAGGCAGTGAGAGGTGGCCCGCCTCGATCAAGACACTGCGGGTAGGCTGCTCGAGAATGCAGGTGACTGTATTCCTAGAGGAATGACCGTCCGAGCCTGAAAAGGCTCGACAGAACCCGGCTTACAGGCCGGCAGTATCCACCCTGATTAGGATCTTTGGTTGCATATTAAACATAAATGTCCTCCCTTCTCCGCCACGGGAAGGGGGGACGTTTTGTGTGTGGCAATCTCTTCTCCCCAATGAGGTCGATTAATAAAACAGGTTCTTCAGGAAATAGTGTGGGTCGGGTAGCTTTTCGGCGTGGATAACCATCCGGAAGGCATGGTGTGGAAGACCGGACGCTGTACCAGACCAGCCTGGGTTTGTCGGAGCCGTGGACGGTGGACCAAGTCGAACTCCGCGAGACGGAGTACGCGGTGCGCGGGTTCGTCAAGGCGACGGCGGGCACGACCTTCACCTGTCCAGACTGCGGCACGACAGTGCCCGTCTATGATCATGAGGAATGCCGCTGGCGGCATCTGGACACCTATCAATTCACGACGCTCCTCGTGGCACGCGTGCCGCGGGTCCAGTGCGGGACGCATAGCGTGAAGACGGTGCGCGTGCCGTGGGCGGAGAAAAGCTCCCGCATTTACGCTCCTGTTCGAGCGGCCGGAAGGAAATCCTGTAGAGCCGTAGAACTGTTAATTAGTGCTTAAATACATTTAGATACTAACAATGGTAAAATCAAGCTGCACACGACATTTCATCCATTGTCATCTTCTCGTCGACCCATTCGATCACTGGTTCTTGCATCTTGCAGAAAGCCCTGACGTGGAACCCATCGTCCCGAAAATACTTGTCGCAGTGTTCTCCAGATCAACCGTACCAGCACAATCAGTACAACCAGCACAATCAACGCCAAGCTCAGCGTGATGAAGGGATGCCGCCACAACATGATAACGACCGTCCCCACTAATCCCAGTTCCGCCACACTCGTAATACCGTTCGAGATAGGTTCTGGTGAGGCATCGATCGCGTAGCGTAGTCCGAGCTTTGTCGTATGTGTCGTGACAGCCAGGCCACCACCAAGCAATGCTGCTACCAGGACAAATGCCGGGTCACCATGCCATGCAGTTGCGGCGGCGAGGGCTGCTGCTGCCGGGGGACGAATTAACGAATGAAGCGTATCCCAGATCGATGCTATTGCGGGTATCAACGACGCGGCAAACTCAATGACAGTAAGAATCAGCGCAACGCCAATAATCCACCATGATGTCAACCCCGAGAGGCTGCTGGGCAGGGACTGAATCCACCCAACATGAGCGGCAATCCCGATGATACTGATCGTAGCATACAGATTGAGCCCCGCAGCGTAGGCAATCCCAGCTGATTGCGCGAGAGTCTGCAAGGCATTCATGGTCAGACACTCCGGTCGTTCGCAACGATGCCTATCTGATCGACAATCATCGACAGATATGCCAGGACATGTACATTTAGTCTACTAGGCGAAGAGGCATGACGAGGCACAGATAGGTTGCCGGATCAGTCCATCCTTCAGGCTCGATAGTCGCAGCTCGTTCTGGAGCCTTGAAGGTGAGCTTTACTTCCTCGGTCGGGATATAGCGGAGAATCTCAAGCAGATAGCTCGCATTGAAACCGATGTCGAGCTGATCGCCGACATAGCGAATAGCCAATTCATCAGTGGCCTCGCCCAAGTCCGGTGTCTGGACGCTGAACTTCAGCATGCCTGAGTTGAACGATAGCCGAATACGATGAGTCTGATCAGAAGCAATAACCGACATGCGCTTGAGCGCACTTGTCAGAGCAATCTTGTCAGCCACAGCAACGCGATCGTTGTCCTTTGGAATTACCTGGTCATAAGGCGGATACGGACCTTCAATCAGTCGGGTAAAGACGGATGTAAAAGGCGACCGAAATCCTAAGTGATTGTCTCCACGAGCAATCTCGAGCTCTTCGTCGGCAGGAAAGAGACGTCGGATCTGTTCCAGTGCCTTTGGAGGAACAATCAAATCCGCTGAGGGAGTGCCACTCGATACAATTGGCATCTCCATCTTTGCCAATCGATGGCCATTTGTGGCCACCATTCTCATCGATGTTGGCTTCAACTCCCACAGTACGCCGTTGAGGATTGGCCGGCTTTCCTCTGTACTCACTGCAAACGACGTATGCGAAATGAGCTTTTGAAGGTCGCCAGATCGTATACGCCAGCTCTCGTTGAATCGGACCGTCGGAAAACCGGGAAACTCGTCTTTGGGAAGACCCAGGATCTTGAAGTGCGAGCGACCACAATCCAGAGTAATTCGCTGCTCTCCTGCAGCAGCGATTTTAACCGGAGAAGGCGGCAGCTCCCGCGCAATTTCACTCAACTTCCTTGCTGGAATAGTTATAGCACCCGCAGTTTCCACGTCAGCAGCAACTTCAGTACTGACCGCTATATCCAGGTCAGTGCCTGACAGCCGGATGCCTTTCTCCGTTGTCTCAATCAAGATATTGGCCAGCACCGGCAGTGTCGTCTTGGCCGGGATGCTCGCCGCAACAGCTGCCAGCCCCTCCTGCAATTTTTCACGGGAAATCGTGAACCGCATCACCGCTCCTGTTGTGCTCGAAGTGTGTGGCAAACGGGGATGGCCTCTGTTCTACTCTATATAAAAGAAGAATCTAGTAGCAGACGTAGAGCCTGTTGAGTTGTGGATATGTGGTCGCAACTGTCAGCCAGATCAAGAGTTAGCGCCACGATTGTAATGAAGATAGCGTGTTGATACTTGATCCGAATGTGCAAATATGGGTGAATTCAACCAGGTGAAATGCTTCGGCTGGTGGAGAGCTTCATAATTGAGAGCACGCGGGTGTGGATAAAATGCCTGCGGATGTTCAAGTGGCAAGGCCTTCAAGTATTACACGCAGATGACCAATCTTCTGTGAAAACAAAGGTTCCTCTCTCATGCGAGTAACCACTCTCTCCAGGCTATGAATTACTGTGGAATGATCCCGCCCACCGAAAGCATTACCAATCTCCACTAGCTGCATTCCGAGAAGCTCACGCATGAGGTACATCGCAATTTGGCGAGGAACCGTAAGAGCTTTTGTCCGAGTCTTAGAACGAAGACCCTCAGCACTTACACCCCACTGACGCGCAACTATGCCTTGAATGGTGTCTGCACTTAGCGTGATATGGCTATTTGTACCATGTGGTTCAATTCGGAGTTTATCACGGAGTGCTTCCCGGGCAACCTCAATGGTTATCTCACGATGTTTCAATGACGCATAGGCCAGCAATTTTATCATGGATCCTTCCAGCTCCCTGACGCTTGAACGCACATGCTCAGCGATGAATCGTATGACATCGTCTGGGATAGTGAGCTCGAGATGGTCCAGGAGTGCTTTATTACGTAGAATCGCTACACGATGCTCAAAATCCGGGAGCTCGATATCCGCGACCATTCCCCACTCGAAGCGACTGACGAGACGTGCTTCAAGACCGCGAATTTCTGACGGAACTCGATCGCTGGTCAGAATTATTTGTCGCCCGGCTTCATACAGGGCGTTGAAGGTGTGAAAAAACTCTTCTTGAGTAGCTTCCTTGCCTTTTAGAAATTGCACGTCATCTACAAGAAGTAAATCGCTTTCACGATACCGGCGCCTGAAATCCGGCATCGTTCGATTCTGAATGGAGCCAATCATCTCATTGGTGAACTGCTCGGTACCAATAAAGGTGATCCTGGTATCCGGATGTCGACTCAAGACTTCGTGCGCGACAGCCTGCATGAGATGCGTCTTTCCAAGCCCGGTGTCCCCGTAGATAAAAAGAGGGTTATAGACCTTTCCCGGTGCCTGGGATACCGCGAGGGTAGCGGCAGCAGCGAGCTCATTCGATTTGCCGATCACGAAGTGATCAAAGGTGTAGCGCTCACTTAGTGGCGTGTTAATGCCGCCTTTCTGTCGTGCAACGCCAGAATTTAATGGAATTGGGGAGACGAAAAAATCCATCTGATTCCGCGTTCTCCGTTCCTCGTGCACGCGGAAAACAACAGAAAGAGGGTAGCCAAGAGCGATCGGCGCGAGACTCGTCAGAAGCTCCGCGTGCTTCGACTCATTCCAGTCTGCAGCGAATTGATCCGGGGAACCGATGGTTAAGGTTGTGGCATCGAGTGCGAGTGGCTCGGTTGACTCGAGCCACGTCCGAAATGTTTGTTCAGGCAGCTCATGGCGGGCGCGGTCGAGTAAGCGCGTCCAGACTTCGGTCGCCGAGAGCGTCATAGAGGGGATGTGGAAAACTCAGGGAGGATGGGGGGAGCGAAGCTATTTCGCGCATGTGGAAAAAGCAAACTACAGAGGGTAGGGGCCTCTCGTGTCTACCGGCCACAGGAAGAGCAACCGCGCAGTCAACACGCTTTAATTGACTTGACCTATCTTGCTGTGTTGTTTAACTTTAACAGTCTGTACCGGAGTTCTGTTCAGACCGCATCTGGAGTAGCTCAATGGGAAAACCAACCTACCGTCCGCGCAACACTCGACGGCTCAAGACGCACGGTTTCCGTGCGCGGATGGAAACGAAGTGGGGACGCGCAACACTCGCTCGTCGCCGGAAAAAGGGACGTAAGCAACTGACCGTTCGTATCCCGGATAAGTACTCCGGAGCATAAGACGCCGAGAGTCTCGTTTGGCTTTCCGCGGCAAGCACGTATTACGCGTGGTGCGGAGCTCCAGCGTATTGCGCGAGGGGGGAAGCGCATCCGAACCAGGCATCTCGACGTTCGGGCGACAGCTTCCCCCTTTGCGCATCCAGGAGCGCGCGCCTCGATATGCAGGGTCGGCTTGGTCGTCCCTCGGTTCAAACACACAGCAGTTGCACGGAACCTCGTAAAACGACGGCTGCGAGAGCTCGTTCGAATTCACTTTCTGTCAGCAGGCATCGGAGCTGACGTCGTTCTCAGAATTCGCCCCGAAGCCTACGAGGCATCTTTCGCAACCCTGACAGACGAGATGCTCGCGATCCTGGAACAGCTTCACCGCTGGCTTCAGGCATCAGAGGATCGCACGAATGCCAGTGATCGCGTCTCGAATACATGATACAGACTTTGCTCGTGCTCCTTGTGAGGGGCTATCAGGTTTCCTTCGGTCACCTGTTGCCACCTGCCTGTCGCTATTTTCCGAGCTGTTCCGTGTATGCCATCGAGGCGCTCGAGCGCCATGGCGCATGGCGGGGTAGCTGGCTAGCGCTTTGCCGTATCGGCCGGTGTCATCCATTCCGCGCTGGCGGATATGATCCAGTACCCTGACAACTCGCGGTCTGCGTTTTCATTCCTATGAATAACCGATTTCTCCTGGCGCTCGTGCTCACGGCTGTCGTCATTGTCGTGACGCCGTTGCTGTTTCCGGGATCCCTGAAGCGCGCACCGATCGCGCTGTCAGACAGCCTCACTCGCACCGTGGACACGACCGTACGGGTGACGCCGGCAGCAGTACTGTCGCCCACCCCCAGGTCGGAGGGAGACTCGGGTCGGTCCCTGATTGCTTCTGGGGTAGCCGCACCGGAGACAACGTCTGTTCATGCTGCGGGTGTGACATACACACTTTCGAACATCGGTGCTGTGCCGACGTCCCTGTTGCTCGATAACTATCGATCGCACCGGAAAGTCACTGCGCCAGGCAATGTCCAGCTAGTGAATCGAAAGCACCCACTGATTTCGTACAAGCTGGCACTGGGGAAAGACACGATTCGTCTGGACACGGTCGCGTTTCGGACCCAGACAGCTGATGTGGGTGTGCAGACGGTGTCATTCCTCAGTAATGTGTCGGGTCATGCGGTCGAACTTTCCTATGCATTTCCGACCGATACAATCGGGGCGTACCTGCTTCACCTCTCCGCGAAGGTCAGTGACGCACCGGTTGGCAGCCGACTCATAATTGGCCTCCCCGAGACCCTGTTGGCCAACGAAACAGACACCACGGATGACCTGAATCACCTCGCGGTGAGCTACCGATCGTCACGCGGTGAAATAGGCAATGTTGCATTCGCAAAACTCGATACCAGCGAAGTGCGCAGGGAACCGGGCCCGATAAGCTGGGTGGCGGCACGCAACAAATATTTTGTGGTGATCTATCGCAGCACGAGGACACCGTTCACGCTTCTCGAGATGCGTGGGGTTCAGCGAACGGGCAAGATCGCAGAGAGCATGATCGGAAGCGTTTCCTTGCCGCTCGGGACGGACGGGAGTGCAACATTTGACGTGTACGCCGGCCCGCAGAGCTTTTCACGCCTCCAGCAACTTGGTGGTGATCTCGACCAAGTAAATCCCTACGCAGGGCTTCTTCACGGTGTCGTGCAGCCCTTCACGAAGATCGTGATGAAGGCGCTTCTCTGGATGAAGCACACGACACAGCTCAACTATGGCTGGGTCCTCGTCTTGTTCGGCATCCTGATTCGGCTCGTCCTGTGGCCGCTGAACCAGAGCGCCATGCGCACCAGCATGAAGATGCAACGGTTGCAACCCGAGCTTCAGGCGTTGCAGAAGAAGTACAGCGACGATCCAAAGAAGCAGCAGGAAGCGGTGATGAAGGTCTACAAGGACCACGGCATGAGTCCCTTGAGCCCCCTCATGGGATGCTTGCCGATGCTTCTGCCAATGCCGGTGTTGTTTGCGCTATATCAGGTCTTCCAGAATACGATCGAATTTCGAGGTGTTCCGTTCCTGTGGTTGTCGGACATCTCACAGCGTGATCCATTCTTCATCACGCCACTGCTCATGGGCATTTCGATGTTTGTCATGTCCTGGATCGGCATGCGCAATTCGCCGCCGAATCCCCAGGCGAAAATGATGAGCTACATGATGCCAGTGATGCTCACGGTACTCTTTCTCAATTTCGCGTCGGGGTTGAATCTTTATTACGCCGTTCAAAATGTCGCCGCCATTCCACAACAATGGCTGCTGGCGCGCGAAAGAGGAAAGCAGGTGATGGAGAGTACGTTGGTCCCCAAGCGTCGCGGCTGAAACACGTCAGGGAGTTGATGCATCCGTGCTGATCACCTATATCGGCCATGCGACCCTCCTGCTCGAGCTCGGAAGTGTTCGCGTCATCACCGATCCCAACTACGAAGAAGCGCTGGGTGGATTCCTCCCACGAGTAACGGCGCCTGGAATAGCACTGGAGAACCTGCCGGCGCTCGACGCAATCCTGCTGACTCACGCGCACTTCGACCACCTGTCGTTCAAGTCACTCGACCGCCTCGCGCGCGACATTCCGTTATATGCGCCGCCGACCATCGCGACGTGGCTGGTGCGGAAGGGGTACGGGAATGCGCTAGCACTTGCCCCCGGGGAGCACGTCGCACTGGGTCAGGGACAGGTGCGCGTGCACGCCGCTGCAGCAACGCATGTCGGCAGTCGCTATGGCATCGACAGATGGAGGAGCGCGGCGAACATGTATCTCCTCGAGAGTGCGGAGGAGAGCGTCTTTTTTGCCGGCGACACCGCACTGACACCTGAAACGCATTACCTCGTTGATCGGGTGCTCTGGCAAAATCTACGGGAGCTGGATACCGCCCTTTTACCGATCGGGCATGCGCCGCCGTGGAAACAAAAGTCCTTTCGGAAGGGGCATCTCACCGGCGAAGACGCACTGGTTCTGTTCGACACGCTACGTGCTCGCGTGTTGCTTCCCTATCACTGGGGAACATTCCAGCACGTAACTGCCGGTGCGCACGACGCCATCCGCCGACTGGAGAAAATGCTCGTCACGCATCATCGCCGTGATCAGGTTCACATTGTGGAGCCAGGCGAAAGTCTCTCGGTGGAAGCGTCTAGTGTAAAGCACGTTCGTCCAGCGTGACGTGGCGATGAACGCCGACGGCATCGGCGATGGGCGCACCATCGTTGCGCTCTCGACTCCACCTGGCCGAGGTGCACTGGCACTTGTTCGCGTGAGTGGCCGCGACGCATCGGCTGTTGCGGGAGCGCTGCTTCACCCAATCCCGCGTGTTGTTCGTCGCGCCACGCGCTGCGTAGTACGGGCTGCAGACGGCTCGACCATCGATGATGCCGTCGCCACGTTGTATCTCGCGCCACACTCATTCACCGGCGAAGATCTGCTCGAGATAAGTACCCACGGCGGCCTGATTACCCCGACGCTGGTGATAGCCGCAGCATTGGCGGCCGGCGGGCGTATGGCCGAGCCCGGGGAGTTCACCCGGCGAGCGCTCCTGAATGGAAAGCTGGACCTGCTGCAGGCTGAGGCGGTCGGTGACCTGATCGACGCGCGGAGCTCAGCGGCGCATGCCTTGGCACTCCGTCAGCTGGATGGAGGCTTGTCGCGCCGGATTAGCCAGCTACGCGCGCAGATCCTGATGCTTGAAGCACACCTTGCATACGACATCGATTTTCCGGAGGAAGACGACGGTCCGATTCCCCGCGAGCGCATCGCAGCGAGTGCGTCCCGGATCCAGGCGGCGCTCGACGCCCTTCTGGTGAGCAGCAATGCGGGCACGCTGGTCCACGACGGTGCACTCGTTGTACTTGCCGGTCCACCGAACGCCGGGAAGTCCTCGCTCTTCAACGCGCTGCTTGGGGAAGCCCGCGCCATCGTGACGGAACTGCCGGGTACCACGCGGGATGCCATCGAAGCCATGCTGGATACGCCACACTGGCCCCTTCGTCTCGTGGACACTGCTGGTCTTCGCGAAACCGGCGATACCCTCGAGCAGATGGGCATCGAGGTTTCGTCCCGATACCTGGGAAGGGCGGACATCGTGCTCGCATGTGTTGACGCCGAGGAGAGCGCTGTCCTGCGGGATCAGCTCGCGGACCTGACGAATGCGCCAATCATCGTGGTTCGCACCAAGTCTGATTTGGTAACTGAAGGAGAATATGTCGATGCCGACATCGCCGTGAGCGCCAGCTCCGGCGAGGGACTACGGGCACTCTTGGACCTCGTTGACAAACATCTTGCGGACCGGCATGGTACTCCTGTCGTCGACGCACCGGTCCTAACGCGTGCTCGCCATCGCGCTGCCGTCGAGCAAGCAGGAGCCGAAATGCGTCAGTTCCTGACCGTCTGGACCGACGGCATGCTTCCCTCGTCGGTCGCAGCCACTCACATCCGTGAAGCGGCCAATGCCCTTCGTGCGCTCATTGGTGATGTCGAGACGGAGGATATTCTCGACGTGGTGTTCAGGACTTTCTGCGTGGGTAAATAGCGCTCGATCTATGCCGTAGCGGCCGCATCGCGTGCGTGCTGCACGATTTCCTCCGCACTCGCACGCACCGCCCACGAGATCCCGTGCTGCGCAATCGCGGCCTCGGCCATGCGCGCCCCCAGAAAATACCCGCTGCGCTCGGGAAGTACGTAGCGGTCCACAGTTCTGGCCTCGTCGCTCATGCCGCCCGACAGATAGCGCAATCGAAGGCCCAATCCTGCGCGATCAAGGTCCTCGGTAACCGCGCGTGTGATGACATTTTCAAGTTCCCGAATACGCGCGTACTGTCGTCGGCCAAACCCGAAATATTCCCATGGCGCATGTCCGGGGCTGACCAACTGCGAGACATGCACCGCGAGACCTTCGTTCACGAGCAACTCACGCAAGGGTGCCTGCCGGCCGGTTTCCCAGTAGGAATAGTTGCCACTGGCAGCAGCCACGAGATGTCGCATTTCACTTCTGCTCGCGGGCGAGGTGTAGCGGATGGCGTGTGTGAACTCGTGGGCGAGCCAGAGCGGCAGCAGTTCTGGATCGAGACCGAGTCCCTGTGTGTCACTATTGGCGACTGAGGTGAAATGTTCGAGACACGCGAAGGCAACGCCGCGGCCGTCGACGACGAGCTCACCAGCATTTGCGGCACCCACGCCCACCATCAGGACAATGTCGACGTCAACGTCCTGTTCGAGAAGCTTCGCACACTGCTGCTCGGTGGTGCGGGCAAGCGTCACTACATCAGTGCGCTCGAGCATCTCGCGGAGGTCCGCGCGATCAGCGAGCGCGGTGGCGCGAACAACGTCGGCGAAATGAGGACCATCGCAATCGAGGACGTAATTCTGCCAGTACGGCTCGAGAATTCTGCGGTGGGCCTGAAAGTAGCGCTGGTAGGCGGCGACTCTGTCGGTGCTATTGAGAACGGCGAAGAAATCGGGCAGCAGGTTGATCAGCATTCGGGCGGAAGCGACCTGCGGGAGGCGTTACAAGGCCCGTCGCACGTACGGGAGCGCCGATTCGGAGGCGCATTGGACGCGGAATGATAGCGGCGACCATCTGGCCGAACAAGAGAGACAGGGCTGGCACGCTTCTTTCCTTGATGTTCCAGCGAGGATACCAGGAGCAGGAGGTTGGGATGACGACGCTTCAGCAGATCGAGTTGCGCTGCCCTATCTGCGACACGCGCTTCAAGTCGCAGCAGGTAATCTCGACGAATTCGTTCGGTGGGAAGCGCACGGATTTTCACGAGCGTGCCGCGGGCACCCAGCCACTTCCGTTCCTGATTCATATGTGCAGCCGTTGCGGCTACTCCGGCGCAGAGCGCGACTTCACGGAAGAAACGGACATTACGCCCCTGCTGCGTGAACATGTCTGGAACGAGCTCGCCCCACAACTGTCCACGCTCGCCATTTCGGGGTCCGAGAAATACGAAGCTGCCGCGAAGGTAGCCGAGTGGCAGGGGCTTGACGTGCGTCACGTCGCTGATCTTTTGTTGCGTGCCGCTTGGTGCTGTGTCGACGAGAACGACATCGAAGCGGAGCGGTTCTTCCGGCGCAAGGCAGCCTGGAAATTCGCCGAGGCGCTCTCGAGCTTCGATGGCGTTGCGCGCGAGGAGCGCGCAGTCCTCACCTACCTCACGGGTGAACTGTGGCGACGGGTAGGCGATGCTTCGCAGGCTCATCAGTGGTTCAATCGCGTTCAGTCGGAGCTCGGCGACCCCACCACCCAGCAATGGGTGGTCGATGCCGCACGACAGCAGCGCGATTGTCCGAGGGAGTGGTTCGGCTGACCTGACGATCGATTTGGTGACGGTCAAACGCGAGTCAGCGCGTGCCGAACAACCGATCCCCGGCGTCGCCCAATCCGGGAAGGATGTAACCCTGTTCGTTCAGCTCGCGGTCGAGTGCCGCGCAATACACGATGACCTCCGGATGGGCCTCAGCCAGTCGCCGGACGCCCGCGGGTGCGGCGACGAGGCAAAGGAAGCGTATGCGCGTCGCCCCGGCGCGTTTCAGGGATGTGACGGCCGCAGCAGCGCTCCCCCCGGTCGCAAGCATGGGATCGAGCAGGAAGAAATCCCGCTCGGACGCATCGCTCGGCACCTTGAAATAGTAGTCGACCGGCTCGAGCGTGTCGTGATCGCGATAGAGGCCGATGTGGCCCACGCGCGCGGACGGTACCAGACGGGCAACGCCTTCTACCATGCCCAGGCCGGCGCGTAGTATCGGGACGAGTGTCAGCTTCTTGCCGCTGACACGTTTCCCCGTCATTCGCTCGAGGGGAGTTTCCACCACGGCATCCTCGAGCGTCAGCTCACTCGTTGCCTCGTAGGCGATGAGCGTGGCAATCTCATCCACCAGTTCCTTGAAAATCTTCGTTGGCGTGGCGCGATCACGAAGCAGGGACAGCTTGTGCTGAACGAGCGGGTGTGAGGCTACGCGCAAAGTGGGGAACGCAGGGGTGGTGTCCATGCGCCGGAAGCTACTAACTTCGCCCCCATGAAAGAATACCAGGCAGTGATGCTGCGCCTCTCGCGCCACGCCAGGGATGATGAGGACGCGCTGACGGATCTGCTGAACGAGCGCAGCCGAAGTGGGTGGCGTCCATCGATGATGTCGCAGGACGACCATCGCCTCACAATCATCTTCGAGCGACCGAGCGACGGTGAGACCTGAATGCCTTGGCACCAAGGCGGACGTTCGGCATCCGTCCAACACACTTCGCCGCTGCACATCCCAGCACTAGCTTCTCGTCATGCCATCCCGTCGTTCGCTCCCAGCACGCGTGATGCTCGCGCTGCTTGGTGCGGGCGCGATGGCGTGGGTCATGTCGCTGGGGGCAGTGTTCGTCTGGGAGCGGAATGATCAGGCTCGTCCCGCGGGTGCAATCGTGGTATTGGGTGCTGCACAGTATGTCGGCCACCCATCGCCTGTCCTGCGCGCGCGACTCGACCACGCAATCGCCTTGTGGCGACGCAAGCTGGCGCCGACGCTGATCGTCACCGGCGGCATTGGCACGGGAGACACCCTGAGCGAAGCGGCTGTGAGCCGACGATACTGCATGCAGAACGGCGTTCCCTCCGAGGCAATTCTCCTCGAGACGAAAGGGCGCACGACGAGCCAGTCGGTTGCAGCGGTCGCGGTATTGATGCAGCAGCTTGGACGTCGGGATGTGCTGCTCGTGAGCGATCCCTTTCACATGCTGAGGCTGACGATCATCGCGAGGCGTCATGGCCTCGAGCCCTTTGCATCACCCACCCCGACGAGCCCGATCGCGGCAAGCCCCGTGGAACGCTGGAAGTACGCACTCGGCGAGTCCATCAAGGCTCCGATGGCGTTCCTGCTGGAGCGCAGTCACTGATATTAGTATCAACCAGGACATATATCTATTGATACGGCCACTTTCACTACGCACCTGATGCAGATCCCGATCGAGACGTACAAGCTGGAGAACGGCCTGACGGTCGTGTTGTCCGAAGATCACACGGCGCCGATCGTTGCTGTGAACCTCTGGTATCACGTCGGGTCTGCGAACGAACGCGAGGGGCGAACGGGATTTGCCCACTTGTTCGAGCACATGCTCTTTCAGGGGTCTGCCGACGTCGGCTCGAACGAGCACTTCGAGCTCGTGCAGCGCGCGGGGGGAACCCTGAACGGCTCCACCTGGCTCGATCGCACGAACTATTTCGAGACTGTTCCCTCCAATCAGCTCGAGCTTGCGATCTGGCTGGAAGCAAACCGGATGGGCTACCTCCTTCCGGCTATGACACAGCAGAAGCTGGATACGCAGCGAGATGTCGTGCAGAACGAGCGGCGGTGGTCCGTCGACAACCAGCCCTACGGTACATGGTGGGAGCGACTGCCAGCGCTGGTCTTTCCCTCCGATCACCCCTTCCATCACTCATTGATTGGCTCAATGGCACATCTCGATGCTGCCAGTCTCGAGGACATTGCGCAGTTCTTCTCGACGTACTACACGCCAGACAACGCAGTGCTCTCGATTGCCGGCGACCTGGATGCGGCCGACGTGAAGCGCATGATCGAGCAGCATTTTGGTGGAATTCCACGAGGAGCCGGCAAACCGGCACTGCGCGACATGGGTGTACCGGAAACACTCGGAGGGGCCGTTCGGGAGGTCGTGGAGGACGAGGTAATGCTGCCCCGCCTCTTCATCGCATTCCGAAGCCCAGTCTTCGGTACACCCGACTACTACGCAGCCAGTGTGACAGGCGCCATACTGGGATTGAAAAAGGGTAGCCGACTGCAGCGCGTCCTGGTGCGCGAACAGCAGATCGCGTCCGACGCTACGGCATTCACGTACGACTTGGCCAAGGGATGCGACATGCTGGTAGTGGACGTCACTGCCCGTCCAGGCATCACGGTCGACGAGTTGGAGCGTGGGGTACACGGCCAGCTCGATCAACTCATCGCCGAGGGTGCAACGGATGCGGACGTAGCCCGGGCGATCGCCCTCATCGAAACTGATCTCGTCGCCGTCCTTCAATCAGCGGGCGACCGTGCGGACAGACTCTCGATGTACGCGACATACTTCGGCGATCCGGGTCTCGTGAACAGACAGACGGAGCAGTACCGCGCTGTCACGAAAGACCGCGTGAACGCTTTTGTGCGAGAGCGACTCGTGGCGTCAAACCGTGCGTCGCTTGTCTACGTACCAAAGGAGTCTGACGAAACGCGCGCGCAGAATAACGTTGCAATGGCGGAAGCACCATGAGCGACACCACCATGCCACACGCGGCGCCCAAGCCACAGCCCGGGCCCCCGAGGAACTATCGATTTCCACACTTCGATCGACGGACGCTCTCAAATGGTATTCAGGTCCTCGTCGCATCGGTCGCAAAACTGCCCCTGGTCAGCGTTCTCGCGCTCATCGAGGCAGGCGCTTCTGTCGAGCCTGAGGGAAAGCAGGGTGTCGCTGCGCTGACTGCCCGGCTCCTGCTTGAAGGCGCCGCGGGAATGGACGGAAGCGCGTTGGCCGAGAGTATCGAGCATATCGGCGCTTCCGTGGATGCCCATGGAGACTGGGATGTTGCCAGCGTTTCGCTGACGAGCCTGAGTGAGCGGCTGCCGGCCGCACTCGCGCTCGTGCGCGACATCCTTCGCGAACCCACGTTTCCCGAACGGGAAGTCCAGCGCCTCAAGGAGCAGCGCCTCTCGGACCTGCTGCAGCAACTTGCAGAGCCGAGAGAGCTAGCGGATGAGCAGTTTACCGGCGCGACATACGAGCCGTCGTCGCGCTACGCTAAGCCCGAGGAAGGAGACGCCGAGAGTGTTCGTGCCCTGACGCGCGCGGACGTTCAGGCGTTCTACTCGGCACACTATAACCCGCAGGGACTGACTCTCATCCTTGCCGGTGATATCACCACGGATAACGCAGTTGCCCTCGTGGAGTCACTGTTTGGCAACTGGCGCGGCGTGGCGCCCAACGCCGCGTCTCCGGATATCGATGCAGCACAGGCTGGCAAGCTGGTGCGGATCGTCGCGAAGCCGGATGCCCCGCAGTCAGAAATCAGGGTGGGGCATGCCGGCTTACCGCGGAACATCCCGGAATACTTCGACGTGATGGTGATGAACGCGGTACTCGGCGGACTTTTCTCCTCGCGTATCAACCTCAACCTTCGCGAGGTGCATGGGTACACCTATGGCGCGTCCTCTACCTTCGAGTGGCGGAGAGGGGCCGGGCCGTTCGTGATACACACCGCCGTGAAGAGCGACGTGACGGGGCCGGCGATTCATGAAATCCTGAAGGAGATTGATCGCATGCGGGTGGAGGCCATCAGCGAGGACGAGCTCACGCTGGCGACGAGCTACCTAGATGGCGTGTTCCCAATCAGGTACGAGACCACAGCAGCCATTGCGGGTGCATTGGCGAATCTCGTCATACACTCGCTCGACGAGGACTATTACGACGTGTATCGATCGAAGGTGCGAGGAGTGACGACGGAAAGCGTGCTCCGCGCGGCACAACGACACCTGCATCCGGAGCTGCTACGGATCGTGGTGGTGGGAGATCCCGCCGTCATTACCGATCAGATAGCCGAAGTCACTGGAACGGTGCCGGAAGTGGTCACTGGCAACGGGACAGAGGTTTCCGCATGACGAGAGCAAAGACACCAGCGCCTGGCCCCAGTGTCGTCACCGCGGGCGAACTTCGCGCTCGAAAGCGGGGGGACCGTCCGCCAGAGCTGCTTGGTAGCCGCGAGCTCTACGCCGGCAAGATCATCACGCTGAACCGAGACACGGTCCGACTGCCAGACGGTACGGTGTCAGAAATGGACATCGCTCGACACGGCGGCGCCTCGGCCATCGTTCCGTTCCTGAGCGGCCCGATGGGCGATGAGCCGCAGGTCCTGCTCATACGTCAGTATCGCTTTGCTGCAGGCGGATACATCTACGAGATCCCCGCAGGGCGACTCGATCCAGATGAGGCACCGATTGCGTGTGCCGCGCGCGAGCTGAAGGAAGAAACGGGCTGCACTGCGGACCATATCGAGCCGCTCACCACGATCCTGACGACGCCGGGATTTACGGACGAGGTCATCCATGTCTTCATGGCAACCGGACTCACCCACGGCCAGCACAATCGTGAGGCGGACGAGTTTGTCGAGGTGGTCATCATGCGTCTCTCCGAGGCTCTCGAGCGGATAAGCAGCGGTGAGATAACGGACGCCAAGACGGTCCTGGCTCTTCTGTTCGCGGCGGGTTTCAAGACAGGGTGAGAGTAGCGAGCTAAGCAGTAGAAACGGATAAACCGGAATGCCCGCCCCCGTGTCAAAAGTGGACATAGGGAGCGGGAATTCTCGCGCCGTGTTCCCAAAAGAGGACAATTTCACTCGACTCGTGCTTCACTCAGCCGATCAAGATAATTGTAAGACGTTATATAACAATAACATACGATCAACCAGCGATATATGCCCGCATAGGCACAGCCCCTGCTTTTACTCTGTGCACGAAAAGACGAGTGGACGGGCAGGAGAGCGTACCCTTTCGCAGCACCGGGGGATGAGACCATGGCAAACATCGCAATGAAGCGGACAGCGCAGCCGGGGCTATCAATCCGCGAACAACTTCGCGCGATGGACGACGCCGATATCGTCGCTTCCTTTCTGGGCGGCGAGGAACGTGCCTTCCAGGAGCTCGTGGAGCGCTATCAAACGCGCCTGCTGAACTTTATCTACCGGACGATTGGCGACCGGGAGAAGGCGGAAGACCTCGTGCAGGAGGTGTTCATTCGCGTGTATCGCCATCTCCATCGCTTTGACCGATCAAAGAAGTTCTCGACCTGGGCATACACCATCGCGTCGAACCTGGCGAAAAACGAACTGCGCAACCGCTCGAGAAACCCCCTCGTCCTGTTCCAGACGATCAAGGGCAACTGGGACGACGACGACCGTCCGCTGGAGTTCGAGGATACGACAGCGCGTCCGGACGACATGTATCGGAAGCGCCACCTGCGGGAGCTGGTTGCGGAGACGGTGGCCAAACTGCCAGAGCATCACCGCCAGGTGTTCGTGTTGCGTGAGCTCGAGGGCAAGTCATACGAAGAAATCGCAGAGATCACGGACTGCAATCTCGGAACGGTGAAATCGCGCCTCAACCGCGCCCGGAATGCCTTCGCCGAGATCATCGAGCCCTGGGTCGATTGAAAGCCAGTTTGACAGCCTGACGGATGAACAGGACAAGAGGCGCCCCGAAAGGGGCGCCTCTTGGATGTCCGGCTGGAACAGCGGCAGGTACCGAGGGTACGTTGGGGAGCGAAATCGGCCACCACCTAAGGACCTGTCCCCCATGAATTGTCGGGAGTTCCGCAATAAGCATGACGCGTATGTCGATGACACCCTGAGCGGAGTGGACCTCGACGCCATGGCACTGCACCGCGAGCTCTGCGAGCGGTGCTCACAGCTTGACACACGTGTGCGCCGCGCCTTGCTCGTTGCCAGAAACCTGCCGACAATTCAACCATCCGCGACATTCAGCGAGCGCCTGCAGGCTCGGCTCCAGACGGAGCGGAGCTCGGGTGAGGTGCTAGGCTACTGCCGCGATCCCTTCCTTGCGCAGGGAGGGTCGCTATTCAATACACGCTACGCCGTCATCGCCGCGCTCATCCTGATGTCTGCCGGAGCTGCGGGGACGTTCGCGTTGACGAGTACGCGCGAAAATCTCATCCAGATGCCGCCAGTGGTTGCGTCGGTTCCCGAAACGGACGTGTCTCCGCTGACGACGCCGACGATGGTGGCCTCGGTGTCCATGGGGATGCCCATGTGGCCGGCCGTCTTCGTGGCGCAACAGGCGCCATGGCATTTCGCAAACGACGCAGCAGGTCGTTAGCGCGTCGTTGGCCATCCCGTGCCGGCGCTGGGGCCGTATATTTCACGGATGGCGTCTGCCGGCGAGAAAGCGCTTCATGCTGCGCTGAAGAACCGCACGTTCGATCCCGTCTACTACTTCCACGGTGACGACGACTTTCTCAAGGATCTTCGTGTCCGCGACCTGGTCGACGCAGCTGTCGATGCATCGACGCGTGACTTCAATCTCGAGCAGCGGCGCGGCGCGGATATCGACGCGGAAACGCTCGACTCACTACTCAGCACGCCACCGATGCTGGCCGAGCGGCGCGTGGTGGTGATACGTGAGCCGGAGAAGCTGAAAAAGGACGCACGCAAGCTGCTCGATGCATACCTGGCGCGACCGGCCGGCGATACCGTACTGCTACTCGTGTCGCCTAGTGGGATCAAGGTGGAGCGCGGCATCGACGAGCGCGCCACGACCGTGGAATTTCCGCCCCTCACGGGTGATCGTGTACCGAAATGGGTCGTGTACCAAACCGAAACGGTGTTGGGTCGTACGATCACACCTCATGCCGTGTCACTGCTCGTAGAAGCCGTGGGATCGGATCTTCAGCAGCTTGCCATGGAACTGGAGAAGCTCGCGAGCTATGCGACGGATACGATCGACGAAGCAGCCGTGTCCGCGGTTGTCGGTGTTCGTCGAGGCGAGTCGCTGGGCGATCTGCTCGACGCCGTGGCCGCTCGTGATACCAGCACAGCCACGCGCCTCATCGGCGGCGTGCTTCAGCAGCCGAAGATGAATGTCGTCCTGCTTGGGATGCACCTGACGACACAGACGCTGGCGCTGTCCTACGCCGAAGCAGCGCGGGCGCGCGGCGTACCGTCACGAGCCCTTTATAACGAGCTCATGACGCTCCTGAAGGAAACGGGCGCATTTCCAGGACGCCCCTGGGGCGAAGCGGTCAATGCATGGTCGAAATATTCCGAGTGGTGGTCGGCAGCGGAGCTCGACGCAGCGCTTGCCGCCCTGCTCCTCGCGGACGAAGCGTTCAAGGAGACCAAGGTGTCTTCCGACGAGCAGCTCCTGACGTCCCTCATCCTCACGCTGTGCGGCACGGGGCCTTCCCGCCGCGCGGCGTGACGTTTCCGTCGCCGACATACGTGATGCGCCGATCTACCTCACTTTCCGCGTTGTGCCTGCTGATGGCCGCGATACCAGTTGGCGCACAATCCGTCGCGACGCCACCGTCGCCTAATGACTCGGTCTTCAGGCGTGCGCGCCGGCTCGTCAGCGAAGGCAATGGAGTCGCCGGTCGTGCGCTGGTGGATACCCTGCTGCGGGGAGAGCAAGAAGGCCGGTCGGGCTATGGCGACGTCCTGTACTGGCGCGGGGCGCTCGCGGAAACCGCCGCCGCCGCAGAGCGTGACTATCGCCGGGTGATTGTGGAGTACCCACTGTCAGCCTATGTGGACGATGCCCTGCTGGCGATGGCGGAACTGGAGCAAGCGCGCGGCGACCGTGCCGCGGCCCTGCAGCACCTGCAGCGCTTCGTGCGCGAGCATCCCGTGAGCACCGCGCGCGGAACGGCGGCATTCGCCGGAGCCCGTCTGGCGTTCGAGCTTGGCGATACGCGCGCGGCGTGCAGCCTCATTACCGACGCGCGCGTATCGGTGCCGGACAATGAAGTCGAGCTTCGGAATCAGGTCGACTACTATGCGTCGCGGTGCTCCGGGAATGTCGTGGCGGTGACGCCGTCCGCACCATCGCAAGCGCAGACAGCAGCGCGCGATTCGAGCAGGGCTGCGTCCAGCGTCAGACCACCCAATCAGACACGCCAGCCCAAGGTGTCGGTGCCCATGACACCGCCGCCGAAAATTGTCAGTGCCGCGCGTCCGGCCGAAGCAGGTGCCGCGGCGAGTGCTGCGTCTACCGCGTCTCCCGCCCCGTCGACAACACCCGCGTTGAGCAAAGCTTCTGGAAAGAAGCCGGCGGTCATGTACACCGTGCAACTGGCGGCTTACAACACCCTGGCCGACGCGCGCGCGCTCGTTGAACGTCTCGAGAAGCGAGGCATTCACGCGCGTGTCAGCGGAGGCACAAAGCCATTCCGTGTGCGCCTCGCACTCCATCCCACGCGGCAAGCCGCCGCGGACGAGGTTGCGGAACTGAAAGCGAAGTCCATCGTCGGATTCGTCACGACTGAGGAGCAGGCGCCGGAGCAGAAGCGTCCGTGAGCGGCAGCGCAGTAACGCCGCTCATGCAGCAATACCGCGAGATCAAGTCGCGACACCAGAGCGCAATCCTGTTCTTCCGGATGGGCGACTTCTACGAGATGTTCTACGAGGACGCCGAAACCGCTGCGCGCGTTCTGGGGCTCACACTCACGTCGCGCAACAACGGCGGTGCCGCAGAGGTGCCTCTGGCAGGCGTACCGGTAAAGGCCGGCCCCGAATACCTGCGGAGGCTCGTCAGCCACGGCTACCGCGTGGCTGTCTGCGAGCAGGTGGAAGACCCAAAGCTTGCCAAGGGGATCGTCCGACGTGAAGTCGTGGAAACGATCTCGCCCGGCGTTGCATTCGCAGACGACCTCCTCGATGGTGTGCGCAACAACTTCGTCGTCGCGCTTGGACCCACCAGCGGCGGGTTCATCGGCCTTGCCGCTGCCGATGTATCAACCGGCGAATTCCGGCTCAAGGTGACGACGACCGCCGAGGTCGACGCCGTCCTTGCGCGCTACGCGCCACGAGAGATTCTCGTGGCGCGCGGACTGGCGGCGCTGCCGCGCACGTCCGCACTCGACGGGGTACTCGTGACGGAGCGCGAACCATGGGAGTTCGACGCGGCGATTGCGACGGAGGATCTTGCCGGACAATTCGGGGTCCGCGGACTCGACGCGCTTGGCCTCGAGCAGGAGGACGCACGGGCGATAGGCTCAGCGGGTGCCCTCCTGCGCTACCTCAGGGAGATGCAGCCCGCCGGCGTTCCCCAGCTCGCGCGACCGACGGTCGAGCGGATCGGTGGGGTGATGCCTCTCGACGAAATGACGCGCCGCAACCTGGAGCTGGTGGAGTCGCTGCGCGGAACCGATACGTCGGGAACTCTTCTCGCGGTGCTCGATCGCACGATGACGCCGATGGGCTCGCGCCTGCTGCGCCAGTGGCTTCTCGCGCCTCTTGTCGATCGCGCGGGGATCGATCTGCGACTGGACGCCGTGAACGCACTCGTCACCGACGCGGCCGCGCGAGATGCGCTCCGCACAGCACTGGATGGGGTGCGGGACCTCGAGCGACTAGGTAGCAAGGCGGCAGCGGGGCGCGCAACACCACGCGAGCTCGCCGCGCTCGGCACCTCGCTGTCCCGGCTTCCTGCAGTGGAAGGAGCAGCGACTCGCCTCGGCGGCGCGGGCGCGGTCGCACCACTGATGGAGCGATGGGATGGGTGCGCCGAGATGGCAGCATCCGTTCGCACCACGCTCGTCGAGCGTCCCCCGTTGCAACTCGGTGACGACGCGACGATCGCGACTGGCGTCGACGTCGACCTCGATGCGCTTCGGACGCTCCGTGATGGGGGGAAAGACGCCATCGCGGCGATCCAGACCGAGGAGCGCGCGCGCACGGGGATTTCCTCGCTCAAGGTGGGATTCAACCGCGTGTTCGGCTACTTCATCGAGGTGACGAACGCGAATCGTGAGCTCGTTCCAGCCGACTACCAGCGCCGTCAGACCCTCACCGGCGCCGAACGCTTCGTCACGCCCGCGCTAAAGGAGTTCGAGGAGAAGGTGCTGACCGCGGCGGAGCGCATCGAGGAGCGTGAGCGCCATCTCTTCGAAGCGTTGCGCTCCGCAATTGGTAGCGAAGTAGCACGAATTCAGTGTGCCGCGCGCATCGTCGCGGCACTCGACGTGCTTGCTGCCCTGGCCGACGTTGCTGCGCGCGAGGGGTATACGCGTCCGATACTCACTGATGCGTTCGATCTCAGCATCACCGCCGGACGGCATCCGGTGGTAGAGCGCATGATGCCGCGCGACAAGTTCATCCCGAACGATGTACGTCTCGGGGAGGAGGCACGAGTCATCATCCTCACGGGGCCGAACATGGCGGGCAAGAGCACCATCCTGCGACAGATCGGCCTCATCGTGTTGATGGCACAAACGGGGAGCTTCGTTCCCGCCGCCGCAGCGACACTTGGCGTGTGTGATCGCGTCTTTACCCGCGTCGGTGCGAGCGACAACCTCGTGCGCGGGCAATCCACCTTCATGGTGGAGATGTCGGAGACGAGTGCGATTCTCCAGAAGGCGACCTCGCGGAGCCTCGTGCTGCTCGATGAAATCGGCCGAGGCACCAGTACGTACGACGGCGTGTCGATTGCGTGGGCGGTGAGCGAACACCTGCACGATGTCACGGGGTGCAAGACCATGTTCGCGACGCACTATCACGAACTCGTCCAGCTCGCCGATGAATTAGAAGCAGTTCGCAACTATAACGTGGGCGTGCGCGAGGTTGGTGACCAGATCCTGTTTCTTCACCGTCTTCAGCCTGGGGGCGCGGATCGCTCATACGGCATCGAAGTGGGTCGCCTCGCCGGACTACCGGCGCCGGTCCTCGCGCGCGCGCGCGAGGTGCTGGCGCTGCTGGAAGGCGAGGCGGAGCACCTCGTGCCGTCGCTTGCTCCGGCGCTGAACGGAGCGCGTCGCACGAAGAGTGCACCGCCGGCCGACCAACTCGCGCTGTTCGTGTCCACGGCGCCGCACGCCGCCGTGGAACGGCTGCGCGGAATCGACGTCAACACGCTGACGCCCCTTGCCGCACTGCAACTCGTGGCGGAACTGTCCGCGCAGGCGAAGGCATGAAGACAGCAACCTGGTTTACGGGTGCCGTCCTCCTGATTGCCTCGGCGTGCGGCGACAAGGGCACCACGCATCGGGTCGCGCAGGCGTTCCAGGGGCGATCGCCGCAGCCGGACGAGGAACCGCGAGTGCTCAACACCGAGCTTCCCTTCCGCTATCCCGCGGTCCTCTACGCGCGGAAGATCCAGGGCAACGTTACCTTGCGGCTTCATGTCGACACGACCGGGCAGGTGCGCGCCGACTCCACGCGGATCGAGGAGTCCAGCGGATATGTGTCGCTCGACTCGGCGGCCGTGAGAGGATCGCTCGACCTGCGCTTCGTGCCGGCCAAGCTGCATGGCGATCCCATCGCGACGACCGTGTTGTTTCCCGTCTACTTCCGTCATCCCGAGGCGCACGCGCTTCCGGGAGACACGATCCTGAACAAACGCGCAACGCCATGACTCGCAATCTCCGTCCATACGACAGCGTGCTCGACACGATCGGATGGACGCCGCTCATTCGCCTGAACCGCATTGCACGCGGCATTCGCACGCCGATCTACGGCAAGGCGGACTTCTTCAATCCCGGCGGATCCGTGAAGGACCGCATCGGCATGCCGATCATCGAGGCTGCCGAGCGGGCGGGAACGCTGCGGCCCGGTGGGACCATCGTGGAGGGGACGAGCGGCAATACCGGCGTGGGTCTCGCCATTGCGGCTGCGCTGAAGGGCTACAAGTGCATCTTCACGATGCCGGACAAGATGTCGCAGGAGAAGGTGCGGCTGTTGAAGGCGTTCGGCGCGGAAGTCATCGTGACGCCGACCGCGGTGGCGCCGGATCATCCGGACAACTACGTGATGATGGCGAAGCGGATCGCGGAGGAGACGCCGAATGCGATTCTCGCGAACCAGTTCTACAACCAGGCGAACACCGAGGCGCACTATGCAACCACCGGCCCCGAGTTGTGGGAGCAGACGGAGGGACGCATCACGCATTTCGTTGCCGCGGCGGGAACGGGCGGGACCATCACTGGCGTGGGTCGATTCCTCAAGGAGAAGAATCCGGGCATCAAGATCATCTGCGGCGATCCACAGGGCTCCATCCTCGCGGAACTGTGGCGAAGCAAGGGCGCACACAAGATTGAAGGCGCACCCTACAAGGTCGAAGGGATCGGGCAGGACAAGCTGCCGGGCACCCTCGATCTGTCCGTCATCGACGACTACCGGACGGTGAGCGACCGTGACTCGTTCGCGATGGCGCGGCGACTCACGCGCGAGGAAGGTCTCTTCGTGGGAGGATCGGCAGGACTGATCGCCCACGTGGCACTGCAGGTCGCGCGCGAAGTCGACGACCCGAAGGCGCTCGTGGTGACCTTCCTGTGCGACACCGGTGAGCGCTACCTCTCGAAGCTGTACAACGACGAATGGATGCGCGAGAACCAGCTCCTCGAGCCGGATCGTGTGACGCTCGGCGACCTGCTGGCGCACAAGGTGGCCTCCGCGCCCGCCACGGTCGTGAGTGCAGCACCGGGGCAGCAGGTTCGCCAGGTGCTCGGGCTCATGCGCCTGCACGACGTTTCGCTGCTGCCGGTACTGGAGAACGGCGCGTGCGTCGGAAGCGTGACCGAATACGCGATGACACAGCGAGGGCTCGAGAGCTCGCGCTTTCTCGACGCGGTCGTCGGCGAGGTCATGGACGAGCCATTTCCGGTCGTGGAATCATCGCAGCCCGTGGAGTCGGTCCAGAAGGTGCTATCGAAGGCAACGCCGGCAGTGCTCGTGAGTGAAAACGGTGCCATTTCAGGCATCGTCACGCGTAGCGACATGCTGGCGTACCTCATGAACAGATAGGTCGGACAGTCTGACAGTCCGACGGTAGTAAGGACCAGCGTACCGAGTACCTGGTACGCTCTTCCCTGCTACAGTCAGACCGTCCGACTGTCAGACTGTGCGTAGACCAGGGCTAGCCAAGGGAGAAAACGTGCGAATTACCGTGTTGATGGGCGGGACCTCATCCGAGCGTGATGTCTCGCTCGCGTCCGGACTGCGGATCGCCGAGGCGCTGCGGTCGAAGGGGCATCAGGTGCGGACGGTGGATACTGCCAAGGGGGCCCTCACCGAGGCCGACGAGCAGCGCATGCTCGCTGGCGGCGTGGTGAAGCCGCTGCCGCCCACGCCTGAGGAGCTCGTGCGTATGAACGCGGAATCGCTCGCTGAAACGGCAGCTCGGCTACCCACGCGGGGAGACTGCGACGTCGCCTTCCTTGCGCTGCACGGCGGACGGGGCGAGGATGGGACGATTCAGGCGCTCCTCGACCTGGCGGGCGTTCCCTACACCGGCAGCGGTCATCTCGCGAGCGCGCTCGCGATGGACAAGGATCTTTCCAAGCACATCATGCGCGCGAACGGAGTGCAGACGGCCGACTGGCGCATGGCGACGGATCCCGCGTCGCTCCCGGATGCGAACGTGATTGGAGAAACCCTTGGGTGGCCCCTGATCGTGAAACCGTCGAAGCAAGGTTCCACCGTCGGCCTCTCGATCGTCAAGGTGCCGTCGGAGCTGGCTGCTGCGATCACGGAGGCGTTCCACCACGACGACGAAGTGATGCTCGAGCAGTTCATCGCGGGTCGTGAGCTCACCGTGAGCATTCTGGGCGGTGAGGCACTGCCCGTCGGGGAAATCATCGCGAAGAAGGAGATCTACGATTACGAGTGCAAGTACACACCGGGCATGGCGGTGGAGACTTTCCCCGCGGCGCTGAGCCAGGATGAAGCCGCGGCGGTGCAGGAGCAGGCGAAGCTCACCTTTTTAGCCCTCAAGCTGAGCGGCTGTGCGCGCATCGACTTCCGGATGACGGCTGCCGGCGAGTTCTATTGTCTGGAGGCAAACACGCTTCCCGGAATGACCGCGACGAGCCTCGTGCCGCAGGCAGCCGCGGCGGCAGGTATTGCGTTTCCGGAGCTGTGCGAGCGAATTGCGGTTCTCGCGGCTGGTGCCCCGACCACCTCTCAACCCGGATCATGACTCCTGCGAAAGGCAGGCTCCCCAGCCTGAGTGCAGCTCTCGCCGGCATCCCCGCCGGGATTCAGGTCGTTGGCCCGTGGACGGGCCGTCGGCAGTTGATGGTGCGGTTCGCTGTGGAGGCCGAGACCGCCACGATCTACACGGCAGACGCGCTGCGCGGCGAGCTGACGCGACTGTCGGCGCGATCACGCTATCACTCGGTCGCTATCGTGGGTGGTGACGCCCTCGCGGAGCACGAGTTCCTGGAGAAGACATTCCACCCGGTGGGTAACCTGCCGCTGATGATCGATCACGACGGGCAACGTCCTGACTCGCTGTACGGGTTGATGGACGTCCTCGCGCTGATGCAGGTGACGATGGATGGGGCCGAGGGCGCGCCGTCGATCGAGCGCGTCTGTGCCTCGATCGACATCTCGGCTCGGAAGGCAGTGGCGCATGCCGTGGCAATCGTTCCGGACGCCGGCATCGGTGACGCGCCACTTTTACGGATCGTCGAGCAGGTACACGAGGCGAGCGCGACCTGCCAGGTGGTGGTGCATCCGGTGGTGGACAGGGCGCCGGAGCAGGATCGTCGGTGGGTGCATTGGCTGGAGCGCGCAATGGCCGTACATGAAGACGTCCGCATTTTTCCCCGCTGGCCACTGAACACACGGACCCTCTCGACCGAGCAGGAAACCCGCAACGCACACTCGGGTTAGTACGTTGAATAGCACGAGCTCGCGCAGAAGCGAGTGATTCCAGATCCCGCAGCCGGCAGCAGCACGGTCCGATGGCTACCTCACTCCAGTACGACGAACATGACGCGCCCCACCTGACCCGGGGCGTCCGCGTGCTGCTGGCGATCACCGTCGCGATGCTGTTCCTGCAGCGGACGGTCGTGAGCGACGCAGACGCCTTCGCGGTGCTTGGGTTCCAGGGGCGGTCCGTCTGGAGCGCGGTGACGTACATGTTCGTCCATTTCAGCGTCTGGCACCTCGCGCTGAACATGTACGCCCTGCTCCTGTTCGGGCCGCGTCTCGAAAGCGCGATGGGCACGCGCGCCTTCACGCTCTACTTCCTGTGGTGTGGATTGGGTGGTGCAGTCTTCCATCTGTTCTTCGTGCGGAGTGGGCTGCTCATCGGTTCGTCGGCCGCCGTATTCGGGGTGATGTTCGCCTACTGGCAGCAGTGGCCTCGCGATGAGGTTGCCCTGTTCGGCGCCATTCCCATGCGCGCGTGGGTGCTTTGCCTGGTGCTCGTGGGCGCCAACGTGGCGGCGGGTATCCTGGGGCCATCCGATTCGAACACCGGCGCGAACGGCTGGATCTACCTGGCGCACGGCGGCGGGCTCGCTTTCGGATGGCTCTACTTCCGTACGCCCCCGGCAGCGAGCCTCGATCGCCTGCGACAGCGCATCTCGGCGGCGCCGGACTATCCGGACGAGGCGCCACCGCGCGCCATTCCGCGTACCCTGCCGCGCGCGCGAACACAGCACGATGAAGTGGATGAGATCGTGGCGAAGAGCAAGGCAGTCGCGGGCCAGAACCGCCCGGCCACACGCGTGGTCACCACCCCATCGCGCAGCCGCGAGGATGCTCGCGTGGCGGAGCTGGATCGGCTCCTCGACAAGATTTCGTCGGCCGGCCTGGCGAGTTTGTCGGCCGAGGAGCGAGCGCTGCTCGACGAGTCGGCCAAACGACTGCGAGGCGAGGGCTAACAAAAAAGAGCCCCCTGGACTTGCCAGGGGGCAGAACCGCCAGGCCGTTCTCCCGGCGGCAACGGCCGGCCCAGAGGGGACCGGCACAGCCACAACATACGATCGGTGAATAGCGTGCGCCAGAGCAACTTTCCCGACTAGGTTTCGGTCCATGCCGCGACCTGACCTGCTCGAAACGTTTCCAAATCCGTGCCCCGGGCGCCCGTACGAAATCGCCATGGAGTGCCCCGAATTTACCTCACTCTGTCCGTTGGGCGGAATCGAGACCGATGCCGCCGAGCTCAAGCAACTCGAAGGCGGGGCGCCCGATTTCGCGACGATGCACATCGTATATGTGCCTGGCGACGTTTGCGTCGAGCTCAAGAGCCTGAAACTCTACCTCTGGAGCTTCCGGAATGACGGGATCTTCTATGAGAGGGCGGTGAATCGGATCCTGGACGATCTGTCGGCCGCCGTGCAGCCCGTATGGATGGAGGTCGTGGGCGATTTCAACATTCGTGGCGGGATCAAGAGCGTTATCACGGCTCGGGTGGGAGCGCGTACAGCAGCGAGCTGAATTCCCGTTGGAGTGACCAAAGTACAAAGCGGGCGGGTCCGCTCCTGTGCCCCGTGGTGCGTACAGCCACGATGGTGCTCACCCGCCTCGTCGTCCGCTCCGTGAATCGGATACGCCCGTTCTCTTGCTCGACCGCGCCTCGGCAGCCTAGTTTTTGGCACATCCCATCTCCTCCCAGAGAGCATTCATGCTGAAAATCCGACCGCTACTCGGCCATCTGGCCGTTCTGGCGCTTCTCGCCGTTCCCGCTCTTTCGCTTCACGCGCAAGGCGTGACGACCGGCGCACTGACCGGCACGATTACCGACGCGACGGGCGCCCCCGTGGAAGCCGCACAGGTTCAGGTGCGCAATGCGACGACCGGGTACAACATCGGTACCACGACCCGCTCCACTGGCATCTACAACATCCAGGGCATCGAGCCCAACCAGAACTACCGGATCACCGTGCGCCGCATCGGCTACGCGCCGATCACCCGCGACGGGATCACCATCGCGCTCGGCCAGACGCGCCGCGAGGATATCCGGCTGACACGCGAAGTCGCGACGCTTGGTGAGGTGTCCATCACTGCCTCGGCGACGGATGCGGTGATCAACGCTTCCAAGACCGGCACCAGCACGTCGATCTCGGATTCCGCGCTGCGTCGCCTGCCGACCATCAACCGCAACTTCACCGATTTCGTGCAGTTGGTGCCGCAGGTATCCACCACGGGTGGAGTCGGTCTCTCGGGTGGTGGTGCGAACCTTCGCCAGAACTCCATCCAGATCGACGGTGCCCAGGCCGGCGATCTTTTCGGTCTCGGCGTAACGGGTCAGGCGGGTGCGTCGGCCGGTGCGAAGTCGATTCCGCTGGATGCCGTGAAGGAGTATCAGGTGCTGCTGTCGCCGTTCGATGTTCGTCAGGGAAGCTTTGGCGGCATGCTCATCAACGCGGTGACGAAGAGTGGTACAAACGATTGGCACGGCACCGTCTACGGCGACAGTCGCAGCCAGAGCCTCACGCGTTCGCAGCCCTACCTGCTGAACTACAAGTCCCAGCATGCCAGCGGGTCGATCGGCGGTCCGCTCATCAAGGACAAGCTGTTCCTCTTCGCAAGTGGCGAGCTCCAGAAGCTCGACCAGCCGGCAAGCGGCTCCTACCTCGGCGCGCCTGACGCGTTCGTCAACCAGGCCACGATCGATGGTGTCACGACGGCGGCGGCCAAGTACGGCCTCACCAGCCCCGGCACCGGCGAGCAGATCTTCAGGCAGAACCCGAACCGCAATGCGTTCGTCCGCATGGATGCGTACCTCCCGATGTCGACGCGCCTGGTGATGCGGTACAACTACGCCAGTGCGGACAACACGGTGTTCAGTCGCGGGCTGGCGACGAACGCTACGCCGAACTTCAACCTGACCTCAAGCAGCTACCAGCTGAGCAACACATCGAAGAGCGGCGTGGTGGAGTTGCTCACGAACCTGTCGAGCGGCGTGTACAACGAGTTCCTCGCGAACTACTCCACGATCAGGGACTTTCGCACGGTTCCGGTGGTGTTTCCGTTCCTCACCATCCGGGGTGTCACGCGCAGCGACGATGCGACCAAGACGACCAACTTCGTGCTCGGCACGGACAACAACTCGCAGGCGAACTCGCTCGACCAGCGGACCATCGAGTACACCGACAACCTCACCATCCCGGTGAGCTCGCACGCTATCACGATCGGCGGCAAGGCACTCTACTACCGCTCGATCAATTTGTTTGCCGCGAACTCGTACGGTAACTGGACGTTCAGCAACCTCGACGCGTTCAACAACGGTGTGGCCAGCCAGTACATCATCAGCGCGCCGGCCCCGACGGATCCGTACAATGGACTGGCGACCATCCGGGCGGCGACCTACAGCGCGTACATCGAAGACGCATGGCAGGCGACGCCGACGCTCTCGCTGAACTTTGGCGTCCGCATGGACAAGCCGAAGTTCGACAACGTCCCGCCGGAAAACCCCGAAGTCCTCACGGACTACAACCGATCGACGAGCAGCGTCCCGACGGAAGCGCAGATCTCCCCGCGCTTCGGCTTCAACTGGGACGTAACGGGTGACCAGAAGAACCAGCTGCGCGGCGGCGTGGGCTCGTTCAGCGGACCAACACCGTTCGTGTACCTGTCGAACGCGTTCGGCAACTCTGGACTGAGTGGCTATTCGTCGATCACGTGCAACGGCGCGGCACTCACCAACACTTCGGCGACGTCAGCGGGTGTGCCGGCGTTCAGCTCGGCGAATGCAACAGCACCGCCGCTCAAGTGCCTCGACGGAACGCGCCCGGACGGCACAATCGCTCCCGGTGCCGCGATCTCCGGTCCGGCTGCGGGTGCCGCAGTGAACACGATCGATCCCGCGTTCAAGAACCCGAAGTACCTCAAGGCAACGGGCGGATTCGACCACCGCTTCATGAACGGCATCGTCGGCACGATCGAGGGTTTGTACTCGAGGTCGCAGAACAACGCCTTCTACCGGAACCTCGCACTCCCAGCGGATCCGATTGCCGTGGACAACCACGGGCGCCAACTGTATGGCCGGTTGACGGGCACCGGCGGCACGCCGACCACAAGCGGCCCGCGCACGCAGGTACTGGACGTGACCAACGCGTCGGGGGACTACACGTGGAGCATCACGGGGCAGCTGCAGAAGTCGTTCACGGACAACTTCGACGGCTCGCTCGCCTACACGCACCAGGAGGCGCGCGACGTCGTGTCGGTCACGAGCAGCACAGCAGGCTCGAACTACCGCTACCAGCGTGACGTGAGCGGCCGTCTTGACGACCGGTCGGTGGGCAAGTCCAAGTACGACCAGCCGCATCGTATCATCGCGACGGGCTCGTATCGCTTCCCGTCGTTCACGGACGTTTCGGTGATCTACACGGGCAACTCCGGTTCACCGTACGACTACGTCTACGGCGCCGGCGCAGGGTCAGGCTCTGGTGACGCGAACGCCGATGGGCAGTCGCAGAACGACCTGATTTACGTGCCGAAGAATGCGATGGACCAGACGGAAATCCTGTTCCAAGGGTATAACGCCGCCCTTGGTTCGACAGCCCGTAACACGTCGGTCGCGCAGTCGCAGGCGTTCGAGAACTTCATCGCCAGCACGCCCTGCCTCAGCGAAGCGCGGGGCACCCTCCTCACCCGCAATGCCTGCCGCAATCCCTGGGTCAACGAGTTCGACGTCTCGGTTGCGCAGTCGCTCGGCAAGGTAGGCGGGAAGATGTTCGAGAACCTTCAGGTTCGTCTCGACGTCATCAACTTCGGTAACCTGCTCAACAAGAACTGGGGCCGTCAGGCGTTCTCCGACCAGGGCAGCACCTGCGGCGCGATCTGCAGCGCAACGATTGCGCTCGTCCAGCAGGGCAATGCCCTGCCGTCCGGCGTGACGACGAACAGCCCGTTGGCGCAGGGCATCTACACCTTCAACACGGCCTATCAGGCGTACAATTCTGATAACGCATCCTCGAACTACCGGATGCAGCTGTCGATGCGGTATAGCTTCTAGGCAAGAGGCCGCCGTAAGCCGGTCGAAATAGCATATGTTGAGCAGGACGCCCCCGTGAACCGACGTTCACGGGGGCGTCCTGCTTCCAGCCACGCACAAGCACGAAAGGCCGCACGGCTCCGCAATAATATAAATAATTATTAATTCAATCAGAAACTAATCGTGTGTACGAGTTGTTTACTCGACCGGGTCCCCAAGTCAGCACATTCGCGACCGGGGCCAATCTGATCCGTATCGGCACGATCCATCTCCGATGGCGTAAAGCCTGACACAGGTGCGTAGATGGGCATGCTGAGTCGTGCGCTGGCGGAAGGAATGCGCGCAAGCGCGATGAGGGGGTACACGACACGGGCCGGGGTCGCTAAACTATGACTCCGCTTGTGGATAGTAGGGGGCCAGGTAGCTCAGTTGGTAGAGCAACGGACTGAAAATCCGTGTGTCGTCGGTTCGATTCCGACCCTGGCCATTGTCAGCAGTGCTTGGTAGACAATCAGATAGTTGCACGAACGGCCACCGGTGACGGTGGCCGTTCTGCATAAGAGTCCCCTTAAACAGTCGGCATCCTTGGTTTTCCCGTAACCTGTTTAAGCGGCTGCTGGATAATCCGTGTAGCCCTCCTGAAACCCCTTCGGCCCCGGCGCATAGAACGTGGCCGGATCGGGCGCAGCCAGAGGGAGCCCTCGCTGCAGCCGTTCGACGACGTCCGGATTGGCAATGAAGGGGCGGCTCATCGAGACAAGATCCGCGGCGCCGCTTGCGAGCGCATTCTCGATGTCAGCGACAGTGGTGTAGTTGCCGCTGGAGATGTAACAGCCGGTGAAAGCGGAGCGGATCACCTTGACCGTTGCCGCAGCCTGTGCGAGACCGGCCAGGCGCGAGTGGTCGACGAGGTGCACGTAGACAATGCCGAGCTTCTGGAGCTCACCCGCGAGGTACCCGTATTCCTCGTCCGTCTCTGGAAAGTGCACCATGTCGTTGAAGGTGCTCCAAGGGGAGAGCCGGATCCCGGTGCGGTCGGCGCCGATAGCATCGGCAACGCCACGCGCGACCTCGATCACGAAGCGGGCACGGTTGCGAGCGCTGCCGCCGTATGCGTCAATGCGATGGTTGGTGCGCGGGTGGAGGAACTGCTCGAGCAGGTAGCCATTGGCACCATGCAACTCGACGCCGTCGAAGCCGGCCTCGATGGCGAGCGTGGCGCTGTGGACGTACTCGTCGCGCACAGTCGCCAACTCGAGCGTCGTCAGTGCGCGGGGCTTGCTGTTGGGCTTCATCTGCTCCTGGTCCGTCCACATGTCGCCGGTGGCGGCGACGGCGGAGGGCGCGACCCCCTCGGCGCCCTGAGGCAGGTTGAGGTGGTGGAAGATGCGGCCGACGTGCATCAGCTGGACGAAGATGCGCCCTCCCGCCGCATGCACGGCGTCGGTGGTGAGACGCCAGCCCTTCACTTGCTCGGTGTTGAAGAGGCCAGGGATGCGCGCGTACCCGAGTCCGGAGGGAGACGGTGCGGTGCCTTCAGTGAGGATCAGCCCCGCCGGAGCACGCTGGCGGTAGTACTCGGCCATCATCGCGTTGGGGATACCGCCGAGGGCGCGGCTTCGGGTCATGGGGCCCATGACCAGATGATTCGAGAGCGAAATCCGGCCCAGCGCGGTGGGCGCGAATGCGATGGAAGATCGGGGAGCGGCGGTGGCGGTCATCGTCGTGGGTAAAGTGAGGGTTTCACGAGATGGAAGCCAGGAGAGGCGGGAAAAGGTTCCGTGACGGCAAGATCGCGGAGCGGTGGCGACGGTCACGCTTCGCAGCAGTCGGCCTTTCAACATGTCAAATCGCCAATAACGGAACGCAACGTCGCTGGAACTCACCACGCTCTCAGTTTCTTGCTCGCACTCCAGCGCGATCGTACCTTGGCGGCATGAGCGTCCCCGGTCAGGCATCGCTGGCCGCCCCCGTCCTTTCTCCCCTGACGGTGCGACGGTGACTCACGCGCGGCGTATCCGACTCTTCGCCCTGCTCGCGCTGCGCATTTCCCTGTCCCATTCCGCCGAAGCACAGGGCGACCGCACCGGTCGCCTCGAGGGCCGAGTGATCGACAGTGCCCGCGCGCGTCCGCTCGTCGGCGCACGAGTTGTCGCGGTCGGCCCGGATGCACGAGAGAGCGTGAGTGGCGGCGCGTCGACCGATACGAGCGGCAGGTACCGCATCGATTCGCTGGCACCGGGTCGATACGTGGTAGGGTTCGAAAGCCCGATGCTGGAT
>JBKJUW010000042.1:0-2883 GCA_046589725.1 Gemmatimonadaceae bacterium
CGCGGAATTCGCGCGTGTGCTGAAGCCCGGCGGCGCGCTCGTCTGGCATGGAGGCAGTCGTGATGGCGTCATGGCAAAGTTCCTGTCGCGCGACTGGTGGAAGTCCGACGACGGCACGATGATCGGGCACGAACGCTCGTTCGATCCGCTCTCTGGCATCCTGTCGATCGGGACGAGCTGGGAGGGCCCCAGCGGGAGCGGATCGAGGTCGCACCGCATTCGCCTCTACACGGCGTCGCGACTCGCAGAACTGTGCCTCGACGCCGGTCTCGTCGTGGAAGAAGCGTACGCCGGCTTTCAGGGCTGGCCGCTCACACGACGATCAGGGGAGATGATGCTCGTTGCACGAAAAGAAGCCTGACAGGAAGGTGGCCGCGCTGGTCGTCAAGAACGGGCCCGCCTGATCGGCGGGCCCGTTCTCTCGTGCGTTGCATCGCCGGCACTGCGCCATTCAGAGCAATGCGGCTCCTACCGCTTCCGCGTCGGATCGTCCGCTGGGTTTACGTAGGTCATCGCGAACGGCCCCATCGAACTGATTTGCACGACCGTGTGCCCCTTGGCGCGCGCGAAGTGGTTCATCTTCGCCCCTGCCATCACGAACCCACCGGACGGCAGGGTCATCGTCTTTGTCGCGTCGAACTTGTCCCCCATCCCCACGAGGAACGTCCCGTGGATTACCGTCAGGTGCTCGTCTGTCGGATGGAAGTGCGCCGGGATGGTGTAGCCGCTCGGAAAATCCAGCCGCACCGTGAAGAGCTCTGGCTTGCCCGGGTCGCCCGACATCACGGCCATCTTCGCACCCGCGGGGAATACGGCCGGCGCCGGACCCCACTTGGGGGCGGGCATCTGTGCCGACGCCGCGTCGCCGCAAAGGGCAAGTGTGGAAGCCGCGAGAACCAAGGTAGTAAGGCGCATGTTGTATCTCCTGTGAAGAAAGTGATGAAGCATCACGGGCGGCAAGCGTCGTCACGGAGTGTGTCGTCGTCCCGCTGTCCGTGGGTGATCACGCCATGTACAGTTCCCACGAGATGCCGTCCGGATCCTTGAACGCCACGTAGTTCTTGCCGAGGGTGGGGTCGAGCTTCACGCCGGTATTCTCGATTCCTGCCGACGTCAGCTCATTCGCCACCCGCCGCAGTTCGTTCTCGTCGGTGCAGGCGAGGGCCATGTGATCGAGACCGACACGGTATGCATTGAAGCTGTCACCCTGCTGCGTTTTCTCGTCCGGGCCCTTGATCGCGATGGCGTGAGCGCCGGCGCCGAAGATCAGCAGCTCAGGCGCCTCGAGCAGCACGGGAAACCCGAGCCGTTCGATATAGAAGACCCGCGAGCGCGCGAGGTCCGAGGAGCGGAGTGCGACGTGATGCAGCCCCGGTGTCTGGATGTGGACGCCTATCGCGGCAGCCGTCGTCGATGTGCTCACGTTCGTCTCCATTGCCCGAGGAATGTTGATGGGGTGCTTTCTTGCCACGCCGAATTTCCGTCCGTATTTTGCACTCCCGGTCTCACCCGGATCTCACCTGCCGTCCAGGGCAGCGCGCTAACCCTTCGGCGAGTGGAAGCAACTTGTTGCGATTAAAGGCTTTAGGCGGCCTCGTCCTGCTCAGCGAAGCGCAGGAGCTGGGTGGCGCGGCTCTCCAGAGGCGTCGCTTGGCGCTGCTTGCCGCGCTCGCGGTCAGTGGTGCACGCGGGATGTCGCGCGACAAGCTGCTCGGGTTGCTCTGGCCCGACGTGGACGAGGCGCACGGCCGGCAGGCGCTCTCGCAATCACTTTACGCATTACGCAAGGACACCGGCGTCGACCTCGTCGTAGGTTCGGATGTGCTGCGGTTGAATCCTGATGTCGTCACCACCGACATCGCCGACTTCGAGGCGGCGATATCCGCGCGACGATCCCACGATGTCGCCGACCTGTACGTTGGCCCGTTTCTCGACGGCATCTACATATCCGGCAGCGACGAGTTTGACCGGTGGGCCGAACTTGAGCGCATTCGCTTCACCCGAGCTGCCGAGCGTGCGATTGAGGAGCTCGCCGCCGACGCAGATGCGCGTGGTGACTATCGCGCCGCCGCCGATTGGTGGCGGCGACTCGTCGTGATAGATCCGCTCAAGACGCGCGCCAACCTCGGACTCGTGACCGCCTTGGCCGCGTCGGGCGAGCGTGTGAACGCATTACGCGAACTTGACGCCTATGCCGATCGGGTCCGCACCGAGCTCGGCGACGAGCCCGGTGACGCCGCGCGCGCCCTCGCGGAACAGTTACGGCGCGAAGAGGCCGACGGCGCGATTGGTAACCGTTATGTGCTCGAGCGTGAGCTGGGTCGCGGCGGCATGGCCGTCGTCTACCTCGCGCGCGACCGCAAGCACGGGCGGCCCGTTGCCCTCAAGATGCTGCACGCTGAATACGGCGCGGCGATCGGACGTGAGCGGCTCGAGCGGGAGATCATGGTGACCGCGCAGATGCAGCACCCGCACATCCTGCCGCTCCATGATTCCGGTGAGCACGCCGGGACGCTGTACTACGTGATGCCATTCGTCGACGGCGAGACGCTGCGCGATCGCCTCACGCGCGAACACAGTCTTTCACTTGCCGACGCCGTACACCTCACGCGCGAGATCGCCGATGCGCTCGAACACGCGCATCGACGCGGCGTGCTGCATCGCGACATCAAGCCCGAGAACGTGCTGCTCGCGGAGGGGCATGCCATGGTCGCCGACTTCGGTATCGCGCAACTCATCTCCGCGGCGCGTGATGGCGCGCTGACACAGGAGGGACTCGCCGTGGGCACGCCCGCGTACATGAGTCCCGAGCAGGCGACGGGTGCGGAGCAGCTCGGCCCCGCGAGCGACCTGTTCAGCCTCGGCTGCGTCCTGTTCGAGATG
>JBKJUW010000049.1:0-38919 GCA_046589725.1 Gemmatimonadaceae bacterium
ACCAAGCTCGCCCAGGCGTCCCTCGGCGTGTCGTACAAGCTCGATGCAACCGCCGTGGCGGGTGTCGTCACCTCCGCGACGCGCGTCGTCACCTACACGATCTCCGGCGGCGCGTGAAGCCAGACCAGATCTACCTGCCACGGTGACTCCGTGAGACTCTCATCCGTGCTGCTCTGCGCTCCCGTCCTCCTGCTGGTGGGGTTGACGGGCGGCGCATTAAAGAGTGCGGCGCTGGGTGTCTGGGGTTCCCGTGCAGCATCTCCAGTATTGGTGAAGTCAGCAGGAGCCCGGCCGTCGATTGCCTATGTTTTGAAAGCGCCGGTCCGCGCCACGGCAGGTGCGGCGCGACACCAGTCGGTTTGCCAACGCTCCCCAGCCTGTAAGGATCGCCCGCCCATGAAGATCTTCAGCCAGCCCCGCAGGTTCTCGCCGCTCGCCCTCGCCCTCGTGGCGGCGGGCACGATGCCCCCCCGCTCGGCTGCCGGGCAGATCGCTGTGGTAGGGAGCACGGTGGAAGAGCACACCGCTGCACCGGGGCAGACCTACGAAGGCACGATCCTGATCCGGAACCTCACGGCGACGCCGCAGGCGGTTCGCGTGTACCAGACGGACTACCACTTTTTCGCCGACGGCACGTCGCACTTCGACGCCCCCGCGTCCACCCCGCGGTCCAACGCGGCCTGGGTGAAGCCATCGGCGAGCTCCATCGTCATCCCGCCCAATAGCGAGACGACTATCGGCTATTCCATCGCCGTCCCGAAGATCGACTCCCTCCGCGGCACGTTCTGGAGTGCCCTCATGGTGGAAGGCGCCCCCACGGCGCCTCCGGCCGCCGCCAACAAGCAGGTTGGACTCGGCGCTGTCGTCCGGTATGCGGTGCAACTCGCGACGCACCTGCCCTCGGCTGGCTCGCGCAAGGTCGCGTTCGTGAACCAGACGCAGAGCACCGATTCCAGTGGGCATCGCATCGTCGAGCTCGAGGTCGAGAACGTCGGCGACCGCGGATACCGCCCTTCCATGTGGGTGGAACTCTACAACGAGGCCGGCGACCTGCTTGGACGGCGTGAACAGCAGCGCGGCCTGCTCTACCCTGGTACGTCGCTCCGCCAGCGCTTCACGTTCGACGCACTCCCCGCCGGCAGCTACAAGGCCGTCGTTTTCGCGGACACTGGCGACGATGCCGTGTTCGCGACCCAGTACAAGCTCCAGTTCTGATCGGTCCGTGACACGCTCCGTCGCTCGCATCGCACTCGTCGCACTCGCCTTCGCGGGATGGCACTCAGCCTCCGCGCAGACGGTGACGGGTGGCGCGCGCGACACGGCGGTCATCAGTGCGGCACCCGCGGCGACCGTCAGTGCCGTGCTTCGCGTCTCGAATAGCGGCGCCACGCGTGCCGCGATGGTTCCCCACCTCGAGCTTCCGGCCGACTGGTCGGCGCCGATGGGTACCCTTCCATTCGATATCGCTCCGGGCGACGCAGACAACTGGATCGTGAGCGTACGCATTCCAGCGCGCGCGCCGGCCGGCCATTACACCATCGGCATCTCGGCGGAGGATTCGACCTCGCATACCGTCGTGCGCGATTCGCTCCGCATCAACGTGCTGGCCCAGAAGGGTCTCGAGCTGTCGCTCACGAACCGCCCGACCTACGCGGTGTCCGGCAATGCCTACCGCACGTCGTTTCTGCTCCAGAATCGCGGCAACGTCGTGACCACGGTGCTCATTCGCGGGAAGAGCGCACTCGGTGGCGGCGTTGCGATCGATTCCACGCTGCTGGTACTGGCAGCCGGCGCGTCGGTGCCGGTCATTGCGAGCGTCTCGACACAGACGAAAGGCCAGCAGGCGCAGGACGATGTGCTCGAGATCACTGTGACGGACGTACAGGAAAGCACGAATGTCGCGCAGGCGTCGGCGCGCGTCACCATCGTGCAGGAAGCCAACGCCGCGGAGCCACTGCATCGCATCGGCTCGCGGCTGCGCCTCCGTGCGGCGGGTGCGTCAGCCGGTGTTTCCCCGTACGAGCTAATGGGCGTAGGCGCCCTGCGCGACGGCAGCAGCGACCAGCTTTCCTATGTGCTGCGTGGATCACCCGGCGCCCGCTCGCAGTTTGGCGACCAGGATGAGTACCGCATCGGCCTGCGCGGCAAGGACTATGAAGCACGGCTCGGCGACGGGCTGTATCGCGTTTCGTCGCTCTCGAGCAACGGACAGACGGGCTTTGGCGGTGGACTCGATGTGCAGCGCGGCAACCTTTCCGCTGGCGCGCTCGTGCAGCGCTTTCGTTTCCAGCCCGATTCACCACTCGAGAGCGGCGCATTCGTCGCCGCGCAGGCGCCGACACTGTTCGGTGCGCCCCGCCTCTCGCTGAGCGGACTCAATCGGAGCAGTGGCTACCAGCAAGGCCGGATCTTCGGCACGGGCCTCACGCTGACGCCCGCCGACCTTGCAACGGTCGAGCTGGAGATTGCCGGCAGCAATGGTCCGCTCGGAAAGGGAAAGGCCACGTCAGCCCGCGTGAGCGGAGGGAGTGACGTGCGCTACGACCTCGGTCATGTCGGGGCGGACGCACCATTCGCCGGCGCCTACCGCGGCGCCACTCATGACTACGCGAGCGTCACCGCGAAGTTGAACACTGACTTCCAGCTCAACGCTGCGATCGGTTCGCATCAATCGACCGCATCGAACCTTGGCCTCTTTGCGCCGCAGTCGTTCAAGTCAACGGGCGTGACACTCGCGTACCAGGGCCAGTACTCGCTGCAGTACTCGGGGATCACCCGCAACAGCGCCCTGGCATCGACATCCTTCCAGGATACGCAGCGCGGCATTCTCGCCCGCGGCGAACAGACGTACGGCGCGACGCGCGTCTGGGGCGGCGTCGGGACCGGATACGCCACGGCATTCGCCGGCGATGCACACGCCTATCGCGAGCTGTCATTCGGCGCGAGCACGAACATCGGTGTGAACTCGCTCTCGGTGTATGGAGAAAAGAGCGACGGCATGGCCGTCACCCGCGGGGCAGACAAGGTCACGACGATCGGCGCGGATGGCCGCTTCCGCGTGGGGCCCGCCACGTGGGTGACCTTCACCGGCTTCCAGACACGCGTGCCGAGCAGCGGCGATCACAACTCGCAGATCGACGCAAGCGTCGCCCAGACCCTGTCCAGTGGCGCGACGATCGGCCTCCGAATTCGCAGGCTGTCGAACATCGTGGACGTGAAGGGGCGCCAGATCGCGTTCGTCGAATACACCACGCCGCTCCAGCTGCCGATTGGCCGCGCCCGCATGACCGGCCGAGCGCGTGGGCGCGTCGTCGACCAGGAGACGGGACAGGGCGTCGCGGGTAGGCTGGTGCGCCTCGGCCCGCAGGCGGCAATCACGGATGGCGAGGGCCGTGTCGCCTTTGCCGGACTTCCAACCGGCGAGTACCGGCTGACGATCGCACAGCAGACAACACAGTCCGCCACGATCTTCACGGGTGACCCGACGGTTCGCATCGACAGTTCGCGCATGGCACCGATCACTTTTGCGCTGGCCGTCGAGCGCGCGGGCGTCGTGACTGGTTCCGTTCGACAGATGGCCGTTGCCCGCAAGAGCATCGATGCTGCGCCGGATTCGCTCGGCGACTCCGGGCCCGTGCCGGATGTGTCGATCGCCCTTGTCGGCGTGCGGGACACGCTCTTCGCCATCACAGATGTCACGGGTGCCTATCGCTTCTCCGAGGTGGTCAGCGGCTCCTACGTCCTCAAGGTGATGACTGAAGCACAGGCAGGAACGCGTTGGGAGCCAGCCGAAATCGACGTGACGGTAAAGCCTGCCATCGTGAGCCAAGTGACATTCCGCCTCGTACCGCGCAGGCGAGCGGTGCAGATGATTCCCAACGCAACGAACCCGGCAAGAAAATGAGCACCTCACTTCGGTTCGCGAGCGACTCGTCTTCCAACGACTCCTTTACGCCACGCATGCAGATATCGAGCGACACTCCAACCGAACCGCAGGCGATTGCCGAGCGGTTGAGCCACGAATTAAGGACACCGCTCAACTCGGTGATCGGATTTTCGCGCGTGCTGAAGGCGAACCGCCGGGGCAATCAGTGTCCGGCCGACCTGGCAATGCTCGAAGCAATCCGCGTCAATGGCGAGCGCCTCCTTGGCCTTGTGGAAGACCTGCTGGCGCTCTCCCTTGCCCAGCCGGTGGGGGCTCCGGCGCTTCCGCTCGTGAACGTCGTGAGTGTCGCGCAGCGTGCCGTCGAGAAGTGGCGCGAAGTCGCCGAGCGGAAGAGCCTGACGATGTGCCTTCGCATCGAGTCGTATGACCTGGTGCGCGTCGATCCGACGAAGCTCGCACGGTTGCTCGACAAGCTCATCGGCAACGCGATCAAGTTCACGCCGGACGGCTCGATCGTCGTGACCGTCGCCAAGGTGCATGGCTGGACGGCACCGGGAAGCGTGGTGGTGGAAGACAGCGGGATCGGCATTCCGGCCGATCAGTTGGCAACGATCTTCGAGCCCTTCGCTCAGGTCGACGCTTCCACGAACCGGCGCTTCGAAGGTGCCGGATTGGGACTTCCCATCGCGAAGAGCCTGGCAGAAAGCATGGGGTGTCGGCTGAGTGTGCAGAGCGCGCCGGGCGCGGGCTCGCGCTTCGAGGTTGCGTTCCCCTCGTAACATCTGGGTCGTGACTGCGGTTTTGGCGCACCCGGTCAACGCTGTGATGCGTCAATCCGACAGTCCTGACGCGGTCTGCCACCACTGGATTCGGTCATTTCCGACGAATTCAGTGGTTTTTTGGGATTTCGGCCTTTCCGATCGTAGATGCGCGCGCGCGATTCGTCCGCGGCTTCATAGGGAGAATCAGAGGTGGCGTTCCCTGTGCCGGCTTTTCAAGCGGAGTTTTGCAGAAATTCATGTCATTTCTGTAATGATCTGGCATGATTAGTCCGATACTGAGGGTCAGGTTGGGCACACCGGCGGCGTTTTTAGTGCCCTCGACCCTTATCTGTCGAGCCAAGCATGCGAGTTCAACGGCGGGTGGCATTCGGGGCGTTGGTTGCCCTTCTGGGCGTGATTCCCTGTGTGCTTTCGGCGCAGACGGCCACCCAGGTCGTGACCTTCAGCGTCGTCTCGAGCAGTCAGGTGGCAGTCGGCAACCTGACCGTGCCGCTTCGCTCCGTCTCTACTTCGCCTGACCGGACGCGCCAGCGGAGGGTGATCGCGGGAACGCGCTACGCCGTGACGACGAACGAGAGGAACCAGAAAATCAGCGCTTCACTCGATGCCGTCGTGCCGAACGCGCTGGGCCTGGCGGTTTCCCTCGGTGCGCCGCGCGGGGCGGCCAGCAAGGGGCTGACCGTCCTTGGCACAACGGCGAAAGAGGTGGTCACGGGAATTTCTGGCGTGGACGGCGCGGACCTTCCAATGACGTATCAGTGGAAGGACACCGCTGCTGCTTCAGCGGGCTCTCTGCGGAATCGTGTGGTGACGTATACGATCACCGCCGGGCTCTAAGCCCAGAACAACAACAAATTTTACCACAGAGGTCGCAGAGGTCGCAGAGGACAGCTCAGGCCGTCCTCCGCGTGCTCTGTGGCAAATCTGCTCTTGGAACAAGGATTTCCTCTTTCGTGCGAATGACGAACCACTCGCGTCTCGCCCGATCGAGGTCATTCACAGTTGCCCAGTGCAGCGCCGTGAACCATTCTGCCAGCGATGCGCGACATAGACCAGATCCGTAACGTATTGGCAGCAGCCCACGCACGCGGCGAGAGTCTCGTGCTGGTGACCGTCATGTCGGTCGAAGGCTCGGTCTACCGCGGAGCAGGCGCCCGGATGGTGGTTCATGCTGGGGGCGCCACCGAAGGCGCCGTGAGTGGTGGATGTCTCGAAGCAGACATCGTCGCGCGAACGCCTGACCTCCTCATCGCCGCTGCTCCAGCGCTCGTTCGCTACGATACCCGAGCATCCGACGATGTCGTGCTCGGACTCGGCATGGGCTGTCAAGGCGTCATCGACGTTCTCCTCGAGCCCCTGAGTGGAACCGCACTTGCGGAGGCCGCCGCGATGTATGCGCGCATTGCCGCGCAGCGCGATGTGGTCACGATGCTGACACTTGTCCAGGCAAACGATTCCCTTCCCGTCGGCACTCGGTTGCTCATTGATGCGCAGGGGCATCCACTCGACGGTGACGTCTCGTTGTTGAACCGCGGCGATGACATTGCGGCGGAGGAGATAGCGCCAGCGATCAGCGTGGTGATCTGCGGCGGAGGTGCCGACGCCATTCCGCTCGCGCGAATGGCCCGCACCATGGGTTGGCGCGTAACGGTGATCGATCACCGCGCGGCCTTTGCGACATCCGAGCGGTTTCCCGATGCCGATGCGGTCGTGAGCGCGAACATCGCACAGGACGACGAAGCACTGCATGGACGCGTACCGCTCGATGGGCGGACCATGGCGGTGGTGATGGCGCATTCAGCGGTGCACGACGGCGCATACCTGCACGCCATGCTGAAAGCCGGCGCATACTACATCGGCGTGCTGGGGCCGCGCCGCCGGACCTTCGAGCTCCTGGGTATGCCCGATGAGGGTGCGGCAATGCCCGCGAACGTCCATTCCCCTGCCGGACTCGATCTCGGCGCTGAAACGCCGAATGAGATTGCGCTGTCGATCGTCTCGGAGATTGCCGCGGTGAGCAGAGGCCGGAGTGGAGCGATGCTGCGCGAGCGAAGCGGACCGATACACGACCGGCGACCCGCGCACGTGGTTGCACGATAGCCGCTCCTCGTTGCACGACTACTGGCAAGCCCCACTCGCGGGCCCACCGGTGATCTTTCCCAAATCCTGGTCCGACATCCGACCGTTCTGGTAGTCCGTCAACTGTCGTCGCGGTTGTTCTGCTCCCCAACAGCATGAAGTGCGACGCCAACTGGCGGAAGGAACGGAAAATACGGACGTCGGAGCCGGATGTCGGAAACCGCCCCTCTCGCGGTGCGACACCACTCGACATCCGCGCCAGCGGACCATATCGTAGCGTGCATGGTCCGCCTCTCGCGCGCGTCGCGAAGCTCGCTGAATCCGGCCTCGATTCCGACGCTCGAGCACGACGCACTCGCCGTGCGCCTTCAGGCCGTGCTCGGCACGCGCGTGCTCCTCGTGCGTGTAATCGGCGAAGGAGGAATGGGCCGAGTGTACCTTGCGCGCGATCCGCTGCTGCGGCGCTTCGTGGCGGTGAAGGTGCTCCTCCAGACGCCCGACGCCGAGCGGGAGGCACACGCGCGCTTCCGACGCGAGGCGCAGGCGATTGCCGCGGTGTCGCATGCGAACGTCGTCGCAATACACGGCGTTGGTGAGCTTCCGGATGGAACGCCGTACTTCATCATGCAGCACGTGGCAGGGGGCAGCATGGCGGATCGGCTCTCGTCGACCGGACCGCTGCCCATCGAACTCGCGGAACGGGTGCTGGGCGACGTTGCCGCCGGCCTCGCGGCCGCGCACAAGCGTGGGATCATTCACCGCGACGTAAAGCCCGCGAATGTGCTGTGGGATGAGGACGGGGAACGCGCAACGGTGTCCGACTTCGGGATCGCGGCGCTCCAGGGCACCGACGGCGACGAAGGCGAGATGCGCATCACCGGATCGGGAATGGCCGTCGGCTCCCCAACGTACATGAGTCCCGAGCAACTGCTCGCTGAACCCGTCACGCCCAAGAGCGACATTTACGCGCTAGGCCTGCTCGGCTACGAGCTCCTGACCGGACACGGTCCGTACCTGGCGCGCGCGCCGAGTGAGATCGTGGCCGCGCACCTGCGGCATGTGCCGCAGCGACTCAGTGCGCTGCGGCCCGAGATTCCTGCGGATCTCGAGATGCTGCTCGTGCGATGCCTCGCGAAAGACCCGACCGATCGACCGAGCGCGGACGAGGTGATGCTCGCGCTCACGCCGGGTGCCGCCGATGCGCTCGAGTGGCCGCCGCCAGGGCTGGAGCGGGCGCGCGGTGCCCTCTGGCGGCTCATATTGATGCCGATGGTGGGTAGCCTGCTCCTGCTCCTGCCGCTGCTGGCCGTCGTCACGATGGACACCGCGGGGCTTGCCGACATCACGGATTGGTGGCCGGTGTTGCTCGGCTTCTCTGCGGTTGCCGGGTTTGCAGCCTTTGGCCGCGGTGGCGAGCACCTGTGGCGGCTGCGCGTCCCGCTCTGGCAGGCGGCGCGGCTCGGCTACGGCTGGGGCACGTTGCTGGAGGTCATCGCCGATCGCAAAGCCGACACCGGATCGCTGATTGCGGGCACTCGCGAATACGCAGGGCTCCCCGTGGACGAGCGCGCCACACTTCGCGTGCTCCGCGTCATGCAGGCTGCGCTGCTCGCCCTGGCGGCGCCGCTCGCGCTCGTCGCCGCCGTCTGCTCGCTCGCCCTCCGCGGCGGCGAGCACGGTGGCGAGCGATTGCTCCTTGCCTCGTCCATCTCGACGCTGCTGGGACTCGCGGGAGCCGGCATCGTGTGCGGCGTATACGAGCGCGCGCGACTCGCATCGGTTCGCCGCAAGCGCGCACTGCGTCCCCGCCACACGAGCGACATGGAACTCGCGCCCGCTTGGCAGACCGCATTCGAGCGATCGCGCGCTGGACAATGGCTGGGATCCGGCGCTCCGGTTCGCCGGATCTTCACCGTGAGCGGAGCGCTGATCGGCGGCATGCTCATCCTGTTCAGCGCTGGCACGCTGCTCCTGGTGAGTGTGATGACTGTGAGCGGGCGGCTCATCGGCGGCTCGATGTTCCCCAACGCGTACGCGTTTTCCGCATACCAGACGCAACGACACACCGGTGTCGAGCTCTATCGCGTTCCCGGACACGGATCGACCACACCGACGGGCGCGGGCGAATCGCTTCTCCTCATCTCGTCCACCGGCCGTCCGCGAAAACCTTCACCGATCGAAAATCGACAGAGTGCCGTCTATCCCCTGTGGCGGCGAGTGACTCCGCCGCCGACGCTCTTTCCACGCGCGGCTGAACTCCCCTGGACGTCGGCCGCCATTCTCGCTGCGGGCAAGGGGCTCAGCGCGGAGCAGCGCGACGTGCTGACTCGAGCCGCAGCGCATCCGGCGCACGACGAGTTTGCGCGCGCGGCGCTCGCTGAATCCGCCGATCTTTACGGCGCGCTGCTCAAGCTTCCGTTGCCGATGCCGCTCGGACCCTTCCAGTTTCCGGACGTGCCGATGTATCCCGTCAACGAGGCGGCCGAGTCAAATGCGGCTCGAGCCGCGATCGAGGTGGCGGACCACCATGCGGCGAACGCAGAGCGCCAGGCCAAGGAAATCATCTCGGTGGGCCTGCTCCTGCTCGATTCGCACTTGCTGCTGGACAACCGCATGGGACAGAGCATGGTGGCTCGAGGCGTGAGCACGCTCGAGGCGGTTTACGTGGCCACCGGCCGCGAGCATGACGCGCGTGTCCTTCTCGATTCCGTCGTGCACGCGTCGACCCATCGCGAGCAGCCTCCCGCGCGGCTCACCATTGGTGCCCTCCGACGGACGATGCGCAATGTGACCCTCTCGCGCGGCGCGCGCATGGAAACACTTTTGCCGATCCTGGTGCATTCGTGCGCCGACCCGAAGCAACTGCTCTTCGGCGTGGACGACGACTTCCGGCAGGCGGTGAGCTATGCGCGCGACACGCTCGCGCGGTTTCCCGGGGAGCGGGCGTGGGTGGACGGCATGAGCAACTGGATTGCCGGCGCGGATTCGACACGCGCGGAACCATCGCGCACGGGCATCTACGTCTCCCTGGCGCAGGTGCTCGATCGCATCGTGGGTGGGCGGCGCTTCACGAGCTGCGCCTCCCTCCTGAGCCTCTAGCGGGCCGGCGCCTTGCTGACGGGTTTCTTTGGTGCGGGCTTCTTTGGGGCAGGCTTCGTTGTTGCGGGCTTCTTCGGCGCGGGCTTCTTGAGCGCAGGCTTCTGAAGCAGCTTTCCGCCGACGTCCTCCACCGGGTCACCGTTCACGAGCGCCGTGAGCCAGTCCTTGAATGGGACACCATCCACCTTCGTGGTGTAAACGGCATTCGAGCGCAGGAGCGTGTGTGCCTTTCCAGGCGCCGTGTACGACCGGAACCACGGCACTGCGCTGCGTATCTCGTCGAGATCCGCCGCGAGAAATGTGGTAAGCGGCGTGCCCTTGATACCGAGCAGGGCGAGGAAAGACAGTTGCGTGGCGTCCTCGGTCGTGTTCACCTGCGCGTAATGAATGCGCGGAGCCACGCGTGCGGCAGCCGTGTACAGCCGCTCGAACGTGAAGCTCGCGGAATCCAGCGAGCGGAAGGCGGGGTCGTCGGCGAGGTAGTCCGTGGCACCCCAGCCGGCCAGGAGACCGGGAACCGCGTCGGCATGGTAGCCGCCAGCGCCATCGCCGAGCTGCACGACGCGCGCGCGCGGATAGTGTCGGGCGACCTTCGCCGCGACGACGGGCGAAGGAATCGCCCCCACGCTTATGCCCGTGACGAACACCGTGCGCGGGTTGCGGATGTTCGTGTAGACCCAATCGAGCACCGACTCGAGGTTCGCGCCGCCCCCGTGGCGCACGCTGACCGTCTTCTCGCTGCCCTTTACATCGTACTCCACCTCCCGGGTGCCCAGGTGGACGTCGCCGGTGCAGTAGGGAACGAAGATCATCGTGTAGTCGCGGACAGGATTCGCCTCGTTCGCGACGTCGAGGAGTCCGGACCGCACGGAGACGTCGTTCGCCGAGTCGACCGTCATGGTGTAGGTGGGCTTGCCGCGCGGATCGCACTCCTGCGCGCGCCAGCATGCGCCGCCACCGTTGAGGAAGATCATGACCTTGTCCGGTAGACCCGGAAGGACGCGGAACGCAAAGGTGGAATCGTGCGCGCAGCCTGTTCCATTCCGGCCAGGGATGCGATTCCATCCCTTGCTGAGCGTGTTCAGCGGGCGAATGGTGTCATACCAAACGGTGCTCGCGACGGCCGGCGTGGACGGAATGGCATTCGGCGCCGGAGCACCGGACTGTACGACGGTCTGCCTGTGGGCGCATGCGGCGGTCGCCATGAGCGCGAGTAGCAACAGGGGACGATTCAGCATGCCTTGAACCTAGCGTGCAGGCTGACGGAACGCCGCCATGAGGCTTGACGGTTCGCGGGATGCGTTGTCCAGCGAGCACACGCGCGCGCTGGCCATCCCAACGTTCCGCCCCAGGTGCCACTAATATCGAGAGGCACCCTTTTTAACAGGCGCGTGTCCAATTTCGCGTCGAGGCCGGTTGCCCCACTTCCCCCCACTCCGCTCCCCCGTGGCCCGCCGCATCGCTTCGATACTACTTACCGCCCTGCTTGCTCTCCTCGCGTGGAGCAATCCGCTGGCTGCACAGCAGGTCGACGTCATCCGAGGCCAGGTGACCGGACCGGAGGGCGCGCCGATCGAGAACGCGAACGTCACGGCGACGTCCGTGCAGGGTGGTGTGAACCGCAATGCCAAGACCGACGCCAATGGCCGCTTCACCATCACCTTCCCGGGTGGTGAAGGCGACTACTACGTCAGCATCACGTCGCTCGGCTTCGCGCCCCGGCGGTACGAGGTAAAACGCACGGCGGACCAGGACATCCTCGTCGCCGACACGCGCATGTCGCGCATGGTGCTGCTCGACACGATGCGCGCGGTGGCAGAACGCGGTCGCGTCAACCGCAACGACAAGCCCGCCGACATCAGTGGCAGCGAGCAGAGTGCGAGCGCGGCCGCGGTCAGTGCGGCGCAGCAGGGCGACCTCAATGCCATGGCCGCGTCGATCCCCGGTGTCACACCGGTCACGGGCGCCGACGGCGACCCCGCTGGCTTCTCGGTGCTGGGCCTCTCCGCAGACCAGAACTCCACGACGCTCAACGGGCAGAACTTCGGCAGCTCGACGCTGCCGCGCGACGCATCCGTCAGCACTTCACTCATCACGACCCCGTACGACGTGAGTCGCGGTGGGTTCAGTGGCGGGCAGTTCAACATTACGCCAGGCTCCGGGTCGAACTACATCCGGCGCAGCAGCAGCCTCAATGTCGACTCGCCGCACCTCCAGTGGACGGACAAGGCCGCGCGCGCACTGGGACAGCAGTACAGCAATCTGTCGCTGAGTGGTTCGGTGTCGGGCCCGATCGTGATGGACAAGGCGTATTACAACACGGCGTATCAGCTGGGTCGCCGCGCCAATGACCTCCAGAGCCTGATCAACACCGATCCCGTCGGCCTGCAGGCGAGCGGGGTGGCGGCAGATTCGGTGGCGCGCCTGCTGGCGCTCGCGCAGCTCGCGAATATTCCATCGGGCCTGGGAGGCGGCACGCCGAATGACAGGCTGGCCGACCAGGGCGTCGTGTTCGGCAGCCTGAACTTCACGCCGCCCAACTCGAATTCGGGCCAGACGTTCAACATGACCTTCAGCGGAAACTGGAACAAGCAGACGCCCGTTGGCCAGCTCACCGCCGAGCTCCCCGCGCACAGCGGCGATCGCACGAATTACGGTGGCGGTGTGCAGGGCAACCACACGATGTACATCAAGAACCTCTTCCTCAGCGAGAGTAGCCTCAACTTCAATGGCAGCCGCAACTACGGCACGCCGTACACGCTGCTCCCCAACGGAAGTGTGCGCGTGAACTCGACGTTCGCCGATGGCACGAGCGGTGTTCGCACGCTGGGCTTCGGTGGCAGCTCGAGCCTCAGCACGAAGAGCTCGAACGTCACGATCGGCGCCAGCAACCAGCTGTCGTGGTTCAGCACGGACAACAAGCACCGGCTCAAGCTGGCCACCGAGCTTCGCCAGGACGCCTACCAGCAGGACCAGACGACGAACGCACTCGGCACCTTCTTCTTCAACTCTCTTGCGGACTTGCAGGCCAACCGGCCGGCGTCGTATACGCGCCAGCTTTCGCCGCGCACGCAGAGCGCCGGCGAAACGGTCGGTGCGATCTCGCTTGGCGACTCCTACAAGCGGAATGCAGACCTGCAGTTCCAGTATGGACTGCGGGTCGACGCGAACCACTTCACGCAGGCGCCGGCGTACAACGCGGAGGTCTCCAGCCTCTTCAAGGCGCGAAACGACGTCGTGCCGAACCGCGTGTATTTCAGCCCGCGCATCGGATTCTCGAAAACGATCGGGGAAGCGCCGCAGGTGGCCGCATTCGACGGTGCTGTGCGCGGGCCGCGCGCCGTGGTGCGCGGCGGCGTCGGCGTCTTCCAGAACACCCCACAGGCCTCCGTGATCGGGTCGTCCATCGACAACACGGGCCTGGCGAACGCGGTGCAGCAGGTGAGTTGCGTCGGTGCTGCCGCACCGGTTCCCCAGTGGGATCAGTACCTCGCGAATCCCGCGAGTATCCCGACCGCGTGCGTGGATGGATCGGCCGGAACGTTGTTCGCGAGCAACGCGCCGAACGTGACGCTGTTCTCGCCCAACTACATGGACCGCACGAGCGTCCGCGGCAACCTGCAGTGGAACGGGCCCATCCTCAACAACCGGTTCAGCGTGACGGTCGACGCCACGATGAGCAAGAACTATCACCAGGGCAGCTTCGTCGATCTGAACTTCGCCCCAGCGGTGCGTTTCAACCTTGCGACAGAAGGGGGGCGCCCGGTGTTCGTGAACTCCACGAGCATTGTGCCCGCGACGGGAGCGATTGCGTCGCGCGACGCCCGCGTGAGCCAGCAGTTCTCGCGCGTCAGTGAACTCCGCTCCGACCTGCAGAGTGAGAGCAAGCAGCTGCGCGTTTCGCTGTCGCCCACGAAATTCAGCCAGAACTTCACCTGGTCCGCGTCCTACGTGCTCGCGGACAATCGTGAGCAGGTGCGTGGCTTCAGCAGCACGTCGGGCAATCCGCTCGATGTCGAGTGGTCGCGCGGTGCGTTCGATTCGCGTCACCAGATCACGTACAGCCTCGGCTACAACTTCTTCGATGCCGTGCGCGTGAACTGGTTCGGCCGCTTTGCGGGTGGCAGCACCTTCACGCCGACGATCTCCGGTGACGTGAACGGCGACGGCTACGCCAACGATCGCGCGTTCATCTTCAATCCCGCGACTGCAACGGATCCCGCTGTCGCGGCCGGAATCAGCAGCCTGCTGGCGAGTGGATCGGGTCCCGCAAAGGACTGCCTCACGAGCCAGCTCGGCCTGCTGGCCGCGCGCAACAGCTGCCAGGGACCGTGGACGTCGAGCGCGAACCTCAGCATCTCCTTCAACCCCATGAAGGTGAAGATGCCGCAACGGACCACCATCAGCTTTTCCGTCAGCAACCCGCTCGGCGCCGCCGACATTCTCGTGCACGGCGAGAGCAAGCTGCACGGCTGGGGTCAGTTCGCGAACAGCGATCCCACGCTGCTGTACGTCCGCGGCTTCGATGCGTCGAATAATCGGTACAAGTACGAGGTGAACCCACGCTTCGGCAGCACGAATCCGCAGTTCCAGACCTTCCGCGCGCCGGTGACGCTCACGATGCAGCTGCGCGTGGACGTCGGGCCGTCACGCGAGCGCCAACAGCTTACGCAGATGCTCGACCGCGGCCGTACCCGCGAAGGCCAGAAGGCGCCCGAGCAGCTCCTGAAGGCAGTGTACGGCTCGGGCGGTATCCTGAATCCGATGGCGCAGATCCTTCGCCAGGCGGATACGCTCGAGCTGACGGGTCCGCAGGCCGATAGCATCGCGACAATGAATCGCGCCTATACCATCCGTCTCGACAGCATCTGGACGCCTGTCGCGAAGTACCTCGGCGGACTGCCGGAGGAGTACGACCAGAGCGAGGCGTATCACCGCTACAAACTGGCGCGCGAGGCGTCGGTCGACCTGCTGATTCGGCTGGCACCGGCGCTGCAGTCGCTCCTCACGTCCGACCAGAAGCGCAAGTTGCCGGCGCTCGTGGCAAGCCACATGGACACGCGCTACCTGGCTGGCATCCGGAGCGGCACGGCTGGCAATACCGGCGGTGGCGTTTTCATGGGGGGCTTCATGGGCGGCGGCGGTGGCGGTGGCGGTGGTGGCCAGCGCATCGAAATCCGCGGCGGACCGTGAAGAGCGGGATGATAGCAGGATAGGACGAAACGAAGACAGGACTGAAGTGTTTCTATCATCCTATCCTCCTATCATCCCTCAGCGAGTACAACGACCGCGACACACAACATCTGATCAAATAGTCGGTTCAATCCCACTGGAGTTCTCATGATGGCACTATCGAGGGCGGGTGTCCTTCTGCTCGTCGCAACGACGACGGTTGCGCAAACGCCCACCACGCCGAAAATCTCCGTGCGCCAGTTGCCCGCGCCGACTGCCACGAGCTCCGATTCGATCGGTTCCGTGGCCGCTGTGCGTCAACTGCCGAACGGCAATGTCCTCTTGAACGATCAGGCGCGTCGCCGCGTCGTGCTGCTCGACCCCAACATGAAGGTCATCGGCCTCGTCGCCGATTCCACGAGCACGACCAACAATGCGTACGGCGTGCGCCCGGGCGGCATGATTGCGTATCGCGGTGACTCCACGCTCTTCATCGATCCCGCGGGCCTGTCGATGCTCGTCATCGATCCTGACGGCAAGATCATTCGCACGATGGCTGCACCGCGCGCGAACGACGTCAATTTCCTCATCGGCGGCGCATCGGGAAACCCCGGCTTCGACACGGACGGACGTCTCGTCTATCGCACCATCGACTTCGGGTTTGGCCGCGGCTTTCGAGGCCCGCAGCCCGGCCAGCCGTTCGTTCCGCCCACGCCGCCTGATTCATCGGCGCTGGTGCGCTTCGATCTCGCCACGCGCAAGCTCGACACCGTGGGCTTCTTCAAGATCCCGAAGAACAACATCTCGATGACGCAGGACGCGAACGGGCGCATGATCGTTTCCGTCACGATGAATCCGCTGCCGGTCGTCGATGACTGGGCCGTCATGAGCGACGGCACCATCGCCTTCGTTCGCGGTCGCGACTACCATGTCGATTTCGTCGGCGCCGGTGGCGTGAAGACATCGGCCGAGAAGATTCCGTATGACTGGCAGCGGATGACCGACGACGACAAGTCACGCTTCCTGGATTCGTCCAAGGCCGCCATCGAGAGGACGCGTGCCGCCATTGCCGCGGGCGGGCCGGGCGCGACGCAGGCCATGCAGCAGGGCATGGACGCCATGGGCCTGGGCGGTGGCGGTGGTGGGACGCCGATGATGGTCATGATTGGGGGACCGGGCGGCGGCGGCGGCGCAGCGCCACCGCAGCGCGGCGGCGACGGGGCTGGACGCGGAGGTGATGCGGGTCGCGGCGGTGGAGCGCCAGGCGGTGGCTTTCCGGTGCCGCCGGTGAACATGGTCCCGATTTCCGAGCTGCCCGACTACAAGCCTGTCTTCGGAAACGGCTCGGTGCGCGCGGATAGGGACGGACGCCTCTGGGTCCGTACGATCCCCACGAAGCCAACGCCGGGGGGCGCCATCTATGACGTCATCGACCGGGAAGGAAAGCTCGTCGACCGGGTTCAGGTGCCGGCAGGCACGACCATCGCCGGCTTCGGCAAGGGCGGCATCGTCTATCTCGGTGTGCGCGACGCGAGCGGCATCCACGTGCAGCGGATCGTCTCAGGCCGATAGCGTCGGCCTTGAACGGCAACCGCTTGAACAGCAACTACTTGAACAGCAACTACTTGAACAGCAACTGATTGTTTGACGCTTCCTCAACGCCTCCCATCCGGCGTCAGAATCCTTGACTACTGCTGCCACGCGACCACCAACGAATTTGCACGAATCAGTCGAATGTCTGCGGCGATAGTCAGGAGGAACAACAGGTGATCGGAGGGTCAAGAAAATCTGCGGTTACCACCAACGAAAATCGCTGTTATTCAACCAATCCGCCTAGACCAGTTGGTGCTGGCGGTCGTTCACCAGTTGAGCATTGGGACGACGCTCTGAATCAATTGGAAGCGTATTCCATTCAGTTGCCGTTGCAGTTCAAGGTCTGCGCTTCAGCCCTCGCGCTTCGCGAGCTCCACTGCGTCGCGATCAATTCGGGGCGAGAACGCATAGCCTGATCCCCTTGAGTAGCGAATCGCGACGGTGACACTCTTCGCGAGCTTCTTTCGCACGTAGCTGATGTACACCTGCACGAGCGTGCGGCGGTTCGTCGACTCCTGGTCGCCCCACACAAAGTCAGCGAGCGTGTCGACGCCGACAGCCTTGGGGGCGTGCCAGAACATGCAGTCGACGACGGTGTACTCGTGCGGCGTGAGCGCCACCTCACGCCCCGCGCACCACACCCGGCGCGCTTCGCGGTCAAAGACGATGTCGCCGACGGCGATGCGTGTGCCGGCATTCACGGTGCGCGCCCGCCGTGCTGCAGCCTGGAGCCGCGCGATCATCGCCGGTGACTCGATGGTGATCGCATCATCGGCACCCCATTGCAGCAGGGCAATGGTACGGGCGTCGTCGCTCACGCCGATAAAGACGACGTAGACGGAAGGCTGTCGCCGCCTCAGGAGCCGAATCTGGAGCGCCGCGTCGAGCTCGCCAGAGTCGTTTACGACGACGATGTCCGGCGCCATCTCGGAGAGGGCGTGCAGCAGTCGTTCGAGCGACGGATACACGTTTACCGACGTCGTCTCATCCGCCAGGGAGGAAGCGATCCCGTCGACCTGGGTGGACGAGCACGAAACGAGGGCGAGAACGGCCGTCGCGGCGCGAACCTGTTGCATGCGAGCGAGGCGGAGGGAATCCGACGGTGGAACGGGGATGAACATACGATCCTCCGGCCAAAGGCGCAATTCGGATGTTTCCACCTGCGCGTCCCCTTCTTGCACCCTGCGACCGTCCATGCTCCGCACTACCGAACGCGGCCTTTTCTGCGAGGCTGCCGATCTCTATATCGATCCGTGGCTCCCCGTCGAACGCGCCATCATCACGCACGGTCACGGCGATCACGCGCGCTGGGGCAGCCAGCACTACCTCGCGAGCCGCGAAGGGGCACGAGTCCTCCGCACCAGGCTCGGCGCTGCCGCCAGCATCGAGCTTCTCGACTACGGCGAGCAACGTTTCGTCAACGGCGTGTCCATCACACTCGTTCCCGCCGGTCACATACTCGGCTCCGCCCAGGTGCGGCTGGAATACCACGGAGAGGTGTGGGTGGTCTCCGGCGACTACAAGACCGAGCCCGATCCGACGTGCTCCGCGTTCGAGCCGGTACGGTGTCACACGTTCATCACCGAATCCACATTCGGCCTCCCGATCTACAGGTGGTGCCCGCAGGGTGACACGTTTGCGGACATGTGCGCTTGGTGGAGCGAAAACAAGGTACGCGGCAAGGCATCGATCATCTACGCCTACGCGCTGGGCAAGGCGCAACGCATTCTCGCCGGCATGCTCGACGCCGACATCGGTCCGATCTACACGCACGGTGCAGTCGAACGCCTGACGTGCGACTATCGCGACAGTGGTGTTGCGCTGCATCCCACGACGGCCGTCGCCACACTGCCCAAGGGCACGAGCTTCGCGGGCAGCCTCATCGTCGCGCCGCCGTCCGCAGCCGGGAGTCTCTGGCTGCGTCGCTTCGGCGACGTCGCCACCGCGTTCGCCTCGGGATGGATGCTGGTGCGCGGCGCGCGGCGCCGGCGTGCACTCGATCGCGGCTTCGTCCTCTCCGACCACGTGGATTGGGGCGCACTCATGGACACCGTCTCGGCAACGGGCGCCGAGAATGTCTGGGTGACGCATGGCTACCGGGAGCAGGTGGTCCGCTACCTCAGAGAGAGGGGACTCAACGCACTCTCGGTGGCGAGCCAGTGGGAAGGCGAGAACGACGCGGAGCCCGCGGTTGCCGGTGAGGAGGCGATGGCGTGAAGGAGTTCGCACGCTTGTACTCCGACATCGACGCCACGACGAGCACCAATCGCAAGGTCGAGGCGATGGTCGAATACTTCACGCACGCCAATGCCGCCGATGCAGCGTGGGCGGTGTACTTCCTCTCCGGGGGTCGGCCAAAGCGGCTCATTCCAGTGCGCCGCGTCGCGGGATGGGCGATGGAGGAAGCGGGGATCCCCGCCTGGTTGTTCGAGGAGAGCTACCACAGCGTGGGAGATCTCGCCGAGACGATCGCCTTGCTGCTTCCCATCTCGCCGGCATCGTCGTCCGTTCAGGCAGACCTGCCACTGCACGTCTGGGTCGAGGAGCGACTGCTTCCGCTCGGCGACATGTCCGAAGAGGAGCAACGCACCGCGGTGCTTTGCGCGTGGCGGGAGCTTGCGGGCACCGAACGATACGTCTGGAACAAGCTGATCACCGGCGCGTTTCGTGTCGGTGTATCCGAGCAGCTCGTGATTCGAGCGCTCGCGCGCGCGAGCAACGTGGAGGAAGGGGCAGTTGCCCATCGCCTGGGCGGACACTGGAAGCCGACCCCGGAAAGCTTCATGTCGCTGGTCGCGCCGGACAGCAGCGACGCGGATCGTTCGCGGCCCTATCCGTTCTACCTTGCCTACGCGCTGGAGGGTGAGCTGGAAGGGCAGGGTGCGCCGTCGGATTGGCAGGCCGAGTGGAAGTGGGATGGCATTCGTGCGCAGCTGATTCGGCGCGACGGGACCACGTACATCTGGACGCGTGGCGGCGACCTGGCCACGGAGCGATTTCCGGAGCTGGCTTCCGCTGCGGAGGCATTGCCAGACGGCACGGTACTCGATGGCGAGATCATGCCGTGGATGGACGACGCGGCGCTTCCTTTCGCGCAGCTTCAGCGTCGGATCGGTCGAAAGAAGCTCGCCCCGAAGATTCTTGCCGAGGTGCCGGTGGTGCTGATCACCTACGACCTGCTGGAGCTCGGCGGACGCGATGTGCGTGCGATGCCACTTGTTGAACGTCGAGCCGAGCTGGCGCGATTGGTGGGCAGTCCGCCTTTCCTCCTCTCGCCGACCATCGAACTCCAGAGTTGGGATGATGCTCGCGCCGCGCACGACCATGCGCGCGACCATCGAGCGGAAGGATTGATGCTGAAGCGGCGCGCGTCGGAGTATGGCGTTGGTCGCCGGAAGGGGAGCTGGTGGAAGTGGAAGGTGCAGCCGTTCAGCGTTGATGCGGTGATGGTGTACGCGCAGCCGGGCAGCGGACGTCGCGCGATGCTGCATACGGACTACACGTTTGCGGTGCGCGACGGGGAGGCACTGGTGCCCTTCGCCAAGGCGTATTCAGGACTGACGGACGCCGAAATTCGCGTGCTGGACAACTGGATTCGTCGCCACACGATCGAGAAGTTCGGCCCTGTGCGCCACGTGGAGCCGGTGCAGGTGTTCGAGCTCGCGTTCGAGGGCATTCAACTGTCGTCGCGACACAAGTCGGGCGTGGCGGTGCGCTTTCCACGTATCGCGCGTTGGCGCACGGACAAGCCGGCGTCGGAGGCTGATACGATCGAGACGCTGCGGGCGCTACTCGAGGCGACGAGGTGATGCGGGCAGGGGCAATGCCAACTGCGATTTACCGCAGCGCGTCAACAGCAACTGCGATTTACCGGAGCGCGTCAACAGCAACTGCGATTTGCCGCAGCGGGTCAACAGCAACTGCGATTTACCACAGAGGGCGCAGAGGACGCAGAGGAAACCCAAATTTTGCCATGGAGTGGATCGCGGCAAGCGTAGTCCTCCGCGCCCTCTGTGTCCTCTGTGGTAAAATTGCTTTTCCGCTTCGCCGTTCTTCCGTAATGTGTTTCAATTGCAGACGAGCATGAGGGTTCTCGAAAACGCAGAACTCTGGTTTGCCTCCAAGGGCTGGACTCCACTCGATTTTCAACGCGACGTCTGGCGCGCCTATCTCGATGGGGAAAGCGGCTTGGTGCATGCAGCAACCGGCACCGGGAAGACACTCGCGGCATGGTGGGGCCCGCTCCTCGAATGGCTCGACGAGCACCCGGCCACCACTCCCGGTAAAGTGCGACGCGCGACGGCACCGCCGCTGCGCGTGCTCTGGATTACTCCGCTGCGCGCGCTTGCGGCGGACACCCTCAAGTCCCTCGAGTCGCCAATCGCGGACCTCGGCATACCGTGGACACTCGAAGCCCGTACCGGCGACACCACGCCCGGCATGCGCGCACGCCAGAGCAGGCGACTCCCCACGGCCCTGGTCACAACTCCGGAGAGTTTCACGCTCCTGCTCACGCAACCCAACGCGCGCGAGCTCTTTTCGGATCTGCGCGCAGTCGTCGTCGACGAATGGCATGAACTGATGGGCTCCAAGCGCGGCGTGCAGGTGGAACTCGCGCTTGCGCGCATTCGCACGCTCGCGCCGCGCGCGCGCACCTGGGGCCTTTCCGCCACCATCGGGAACCTGCTCGACGCACGCACCGCGTTGCTTGGCAACGTCCCATCGGCGGTACGCGGCCGGATCGTGCGGGGAGTCGAACAGAAGGCGGTGGTCGTCGATTCGCTCATTCCGCCGGTCGCCGAACGATTTCCGTGGGCCGGACATCTCGGCACCCAGATGGTGCCGCAGGTCGTGGCGGCGATCGAGGAGGGCACGTCGTCGATCGTCTTCACGAACACGCGGTCGCAGACGGAGATCTGGTATCAGGCCATCCTGGCCGAGCGTCCGGAGTGGGCGGGCAGCATTGCGCTGCACCATGGGTCGCTGGATCGGAAAACGCGCGACTGGGTGGAGAGCGGAATGCGACTTGGCGCGCTGCGCTGCGTGGTGGCAACCTCGTCGCTCGACCTCGGCGTCGACTTCTCGCCTGTCGATCGTGTGCTCCAGATCGGGAGCCCAAAGGGCGTCGCACGGATTCTTCAGCGTGCGGGACGCAGCGGACATCGACCGGGTGAGGTGAGCCGCGTGACCTGTGTGCCGACGAATGCGCTGGAGTTGCTGGAGGTTGCCGCCGTGCGCGACGGAATCGAGAGCGGCGCAATCGAGGGGCGCCAGCAGGTGGAGGTGCCGCTTGACGTGCTGGCGCAGCACGTCGTCACCGTCGCGCTCGGAGGCGGTTTCGTCCCCGATGCACTGCTCGCCGAAGTGCGAACGACACGAGCCTATGCCAACCTCACCGATGCGGAGTGGGAGTGGACGCTGCGCTTCGTGGGGACAGGAGGTGAGAGCCTCGCGGCGTATCCAGAGTATGCGCGCCTGGAGCTCGAGAACGGTCGCTACGTGCTGAACGATCGACAGCAGGCGCGTCGTCATCGCATGTCGATCGGGACGATCGTGAGCGACGCCGCCATCGTCGTGCAGTTCCTGCGCGGCCGTGTGCTCGGATCGATCGAGGAATCATTCGTCGCGCGATTGAAGTCCGGCGATCGCTTCTTCTTTGGCGGCGCGCCGCTCGAATTCGTTCGCGTGCGCGACATGCGCGCGTGGGTGCGGCGCGCGCCCAATACGAAGGGCGCGATTCCGCGGTGGATGGGCAGCAGGCTGCCGCTATCGGGCGAGCTCGCACACCTGCTGCGGCTTCGGCTCGGCGAAGCAGCCGACGGCGTCTATCGTGGTGCGGAGTTACAGGCGTTGCGTGGGTTGCTGGAGATACAGCGGAAGTGGTCGGCGATTCCGCGTCCGCACGAGCTGCTGATTGAGCGCATCAAGTCGCGTGATGGCTGGCACCTCTTCATCTATCCGCTCGAGGGGCGGCTGGTGCACGAAGGGCTTGCCGCGCTGTTCGCATATCGGATGTCGCGTATCCAGCCGATCACCTTCGTGATGTCGAGCAACGACTGGGGGATGGAGTTGCTGTCGCCGGATGAGCCGCCGTTGGATGCGGCGCTCGCCGGCGACCTGTTGTCACCGGAGAATCTTGCGGACGACATTCCGGCGTCGCTCAACGCTGCCGAGATGGCGCGGCGGCAGTTTCGCGAGATTGCGCGCGTGGCTGGACTCGTGTTCCCCGGCTTTCCACGTGCTGGCAAGACCGCGCGCCAGCTTCAGGCGTCGAGCGGACTGTTCTTCGATGTCTTCATGAAGTACGAGCCGGGTAACCTCCTGCTTGCCCAGGCGCATCGGGAGGTGCTGGAGCGACAGCTGGAACGCAGCCGGCTCGGCGCCACGCTGCAACGTTTGTCAGCGTCGAAGGTGGCGGTGACGACGCCGAAGCGGTTTTCGCCATTGTCGTTTCCACTGCTGGTGGATCGTACGCGCAACAAGGTGACGAGCGAGAAGCTGGCGGATCGGATCAAACGTATGCAGCTCGCCCTGGAGCGGGCTGCGGGATGAGTCGCGTGCGTGGGCGACGGACCCTCATTCCAAATCTGGAATGAGCATCCCCACGACCACCACCGTCGCGGGAGAGGACTTGGTCCTGTCTCCGGAGCGAGCGATCTACTGGCCGCGTCGGGGAATGCTCATGATTGCCGACCCGCACTTTGCCAAGGCAGCGAGCTTTCGCGCGCTCGGCGTCAGGGCGCCGACGGGCACGACCGCGCAGGGCCTCGCGCGCATCGACCAGCTCATCACCGCGCACCAGCCGACACGCATTGCCTTCCTCGGTGACTTCCTGCACGCGAGGGAAGGGCGCAACGACGAGACGTTCGCGGCGCTGGCGGCGTGGAGAAGGACACATGCGGCGCTCGAGATGCAGCTTGTTCGTGGAAACCACGATCGGCGCGCCGGCGATCCGCCGGACGAGGTCGGAATCGAATGCGTCGACGGCCCGGTGATCGATACGCCATTCGCACTGGCGCACCATCCGGTCGCGGTGGCGAGCAGGTATGTACTCGCGGGGCACATCCATCCGTGTGCGACCCTCACGGGGAGCGCACGACAGCGCGAACGTCTCCCCTGCTTCTGGTTCGGCCCCATCATCGGTGTATTGCCAGCGTTTGGCGAGTTTACGGGATGTGCTTCGATCGCGCCGTCGGACGGTGACGCCGTCTGGGCGGTCGCCGACGGCAATGTGATCCCGATCACAATGACGTCACAGGCGAACTAGCGACGGGTGCGCGTGTCGTCTCGGCCCCCAAGGGCGGCCCGTTTGCTGTCATGACCACCACGGAGAGCGGCGTTCCAAGGTCGCTGGATTCCGCCACTCGCTGCATGGATCCCACAACGTTGTGGTGCCAGTGCGACAACTCGTGGTGAATTCGCCTCTTTTTGACCTCCAGGTGTCGGTACCTATGGCCGGACGGCCTGCGCATAATGACCGAATTCCGAAAAAGGTATCGCGGGTTCGGCCATCATGTCCACATGCGGGAAATACGCGTTTGGTGGCCTTCGCATTGCCTTGTACCTGAGCATCTACTCAACGCAGCGAGCCGCTTCACGGCTCACGCGGTCCCGCCACCAAAGCCCGAGCAACGCTCGAAGGCCAATCCTATGTTGATGCCGAGGAAGGCTCCAACGCACGTTCGACGTCTCGCCATCCTGATGGGCGCGCTGGTTCTCGGCGCCTGCTCAGGGGAAGTCACCGCTCCGCCCGCGCAAGTGTCCGCGAAGTCGATCCCGTCGATGTTCGCGCCATCCCTGTCCGCCAGGTCACTGGTTGGCGTTGTGGATGGCACGTACGCGGTGCTTATCGACCCGACCCGGGACCAGTCCTTCAACCTCGGACCGAATCACCTCGAAATTCCGGCCGACGCTATCTGCAGCCTCACGCGCTCAGGCTACGGACCGAAGTACTGGGACAGCAAGTGCGCGCCTGAGCGGGCGCCCGTCGAGCTGACGGTGATAATCAAGAACGCGTCCAGCAATCACCCGAGCATCGATTTCTACCCCGCGATGCGCTTCAATCCGAAGAAGGTCGTGCAGCTGTACATGTACGCGCCTCGCGTTTCCATGGACGATGCCAAGAACTGGACGATGCTTTACTGCCCAGACAAGGGTGGATGCGTCGACGAATCGCTGACGGACAAGTCGCTCCAGACGAGCATCGACTACTCGAACAACGTGCTGTTCCGCCGCGTGAAGCACTTCAGTGGGTACACCGTCGCGGAGTAAGGCGGCTAACGCCGCACTCCAGAACGCGAAAGACCTCACCCCCCCACTTGCCCATACGTAGCGCGACCCGTCGCGCTGCTTCACACGGAGTGCCAAATGACCTGCCAGGATAATTCCGGATACATCATCGCATCGAGCTGATAGACAGCGCACCGGCCGCCTCCCAAGGGCGGCCGGTTTGCATTTGTCCATGATTATGACCGGCGCCGCGGAGCGCCGAGATGGACGACGCCGTCGGGAACGCTTGATGTCGCGACGCCCGGAGCGTCGATTTCACGCCGACCGTCATTTCGCGGCGGAGTGTCCGGCCGCAAGGTCCGACATCCGTTCTTCCCGCGAGTCCGCCAACTGTCGTCGCCGTTCCGCTTTTTCCGACAACCGAAACTCCGTCGTCCGAGATGCCGACCTCCGACCGCCCCCTGCTCGCCGCCCTCGCCCAGATGGCCGAGGGTGTCATCGTCGCCGACGTGGACGGGAACCTCGTGTTCGTGAACGCTGCCGCCTCGCGGATGCACGGCGTCGAAACCCTCGGCGTCGGAGTCGAAGGGTATGCCGACACCTTCCACCTGCTGAGGGAAGACGGCGCGCCGTACCCGAGCAGCGAGCTCCCATTGGCGCGCGCCGTCACCCGCGGCGAGACCGTGATCGACGAGCGCTGGCGCATCCGTCATCCCGATGGTCGGGAGATCCTGGCCCTCGGCAGCGCGCAACCGGTGTTCGACGAGGCTGGCGTGCAGATCGCCTCCGTCCTTACCATGCGCGACGACAGTGCAAGCGACGCGCACACCCGGCTCGAGCGAGAACGCAACACCCTCGAACGGCAGCTGCATGACGCGTTTGCGCAATCGCCGAGGAGCACCGTTGTCTACGATGCGAGTGGGAAGCCGCTGGCGGTGAATCGCGCCTTCGAGCGGCTGTGGGGCGCACGCGTTTCGGATTTGCCGGCGGACTATTCCGTGCTCAACGATCCCCAGCTCGACGCCGCCGGAGTGATGCCGGCCTTGCAGCGCGTGTTCGGTCTCGACGGCACCAGAACTGAGGACGGAGCCGGCGCCCCCGTCACCTTTCCCGCGCTGCGCTACGACATGTCCGGTCCGACGGGGAAAGGGCGCACGCTGTGGGCCCAGGCGAACGCGTATCCCGTTCGCGACGCGAACGGTGAGATCGAGCGCGTGATCCTCGCCCACGAGGATGTCACCGCCAGCCGCGAAGCCGAGCGCGCGCGCGAGCGCACGCTGGGCCTGCAATCGCTCACCGCCGCGTTGTCGCAGGCAGCGAGCATCAGTGAGGTGGCCGAGGCCATCGTCGCGCATTCGGCCTCGATCCTTGGCGCTATCGGCATTGTCGTCGTGAGCCCGTCGCGAGATGGTGAGTACCTGGAACTCGTGTGCGCAACCCACATGCCGGACGAAATGCGCGCGGTGTGGAAGCGCTTTCCCGTGTCGGAGGTGGTGCCACTCGCGGATGTCGCGCGGACGAAGGAGCCGATCTACATCGAGTCGCGGGAGCAGCTGCAGGCGCAGTACGCCCACCTGGTGGAGTCTTTCGATGAAGCGGGACATCAGGCCAATGTCGTGCTGCCACTGCTGTCGAGTGACCGGCTTCAAGGAGTCATGGGCGCCGCGTTCGACTCGTCGCAACAGTTCGACGAGGACTATCGCGCGATGGCCGTCACCCTCGCCCGCCTGTGCGCACAGGCCCTCGAGCGCGCGCGACTCTTCGAGTCTGAGCGACTCGCGCGCGAATCCGCCGAGACTGCAAATCGCGCGAAGAGCGAATTCCTGGCGGTGATGTCGCACGAACTGCGTACGCCGCTCAATGCGATTGGCGGCTATGCTGAGCTCATCGAGCTCGGCATTCGCGGTCCGGTCACCGAGGACATGCGCAAGGACCTGCAGCGGATCCAGAAGAGCCAGCGCCACCTGCTCGGCCTCGTGAACGGCGTGCTGAACTACAGCCGCGTCGAAGCGGGGGCGGTGACGTACGACCTGCAGGATATCGAGCTGGATGAAGTGCTTGCGAGCTGCGAGGCCTTGGTGGCGCCGCAGATCCGCAACAAACGCCTGACCCTTCGATACGCCCAGCCGGATGAGTCGCTCTCCGTGAGGGCGGATGGGGAGAAGCTGCAGCAAGTGGTGCTCAACCTGCTCACCAATGCGATCAAGTTCACGGAGCCCGGTGGGAGCATCGAGCTGTCGTGTGTTCGCGCCGGCCGCGAGGTTCGTGTCAGCGTAACCGATACCGGGCGGGGGATTGCCCTGAATCAGTTGGCGCGCGTGTTCGAGCCGTTCGTGCAGGTGGATGCGCGACTGACGCGGACACAGGAAGGCGTTGGGCTGGGCCTGGCGATCAGCCGGGACCTCGCGCGCGGGATGGGTGGAGAACTGACAGCGGAGAGCACGGTGGGGCAGGGGAGCACGTTTACCCTCGTGCTCCCGCTGCCGGTTGGCGACTGAGAAACAACGTCGTCACGGCATCAGTCCAGCCTTCGGCTCCTTCGGATCCTCGACGGTCTGGAGGACGTCGCGCCAGGCGAACTTGTGCCCCGTCTTCCGCACCCAGTAATCCATCCACGCCATCTCGGCGGTGGACTTCAGCAACTGGTTGCGAGGGTCGGGGATGCCGTGCGTCGCACCCGGATACACATACATCTCGGTGGGCACACCAAGTCGCTTCAACGCCATGTGCAGCCCCTCGCTCTCGGGCCTCGGCACGCGTGGATCGTTGTCGACCACGTGGATCATCGTGGGCGTCTTCGCGTTCTTGATGTAGGCCGCGGGCGACTGCTTCCACCAGTGCTCCATGTCGTCCCAGTACATCTTGTCGCCGAGGTACCACTGGCGGCCGCGTTGTGTGTCGCTCTCGCCGTACATCGAGATCCAGTTGTAGACGCCCGCGCCAGTTGAAATGGCCTTGAATCGGTTGGTGTGGGTGAGGATCCAGTTGGACCAGTGCCCGCCCGCACTCCAGCCGAGCACGCCCATCTGGGTGCTGTCAACGAGACCAGAGGCGATGAGGTGGTCCACACCGGCCATGATGTCATCATAGCCTTTCGTGAAGTAGTCACCCTGGCTCTCGATCTCGAACTTCTGTCCGTAGTTCGTGGAGTTCCGATAGTTCGGCATCAGCACGGCGTATCCAGCTCCCGCGTAGATCTGCGAGCCGTAGCCGCCGTTGAAGCTCAACACGTCCGCGGACTGCGGGCCGCCGTGAATGGCGACGATAAGCGGATACTTCTTGCCGGCCTGGTAGCCCACGGGCCTTACCAACACCCCGCCGACGGGAGTGCCGTCCTTGCCCTTCCACGTGATCTCTTCTTCCTCGCCGAGTGCGAGGGAGCGGGCAAACGGATTGGCGTCGGTAAGCCTGGTCCACGCTGAAGGCGTCGCCAGATCGGCGGCCGAGCTCACGGTGAAGAGCGTGGGTGGCGTGCGCGGATCGCTGCGCGTGATGAAGAGGCGACCCGTGTCTTCGTCCTCGGTCGCGCGCAACGAGGCCTTCTCCGTCGTGAGCTGACGCACCTTGTTTGCGGCCACGTCGAGCGCGAGGAGCTGGTCCGTCGCCTTGATGCCTTCGTTGAAGTAGATGGTGTTCGCATCCTTCGACCAGAAGGCGACCGTCACCGCGCCGTCGAAACCCGCACCAAGCTTCCGGAACTGTCCTCCGCGGCTCGCGACGTCGCGCAGGTAGACGCGAAGGTTATGGCGCATGACGAAGTCATCGGGCGCCGAGAAGGCGATCGTCCGGCTGTCCGGCGAGAAGCTCAGCTCACTCTCGCCGATTTCCTTGTTGTTCGTGAGGCGCTCGACCTGTCCCGTGCCCACTTCCAGCAGGTACAGATCCGCGTTGCCCATCTGCTCGAGGATGTTGCGATCGTAGCGGTTGGCCGAGATGCCATGGTAGCCGATCCACTTGCCGTCGGAGGAGATGGTGAAGTCCCCGACGCTGATCGTGGTGTCGCGCGTGAGGCGTGTGGTGCGCTTGCTGTCGAGGTCGAGCGCCCAGAGGCTGGAGACGGGGACCTCCATGTTGCGCACGCGCACATCGAACCGCTTCTCGAGCCGCAACTTCGCATCGGGGTCGATCGTGTCCGCGGTCGCGAAGTAGATGCGCTTCGAGTCGGGCGCGATGCGCCAGAGTCCGACGCCGGTTGCATGCCGCGTGAGCTGCACGGGTCGCAGCGAGTCGCCGGCGACGATCGCGGACACGGGGACGGCGTACAGCTGCTCCTGTGTCGCGGGTCCGGAGCGATAGACGAGCCATTGACCGTCTTTCGAGAACGCGAAGGTGGAAACGCCGTCCTTCGCCTCCGTGAACTTGCGTGCTTCACCGCCGTCCGGGCGCATGACGTAGAGCTGAAACGCTGCGCCGCCGCCGGCGCCGCCGATGGCGGCCGGATAGTAGGGCGCACCTGGACCGGTGGCCGGCAGCGTGCCGCCGCGCGCAGCGGCCGCGGGCGCTGGGGTTCCGTCGCGGTCCGAGAGGAAGACGAACTGTTGTCCGTCGCGCGACCAGGCGGGGTTGCTCTCGCTCTTGTCGGCCGTGAACGTCAACCGCTTCGTGCTGGAGACGCCCTGCTGGGTGGCGACGACGTAGATGTCGCTCTGCCGGCGCGCTTCCTTCCAGTCCGGAACGCTCAGGGTGTACAGCACCCAGCGCCCATCCGGGCTGGGCGCGGGCGTGCCGATCTGCCGCATGTTCTGCACGTCGAGCCACGTCATGGGACGCGTCGTGCCCTGCGCCATGGTGCTGGAGGCGGAGAGCGTGAGAAGTGTGAGGAGCGGTAGAGCGCCAGCGATGCCGGGTCGGTGCATGGATCGGTATCCGATTGAAGGGAGGCTTGATCAACTAGATGCGACGTACGGTCCAGGATCTCCGATGTGACATTCTCGCTAGCGCGGCTACTCCATGGCCTTCGGGACGTAGCGCACATCGGCGAGCCCGGCAAAATGGTCGTCCTGCGTCCACACGATTCCGCCGACCGTGCGAGCGGTCGCATAGACGATACTGTCCGCCAACGGAAGTTTGAAGTCCAGCCCGGCGCGCGCGGCGCTCAGCGCAAGCGCACCATCGAGATCGACGACCGCACCCTGTTGCATGACCGCGACGGCCTGAAGCGCCTCGCCTTCACCGCGCTGCCGTGCAACGATCTTGAACACCTCCAAGAGGCAGACCGCAGGTACGACCAGCCGCCGGACGTCCTCGATGGCTGGCGCAAATTCTTCGGCAGTGGGCTCATCAGCGAAGTAAGCCAGCCACGCAGAAGAGTCCACGACGTTGGGACGCGCGCGCGTCACCATGGACGCTGGCGGCTCCACGCAAGGGCCGTAAGATCAGCCGCGGTCGGCATCCCGGTTCACCGTGGTGTCGAGACCCTTGAGAAATCCGCGCATGGCCTTGGCGGGCCGCACGGGAATGAGTTCCACGCGACCGTCGTACACGATGGCCTGGACTCGCTGCCCAGGAGTCAGGTTCAGTCGCTCGCGCACGCTTCTGGGAATGACGACCTGGAACTTCGGCGAGATGGTGACGACGTCCACTGCGGCCTCGATCGATGGGATGTGTGTCCTACGAAATGTGCATCGATGCAAATGCGCGCGCCAGTATGAGTGGAGCCTTGACCGCGGAGAGCACGCTGCGCGAGGGGAGCCGATGCACGCTGCGCTCCCGCTGCCTGGTCTTTCGCAGCGGCCCGGCGACCTGCACATTCCATCACATGCGTCCAGCAGGTGGGCGCGTCAAGCATACCCCCGGGTGCACTCGTGCCTCATTCCCAGGCGTCATGATGTATTCCCTACCCATGCTCTGCTGCGCGGCGGCACTCGTCGTCGCCGCGCCACTACGCACGGCGCCGCTGAATCCGGCACCGCGAAAGACGGTGGCCGTACTCTACTTCGACAACTTCACCGGCAAGGCGGATTACGATCCGCTGGGCAAGGGCATCGCGTCGATGATGATCAGCGATCTATCGGCCGTACAGGAGATCCAGTTGGTCGAGCGCGATCGGATTCAGGATCTGGTCAAGGAGATGGAGCTCCAGCACACGAAGTACTTCGATTCCACGACGGCCGTGAAGGTCGGCCGCATGACGGGCGCCGAGTACATCGTGGTCGGGTCGTTCGCGGCGCTGCAGCCCAGGATGAAGATCGACACGCGCGTGGTGCGGGTGGAAACAGGCGAGATCGTGAAGACCGCGCAGGTCACCGGCGATGAAGACAAGTTCTTCGAGCTCGAGAAGCGACTCGCCAGCGATCTGATCAAAGGGCTGGGTCTCGCGCTATCACCTGAGGAGCAGCAGCGACTCGCTGCCAAACAGGAGGAGAACAGGGTCGATGCCCTCTCCACGATGGTGACGTACTCCACGGCACTCGCTCAATACGACAAGGCGGATTTCTCCGGCGCGGTCCAGACGATGGCGCCCGCCGTTCAGGCCTCGCCCAAGTCGATGTTGATCCGCCTGGCGTTCGACGACATGAAGGGCCGTGCGACTTCCGCGGCCGCGCAGAAGGTGAAGGACAAGATCAAGTCCGGACTGGGCGGGCTATTGCGGAGACCGTAACGCCAGACTTATGCGGACGGTCGCTGCACTGCTTAACGGCAGAACAAAAACAAACCGCGACGACAGTTGGCGGAAACAACGGGAAGGACGGATTTCGGACCCGGATCGGAACGCGCTCGGAGCATCTGAAATCCGGGTCCGATGTCCGTTTTCTCCGACCTTTCCGCCAACTGTCGTCGCAGGTGCTGTGCGCCGTTAGCGCAGTACGAACCCCGGATCAAGAGCGGGTCGAACGCTTGCGTTCGCCGCGAGCCAGCCCGTCATGTACATCCACTTCGTCATGCGCGTGAGCTTGCCGTAGTCGATCGCCTTTGGCTCGTCGCGCGGCGTGTGATAGTCCTGATGCAGGTTGCTCGAGAAGAAGAGCGACGGGACATTACGCTCGGCGTACGGCACATGGTCGCTCCGGAAGTACCACCCCTCCGGATGCGTCGGGCGGTCCCAGAGCGAATCGATCACGAAGCGACCAGTCGCGCGGTTCGCGTCGATCGCCATCTGCACGAGCGCCGTGGAGTTGCGGTGCGGAGGTTGTGCGCCGAGCAGCGCAGCGGTATCGGGGTTGTTGCGGCCGATCATGTCGCCGTTGAGCACCGCAACGATGTGGTCAAGCGGCACCACCGGATGCGCGACATGATAGCGCGAGCCAAGCAGGCCACGCTCTTCCGCGCCGTGGAACACGAACAGCGCCGACCGCTTGCCCGGATGCTGCTTCCACGCGCGCGCAATCGCGAGCAGCGCGACACTCGTGGTGGCGTTGTCGTCCGCGCCGTTCCAGATGGAATCGCCCGCGACCGTGTAGCGAACGCCGTCATGATCCTGGTGCGAGCTGAAGAGGACGTACTCGTCGCGCAACTTCGGATCGGAGCCGCGGATCTCGCCGATGATGTTGACGGACGGATACTCGAACGTCTCGGTGCGGAGCTTGATGTCGACGGGCTGACCATCCTCACGAAGGCTCGCGAGCGCGGAGCGGTGCGCGAGCAGGACGGGGATGGCGGCGCGCGCGTTGGCATTGGCGGCGGCATTCGCGGCTGCAGCGGCGTTCGTCGTCGCGGCCCCGGCGCCAGCGGCTGGATTGCGCGTGAAGCGAGGGACGCCGTTCACGACATCATACGTCCCCCGCGACTGCGTCTTCGCCACGCCATCAAACGCGATCTCGGCGATGGAATCCGCGACGATGATCACGCCTGCTGCACCGCGCAAGGTGAGTGCGGCGGCCATCGCGGTGATCGCGGGCCTGGTGTAATTGTATTCGTAGGTGTTCGTAGTGCTCCGGATGGACGCAGGCGCCGGTGCGACCAGCCGCACAACCGCGATCCTGCCGCGCACGTCGACAGTGGTATCAGCCAGGTTCGGCAGGAATACCGTGGTCGCGGCAACGTCTGCGGCGGTGTTGGACGCCGGCGTGATGTCGGTCCAGAGCGTCATGGCCCGTCCGGCGATCGAGACGGAGCTCGAAGTGGTGGAGATGCGCGAGCGGCGCATGTTCCACCACTGGAACCAGCTGCCCATGTCGCCCTTTGGCACGAGGCCGATCTTTCGCATTTCCTCAGCCAGCCACATGGACGCGCGCATCTCGTCGATGGTGCCCGCCTCGCGGCCACGCAAGGCGTCGCCCGCAAGCGCGTAGAGGTCGCGCTTGATGTCGGATTCCCGAATCGCCGAGATGGCAGCGGGGGGCTTCGGCACTGCCTGGGCGCCCAGGGGCGCGGCAGCGAGCAGTGCGATGGAGAGTCGGAAGGTTGGTCGCATGGGAGAAGTGTGCGTGGTGTGACAAAGGCGTGTAAAGGGCAGCGGACGCGGTAATCGTCAGTGCCCCGTGGCCGTGGCCACGTAGAGCGTGTGCATCGGTCCGGCCGTGTCATGGGCGCGGACGAGCAACGTCTCCACGTTGAGCCGCGACTGCCGCAGCGCGCTGGCGAACGCACGGTCCGCACCGACTGACCAGTAGGCGATCGTTCCGCCGGGACGCAGCGCCGCCTTGGTGGTCTCGATGCCGAGCCGGGAGTAGAGCGGCGCGTTGTCGGCCATGAGCATGCCGTCCGGACCGTTGTCCGTATCGAGCATGATTGCGTGGAACCCCTCGGGGTTCGTCTTCAGCACGTTCACGACGTCGTCGTGCACGACACGCGTGCGTGGGTCGCGCATGGCCTCCGCGGACAGCGCGTAGTCCGGATTGGCGTTCCACGCGATCACCTCAGCCACGAGCTCGGCGACGACAACCTCCGCATCGGGTGACAACAGTCGAAGTGCCGCACGGAGGGTGAAGCCGAGCCCGAGTCCGCCAATGAGCACGCGCGCGGTTGGCATGATCGCAAGCGGCGCGCATGCCACCTCGGCGAGTTGGTCCTCGGATAGGTGGCGGCGCGTGGACATGAGCTCGATGCCGTCGGCGCGGATGAGATACGCGCCGTCGTGGCGGATCAGCTCCAGCTTCGAGCCGCTCGGTGTGTGTGCCTCGCCGAGTCGTTCGTGTCGTTTCACGTGACGGGTTCAGCCGGTTGACTGGGCCGACGGATTGCGCCATCCCCCGTAGCGCGCCACGAGCGCATCAGCCTCCGCCGGTCCCCAGCTTCCGCGCGCATACGGCAGCGCAGCGGCATGATGGGTGAGCACCTTGTCCACCGCTACCCACGCCGCCTCCACCGCGTCCTCGCGCGTGAAGAGCGCGCCGTCGCCAGCCATCGCGTCGGTCAGCAGGCGCTCGTACGGCGAGTCGGCGTTCAGCTGCTCGTCCACCATGTAGAGCTCCCGCTGCTCGCCCACGAACTCCTTGCCCGCGCGCTTGACGCGCGCGCCGAGCGCAATGGCGGAATTCGGGGAAATTCTGAAGCGCAGGTAATTGCCGGCGCCGTCCTCGGGTTCGGAATCCGCGAACAGCTTCGACGGCGGCGCCTTGAGCTCGACGACCACTTCGGTGGCGGTCTGGGCGAGACACTTGCCCGAGCGCACGAACCACGGCACGCCGTGCCAGCGCCACGAGTCGATGTGCAGGCGCATGGCGCAGTACGTCTCCACGTCCGAATCGCGCGCGACTTTAGGCGTCTTCCGATAGCCCTTGTATTGCCCGCGCACCACGTCGCGCGACGTCACCTGCCGCATCGCCTCGAACACCTTTGCCTTCTCGGTGTGGACCGCGCCGTAGTTCTGGCTCACGGGCGGCTCCATGGCCAACAGGGCGATCACCTGGAAGAGGTGGTTCTGGATGACGTCACGCAGGCATCCCGCGCTCTCGTAGAACGCGCCGCGGTCGTGCACACCGAACCGCTCGGCGAGCGTGACCTGGACGCTCGACACGTAATGCCGGTTCCAGAGCGGCTCGAGGAACGAGTTCGCGAAGCGGAAGTAGAGGATGTTCATGATCTCTTCCTTGCCGAGGAAGTGATCGATGCGAAAGATCGCGTCTTCGGGAAAGGCGGCGCGCGCGACTGCGTTGAGCTCGCGTGCCGACTTCAGGTCGCGTCCGAACGGCTTCTCGACGATGACGCGTGCGTCGGTCGCGAGGCCCGCAGCGCCGAGTCCGCGGATGACCGTCGCGAACAAGGAGGGCGGGATAGCGAGGTAGTGGGCAGGACGCTTCGCGTTGCCGAGTGCCTGCGCGAGGGCAGTGAACGTGGCGGGGTCATTGTAGTCGCCCGACACGTACTGCAGCAGCGAGAGGAGTCGATCGAGGGTGCCCCGCTTCGTCGTGATGCCCGCATGCGCGATGCTGTCGCCCGCTCGCTTGCGCAGATCGGCCAGGCTCATCGGCGTGGATGCCACGCCGATCACCGGGACCTTGAGCGCGCCCGACGCGACCATCGCGTACAGCGCGGGAAAGATCATCTTGTACGCCAGGTCTCCGGTGACGCCGAACAGCACGAGCGCGTCGGAGGCCGCAATGTCCCTTTTTGCTTTCGTCATTCACACCTCGTTTGGGACCGATGAGTGGAGCAAGGGTGCGGCCACTCTGTGCGCCGGCCGCAATTCCTTGCACATCGGATGCGGCACTGATCGTGCACCCGCCCGCTGGCGTTCGATGTCGACATGCATCGACTCGCCCAGGGAGAACGGGCATCTGCGATGACGACATCTCCGCCCGACTTCAGCTGCGATCTTACGCAGGAACCCACGGAATTTCCGCATTTCTGGGAGCACACCGTGGGCAGCGGTCACGCGCCGCTTGCGTTGCGCGCGGACTGGCAGCACCAGTTGCGCCGCGCGCATGAAGAGCTGGGGTTTCGTTTCGTGCGCTTTCACGGAATCCTTTCGGACGACATGGGCACGCTCATCTGCCAGGACGACGAGCTCCTCTACTCGTTCTTCAACACCGACCAGGTCATCGACTTCCTGCTGTCGATCGGTATGCGACCGCTCGTCGAGCTGTGCTTCATGCCTGAGACGCTCGCATCGGGAGACACGACGGTGTTCGCGTACCGCGCGAACGTGACGCCGCCAACCGACTATGCGCTGTGGGGCGCACTGGTCGAGAAGCTCGTTTCACATTGGGTAGAGCGGTACGGCGTGGACGAGACACGCCACTGGATGTTCGAGGTGTGGAACGAACCCAACCTGCCGGCATTCTGGACCGGCGGCCAGGATGGGTACTTCAAGCTGTACCGCGAGACAGTCACCGCGATCAAGCGGGTAGATGAGGCGCTCCAGGTGGGTGGTCCCGCCACGGCGAGCAATGCGTGGGTCGCGGAATTCCTCGCGTACTGTCGCAACAACGCACTTCCCGTGGACTTCGTCAGCACGCATCACTATCCCACCGACGCCTTCGGCACTCCCGGCTCGGACACGATCACCCAGCTGGAGCACGCGCCCCGCCACGGCATGCGCGACGAGGTACGCACGGTGCGCGGCCAGGCCGGCACACTCCCGCTGCACTACACGGAATGGAACATCTCGTCCAACTCGCGCGATTCGACGCATGACCAACCCTTCGCGGCGGCCTTCGCGACGCGCATCATCATGGAAGCGAGAGGGCTGGTGCAGGGCTACAGCTGGTGGACCTTCAGCGACATCTTCGAAGAGAACTACTTTCCCTCCGTTCCGTTTCATGGTGGGTTCGGGCTGCTCAACCTGCATGGCATCGCCAAGCCGTCGTACCGCGCGTTTCAACTGCTGCACCAGTTGGGCACCGAGCTGCTCGAAGTCGTGGGGACGCACGAGACCGCGAGTGCGTGGGTGACCCGAACCGGCAACACGCTGAAAGTGCTGATGACGAACCTTGCGATGCCGAGACACGACATTCAATCCCAGCGCGTACAACTCCGGCTCACCAACGCCGCCGCGCCGCACTCGGCGTGGGTCGAGCGCCTCGATGCCGATCACGTGAACCCGCGCGCGCTCTGGGAGACGATGGGCACGCCGTCGTCGCTGAGTGCGCTGCAAGTGGAGCAGTTGCATGCCGCGTCCGCCCTGCGCCAAAAGTCACAGGCGTGGACGTATGACGACGACGCGATCTCGCTTGCGGTCGCGTTGCCGCCACAGAGCGTCGCCTGCGTGACCATCGTCCTCTCGTGAGTGCAGACCGGCGAACACGATCGCCAGAGGTCGCCCCGATCCGTGGCTCGACACCATTGCGCGCGACTGAACTGCAGCGCATTTCCAGAGTCGACCGCAACACTCTCCACGCACTGACCCCCATGCGCCTCACTACCGCACTCCTGCTTTCACTCGTTGCCACGACACCCGCCCTCGCCCAGCGCACGCTCGACGCACCGACACTCAACACGCTGCGCTTCCGCTTCATCGGCCCAGCGACGATGTCAGGCCGCATCACGGATCTCGCGATCTCTGAATCTGATCCGACCCTGATGTACATCGCGAGCGCGACCGGCGGTGTCTGGAAGACCACCGACAACGGCATCACCGTCGCACCAGTGTTCGAGAAGCAGAGCGTCCACTCCGTCGGCGCACTCGGGCTCTTCCAGGGCGACCCGGACGTCGTCTGGGTCGGCACCGGCGAAGCCACCAACCGCCAGAGTTCCGGCTGGGGCGACGGGATCTACAAGTCTACCGACGGCGGCCGCACGTGGACGAACATGGGACTGCCCGAGAGCGGCCACATCGCACGCATCGTCACCCACCCGACGAACCGCGACATCGTCTACGTCGCCGTACCGGGCAAGCTCTGGGCATCGAGCGCCGAGCGTGGTTTGTACAAGACGTCCGACGGCGGGCGCACGTGGCAGCAGGTGCTGAAGGGCGACGACGACACCGGCGTCACGGAAGTGGCCATGGATCCATCCGACCCGAATACCCTCTACGCAGCCACGTACCAGCGCCGCCGTCAGGCCTTCGGCTTCGTCGGTGGCGGGCCGGGCTCCGCGCTCTGGAAATCCACCGACGCCGGCGCCACCTGGCAGAAGCTCACGACAGGACTTCCAACGGGCACACTCGGCCGCATCGGCATCTCCATCTATAGAAAGAACCCGAACGTCGTCTACGTCTCCGTCGAACAGGGACTGCGCTACTCGTCGAGCATCTCGTACGAGCAGCGGCTCGGCGGCATCTTCCGCTCGGACGACAAGGGCGCGTCGTTCCGGAAGATGGGCGACTACAATCCGCGCCCGGCGTACTCGAGCAAGCTGCTCGTGGATCCGCTCGACGAACGCCGCCTCTATCAGGTGCAGTACTCGGTGTCTGACGACAGCGGCCACACGTGGCGCGAGCCGAAGCAGACGCTGCACGGCGACGACCGCATCATCTGGGTGGACCCGAAGGATTCGCGACACGTGGTGAAGGGCGACGACGGCGGCTTCGGCATCTCGTACGATCGCGGCGTCCACTGGCTCTACCAGCGCAACCTTCCCGTCGGGCAGTTCTACCACATCGGCGTCGACAACTCGGTGCCGTTCCGCGTCTGCGGCGGCATGCAGGACAACAACAACTGGTGTGGGCCGAGTGCCACGTCGTGGTCCGATGGCATCCTGAATGAGGATTGGTTCCAGGTCGGCGGCGGTGATGGATTCACGACGCTCATCGACACGACGGACAACCGCACGCTCTACTCGTCGGCGCAGTACCTGGGCATCACGCGCGTGGACCTGAAGACGATGGAGAAGCGCAACATCCGGCCGATGTGGCCGGAAGGCGACGTCTACAAGCGTGGCAACTGGGGACCGCCGGCGCCGCTCGTCGGCCGGTTCCAGGAAGGCGCCAACTGGAACTCGCCATTCGCGATCTCGTCGCATGACGTCCACACACTTTACGCGGGCATGCGCAACCTGTACCGCTCACGAGACCGCGGCCAGAGCTGGACGAACCTTGGCGACTTTACGACTGGAGTGAATCGACGCTCGCTCGCGATCATGGGCCAGTTACCGGACTCGAACACGCTCTCGCTCGATGATGGCGCCTCGTTCTACCCGACGACGAGTGCCTTCTCGGAGTCGTCGAAGGATCGTCGCGTCCTGTATGTCGGCACGGACGACGGACGCCTGCACGTGTCGCGCGACGAGGGGAAAACGTGGACGAACATCACCGCCAAC
>JBKJUW010000150.1:0-71497 GCA_046589725.1 Gemmatimonadaceae bacterium
TGGCCGCCGCCGTCAGCATGCGCGCACGCGATGAAGGATTCCGCCTGCCGGACCACGAAGTGCTCGTCTATCCAGTCGCCGATGCCTCGATGACCGGCGAATCCTACGCCGAGATGCAAAAAGCGAAGCCGCTCAACTCGGCGATGATGGGCTGGTTCTTCGACAAGTACCTCAAGTCATCGTCTGACGGTGCGTCGCCGCTGATCACGTTGAAAAACGGCAATCTCGCCGGCATGCCGCCGACGACTATCATCTCGGCGGAGTTGGATCCACTGCGGAGCGAGGGCGAGGAGCTCGCGCGCGCGTTGTCGAAGGCGGGTGTGCAGACCACGCAGCGCACCTACGAGGGCGTCACGCACGAGTTCTTCGGCATGGGCGCGGTGGTGGACAAGGCGCACGAGGCGGTGCACCTCGCCGCGAAGGGCATCATGGACTCATTCGGCACGTCAGTGCCGCGCTGAGCGACGTACACGACTACACCTCTGGTCGTGTGCTGACACTCAGCACCATTGCGAGATCACTTCAAGCGGCTTGCGCGCGAGGTTGGGAACGCGCGCATCCGCCGCCGGATATCCCACCGGCATGACGAGGTACGGCTTCTCGTTGGCCGGCCGCTCGAGCAGTTCGCCGAGGAACGCCATCGGAGTGGGCGTGTGGGTCAGTGTGACGAGCCCCATCAGGTGCACCGCCGCGATGAAGAATCCCGCCGCGATGCCACACGACTCCTGCGTGTAGTAATGCGTCCGCCGGCTGCCGTCGGCGCGCGCGCCGTACGTCTGCCGGAACAGCACCACCACCCACGGCGCGTCCGTAAGGTGCGGCTTGAACTCGTCCGTGCCCAGCGGCGCGAGAGCCTCGAGCCACTCGTCCGGCATCCGCTGCTGGTAGTTGCGCTGCTCCTCCTCCTCGGCGGCGGCGCGGATGCGCTGCTTCAGCACTGCATCCGATACCGCGACGAAGGTCCACGGCTGCTGGTGCGCACCGCTCGGCGCCGTGCCGGCGGTTCGAATCGCGAGCTCGATGGCCGCGCGGGGCACCGGGTCGGTCGAGAAGTGGCGCGTCGTGCGACGCCGGTTCATCTCGACGTAGGTCGCCCGCGCGCGATCGAGCATGTCGGGCTCGCTCCGGCGCTGGAAGTCGAGCGGCACGAATGGTGGCGTGGTCATGTCGAAGGGACGAAGCGTGGGAGGAATATATGGGCGCGATACGACACGGTCGCGCCTCATTATCTTTGGCGATATGGTGACTCATAATGCGGAAACGTCCACTGGCGAACCAGCCGGGTGGTCCATCGAGAAGGCGCGCGCGCTCTACAACATTGAAGGCTGGGGCGCCGGCTTCTTCGACATTAACGACCGCGGACACGTGGTCGTTCGCCCCGACAAGGAGCATCCCGAGCGGCAGCTCAGCCTCCACGACCTCGCGAACGACCTGGAAGAGCAGGGCGTAGCGCTCCCCGTGCTGCTGCGCTTCTCCGACATCCTTCGCTCCCGCATCGAGGCCCTCAGCGAGCGGTTCGCCAACGCGATCGTCGAGTATGAGTACACGGGCGGCTACACCACCGTATATCCGATCAAGGTGAACCAGCAGCGGCACGTGGTCGAGGAGATCGTGCAGTTCGGCGCAAAGCACGGCGTCGGCCTCGAGTGCGGCTCGAAGCCGGAGCTGCAGGCGGTGCTGGGCCTCTCCGAGAGCACTGAGCACCTGATCGTCTGCAATGGCTACAAGGACGACGAGTTCATGCGGCTGGCGCTCATGGGGCAGAAGCTCGGCCACCAGGTCTTCATCGTCATCGAGCAGCTCAGCGAAATCGACGTCCTGCTCGCCGCGGCTGAGGAGCTCGGCGTCAGTCCGACAGCCGGCATCCGCATCAAGCTCGCGAGCACGGGCTACGGGCGCTGGAAGGAGAGCGGTGGCGAGAAATCGAAGTTCGGGCTCAACGCCGCGCAGCTCATGGAGGCGGTCGACAAGCTGCGTGCAGCCGGGCGACTCGACATCGTCAAGCTCATCCACTTCCATCTCGGCTCCCAGATCACCGACATCCGCTACATCAAGGCGGGCCTGCAGGAGGTCGCACGTTTCTACGCGGAATTGCGCGCACTGGGCGTCGACGTCACGCACGTCGACGTCGGCGGTGGGCTCGGCGTGGACTACGACGGAAGCAACTCGACGTCCGACGCGAGTGTGAACTACTCCCTTCAGGAGTATGCGAACGACGTGGTCTACACGCTCGCCGAGTCGTGCCGTGAGCTCGACCTCCCGATGCCGCACATCATCAGCGAATCGGGACGAGCCCTCACGGCGCATCATGCGCTCCTGCTGCTGAAGGTCATCGACGTCGAGTCGGTGGTGGAAGTTCCGGTGCCGACTCTCTCCGACGACGACCACGCCGTGCTCCACGAGATGGCCGAGGACTACGAGGCCATGATGGTCACCGACGTGTCGCGTCGAAAGGTGAAGGAGGTCTTCCATGACGTGACCTTCGACAAGGAGCGCGCGCAGCAGCTTTTCGCCAGTGGTGTGCTGTCGCTGCGCGGACGCGCCTTCGCCGAGCAGATGTATCACGCGACCATCAATGCGATCGCGAAGATCGTGATGATCGACCGCGACCAGTATGAGGACATCGCCACGGACCTCGATGCGGTCCAGGTCGACCGCTACTTCTGCAACTTCTCGCTCTTCCAGTCGCTTCCGGACAGCTGGGCCATCGATCAGCTCTTTCCGATCATGCCCATCCATCGTTTGACCGAGGAGCCCACGCGGCGAGGGACCCTCCAGGACATCACCTGCGATTCCGACGGCAAGATCGATCGGTTCGTCGGCGACAAGGGCGGCAATCCCTCACTCGAGCTGCACGAGTGGAAGGACGGCGACCCGTACATGCTCGGCGTCTTCCTCACCGGCGCGTACCAGGAGATCCTCGGCGACCTGCACAACCTGTTTGGTGACACGAACGCCGTGCACATCAGGCTCGCCGGAAGTGGCTACGAGATCACGGACCTTGTGCACGGCGACACGGTAACGGAAGTGCTCAACTACGTGCAATTCCGCGCGTCCGACTTGCTGCAGACATTCCGTCGGAAGGTGACGCAGGTGAAGCACCTGAGCCGCACGGACGCAAATGCCTTCATTGCCGACTATGTCGCAGGCCTGGAGGGCTACACCTATCTGGAAGGCGAAGCCGCTCAGTGACCCTGGGTCGGACTGTCTGACAGTCTGACCCGCTCGCGGCTTCGCCGCTGCTTGTCTGACAGCGGGTCAACTGACTGGCCTGACAGCTGTTCTAGATACACAACCGGGTCGATGCGCCGCTTCAACTGCCAGCGAGTTCCGAGCAACGACGCATTCAAGCCACGGGACCCAGTCGTGTAGCAAACAGCTGTCAGACTTCAGTTGGCCCGCTGTCAGACGAGAAGGGGGCCGGCAATTGCCGGCCCCCTTCGTGTCAGACTGTCTGACTGTCAGACGCAAAGGCCCTACAGGCCTTTGCCCACTTCGGTCCAGTTTACGACGTTCCACCACGCCTTCATGTAGTCCGGCCGGCGGTTCTGGTACTTCAGGTAATAGGCGTGTTCCCAGACATCGAGGCCGAGAATCGGCGCGGGCTTGCCTTCCATGAGCGGGTTGTCCTGGTTCGGCGAGCTCGTGATCGTCAGCGTACCGCCGTCGTTGTTGAGCCACACCCAGCCCGAGCCGAATCGACCCGCGCCAGCGGCCGCAAACTGCTCCTTGAATTTCTCGAAGTCGCCGAATGATGTGCTGATCGCATCCGCAAGCTTTCCCGTCGGCGCGCCGCCGGCGCTCGGGGCCATCCACCTCCAGAACTGCGAGTGGTTCCAGTGCCCCCCACCGTTGTTGCGCACCGCGGTGCGGATCGCTTCGGGAACGCCGGTGAGGTCGCGCAACAGCGCCTCGACCGGCTTGTCCGCCAGCTCTGGAGCCTTCTCGAGCGCCGCGTTGAGGTTTGTGACGTAGGCGTTGTGATGCTTCCCGTGGTGGATCTCCATCGTCTGCGCGTCGATGTGGGGCTCGAGCGCGGTCGGTGCATAGGGAAGCGGCGGAAGCGTGTGCGCCATGATGTTCTCCGTGTGAGACGTTCGTGCGAAAGGTCAGCTGACTAGGACGCGGTGGAACGATTCCGTTCCCGCGCCCACGTGATGATGCCCGGCAGCAGTGAAATGAAGATCACGACCAGGACGATTTTCGTGATGTGGTCCTCGACGCCGGGGATATAGCTGCCGAGGAAGGAGCCGATGAACAGCATCGACCAGATCCAGAGCACCGCTCCCAGCACGTTGTAGGCCGTGTAAATCTTCAGGTTCATGGCGCCGAAACCGGCGACGACCGGGACGAAGGTGCGGACGATCGGCATGAAACGCGCAATGACCAGCGTCTTGCCGCCGTGCTTCTCGTAGAACGCCTGTGCATGTAACAGATGTTTCTTCTTGAAGAGGAGCGAATCATCGCGCGTAAACAGCCGAGGTCCGGTGTATCGGCCGATTGCATACCCGAGCGAATTGCCCATGATGGCCGCAATGGTCAGCAGCACACCGAGCAGCCACAGGTTCAACCCATACTGCGACTGCGTGGATAGCAGGCCGGCCGTCACGAGCAGCGAGTCGCCGGGAAGAAAGAATCCGATCAGTAGCCCCGTCTCGGCGAAGATGATGAGTGTCAGCCCGACGTATCCGGCTGTCTGGACGAGCACGCGGGGATCGTGGAGCTGATGGAAGAGGGCGAGAAGGGTCTGCATGCAGATCGGCGAGAGGCGGACGGGGTGAGCGGTGGAAGTTCGGCAGACGCTCAGGGTGGGTCAACGGGCCCGCTCGATCACTTTCTGCATCTCGTCGAAGGCGCGCTGCGACTTCCGGAGTCGCCGGCGAGCAAATGGCACCGCGCGGGGATCACGCCTCGTACCGAGCGCATCCTCGATGCTGCCGGTGGAGCGGTGGTCCTACTGCTTGCGCTCGGCTGGTCCTGGACGATCGCGACCGCTGGCAGTCGGGGGGCCAGCGGCGCTCCGCCCTCGGCGGCGTCGCGCATGGCGGCGGCGCTCACCAACGGCAATGCTCCGACGGCTGCATACCTCACCGATGCGTCGCTGAGTGCGCTCTCGGGCGAGCTGCGCGGCGCGAGTGGCAAGCTTCGCGCGAACATCACGTCCGCGGGCGCGCACCTCCCGGGGGACGGCGGGCCAGACGGAGGCCGGCTCACGGTGGCGGAGTCCGAGGGGAGTGGTTCGGTCGTCGCGCCGAAGGCCGGCATCTGGAAGCTCGCGGTCGCGATCGGGAACGCGATCAAGCCTATCTCCGACTTCAACCTCATCAGCATGCGACCGCGAAGCGACAAGCAGAACGGTCGCGTCGGTCTGTACTACATGGGCAATTGGCCGGGAGAGACCGGTCCGGTTAGTGCACCGAAGAAGGCGCCGGCGGCGCGATACAAGCCTCCGTCAGGCTTCATCGAAGTCACACAGCAGAATGCAGATACGCGGCTTTCGGATCACTTCACACTTCGGGATTTTCTGACGCATGACCAGCCCAACGCGTGGCCGAAGTATCTCGTGATCGAGATGCGGAACGTCGACAAGCTCGAGCTGATCCTGACCGACCTGGCAGCGCACGGCATCAACGTGGACGGCGTGCACATCATGAGTGGATTTCGCACACCGCAGTACAACAAGGGCGGGGGAAACACTGGCGGGCGAGCCGGCCTCAGCCGACATATGTATGGCGACGCGGCAGACATCTTTATCGATAGCGACCACAACGGCACGATGGACGACCTGAATCGCGACGGAAAGGTCAACATTCAAGACGCGCGGGTGATACTGCAGGCGCAGGACCGGGTAGAGGCGGCACATCCGGAGTTGGTTGGCGGCGGAGGCGTGTATCCGGCTGGGTCCGGGCACGGACCTTTCATACATATCGACTCGCGGGGCTACAGCGCCCGCTGGATCGGATCGGGAGGAGGATAATGAGCGAACATCGGCGGAATCAGGATGGCGTTGTAACCCCACCCTTGGGGACCATGGACCGGCTGGGCAAGGTACTGAAGACGGAAGACGGAGTCGTCGAGATCCCCGGCATCCGCCAGAGCGACCTCGAGCCGTACGTGGGGCTGCGGTACCTCTCGAAGCTGTTCAAGCTGATGGGAGTGATTCTCGGCCTGCTCCTGATTGCGGAGGTCATCACCGGCGTCATGGCGCAGGGAGGCGCTGCGCTACCCACGCTGCTCGGAGAAGCGAGCCGCCTCATCGTGCTGGCCGGCCTCCTGTGGGGCGTCGGTGACCTGGCGATCCTCTTGATCGACGTGGGGCACGACGTGCGCGCCGCGCGCATCCTGCTTGCCCGACAGACGCGCGCGCTGCACGGCCCGTCGGTCGAAACGCAGATCCCGGGCGCCCCCCCGGAATACATCGAGCGGGCTCCGCGGCCCTAGTTGATCAGTTGGGTACGATCGTTGCCTTGCAAGCCAAACAGTGCAGCACTCACTCCATTATCGAGGCCGACTATGCTATTCACCATTGCCATCGTCCTGCTCGTCCTGTGGGCACTCGGCTTTTTCGCCTTCCACGTTGGGGGCGGCATCATCCACGTGCTGCTCGTCATCGCGCTCATCGTGATCGTCTATCGTCTCGTGACTGGGCAGAAAGTCGTCTGACGTTTTTCGATCGACTGAAGGGGCGGCTCGAGTATGATCGAGCCGCCCTTTCGCTTTTCTGGGAGCGAGCTCCGCCATCGTCCAACTGGACGCTTCCCGCTCCATCGTCATTGCATGCAGCCTCATCGCATTTCAGCCTCCTCCTCGCTTCAGGCTCCTGCCGCCGACAGGTTTGACTGAGCCGTCGCGGACGAGTGCCGCGGCGGTCGAGCCACGAAACGCAAGGACAAGCACGCAATGCCTACCCGCCTCTCCGAACTGCACGTTGTCACGCACACGCACTGGGATCGTGAGTGGTACCACACCGCCGAGCATTTTCGACAGCGGCTCGTGCGCCTTGTTGATGAGTTGATCGACGCTCCACCCACGGCAGACGCCAGCTTCCTGCTCGACGGGCAGTCCATCGTACTCGAGGACTACCTGGACATGCGTCCCGACCGCGCAGGCGAACTGTCACGGTTGCTGCGCGCCGGGCGTCTGGAGGCTGGGCCCTGGTACGTTCTCGCTGACGAGCTGATCCCCGGAGGCGAAGCGCTGGTGCGCAACCTCCTCCTCGGGCGCGACATCGTTCGACGTCTGCGCGGTGAGCCGCCGCCGGTGCTGTACTGCCCGGATTCCTTCGGCCACCCAGCAATCCTCCCCGATCTCGCCGAAGGCTTCGGTTATCCACTCATCGTGCTATGGCGCGGCCTCGGTGGACGTCGATCACCTCATGCGGACCTGTTGCGTTGGACCGGAGCAGCGTATGGCAGCGCCGTCGTCTACCACTTGCCGCCCGACGGGTACGAGTTCGGAAGCAGCCTGCCGGTCGACCACGCGCGCATGCTCGCTCGATGGGCCCGAATCGAGGCTACGTTCACTCCACGCTCGGTGACGGGGGTCGCGCTCCTGTTGAACGGCGCTGATCACCATGCGAGACAGCGCGAGCTCGATCCTGCCCTGGACGCACTGGCGGCAGAAGCGTCTCCTGTGCGGGTTCTCCGCAGTTCATTGAGCGGGGCAGCACGGGCCCTGCTTGGATCCGCGGAAGGTGTCGACTTGCCGCGAGTCGCGGGCGAACTCCGGGATTCCTATGGCTACACGTGGACGCTTCAGGGCACACTCGGAACTCGCGCGGCGCAGAAGCGCCTGAACGCGCGTGCGGAGCGCACGCTCGTGCGAGACGTCGAGCCCTGGATTGCCCTTTCGAGTGACGGCGGCGACGCCGCCATGCGAGCGCTCCTCGATGGCGCATGGCGCTCGTTGCTGCAGGCACACCCGCACGACACGTTGTGTGGAACGTCGGTTGACGCCGTTGCCCACGCGTTCGAGGCGAGGCTCGCCGTGGTCGACGTCGAATCGAAGGGGCTGCGCGGTGAGGCCATCGACCGCCTGTTGCAGCATGATCCCGAACGTGCGCGCGAGCTCCCGGAGGTGTGGAGCCCCGCTGTCGTCATCCGCAACAGCGTAGCGCGTCCGCGTGGCGGCGTCGTCGAGGTTACTCTGCAATCGACCATCGCATCGATTGCTGTCGGGCCTGGCTCTGCACAGCGACAGGGTGTGCGACGCGAGCTCGAGGAGTGGCACCTGAGCGGCGTTCCCCTGCAGATCCTGTCGCAGCACGAGCGCGTGGCACTCACGGAATCGGCGCGCGCGTATCCCCGGGCGGACCTCGTCCTCGAGGCGAAAGCGCTTGGTTGGATTGACTCCATGGGCGGCTACGAAGTACGAACGATCGCGCATGCGCCGGGTACCGTGGCCGACGTGCCGCACAAGGTCGTCGCGACGGACGAGGCGCTCGACAACGGGCTTGTGCGTATCGAGGTTGACGTCGCCGGCGGTGTCACGTTCGTCGATCTCGCGAGCGGCACTCGCATCGAGCGCCTGCTTTCCATTGAACGACATCAGGATGTCGGAGATCTCTACACCCCCGCCATTCGAGACCCGATGCCGGTGGGAGAGTCGCGACGCGTGGGCTTGCTGCACGCGGGGCCGTTGCGAGGCGCAATTGCCGTGGCCATGGATGTCGCTGGCGACGACGCCTCCATCGGCGCCATTGAGGTCGCACTCGAGCTCGACGCGAATGCGCGCTTCGTCCGCATCCGTCTCCGCGGTAAGAACGGAATCTCCGATCAACGAACTCGCCTGCGCGTGAGCACTGGACTGCGTGGGGCGGCCACGCTCGCGGATGCTGCGTTTCATCCGGTGCTTCGCGAGCAGGTCCAGATCGAAGCCGCGGACGCGGCGATGGAACACGTCGTTCCCACCGCGCCGCTGCATCGATGGGTAGCGCGCCTTGGAGGGGAACAGACCGGAGTACTCTTCTCGGATGGGTTGGCCGAGTGTGAAAGCGCCGCCGACGGCGCGCTCCATGTCACACTCGTTCGTGCGGTTGGCGAATTGTCGCGCCCCGATTTGCCGGAGCGTCCCGGCCACGCCGGCTGGCCTGCACCAACTCCAGCGGCGCAGTGCGCGGGCCCATACGAAGCGTGCTTCGCCCTCGCCATGCTGGGTCCGGATTCGGCGGGCGTACGCGACGAGATCGAGCGACTCGCGGATGACATCCTGCTTCCGCTCGCGGGAGCGACGCTGCGCTCGAACCTCTTGTCACCACAGCGCGCGGCCGGGCTCGACCTGCAAGGCGACGGGCTCGCGTTCAGCGCCGCGATGCCTGCACGAAGGGCTGGCTGGATCGTGCTGCGGTGCGTGAACAGGCGGGACACGCCGGTGCAGGGAGCATGGATCCTGGGTGCCTCAGTGTGCGAGGCGATGACCGCGAGGCTTGATGAAACGCCAATCGAGGACGCTCACGTCGCGGACCGCACAATCACGTTTACGTCCGCACCGCGTGCGATCGTGACGATTGTCGCCCGACTGGCCTCGGCACCGAGTTAGTCAGCCGTTGGCTTGCATGCCCGCCTTTGCCAAATCCGCTGTTTCAGGATGAAGACTGACTAAGCGCCAGCCTCACGCTCGCCGGCCAGCCGATCGCGCCACGCGTCGCCGAGCAGTGTGGTTGCGAGGACTGTAAGAACCAGCGCGATGCCTGGCGCGAGCGACACCCACGGCGCGACGACCAACAGATCCCGGCCCCCGGCGATCATGTTGCCCCAACTCGGCGCCGGCGGCTGAATCCCCAGGCCAAGGAACGAGAGTCCGCTCTCGAGCAGAACGGCATTGCCCACGCCGAGGGTCGTCGCGACAATGGCGGGACCAATGGCGTTCGGCAGCACGTGGCGCAGGAGCACACGCCACGGCGAGGCACCGAGTGCGGCGGCGGCGGGAACGAATGGCCGCTGCGTGACAGCGATCACCTCGGCCCTGATCAGCCGCGCGATTCCCATCCAACCGGTGAGCACGAGAACGCCGACGATGGTGCCGACTCCCGGCTGCCAGAGCGCGACACCCACCAGCAACAGCACCAGTCGGGGCAGGGCAAGCAGCACGTCGGCCAGCGCGGTCACGGCGCGATCGACGAAACCCTCTCGCCATCCAGCAAGCGCGCCGAGTGTTGTACCCAGCAGTCCCGCCGCGAGCGAACCCACGACGCCAACCATCAATGAAAGACGCCCCGCGAGCATCATGCGGACGAACATGTCGCGACCGAATCGGTCAGTCCCCAGAACGTGCCACCCCCCGTGCGCATCGTGCCCGAATGGCCGAATCAGTCGGCGCGCCAGGACGTCGTCGATCCGCAGGGGATCGCGCGACGCGAAAGCCGGCACGATGACCACCGCAATGGCCAGTGTGCAAAGGAGCACAAGCGGCGCGGCGCCGCGCAGCTTTCTCCACGACTCCCGCGCTGCCATCAGCGCACCCTCGGATCCGCCCACGGCAAAAGTCCCTCGGCGAGGAGATTCGCGACAATGACGATCGCACCGAACGTCGCCGCAACGCCGAGCACCACCGGGTAATCGCGTGCGATGATCGACGTCACCATGAGACGCCCCATCCCTGGCCAGCCGAAGATCGTCTCGACGAACACCGATCCCGCCACCGTGCCCGGCAGTGCGAGCGCGAAGAGCGTCAGCAGCGGCGCCCGCATGTTTGCGAGCAGGTGGCGACCGAATATGCGCTTCTCGCTCGCGCCCTTGGCGCGCGCGGAGCGCATCCAGTCCGCGCGCATCGTGTCGAGCGCGCCTGTGCGCACGTAGCGCGCGACTCCGCCGGCGCCGATCGCGGCGAGCAGCGTAAGTGGAAGGATGGAATGTCTCGCAAGGTCGGCGAAATGCGCGAAGCCTGTCAGCTCTGATCCTGGCGTGCTCATCCCGATAGCCGGGAGGCGTAACGCCATTGGGAAGCTCCACGACGACGCGAGGTAGGTGAAGCACGCTATGGCGCCGAGCCCGAGCCAGTACGCCGGAGATGCCACGAGGATCACGCTGGCCACCGTCAGCGCAGCGTCGGCCATCGAGCCGCGGCGCGCGGCCTGAATCAATCCGGCCAGCGTCCCCGCAACGAATGACAGCAGCAGCGATGCTCCGCCGAGGCCGAGCGACACAGGGAGTGCGTCCCCGATGACGACGGACACCGGCCGGCGGTCGACGAAGCTCGTGCCGAGCCGACCCCGAAGCGACTCTCCAAGCCATCGTGCATATTGGACCGGAATGGACGCATCGAGCCCCAACGCCGAGCGCATCCGCGCCACTTCCGCAGCACTGGCACCCTCGGGCACCAGAAAGGTTGCCGCATCCCCCGGTGCGAGTCGCAGGAGAACGAAGGTGAGCGAGAGGACACACCAGAACAGGAGCGCGGCGCGTAGCAGCGCGCGCCCGAAGCCGAAGGATTGCACGCGGTGATATCGCTCTGGGCCGCATCGGCGTCAACGCTGCGGCGCGCTGCCGTCAGGCCCGTGGTCACCGTTCTCTCATTGGCGACCGTGGCCTGCGTTCCTCCGCAGCGATCCCCGGACGTAGTCGTGATGGCCTCCGGCGCCGATCTCGAGTCGGCGAATCCGCTCGTCACCTTGCACCCGTTGTCGAAGCAGGTGCAGCGCTATGCGCTCTTCGTGACCCTCACACGCTACGACTCGGCGCTCACGCACCAGCCCTACTTCGCACGACGTTGGACCTGGAGCGACTCGGCTCGCGTGCTCACGATCGACGTCGTGCGCGACCTGCGCTGGCACGACGGGGTACCGACGACCGCGCGCGACGCGGCGTTCACATTCCTCGCGGCGCGCGACCCCCTCACCGGCTTTCCGCGCGCGTCGGAGCTCTCCACCCTGGACACCGCGTACTCGGCGAACGACTCCACCCTTGTGCTGCGTTTCCGGACGTCGCAGCCGCGATTGCCTGCATTGCTCGCCGAACTACCAATCGTGCCGGTTCATCTGCTCGCCAGCGTATCGCGTGCGAGCATGCGCACGGCGCCCTTCAACGATGCGCCCGTCGGGAACGGGCCGTTCCGTTTCGTGTCGCGACGTCGAGGTGCCCGATGGACCTTCGCGCGCAACGCTGCCTTTCCCCTGTCGCTGGGTGGTCCGCCGGCGCTGGCAGGATTCGTTGTTGCGGTCGTCGATGAAGCCACGACCAAGTTCGCTGGACTCGCGAGCGGCGAGCTCGATGTTGCCGGTATCTCTCCGACCATGGCATCACTGGTGAAACGAGACGAGGCGCTCAATCTGGTCACCTATCCCGTGCTCTTTGGAACGGCGCTTTGCTTCAACACGACACGCGCGCCCTTTTCGGACGTGCGCGTTCGTCGCGCCGTTGCCCTGTCGATCGATCGATCCCGGATCGTGGATATCGCGCTCGCTGGCTATGGTCGGCCGTCCGCATCACCCATCCCTCCAGACAGTCCACTGTCCACCGGAGGCATGGCCCGACGCGACACCGCGCTCGCGGACTCGCTGCTGACCGCCGCGGGATGGCTGCGCGGGGCGGGAGGCCAACGCACCCGCGCGGGAAAGCCCTTCGCGATAGAGCTCATCACTGTCGGCAGCGGCGACAACGTCGCCGAGCAGCTCATCCAGAGTGACTTGGCGGAGCGTGGCATAACCCTGCGTGTTCGGCAAACTGAACTCGGTGCATTCTTCACGGCGGCGCGCGCGTCCACGAAGACGTTCGACATGCTCATCGCCGGAATTCCGACCGACCTCTCCTTCTCGAATGTGTCAGCGATGTTCTCGAGCGCGCAGCGCGGCGGAACGCTGGATTACACCGGCTTTCACGACCCGGCTCTCGATGCGCAGATCGCGCGCGCGAGTTCCGCCCCCGATGGTCCTGCCCGGATCGAAGCCTGGCGGCAGGTGGTGACGACTCTCGACACGCTTGCGCCAGCAACCTGGATTTACCACTCCCGCGGACTTCAGGGCCTGTCGCGACGATTGAGTGGCGTTCGCATGGACGTGCGCGGAGAACTGGTGTCGTTGCATGACTGGCGCATCTCCAGACGGAACGTTGCCCGATGACGCTGCTCGTGAGCGCCGTCGATCTCATTGCGCGTCGGGCGATCGCGCGCGGCTCGCTCTCGCCGCTCAGCGAGGGCCTGCGAAACGAGCTCGCGCCGCTCATCGACCACCCCGTGGACGTGCCTCGCGGAAAGGCACTGCTCAGTCGTCGGGGTGGCCGCTGCGAAGTCGATGGCGCCTATCTCACCTTCGATCCCCACGATCCGCGTCATCGCTGCCCGCTGTGCAGTCGTGAATATCACGGAGAACTTCACGATCGGTTTCGGCTCTACTGGTACCAGCTCTGGCTCGCCGAGCGCACGGTGCACGGGGCACTGCTGGGCGTGCTGGCCGACGACGTCCCCTCACGAGATCTGTCGGTGCGCCTGCTCGAGCAGTACACCGAGCAGTATCTGCGCTATCCGAACGCCGACAACGTGCTCGGACCGTCGCGACCATTCTTCAGCACGTACCTGGAATCCATCTGGCTGCTGCAGTTGACCATTGCGCTCTCACTGCTCGAAGCGGGTGCGCCGTCCAGCGGCATCAGCGCACTCGGGGGAAGGGTGCGCGAACGGCTCATCCTGCCGAGTGCCACCCTCATTGCGTCGTACGATGAGGGCATGTCCAACCGGCAGGTGTGGAACAACGCCGCCCTCATGGCTTCGGCGCGCCTGCTCGACGACCGCGCGATGTTCGAGCGTGTGATCCACGGCCCAAGCGGGATGCATGCGCATCTGAACTCGGCACTGCTGGGGGACGGCACCTGGTATGAGGGCGAGAACTACCATCTCTTCGCGCATCGTGGACTCTGGTACGGCGAGCGACTCGCCAACCTCGGCGGAGATCCCTTGCCGCGGCGCCTCGAAGCTCGGTATCGCGAGGCATTCGCTGCGCCGTTTCGCACGGTGCTCCCGGACCTCACCTATCCATCTCGCCGCGACTCGCAATACGCCGTGAGTATTCGCCAGCCGCGCTTCGCGGAATCGTGCGAGCTCGGCCTCACCTACGGCGACGATGAGCGCCTCACCGGTATCCTTGGCCGTCTGTACGATCCCGGAATTCCGCGCGGGGAAACCGGAAGGCACGCTTCGTCAGCCGACGTTGAGCGAAATCTTCCCGGCACCGGACTGCGCCGCACCGATCTCTCGTGGCGCACGCTGCTCTGCGCACGCCAAGCGCTGCCGGCGCTCGTCCCGCTGCCGCTGCAATCCGATCTGTTGCCGGAGCAAGGCCTTGGCATCATTCGTCGCGACGGCGGCGAGGTGTACGTCTCGCTCGACTACGGTAATTCTGGTGGAGGGCACGGGCATCCCGATCGCCTGAACCTCACGCTCATGGACGGCGACCGCCGCTGGTTCGATGATCCCGGCACCGGGTCGTACGTCGATCCCACGCTCCACTGGTACCGCAGCACGCTCGCGCACAATGCGCCGCTATTCGACGGTCACTCGCAGCCGCGGGTGAACGGTGCCCTGAACGCATTCAAGGACACTGGCGACGTCGGGTGGATCGTGGCGCATGTGGCGTTCGGCCCCGGTCTGCTCGTCCACCGGAGTGTCGTAGTCCTTGAGGACTATCTGGTCGACAAGCTCGAGTGGAAGTCGATCAGGGACGAGGCGATCACGCTGCCCGTACATGGCGTCACCCCCGACGGCGAACGGATCGAACTGCCGGAGGTCGTCGTCGGCGGCAACGGCGCGGAGGATGGGTTCGAGTTTCTCGCTGATGTCGCGCGAGTCACGGCACCGGGCACCAGTCATCTCCGCATGCGGACGTTGCCGGACGACGATGTGCACCTGGATGGCTGGACCTTCGGGGAAGGCGAAGTGAATTGCTGGACGGCGACAGCGCCCGCGCCTCCGAATGTCGCCGGCCGCCGGCCGCTGGCTTTGCTGCGCCAGACATCCGCATCAGGTGCATTCGTGTCCGTCTGGAGCTGGCGCGGGTCGGTCGTCGGAGCGCAGCACGTGGGTGATGCAATCGTCGTCGAACGAAAGGACGGCTCGTTGCATCGGCACATCTCTGGCGCGAAAGCGTGGACGATCGAGGGGCTTCACGTCGCCCCGAAGGTGTTGCTCCGGGAATACGCTGACGCAGTCCCCACTCGAGTGCCTGGCCTCATCGGCGGCGAGTACTCGAAGATGCATGCTGACATGCCGGCGCACCCGCTGCCGGCTACGTTCCAGCTCGGTGCGCAGTCCTATCGGCGCTCCGAGCTCACCTGGGACGAGGCTGGCAAGCCGCGCGCGACCCTCTCGATTGCGCCGCTCGATGGGCACACCGTCGTCGTGGAAATCGAGATGCACACGTCGCAACGCCACTTTCTTCCGTTTGCGACCGAGAACACGCTCGACAACGAGACCGCATCGATCAACGGCGACAGCATCCAGCTATACGCCATGGCCGAGGGACGCCGTGTGGGCGTTCTCATGGTGCCCGGGCCGAATGGCGTCGAGACACGCCCAATCGACGGCTGGTTCGGTGATATGGAAGTGAGTGCCGAGTGGGAAGCCACGGGGACCGGCTATCGTCTGACCGCCACACTCCATTTCGGTCGCGCGGTCGCAGAAGTCTTCCTCGACGTCATCGTCAACGAGACCACCGCAGGCCGCGAGCGTCGTCGCGGACAGCTGGTCTTGTCGGGCGGCGCCGGGGAATTCGTCTATCTTCGTGGGGACCGCCACGACCCATCGCGCCTCCTGCGATTTATTCTGCCTCAATGACTGACTCGCGTCTCAATCAGGTCACCGTCGTTCTTTTCGAAGCGCAGAATCCGGTGAACATCGCGGGCACCGTGCGCGCGATGAAGAACATGGGCATCGAGTCGCTGCGCCTCGTGCGGCCGTGCAACTACGACCCCGTGCGTCTCGAGGGGATCGCGCACGACACGTGGGACATCATCAACGGCATTCAACACTTCGAAGACTTTGATGCAGCGGTCGCCGACTGCGTGCGACTCGTCGGCTACACAGCCCGGCGTCGCGCCGCCAAGTGGCGCATCCTGAACCCGAAGGAAGCCGCCGAGGACGCACTCGGCTACGTGGACGCTGGGCGGGTGGGCATCGTCTTCGGCCGGGAGGATCACGGACTGCCGAACGAGGTCCTCGATCGACTGCACGCCGTTGTCACCATCCCGACGACCGAGCACGCGTCGCTCAACCTCGCGCAGGCAGTACTCATCGCGCTGTACGAGCTGCATCTGGCCTCCGGCGACGCCACGCGCATCCTGCCTGGGCCGCGCAAGGATGCGCCGACGCCGACCACCGATCTCTTCGAGCGCTATTTCGTCGAGCTTCACAATGCGCTCGATTCCGTTCAGTTCTTCAAGACGCGCTATCCCGAGCACATCATGCGCTCGTTGCGCGCGATCACATTCCGGGCCGCCCCCGATGAGCGCGAGCTCGCGCTCCTGCGCGCGATGTCGCTCGAGATTGTGCGCTTCCTCGAACGCAGCGGAACGATCGAACGGAAGTTGCCCGACGACGTATCACCGCGGCCGCCGCGCCATATCACGGGTCGCGACACCAGCGGCCGCGACAGCAGCGGCCATTGACGCATTCACCTGACCACGCCCTTTTTCGCCATGCCCCTCAAGCGATTTTTTGGCCGCAGCCGCGACGACACGCCTTCACCAGCGTCTGAGGCGGAACAGGACATCGTCGAAGAGGCCGAGGAACAGCGAGAGTTCCAGGGCGAAGACGATGTACTTCCCGAGGAAGCAGCGGAGCGGAGCTGGCTGAGTCGCGCCGTGGCAGTGCTGCCGACCGGCGCTTCGACGGGAAGCAAGCGCGTCGACGTGCTGTACGGTGCTCACACGGATGATCTCCCGTCGCACTTTGCAGCCGCCAGCGGCGCAGTCATCACCGACGCCAATGGCTATCAGTACCTCGACTGTACCATGGCACTCGGCGCCGTCGCGCTGGGCTACGCGGAACCGCGTGTCTCGGCGGCGGTCATCGAGGCGGTCACCTACGGCAACGTCTCCGCACTGTCAGACCGACGCGAGGTCGAACTCGCCGAGCGACTCTGTTCGATCATTCCCTGCGCCGAGCGCGTGCAGTTTCTGAAGACGGGCGCCGAGGCGACCGCCGCCGCCGTGCGTCTCGCTCGGACCTACACCGGACGCGAGCACGTCATCGCGTGCGGCTATTTCGGATGGCACGACTGGTGTTCGGATTCACCCGGCGTTCCGGCGTCGGTGCGGAAGACGGTCACGTGGGTGCCCTTCGACGAGGTCGGCGCGCTGCAACTCGCCGTGAGCGCTGCCGGATCATCGCTCGCGGCGATCGTGATCGAACCCGTGGTCGAGCAGCTCCCATCGCCGGAATGGCTTGAGCAGGCGCGGACGCTTTGCGACGCCAGTGGGGCGGTCCTCATCTTCGACGAGATGAAGACCGGCTTTCGCGTCGCGCCTGGTGGCTATCAGGAGATCTGCGGCATCACCCCCGACCTCGCGACGTTCGGCAAGGCGCTCGCAAATGGATTCCCGCTCGCCGCCCTGGTTGGGCGCGAGGCGCTGATGAATGCGGCACGAGACACATGGATCTCGTCCACACTGGCGAGCGAGTCGACGGCGCTCGCGGCCGCACTCGCGGTGCTCGACTGGCACGACGAAGCGGATATCTGCGCTACGCTCGCGGAAACAGGGAAAGAAATGCGCGCATCCGTCGACCGGGCGATCGCCGCCAGTGGCATCGAGGGCGTATCGACGGCCGGCATCGACAGCATGTGGCGCATGCGCTGGGCCGACGCCGAACGGGAGAACCAGTTCGTCGCCAACGCGATGCGTGAGGGCGTGCTGTTCAAGCGTGGCGCCTACAACTTCGCGGCCATCGCGCACGGCGAGGCGGCGCTGCGCGACATCGAGAGCGCGGCCAGCGCTGCATTGGTATCCATCGTCGAGAGCGAACGCGCGTGACGCCCACTGCGCCGCTCGGCGGCACCGCATCGCTCATCGATGCGCACGCGCATTTCTACCACGCAGCTGCGGGCCGGTCCGACTGGCAGCGCGTAAACGACGCACGCTTCCGCGCCGGCGACCGCATCGGTGTCTCGTATCACGTGGCCAGTGTGCTGGGGTCATATGGGCATAGCTCCCCGACGTACTTTCCGTCGCCGACGGATGTCACCACCGGCAACGACGCCATGGCGGCGATCGCAACGGAGCGTGCGGACTGCGTGCGATGGTATGTCACCGTGAACCCGAACTACACGGACCACGCCGTGGCCGAGATCGAGCGTGGCGTCGAGCGCGGCGCAATAGGGATAAAGCTGCTGGCCAGTCGCCGTGCGGACGATCCACTTCTCGATCCACTGTGCAGCCTCGCGGGGGAGCTGGGTCTTCCAGTGCTCCACCACATCTGGCAGCACCGGACGAGGGAGTGGCCCAATCAGGAGATCTCTGACGGCGCCGATCTGAGCCGACTCGCACAACGTCACCCGCGAACCGCGTTCATCCTCGCTCATCTCGGCGGCGGCGGAGACTGGGCGCACACGCTCCCGGCGGTGCGCGAAACGCCGAACGTGTATCCGGACCTGTCCGGCAGCGGCGTCGATCGCGGCATGCTCGACGCAGCCCTCGACGCCTTGGGCGCTCAGCGCCTCCTCTGGGCCTGCGACCTCACGATGGAGACGGGCCTCGCGAAGCTGCGCGCGCTCAGTGTCATTGGGTTGTCCGACGATGACCTGGCCGACATCCGGTGGCGCAATGCCGCCAGACTTTTCCCCGCCGGATCCTTTCCCCGGTGCGTTGCGTGATCGACGTCGCCGCATTCATCGGACCCTATCCGTTCCGCCACCTGCCGCATCCCGATCCGGATGTCCTCGCCCGTGTGCTTCAGCGTGAGGGCCTCACGGGCGCGTGGGTCGGATACCTGCCTTCCCCGTGGCATCGCGATCCAGCGCCGGGGAATGAGGCGCTGCTGCACGCGCTCGAAAAACATCCCACCCTCCACGCGGCGCCTGTCGTACGGCCCGACTGGCCTGGGTGGCGTGATGCGCTGTACGCGTTGGTTGCACGAGGCGCCGCCGCGATTCGAGCCTACCCCATGCATTGGGGCATGAGCGCGAACAGCCACGCCATGCGGGACCTGGCAACCACGTGCGCCGCTGCGGACGTGCCACTGGTGCTGACCGTGCGGTTCGAGGACCTTCGGCAACGATCACCCCTGGATGCGACGTCTGACCTTACCGGGGCTCATATCCGTGCGCTCGCGCGGATCGCCGCGCCCCTGCGGCTCGTTATTTCCGGGGCGGGGCGCGACCTGGTCGAGGAGACGCACTGGGGACTTACCCCGAGCGAGCAGCAGCGCGTTCACTGGGACTTCGCCTGGATATGGGGTCCACCCGAGGACCATCTGGCGCACCTGTTTCGTACCATCGGCGCCGAGCGTTTCGTCTACGGAACGCATTGGCCACTCAGACTCACGCAGAATCCGCGCGCTAACCTCGACTTGCTTCCGGGCGAGTTGCGCGGCGCAGGTATTACAGATGCATCTTTGCTGTCCACCTCGGTAGGGAAAACGCCGACTTGACGTTTATCCCATGCCCGGGGACCTTCCCCCGGTTGCGGTTCCACTGGTCGTTCGTTCAAATTGCTCGCCGGAATGCTTGTGAATTCGTTCACAAGCTCCCGCTCCTGTTTTCCTCGACCCAATCGCGATGACGCAGCGAAGGAAGTGGACCGCGATACCCGGACTGCTCGTCCTGGCTATCGGTGCCGTCATGTTATCTGCTTACAGTGGCGCCTCATCCTCGCAGGGCTACGGCCCCGACCAGCCCATCAAGTTCCCGCATCCGAAGCACGCCGGTCCGATCGCTAAGGGCGGACTCGGCATGAATTGCCTGTACTGTCATAACAGCGCCAACAAATCCGCCGACGTCGGCATGCCCGCCGTCAATACGTGCATGGGCTGCCACGCGTCTGTCGTGGGGACCACCGACGCACAGAAGGCGGAGATCAAGAAGATCGCGCAGTACGCCGACTACGCGGCGGGCGGCAAGAACGCCAAGCCCATCCCTTGGGTGCGCATTCACAAGGTGCCGGAGTACGTGCATTTCCCCCACGTTCGGCACGTGAACGCAGGCGTCACCTGCCAGACCTGTCACGGACAGGTTCAAGGGATGGAGAAGGTGTATCAGTACTCGTCGCTCAACATGGGGTGGTGCATCAACTGCCACGTGAACGGCTACGATCCCAAGGAAGGACAGAAGGCCGCGGGCTATGACTCTGTTCCCCCGGCGAACTACGCGGGCGGCGTGCCTTACGGGACGGCCGGTTCCTTCGCGGGCATCATGACGACGGGCGCCACCAACGTCGCCTCGGCCAATGGGTCGGCGGCGACACCACCGACCGAGCCCGGTGCAGTTCATCCGGCAGCGACGCCGTCAACGGAGCGCCGTCGCGCCCGGTATGACTGCTCCGCCTGTCATTACTAGACGCCTGAGGACGAGCCGCACATGAGCAACAACACGGAGTCGAAGGGCGTCAAGCGCCGCGACTTCCTCAAGGTATTGGGCACGGCGGGCGCCACCGTTACCACCGTCGGATGTACGTCCGATGGCATATCCAAGCTGATTACGTACACCGCCCATCCGGACCAGACGGTCTCCGGCGTCTCGACCTACTACGCCAGCACCTGCCGTGAATGCGCGGCGGGTTGCGGAATCATCGCCGAGACGCGCGACGGACGCACCACGAAGCTCGAGGGAAATCCGGAGCATCCGTTGAACCGCGGCGCGCTGTGCGCGCGCGGCCAGTCTGCGCTGCAGGGGCTCTACAACCCTGACCGCATTCGCGGACCGATGGTGAAGGAGAATGGCGCGTGGAAGGCGGTGCCGTGGGATACCGCACTCGCGCTCCTCAGCCAGAAGCTCGGCGAAGTCCGCAGCCGCGGCGGCGCGAACAGCGCCGTGTTCCTCAATCAGCACGAGACGGGCAGCTTTCCCGGATTCCTCGACTCGTGGCTTGCCGGCTTCGGGATGCGTCCACACCTCAGCGTGGACTTCGAGGCTGACAGCGCCGCGATCGAGGCGAATCGCCGCACGTATGGCGTGTCGTGGCCGAAGTTGTCGTTCGCGGATGCAAAGCTCATTGTTTCCTTCGGCGCGGACTTCCTCGACAACTGGGGCATGTCGGTGCCGCAGCAGCTCGACTTCGCCGATGCGCGCGCGAAGATCGAGGGCGCGCCACGGTTCGTGTACATCGGCGCCCGGCGATCACTCACCGGCTTGAATGCCGATCAGTGGATCGCATGCAAACCGGGGTCGGAGCTGGCCATCGCCAATGCACTCGCCGGAAAGGGGTCGATTGCCGACGCGGCTGCGCAGAGCGGTGTGGCGGAAACGACGCTCACGCGCTTGCAGCAGGAATTGTCGTCAGCCAGGCCGGCGATGGTGCTCGCGGGTTCCTCGGGTGCGCATTCGCTCGACGTCGCGTTGGCAGTGGCCGCGATCAATCAGGCCAGCGGCGCCGTGGGTGCAACGATCCGTCCGGCAGAATCCACGAGTGTGTTCGACGGCGTCGCGCGGTTCAGCGACGTAGTCGCGGTCACGGAGCAGATGCGCGCCGGCCAGGTGCCGATGGCGTTCCTGCGCGGCGTCAATCCGGCGTACAATCTTCCGGCCGGCGCAAAGTTCGCCGAGGCGTTCACGAAGGTGCCCTTCAAGGTCAGCTTCTCGATGTTTCCGGATGAGACGACGGAACTCTGCGACCTGATCCTTCCCGACAATCACTCGCTCGAATCGTGGGGCGATGCAGAAGGGGGAAGGGGCGTTGTCTCCATGCAGCAGCCCGCGATGGATTCGGTCTTCCCCGGCACGCGCGCCACGGCCGACGTCCTCATGCAGCTCGCGCAGAAGGACACCGCCAACGCGGCGAAATACCCGCAGAAGGATTACCGCTCGGTTCTGATCGGCCGCTTTCCCGGTGGTACGAACGCCTTCACCGCCGCGCTCCAGAAGGGCGTGGCGAGTGGATCCGCTGCCCCTCGGTCTGCGCCCACTGCGGTGCCACCCACTGCGCCCGCTGCCGCGATGGAGCAGACACAGGGTGACCTCTTCCTCGTCGTATATCAGTCGCCGGTGCTCGGGGACGGACGAGGCGCCAACAAGCCGTGGCTCCAGGAACTTCCCGATCCGGTCACGAAAGTGCTGTGGAGCTCGTGGGTCGAGATCCATCCGGAAACCGCGAACAAGCGCGGCATCGAGCGCGGCGACATCGTCGAGGTGAAGACCGCCAGCGGTACCCTTCGCGCACCGGCGTATCTCTACCTCGGTATTCGCCCCGACACGATCGCGCTCGCCATCGGGCAGGGGCACACGTCAGCCGCGAAGCTCGAGGACCACAACGGCAAGAACGACAAGGCCGTCCCGATGCAGTGGGGCTACGGCCGCTACGCCAGAAATCTCGGCGTTCGTGCACACGACCTCCTGGCTTCTTCAACGAATGCCGCAGGCGGTTTCTCGCTCACGAGCACCAAAGCGACGCTGACGAAGACCGGCGACCACGAAACGCTGGTTTCCACGGAAGGCTCGGCACGCCAGCATGGCCGCGGCATCGCGCAGGCCATTCCGATCGCCACGTTGCTCGCTGGTAGCGGCGCTGAGGGCGTGCGTGGAGACGAGAAGCCGTCGAACGAAGTAAAGGTCGAGGGCAAGGAAGGCACGGGCGCGCCGAAGCACGAGGAGCACATCTCGGGCGAAGCCAGCCACGCCTTCCTGCCGGGATTGCGTTCCCCCGTTGCGGCCGACGCTCAGGGGCAACTCGGGGCCCCGACCGCGATGGACCAAGGCAAGAACAAGGGGATGTACGCCACCGACCACTGGTCGGGCATGGCGACCCGAAGGTGGGCCATGACCATCGATTTGGCGCGCTGCACGGGATGCTCCGCGTGCGTTACCGCCTGCTACTCCGAGAACAACATTCCGACGGTCGGCGCGCCGTGGCAGAACGCCACGGTCTACGCGGTGGCCAAGGCGGGCTTCAACATCACGCGCGGTCGCGAGATGAACTGGCTGCGACTCGAGCGCTACTTCGAGGGTGCGGACGAAGGACAGTTCACCGAGGACTTCGAGGCGCGCTTCGCGCCGATGCTCTGCCAGCATTGCGGCAACGCGCCGTGCGAGCCGGTCTGCCCCGTCTATGCGACGTACCACTCGCCGGACGGCCTGAACGTGCAGGTCTACAATCGTTGCGTGGGTACGCGCTACTGCAGCAACAACTGCCCATACAAAGTTCGCTACTTCAACTGGTTCGGCTACGGAGAACCGGATCGCAAGCAGTACGCGTTCCCGGAGCCGCTCGATCAACAGCTCAATCCCGATGTCACGGTCCGCGGTAAGGGCGTCATGGAGAAGTGCACGTTCTGCGTGCAACGCATTCGTGAAGCCGAGACCCGGGCGAAGTCGGAGGGCCGCGAGCTGGTGCCCGACGAGTTCACGGTCGCCTGTGCGCAGGCCTGCCCATCGCGCGCCATTGTATTCGGTGACGCGGCCGATCCGCGGTGGAGCGTGTCGTCGCAGGTCGAGGACAAGCGCGCCTACCACGTGTTCGAAGAGCTCAACACCTACACCGCCGTGGTCTATTTGAAGAAGGTCAACCATCCGGGACCGGCGTCGCCGGTCAAGGGCTAGGGGCGACGATGGCCACCATGGCTCAGCCGCGTCCGGACGGCAACGGCACCGGACGCCCGAATGTGCCGACGGCGAACAACCGTCTGCCCGCCATCGCCGACTACCAGCAGGTCGATCGCGAAATCCTCGGCACCCTTCAACCGACGCTCGGCTGGTTCGCCATGCTTGGCATCGCGATCCTGTGTCTGCTCATCGGCGCAATCACCTGGATCTATCAGATCCACGAGGGGCTCGGTGCGGCGGGCTATCAACCGCCCGTGATGTGGGGCGTGTACATCGTGACCTTCGTGTTCTGGGTCGGTATCGGCCACGCGGGCACGCTCATTTCGGCCATCCTCTATCTCTTTCGCGCCGGATTCCGAACGACGATTTATCGTGCGTCGGAAGCCATGACGGTGTTCGCGGTCATGACCGCGGGACTCTTCCCGATTCTTCACCTCGGGCGGCCGTGGAAGTTCTTCTGGCTGATTCCATATCCGAACTGGCGCCTCATCTGGCCCAATCCGAAGAGCCCACTCGTCTGGGACGTCTTCGCGATCCTGACCTACCTCACGGTGTCCGCGACGTTCTTCTGGATCGGACTCATTCCTGACCTCGCCGTGCTTCGCGATCAGGAGAAGAATCCGATCCGCCAGCGGATCTTCGCGGTACTCTCGCTCGGCTGGCGGAATTCGGATAACGAATGGCGTCACTTCACGCGGGCGTATCTCTTCCTTGCGGCGTTCGCGACGCCGCTCGTGCTCTCGGTGCACTCGGTCGTGTCGTTCGACTTCGCCATGGCGGATGTGCCGGGCTGGCACGCCACGATCTTTCCGCCCTACTTCGTCGCCGGCGCCATCTTCTCGGGCATCGGCATGGTGTTCACGATCATCATTCCGCTCCGCAAGTTCTTCAAGCTGGAGCACTACGTGACGATCAACGACCTCGACGCGGCGGCCAAGCTCTGCCTCTTCACGTCGTGCGTCGTCGGGCTGGCGTACCTCACGGAATTCCAGGTCGCCTGGATGTCGGGCAACCCGGTCGAGCAGGAATACTTCTGGAACCGCGTGTTCGGGCAGTGGACATGGGCCGCGTGGATCATGCTCATCTGCAACATGGTCCTGCCGATCTCCCTGTTCTCGCAGAAGCTGCGGCGGAACACGACGTGGCTGTTCATCCTGTCGATTTTTATCAACATCGGCATGTGGTTCGAGCGTTTCGTCATCGTCATCCCGTCGCTCTCGCACGAGTTCGAGCCGTGGCAGTGGGGTGGTTACCATCCGACGTGGGTGGACTACAACATCCTGCTCGGATCGTTCGGCTGGTTCTTCATGTGGTTCCTCCTGTTCATCCGACAAATGCCCGTGATGGCCATCTCCGAGATCAAGGAGATCCTGCCGCCGAAGATGCGACACGCGCACGTGGAGTCGCATCACGCGGCGCACGGGACAATCGGCCATCCACTGCCGACTGACGGGGGGGCGCACTGATGCAGGGTGTCATCGCCGCTTTCGCCGAACTGGACTCGACCGTGCATGCGATCGAGGATCTCCGCAAGCAGAACTTCCGTGATATCTCGGTCTTCAGCCCCGTGCCGCGCCACGAGCTCGAGGAGGCGATTGCCGCGCCACAGAGCAAGGTGCGCCAATTCACGCTCATCGGCGGCCTGTGCGGCGTCACGTTCGGCTACTGGATTCCCATCTGGATCTCGGACTACTGGCCGATCGTCGTGGGTGGCAAGGCCGTCGCGAGCTGGATTCCCTATACGATCATCGGATTCGAGCTGATGGTCCTCATCGGCTCGCTGTCGACCGTGTTTGGCATGTTCGCCTTGTCACGCATCCCACGGCTCACGATGACCGTTGGCTACGATCCGCGTTTCAGTCATGGCGACTTCGGCATCTGGGTCGCGGCGGGCCCCGATCGCGCTCCTGAAGCGACCGACCTTCTCCGCCGTCATGGCGCACTGGAGGTCCGCAATGAGCGCTGACTGTTCCATGACTCCCCCAAGCGCGGGAATCCGTGCGCGCCGTTTCGCCGCACTCGCCCTCGCCACGACGTTGGGCGCCTGCTCGTGGTTTACGGACTTCAAGGAGCAGCCCAAGCACGACCCGTGGGAGTCTCCGAGCGACACGATCCCGATGCGGGGCAACCCGCAGTTCTCCGTGTCCGTGTATGGAACGCTTGCGCCGGGGTATGCCGTGTCGCGCCTCGCCTATCCCGGCACGATCGACTCCATGTCCACCATTCAGAATGCTGTCCCCGCCGACGCACGCTCGCTGCACAACGGGCGCATGTACTACTCGATCAACTGCGCCGTATGCCACGGCGACCTCGGCAAGGGAGACGGGCCTGTTACGAAGAAGGGCATGTATGTGCCGCCGCTCGTTGGCGCGTCGGCGGAAGGCAGGACCGACGGCTATATCTGGGGCATGCTCCGGAATGGACGCGGTGCCATGCCGTCATACAACCGCATCGAGGAGATGGATCGCTGGGACGTGGTGAACTACGTCCGGGGGCTGCAGGGCAGGTATCAGGTCGCCACCGGGCCGGTTGGACTCCCCGGTGAGACCGGCGACAAGGTTCCCGGCTACTCACAGATGGGACCCACACGACCGTCGCCGTATTACAAGCACGCCGGCTCGCAGGCCGACGCAACGCGCGGCTTTGCATTTCCGCGCCCGGAGTCGGCGATGCCCGCCGCTGATTCGGCATCGGCACACCAGACGCGCGCCGACACGGCGACGCCCCCCGCGGTTGCGCCTACCATGACACCGAAGACCGGAGGCGAACGGTGAGCCTGCATCCCGTTCATGTCCCGACGCGCGAAGAAGTCATCCGCGCGTACACGAAGCCCACGCCGAGGGTGCTCTCGCTGGCCTGCCTCGCCCTCGCGGCGATCGGCGCGCTTGCGTTCATCATCGGCCTCATGGCCAATCCGGATCGAGCCTGGCGCGCGTACCACGTGAGCTGGCTCTTCTTCACGTCCTTGTCGTCGGCGGGCGTGATGTTCGTGGCCGTGCAGCGCATCACCACGGCGCGCTGGTCGAGAGCGATCATCCGCTTCGAGGAAGGGTACGTCGCCTTTCTACCCGTTGCGTTCGTGCTCCTGCTCCTGAGCCTCTTCCTCGGAAAAAATCACATCTTCCCGTGGACCCACGAGGTGCCGCCGGTTTCCGAGAAGGTGCTGTGGTATAACGGAGGCTTTTTCACGGCGCGGGTGATCATCGCCTTCGCGGTCATCACGCTGTTGTCGCTCTGGTACATCTACACCTCCGTGCGGCTCGACGTCGGCCTCGTTCCCGAGGCAGGCGCAAAGTGGGCGGCGGGGTTGCGCGCGCGCATGCGCAATGGCTTTGGTGACGAGCGTCGCGAGCTCCACAGCACGCACTCCCTGCAGGGCAAGCTCGCCGTCTTCCTGGCGTTCGCCTTCGGATATGGGTGGACCATCCTCGCGTTCGACCTGTCGATGGGCCTGTCGCTCCACTTCCAGAGCACGTTGTACGGCTGGTGGTTCTTCATGGGAGCGTGGCTCTGCGCCCTGACGCTTTTCACACTCCTCGTGATGGCGTGGCGCCGCTTCCTTGGCGCCGAGGCGATGATCGGCGAGAACATCTTTCACGATCTCGGAAAGCTCTGCTTCGCGTTCACCGCGTTCTGGGGTTACCTCACGTTCAGCCAGTTCCTGATCATCTGGTACGGCAACCTCGGCGAGGAAACACACTGGCCGCGCCTCCGGCTGATCGATCCATGGATGCACTTCTCGGTGGCGGCGGTGCTGATGGTATTCTTCGCCCCGTTCTTCGGCCTGCTGTCCCGCGCGGCGAAGGTGTTCCGCCCCACGCTGGCGCTCTTCACCACGATCAGCCTGGCTGGGATGTTCCTCGTTCGCTATCTCGAGGTGTATCCGTCGCTGTACGGCGAAGTTGCCTCGAATCCATTCGGCATCTGGGAAGTCGCCATCATGCTCGGCTATGCCGGCATTTGGGGAACGTGCTATCTCGCGTTCATGAATGCGTTTCCCCGCATGCGAGTGGCGATGTTGACCAGCCCTTACCGGGACGAGGTACAGATTCCGGTCGACGCGGGTACCATGGAGCCTTTACCGGCGCACGAATAGAAGGATGATAGGACGATAGGATGATCGAAACGGCACCTCCGCTCTGGCGAGGTGCCGTTTTTCCTATCCTCCTATCCTCCTATCCTCCGTCACACCAGCATCTCCCGCAACGTTGCCAGGGGCACGGCTCCGGTCTGACGCTTCACTTCCCGTCCGCCTACGAAGACGATCGACGTGGGAATACCCCGGATCTGGAAGCGTCCGGCAGCGCCCTGTGACCGGTCGGTGTCGAGCTTCGCCACGAGCGCCCTGCCGACCGTTTCCCGGGCCAGCGTCTCCACCGATGGCGCCATCATCTTGCATGGGCCACACCAATCGGCGTAGAAGTCGACCAGCACAGGGACGTCGGATTCCGCGATGACGCGGTCGAAGTTGCTGTCGTCGAGCATCAGGGGGCGGTCGAGCGCGATCGGATGTCCGCACGACCCGCACCTCGGACCATCCACTACGCGATCCGCACGGATCCGGTTCCACGTGCGGCAGGAAGGGCAGGGGATGGTGAGCTTCTGAATATGGGTGGTCTGAGGCTGCATCGCTTTTCGCTCCGCTCGTCGTTCGTTAACTTCCGTTCTGCAAGATTCGGGGGCGTTAGCTCAGCTGGGAGAGCGCCTGGTTTGCAACCAGGAGGTCATCGGTTCGATCCCGATACGCTCCATGCCTCGATTCGCGCCGCTGCCGCAAGAACCGCAGCCGAGCGCCCGGTTCATTCGGAACCATTCGTCGTGTCGCGTCCTTTTCTGTACAGTAGCGCGGTGGGTGCGCGCTGCTTGAGCGAACCGCCGTTGTCGAAACACTCAAGTCAGCAGCGACTGATACGCCCAGACCTCAAGTGGAGAGCCGGGCCGCCGTCTGCTGCATAGCATCACGGCGGTCAACGAGAGAACACTCGGCGCGGTCCCTCGCTGCAGCATGAGGGGTCGATTTTATTGAAAAATGGATCGGACTGGAGAGCGACCATGCGCAAGATCAACACCCGCAACTTTCGGTTGGCCACGCGCTCGACGCCGCGCGATGTCAATCGCCGCATCGTGCTCAATCTCATCCGAGAGTACCAGCCGATCTCGCGCGCGGAGCTCGCCCGTCGGATGAGTGTCCGGCGTGGAACGCTCACCACCCTCGTGCGCGAGCTCGTGGAGAGCGGCATGGTGTTCGAGAAGGGCACCGCGGCGGCTGCGCGCGGCCGGCGCCCCACCATGCTCTGCGTCCGCACGCGCGGGCGCCTGGTGGTCGCCGTCGATGTTCGCTCGGGCCGGTCGTCGATTGCGCTGAGCGACGTGGGCGGACGCATGCTCGCCCGTGAGACGTTCGACACGCCCGCATCGCCGGACCAGCTGGCCGATCTGCTTGCGAACGAAGTGAGCCGGTTGCTGCGGCAGCACGCCCCGAACGGCACCGAGGGCTGCCAGGGGATTGGCATCGTTCTCCCCGGCATGGTCGACCGCAAGACGGGTCGCCTCCTGTACGCGCCTCGCCTAGGGTGGCGCGACGTCGACCTACGGGCGAACGTGTCCGCGCGCCTCGGTATGAAGGTCTACATCGAGAGCGCGCCGATCGCGTGCGCGCTCGCGCGACTCTGGCTGGAGCCCGAGGCGACACGCTCCGTGAACAGCTTCGCGTATGTCAGCATCTCCGAGGGCATCGGGGTCGGCCTGGTCGTCAACGGCGAGATGCTGCGTGGCGAGACGCACACCGCGGGTGAGTTCGGTCATGTGTCGCTGGATTCGTCGGGCCCTGAGTGCGTCTGCGGTCGCCGCGGATGCTGGGAAGCACTGGCCTGCAACGCCGCCACCGTCGAGCGCTATGCGGACGCCATCTCCGGTGTCCCTCGCGGCGACGGAAAGACACGGCGCGCGCGGAAGGCCTCCTTCCCGGGCATCGAGGAAGTGATTCGACGTGCACGCGGCGGGGAGGGTGCCGCCGTGCAGGCCCTCGTGGAGACGGCCGCACACATCGGCCGGGGACTGGCGCTTCTCGTCAGTGCATTCAACCCCGGTCGCATCTACGTCGGCGGGGAAATCACCGAAGCCTGGGACCTGCTCGAGGCTCCCATGCGCGCCGCACTGGTCGCCGGCACCATTCCCGGTACCGCCGGGGCAACGCAGGTCGTGCCCGATAGCAGCCTCGCGGAGTATCGCCTGCTCGGTGCGGTCGCCCTCGTGACCGCGCCAGGGTACGCCGCGCTCGCCGTGGGCTGAGCCTAGGAAATCGCGCTGATCTGCTCGAGCAACTCGGCGTTCGTGCGCTTCTCACTCGGGTTGTCTTCCACATGCACCCAGCGAATGACGCCCGCCTTGTCGATCAGGAAATACGCGCGGTTCGAGTAGAAACGATCCTCGATCAGCACACCGTACTGACGGGCGACCTCGCGCTTGAAGTCCGACAGGAAATCGGACTTGAACGAGTACTTCTGCTTGAATTCCTTCAGCGTTGGCGTCGAGTCCACGCTGATCGGAATCACCACGGTCGCGCCGGTGGCGAACTGGTCCCAGTCGTCCCGCATGTCACACAGTTCCTTCGTACACGTACTGGTGAAGGCAAGTGGAAAGAAGGCGAGCAAGACATTTTTTCCGCGAAAAGCCGAAAGGCGTACCGAGCTTCCGACAGTGGACGGAAGCGTGAAATCAGGCGCCTCGCTCCCGACGGCGGGCACTGGACTGGACATGGTTTTCGCGGTTTTGGGGTACGCGCAGCAATTCGGAAAGGTACTCCACTAGTACCCAACGCGCTTCCGTAGACAAATACCTCGTCGGTCATCTTGTCGTGTCGGACATTTCGTCCTAGTTTGTGTTCGATTCTCTCATGGTGACGACTCTGAAGACACCACCGACGCGCGCTGCCGAGGCGCGAGTTCCGTTCACTGATCCCGCCGCGATCCCGCAGACCGGTGGCGGCGAACGGTCCCTGCTCCACGCGGTCGCGCAGATCGCGGCGGCACTCGCCGCGCGCGAGGCACCCGCGGATGTGCTCCCGGGTGTGCTCGAGCGCGTTGGCGACACCGTCGGTGCAACCAGTGTCTCCCTGTGGCTTGGCGGCGAGGCGGATCTGCGCTGTGAGGCACGCGTAGGCGCTCCCCCGCCGAGCGCACTCCTGCTGCGCGCTCAGCTCAACAGCCAGTCCATCGGGAACGCCGCGGGCTTCGTCGTCGTGCGCCTCGACGCGGCGCACCATGCACTCGGCGCGCTCGTGCTGGTGCCGACGGGAACACTCCACCCCGCGCAACGCACGTTCCTGGCGACCGTCGCCGACATCCTCGCACCAGTACTTCGCCAGGCGGCCTATGCGCAGCGCCTGGAGAGCGAGGTCATCGAGCGCACGAGGCAGATCGATCGCGAGCGCCGCGTTACCGAACGCATCATCGACTCCCTGCCCGTCGGATTGTACGTGATCGATCGCGACTACCGCATTTCCGTCTGGAACCACAAGCGGGAAACGGGGATGCAGGGTGTCTCGCGCGAGGAGGCGATCGGGCGAACGATCTTCGAGATCCTGCATCGCCAGCCGGCGAACGTACTGCGGCGCGAATTCGATGAGGTCTTCGCGACCGGACGTCTCCAGATCTTCCAGATGGAGTCGATGCAGACGGGAGACCTGCGTACCTACCGCATCTCGAAGATCCCCATGCGCCTCGACAATGGGCCGGTCACGCACGTGATCACCGTGGGGGAGGACGTCACCGAGTGGCGCGCCGCGCAGGACCGTTTCGCCCAGGCCGAGAAACTCGCGGCGATCGGCACGCTGGCGGCCGGCGTGATGCACGAGATCAACAATCCGCTCGCCACCATCGCGGCGTGCGCAGAAGGACTGGAACTCTCCTATGAGGACTCGCCGGCGGAAATCCTCGATGGCTTTCGCCTCATCCAGAGCGAAGTACTCCGCTGCAAGGGTATCATCGATTCGCTGCTCGACTTCAGCCGCCCCAAGGCGGGCGACAAGTCGCTGGTGAACGTCAATGACGCCATCGAGCGCACGCTGTACGTCCTGCGATACCACACGCGCTTCAAGAAGCTCACCGTGCAGGTCGACCTCGATCGATCGCTCAGTGCGGTCGTCAAGGCAAACGCCGAGCAGTTGATGCAGGTCTACATGTCGCTCCTCATCAACGCGATGGATGCGATGCAGGACAATGGCACCGTCACGCTCCGCACGCGTTGGGGGGAAGACGCGAAGTCCGTCGTCTCCGAGATCAGCGACCAGGGCTCGGGGATTCGCCGCGCCGACCTTCCAAAGATCTTCGAGCCCTTCTTCACGACCAAGCCGCCAGGGCGCGGCACGGGCCTGGGCCTATCCATCTGCTATGCGATCGTGGCGGAGCACGACGGCCGCATCGAGGTGGACAGCGCGCCAGGCGAAGGAAGCGTGTTCCGGATCATTCTCCCGCGTTGCGACGTAACCGAGGACATTTCGTGAGCGAGTCGAAGATCAAAGTGCTGGTCGCCGAGGATGAGGTGCACCTCGGGCAGATCCTCACGAACTTCCTGAATGGGCGCGGCTACGCGACCCGGACCGTGACGGATGGCCGCGCCGCGCTCGATGCGCTGCGCGCCGAGGCGTACGATGTCGCGCTGCTGGACATCGTCATGCCCGAGCTGGATGGCTTGGAGGTGCTCAAGCAGGTGCGTTCGGAAGCCGATCCGCCGGAAGTCATCATCATCACGGGCAACGGCACGATCGAGACCGCCATCAGTGCGATGAAGCTCGGCGCCTACGACTATATGGCCAAGCCATATCGCATGGCGGAGATCGACGTGCTCGTGCGTCGCGCCTGGGAGAAGCGTCGTCTCGCGCGTGAGAATGTGTTGTTGCAGTCACAGCTCAAGCGCGCTGGCGGGGCACACGAGATCGCGACCCAGTACGCGCCCCTCCAGGCGGTCCTCGATGTCGTGGCGAAGGTGGCGCCCAGCGACAGCGCCGTCCTCATCACGGGTGAGTCGGGCACGGGGAAGGAACTGGTCGCCGCGATGCTGCACCGCCTCAGTGGGCGGTCCGGCCCTTTCGTGGATGTGAGCTGCGCATCCTTGAGCGAGGGAATGCTGGAGAGCGAGTTGTTCGGACACGAGCGCGGCGCGTTCCCGGGGGCGGAAGAGCGCAAGCTCGGCCTCATGGAGCTGGCCGCCGGCGGAACGCTCTTCCTCGACGAGATCACGGAGCTCTCGCTGAAGCTGCAGAGCAAGCTGCTGCGAGCGCTGGATCAGCGCAGCTTCTATCGGGTCGGCGGTACCCAGAAGGTGGAGGTCGACGTCCGCATCCTCGCGGCATCGAATCGCGATCTCGCGCAGCGCGTGGCCGAGGGGTTGTTTCGCGATGATCTCCTGTACCGCATCAACACGATCGAGATCAAGCTGCCCCCCCTGCGTGAGCGCGCCGTGGACATCCCGCTCATCGCGCGGCAGTTCCTCCGGCAGTACGGCAAGGCGACGCCACCCACGTTGGCTCCGGACGCACTTGAAGTGCTCACGCGCTATCAGTGGCCCGGCAATGTACGCGAGCTGAAGAACGTGATCGAGCGCGTCGTGCTCCTCTCGCATGGGCCCGTGATACGCGGCAGCTCAATCCCGCTCCAGCTCCAGGGTTCCGCTCCGACGACGTCGGCGAGCGCGCCTTCGATCTCGCTTGCGGAGCTCGAGCGACGTCATATCGAATCAGTGTTGCACACGACCAGCTGGCACCAGGGACACGCGGCCTCGGCATTGGGCATCAGCTCGAAAACGCTGTATCGGAAGATCCGCGAGTACGGATTCGTGCGTCCGAACGACGTCGAGTAGCGAATGCGTATCCTTGTCATCGAGGACGATGCGACGGTAGGACAGTACGTGAAGCGGGGGCTGGAGGAGCATCGATGGGCGGTGGATCTCGCCACCGATGGGGAGGAGGGCGAGCGCCGCGCCAGCTCGGAGGCGTACGACCTCATCGTTCTCGACATGCGGTTGCCGGGGAAGAATGGCCTGGACGTGCTCCAAAGCCTGCGCGCCCGGGGCTTCGAGCGTCCGGTGCTCGTGCTGACGGCGCAGGATGCCGTCGATGCGAAGGTGGCCACGCTGCGCGCCGGCGCAGACGACTATGTCACCAAGCCCTTCGCTTTCGAGGAGCTCCTTGCGCGCGTCGAGGCACTCGCGCGACGCCCGCGCTCGATCGCGTCGCAGACGAACACCGTCGGGGACCTCGTGATCGACCAGACGACACGCGAGGTACGCCGCAACGGCGAGCTGATCGAGCTCACGCCCAAGGAGTACACCGTGCTGGAGTATCTCGCGCGCCATCAGGGGCGCGTCATGAGCCGCACGCTCATCACGGAATACGCGTGGGGCTATCATTTCGATCCAGGCACGAACATCGTGGATGTCGTGATCAATCACCTGCGCAAGAAGATCGACGCGAAGCACGCCCGGAAGCTGATCACCACCGTGCGCGGCGTCGGTTATGTCCTGAAGCCTTAGCCGCGCGACATGGCGACGCTTCGCGCGCGACTGACGGTGGCCTATGGCTTCGCGCTCGTCGGCAACATGATCCTGTTCGCCGGGGCACTCTACTTCGCGCATAACGCGCGCGGCCTCCAGCTCAAGCAGCTCGGCCGCGCCGCGATCGACGAGGCCGACCGGACGCTGTTCCTCATTCGCGCCGCGGCACGCGAAGGGAGGACGCTCACCGAGCGGCGCCCGTGCGGCAACATCGGTGATCGCTTGTGCGTCTTCGCCACGCCGGACCTGGTCGACCTCCTTGATCGCGTGCCGGGCTACTATCTCGTCTACGACAAGGATGACCGGCAGATCTACAGCTCCGTCGGCATTCGCATGCTCTCCGACGACGACCGGCTCGACGTCGACCGCGCCGCGGTGAAGCTCGATCCTGACCGCGAGCCGGAGGAGGTGCCGGTCGCGGAGCGGAACTTCGGTGGAGCGTTGCTCCTGGCCTCACGTCCTGATTCTGCCCTGAAGTTCATCACGCGCGTCGTGGCCGGAGTTCCGACGACGATGATCGAACTCACGCCGAGCGTGCTGTTCGGCACGATGGTCGTGGTATTCCCGTTCCTCATTCTGGCCTCGATCGGCGTCTCGTACGGCATCGCAGGGCAGGCGATCGAACCGATCGAGCAGATCATCAACGAGGTGGAGGCGATCACCGACGGACGCTCGTTGCATCGGCGGCTGCCCTTCGATCTCGGCAGCGAGGAGCTTTCGCGTCTGGGGACGACGTTGAACGCCATGATCGGACGCCTCGAGACATCCTTCGGCGCGCTTCGGCGCTTTACCGCCGACGCGAGCCATGAATTGAAGACGCCGTTGACCGTCATGCGCGCCGACGTCGAGCGCGCCATGCACCCGAATGCAGCGGGAAGCGAGGCGATGCAGGCGCTGGAGGAAGCCCTGCAGGAGACGGCCCGCATGTCCGATCTCGTCGACAGCCTGCTCACCCTCGCGCGCGCCGACGAGGGCCGGTTCGACCTGCATCGCGAGCCGGTGGCGCTGGGCGCGCTCGTACGCGATGTCTACGAGACCGCCGTCATCCTTGGCGAGCACGCGGGCCAGCGCGTCAGTCTCAGCGTCCTCGAGGAAGCCATCGTGGATGGCGATGCGCGCCGCCTGCGTCAGCTGTTCCTGAACCTCATTACCAACGCGATCAAGTACACCTCCCCAGGGGGGAGCGTGGAATTGTCGTTGAGCCGTCTCGTCGGAGAGGAAGTCGCCTTCACGGTGCGCGACACGGGCATCGGCATCTCCGCGGCGGACCTCCCATACGTCTTCGATCGATTCTGGCGCGCCGACCGGGCACGCTCACGCGGAAGCGAGCGCAGCGGATTCGGGCTGGGTCTGGCAATCAGCCAGTGGATCGCGCAGGCGCACGGCGGCCGTGTGACGGCACAGTCGCGTCTGGGCCGTGGATCGGCGTTCACCGTGGTATTGCCGAGGCTCGTCAACGCCCACGAGGATACAGCGGCTGGGTAGCGCGGGACCGATACCTGCAACAGCTCCGAATTCACGAAATCTTAATCCACCGCTGGTTCCGGGATTCGGGCACCCGGGTAGTTTGATTCGAGGAAGCGGGAGTGTCCGTCCTTTAGCCAAGGGAAGGTCTGAGAGGACATGTTCAATAATCTGCTCGAATCCAAGCCCAAGAAGCAGCGTTCCACGGGCGGCCTGATCTTCAGCGGAATCCTGCACGCGCTGCTCGGTGTTGGCGCCGTGTATGGAACGCTGCAGGCGAAGAACACGATCGAGAAGGCGCACGCGGAGAAGGTCGAGTTCGTCGACGTGAAGAAGAAGGAGCCGCCGCCGCCGAAGGAAGAGCCGAAGCCCATCCCGAAGGAGGTCGTGGTCGCGCCGCCTCCGCCGAAGGGCTTCCAGGTGCTGACGGCGCCGATCAAGGTGCCCGACGTCCTGCCCGACATCGACCTGTCCAAGAAGGTGACGGACGAGGCCGATTTCAGCGGCAAGGGCGTGCAGGGCGGCGTCGCGAAGGGCGTCGTCGGCGGCACGGGACCGGTCAACACGGACCAGCCGTATTTCGAGTTCCAGGTCGAGAAGCAGGTGCAGCAGATTCCGGGCACCGGAAACCTGCGGTACCCCGACATGCTCCGTTCGGCGAACGTCGAGGGCGAGGTGCTCGCCCAGTTCGTCGTTGATGCGGACGGTCGCTACGAGGCCGGCACCTTCAAGGTGCTGAAGTCATCGCACGAGCTGTTCACCCAGGCGGTCAAGAACGCGCTCCCGAACATGCGTTTCTACCCAGCCGAAGTGGGCGGCAAGAAAGTCAAGCAGCTCGTCCAGCAACCGTTCACCTTCTCGCTCACCAAGGGCGAATAACCTCTCCGGAGAACAAGCATGGATCTCTCGTTGATGGACATGTGGAGCAGCATGGGCACGTTCGCCAAGGGCATCGTATTTGTCATGGCGGTCATGTCCATCTATTCACTCACCGTGATGGTTTCCAAGTGGTGGAGCCTGCGCAAGGCACAGAAGGAAACGATCAAGTTCGCGCCGGAATTCTCGCAGTTTCTCGAGGAAGACAACCTCACCGAAGCCATCAAGCTCGCTGAGAGCTACAAGAAATCTCACGTCGCGCTCGTCCTCGGTGGCGCGCTTGGCGAAGTGAAGCCGCTCATTCAGGATGGTTCAGTCACCGTTTCGGACATCAACTCAGCCGAGCGCGCCGTCGAGCGCAACATGCTCCTCGAGATCACCAACCTGAAGCGCGGCCTGGCCGTGCTGGCCACGGTGGGCGCCACGGCGCCGTTCGTCGGACTGCTCGGCACCACGATCGGAATCATCAACGCCTTCCAGGGCATGTCGAAGTCGGGCTCGGGTGGACTGGCCGCCATCGGCGGCGGTATCTCCGAGGCACTGGCGACGACGGCGCTCGGACTGCTCGTCGCGATTCCGGCGGTGTGGGCCTACAACTACTTCCAGACGAAGATCGACAACCTCACGGTCGAGATGACCTACGTCTCGAAGGAAATGATCGACTATCTCATCAAGGGCGTCTCGGGCGAATTCGGCCGGTCGCGCTTCACCCGTGAGTTCAATGCTTCGTCGAACGCGAACGCGCCGCTGACCTGATCGCGCTTCATTCCCCGAGGAGGTAAGCTCGATGGCAATGTCAGCAGGTGGCGGCGGCGGGGGCGTGAAGGCAGAACCGAACGTGACACCAATGATCGACGTCATGCTCGTACTGCTCATCATCTTCATGGTGGTCACGCCCGCCCTGCTCGCCGGATTCAATGCGGTTCCCCCGCAGGGGCAGAACCTGAAGGATCATCCGGAGGATGCAGAGACCGATCAGGTCCTCGGCATCGACCGCGATGGCAACTACTACCTGAACAAGCAGCCGATCGCGAAGACGGAAATCGAGGCGCGAATCAAGAGCATCTACGAGACGCGCACCGTCGACAAGATCATGTACCTCAAGGCCGACAAGGACCTTCTGTACTCGAAGGTCGTCGACGCGACGGAAATGGCATCGAAGAACGGCGTGCGCATGCTCGGACTCATCGGCGACCAGAAGAACGGAACAGTTTCGACCGTCGCGGGCGACTCGAAGGCACAACTGAACACTCCACCTAAGTAAGGAGCCACACATATGGCATTCTCATCAGGTGGAAGCGGCGGGCTGACGAACGAGATCAACGTCACGCCCATGATCGACGTGCTGCTCGTGCTCCTCATCATCTTCATGGCGGCACTGCCCACCATGCGGAAGACGGTGGACGTGCAGCTCCCCGATCCCACGCCGGCGCTGGCACCACCAGGCGCGCAGTCGAACCAGATCGTGCTCGAGGTCTCGCCGACAGACTATTCGATCAACTCCGAAAAGGTCGACGAGGAACACCTCGGCCCGCGGCTCAAGGAGATCTATGATCCGCGTCCGGAAAAGGTGATCTTCGTGAAGGGATCGCCCGACGTGAAATACGAGCGCGTCGTGCACGCGATGGACATCTCGCGCGGCTCAGGAGTGAAGGTCATCGGCGTTCCGCCCAAGGACACACCGGGCTCGACGAAGTAAGCGAACGGATCAGTTGGCCCGTTAGACACGATGGACCATACGGCGGACGAACCTTTCGAGGGTCGTCCGCCGTATAACGTCGGGACCTTTCCGACCGCGGTAAACGCCATGACGAACCGGATGAAATGACACTGCCCGACGACGACGGAACACACGATCCACCGGAGCGGCCCGCGTACCGGGTACCGATCGGGATGCCGTGGCGCGACGAGGGACGCCGTCAGGGCGTGATTGTATCCGTGCTCGTGCACGCGGCCATCATCGCACTGTTGCTGTTTCCCATCGTTCTCGCACGGACCATGATCGTGCCCATCCAGCAGGGCGCGGGCGGTGCGGGTCCGGCCGGTGGCGGAGGCGGCGGACGCGGCGGCATGATCGGCACGCGGGACACGATTCGGTTTGTGCGCGTGGCACCCACCCAGGTTCCGACTCCTACCAGCCTGCCGCCGATCGCCCCACCCGTCACTCCCAAGGTGGATACGCCCATTCCACCGGTCACGCTGCCGCCTGCCCCGGCGGTGAAGCCACCCGAACAGCCTCCCGTAGCGGCGCCGGTCACGAACATAGCGGGAACCGGAACGGGTCCCGGCACTGGCAACGACGGCACCGCTGGCAACGGCCCGGGCAGCGGTGGCGGCGTGGGCTCCGGCATCGGTGCTGGGCGCGGCTCCGGCGTGGGTCCGGGAACCGGTGGCGGCTCGCAGGTGAACTATCCGCCCCAGCCGATCGAGTTCTTCCTCCCGCCGTTGCCGCCCCCGTCCAGCGTGCGGGGATTTCGCTTCATCGCCGAATTCGACGTCGATTCCACTGGCCGCGTGCTCGACTTCAAGTTTTCCGAGACGCGCGACGGCGACTATAATCGGCGTATCTCGAGTGTCCTCCGGTCCATGCGCTTCCGCCCGGGCACACGACCCGACGGCACCCCGCTGCGCATGAAAGCACAGGTCGGCTACGAGTTCTGAGCAGGACGCCGGCCGACGCGCGGTCTAGCGGCAGTCGTTGCTCCCCCCTACATTTTGCGGATTCCCCACGAACGCCGGCGGCTAACGCCGACGACGCCCTTCTCGCTTTTTCCGTCCCCTGCATGAGCAGCTCGGCCGTTTCGACCGACGCAACGCCGCAGCCCGATAGCGGACGACCAAAAGCGATGTTTACCCGCCCGCCGGCTGTGGGAATCTCGTCACACACCGCTGTACGGCGACCGCAGTGGGCGCCCACCTCCGCCGCGACGACCGCCCGGTCGTCGTGACGTCCTTCGCAGGCATTCCCACCTTCCACGCAACATGACGCAAACGCAGTCCTCGCTGATCTACGTCGTCATCGGCTCGAGTTTACTCGCCCTGATTTTTGCCGTCTTCCTCGCCAAGTGGGTGCTCTCGCGCAGCCGCGGCACGCCCGAGATGCAGAAGATCTCCAACGCCATCCAGCAGGGTGCCGAGGCGTACCTCGCGCGCCAGTACAAGACGATCGGGATGCTCTCGCTGGTCGTCGCGGCGCTGCTCGGTATCGGATACGGATTTTTCCGGCACACGACGCCGAATGATCCCGTGCAGGATCCGAAGACCTTTGCGATGTATGTCACTGCCTCGTTCCTGCTGGGCGCGCTGAGCTCCGCCGTCGCCGGCTACGTGGGCATGTGGGTCTCCATCCGCACGAACATTCGTGTTGCCGCGGCAGCGATGACGTCCCTGAACGACGCGCTGCAGACGGCGCTGCGCGGCGGCGCAGTCTCGGGTCTCTTCACGGTGGCCATGAGCCTGCTCGGCGTCGGCGGACTGTTTGCCGCGTTGTCGGCCATGGCGCCGCAGGGCATGGATGCGAACGAATGGGCGCAGCACATTCCGTTTCTCATCGTCGGCTACGGGTTCGGCGCGTCGTTCGTCGCGCTGTTCGCGCAGCTTGGCGGCGGCATCTACACGAAGGCGGCTGACGTCGGCGCCGATCTGGTGGGCAAGGTCGAGGCGGGCATTCCGGAAGATGATCCGCGCAACCCCGCCGTGATCGCCGACCTCGTCGGCCACAACGTCGGCGACTGCGCCGGCCGCGGCGCGGACCTCTTCGAGAGCACCGCCGCTGAAAATATCGGCGCGATGATCCTCGGCGTGCTGCTCTTCAAGTCATTCGGCATCAATGGCATTCTCTTCCCGCTCGTCATCATGGCGCTCGGGCTGCTCTGCTCGATCGTCGGCGTCATGGTCGTGAAGACGAAGGAAGACGCCGATCCCATGAAGGCGCTGAACTTCGGCTACTACGTCACGGCAGCGCTCGTCACGGTCATGTTCTTCTTTGCCAGCCGCACGCTGCTCCAGGTCGCGTCCGCGCCGAATGCGTGGATGCACTTCTTCTGGTGCGGCGTCATCGGCATCGCGACGTCGATCGCCTTCGTGTTCATCACGCAGTACTACACCGAATACCGCTACCGTCCGGTGCTGAGCATCGCGGAAGCCAGCCAGACCGGTCCGGCCACGAACATCATCGCGGGCCTCGCCGTTGGCATGGAGTCGACCGTGCTGCCAGTCATCACGATCGGCATCGCGATCATTGCCAGCTACTCGCTCGGCCAGACGAGTGGTCTCGTGAACGACGCCGGCGAATCGATCGGTGGTTTGTTCGGTACCGCGGTCGCCACGATGGGCATGCTCGGTACTGCAGGCTACATCCTCGCGATGGACGTGTTCGGACCGATCACCGATAACGCCGGTGGTATTGTCGAGATGTCGCGCCAGCCGGAGTCGGTTCGCGAGAAGACGGATCGGCTCGATTCGGTCGGCAACACGACCAAGGCGCTCACGAAGGGCTACGCGATCGGCTCCGCCGCACTCGCGGCGTTCCTGCTGTTCTCCGCGTACCTCGATGAAGTCCGCAACCTCACGGGCCAGACGTTGCACGTCGACCTGTCGAAGCCGGTGGTGTTCGTGGCCGGACTGCTCGGCGCGATGCTCGTGTTCTGGTTCTCGTCGCTCGCGATGTCGGCGGTGCGCAAGGCGGCGCAGTCGGTGATCACGGAAGTGCGCCGGCAGTTCAAGGAGCGCCCGGGCATCATGGAGGGTACGGAGGAGCCGGACTACGCGGCGTGCGTCGACATCGTGACGGTCGGTGCCCTCAAGGCCATGGTGCTGCCAGGCGCGCTCGTCGTACTCTTCCCGATCATCGTCGGATTGCTGTTCAAGCGCTTCGGCGGGGCAGGGGAGTTCATGGGGGCAGAGTCGGTCGCAGCGCTGCTGATGGTCGCGACGATCACGGGAATCCTGATGGCCGGCTTCCTCAACAACGGCGGCGGCGCCTGGGACAACGCCAAGAAGTACATCGAGACCGGTGCGTACGGCGGCAAGCGCTCCGAGGCCCACAAGGCCGCGGTCGTGGGAGACACGGTGGGTGATCCGTTCAAGGACACGGCCGGTCCGTCGCTGCACGTGCTGATCAAGCTGTTGAGCACGATTACGCTGGTTCTCGCGCCGCTGTTCATCTAGGCGACCCGCACTCCCCAGGCATGAACTCGCTCTTCGCACGAAAGCCGATTGCGGTGATGGAGGAGAGCGCCAACGGCCTCAAGCGAGTGCTTGGGGCCGGCGACCTGATCATGCTCGCCATCGGTGCGGTGATCGGGGCGGGCATCTTTGGCGCGATTGGAACGGCAGCGGCAGGCCAGACCGATGCCGCCGGTCATGTGATCCGCAGCGGTGCCGGGCCGGCGCTGGTATTCTCGTTCCTGCTGCTCGGTGGCGTCTGCGCCCTCGCGGCGCTGTGCTATGCCGAGCTTGCGTCGATGATTCCGCAGGCGGGTAGCGCATACGCCTACACGTACGCCACACTCGGTGAGATCGTCGCGTGGATCATCGGCTGGGATCTCATCCTCGAGTACGCCGTCGGAAACGTGGCCGTCGCGATATCGTGGGGTGACTACTTCAAGACGTTAACGGGCGGATTCATCAACCTGCCCGTATGGCTGACGACCGGCTACCGCACGGCGCTGCTCAGCTCCGATCCCACGATTCACAGCTTGATCGACTCGGCACCCCACGTTGCGGGGATTCCCGTGCTCGTGAACGTGCCGGCCTTCGCGATCGTCATGGCGATCACGTGGCTGCTGCTTCGCGGCGTTCGCGAGAGTGCGCGGGCGAACAACATCATGGTAGTGGTCAAGCTGCTGGCGCTGGCGCTCTTCATCGCCGCTGGCATGACGAAGATCAACCCCGTCAACTACCATCCATTTGCGCCCAATGGATTCGCGGGAATCCATCACGGCGCGGCGATTGTGTTCTTCGCGTACATCGGGTTCGATGCGATCTCCACGGCCGCAGAAGAGACCAAGAATCCGCAACGGAATCTGCCGATCGGCATCCTGGGCGGGCTGGCGATCTGCACCGTGATCTACGTTGCCGTGGGAGCGGTGCTTACGGGGATGGTGAACTACAAGGAGCTCGACCCCAGCCTTCACGCGGATCCGCTGGCGTACGCGCTTCAGGCGACCGGCATGCAGGGTGCGGCGTGGCTCGTTGCGCTCGGCGCCGTGTTTTCAATGACGGCCGTGCTACTCGTCTTCCAGTACGGACAGCCGCGCATCTTCTACGCGATGGCGCGCGACGGCCTGCTGCCACAGTGGGCCGCGAAGATTGACGCGAAGACGCGCACGCCGTACGTCACCACGATCATCACCGGACTCTTCGTGGCACTCTGGTCGCTCATCGGTGATGCGGGCGAAACTTACGACCTCACCAACATCGGGACGCTGTTCGCGTTCGCGCTGGTATGCATCGGCGTGCTGGTGCTGCGCTATACCGAGCCGGAGCGTCCGCGCCCCTTCCGGGTGCCGTTCGTCTGGCCTGTCTGCCTTGGCGGCGCCGCGGCGTGCGTGTTCGTCATGAAGGGTCTTCCCCGGCAGGCGTGGGAGCGCTTCGGCTGGTGGCTCGTGATCGGCCTCGTCATCTACGTAGCCTACGGCTACCGCAACTCGGTTCTGCGTCGCGCCGCGGGCGGCGCTTCCCCCATCAATTGATCAGATGACTGTTGGAGCCTCACCCGCGGCGGCGCCGACGCCTCCGCGCACCGGACTGCGCCGGATCACGCAGACGCAGCAGATCGTGATCGCGATGGTGCTCGGAGTGCTCGTCGGGTACCTGTTCCCCGATCACGGACCTGATGCAAAGGGCTTCCAGGCCTCCGACCTCCAGGTGCTGTCGTCGGTATTCCTGCGCATGATCAAGTCGCTGATCGTGCCGCTGCTGTTCGGGACGCTCGTCGTCGGCATCGCCGGCCACGGGGACGACATGAAGCGCGTGGGGAAGCTCGCCTTCCGGTCGATCGTGTACTTCGAGGTCGTGACGACGCTGGCCCTGGTCGTGGGACTGCTCGCGGTGAACATCGTGAAGCCCGGCCGCGGCGTTCAACTCGACAACGCCAGCGCCGACACCGGGACGCAGCTTGCGCAGACGCACGCGACCTTTTCGGGCGTCGTCGAGCACACGGTGCCGCAGAGCTTCTTCGATGCGGCGGCGAAGAACGAGGTGCTGCAGATCGTCTTCTTCGCGATCCTGTTTGCGGTCGCGCTGTCGAAGGTGCAGGGCCCCGCGAAGGCGTTCATGCTGTCGTTCTGCGAGAGCTTGAGCGAGGTCATGTTCAAGTTCGTGGGCATCGTGATGGCGTTCGCCCCGTTCGGCATCGGCGGCGCGATCGCGGTGACTGTCGGCAAGAGCGGGCTTGGTGTACTGCGCAACCTCGGCGTCCTGGTGCTCACGCTGTACGGGGCGCTCGCCGTGTTCGTGCTCTTCGTGCTCATCCCGATCGCCCTCTTCTTCAAGGTGCCGCTGCGCCGGTTCTGGCAGGCGACGAAGGAGCCGTGGCTCATCGCCTTTACGACGGCGTCGTCCGAGGCAGCGTTGCCGCTCGCACTCCAGAACATGGAGAAGCTGGGGGTGCCGCGGCGCATCGTGTCCTTCGTGCTGCCCACGGGCTACTCGTTCAATCTCGACGGCAGCACGCTCTATCTCGCACTCGCCTCCGTCTTCGTCGCACAGGCCGCGAACATCGACATGCCGATCTCAGCGCAGATCCTCATGATGCTCACACTGATGCTCACGAGCAAGGGTGTTGCCGCGGTGCCGCGCGCGTCGCTCGTGATCCTCTCCGGCGCGCTGGCGCAGTTCGGCCTGCCGCTCCAGGGCGTTGCGGTGATTCTCGGCGTCGATGCACTGATGGACATGGCGCGGACGTCGATCAATCTCGTGGGCAACTGTCTGGCAACCGTGGTGATGGCGCGGTGGGAAGGCGTGTTCGAGCTCTCGTCGCAGGACACGCCTGTTGCCGACGCGCTTGCGGGTCGTGCGCTGACGGTGCCGTCCGTAGAGCAGCAACGGTAGGCTAACTAAACATTGGAGGATCCACAGGACACTGTGGTCACCTCCCTGACTCCACAATCATGCGACCCACACTGTTGAGTCGTTACTTCTTTCCAGGTGCCGCCGCGGCGGCCGGCGGTGTGATGCCGCTGAACATGCTAACGACGTAGCGCCACTTGCCGTCGGCGCCCTTCTGCAGGACTTCGGTGTGCTTCGCCGACTGCGCTGCTCAGCCCATCTTGAAGCTCGCCGTCCCGACGACGTACGCCAGGGCGCCAACGCCGTACGCCGTGGTCGGGGTGAGCGCGAAATCGCTGACGCCGCCGCTCATCATGCCGGCGAGCTCGGGATGCCCGGCGGCGCCGTCCAGTGCCGGTCCTTCTCCTGCGCCTCGATGCGGCCGCACATCACGTCGCACACGTCGAACATGCTCCGGTCGGCCAGCGCATAGTGGACGAACAATCCGCCTTTGCGACGGACGGTGGAATTCGCAGGGCATCGATGCCTGCCTCCCTCAGTGGAGTGCACTTCGGCTCACCATCACCCGCGATATTGTGGTACGAAGTGCCATGTGAAGCCGAGCGGCGAGCAATAAGCTCCAGCTCTCAGTTCGCGCACAGCTCGGCGCTCGGCTGTTCCAGCTGTGAGTTGGCTCGCAGCTCGGCGCTCGGCAGTTCCAGCTGTGAGTTGGCTAGACGTTCGTTTCGTCGTGGGCGGGAGCGTCGTACTGCGGTGGCGTCACGGCGCCGTAAAGTCTAGGTCAGCGCGCCGCCGAGATGCCTCAGGGCGCCGCGCACCGCGCCGCGCGCGGGTACGACCTCGTCCGCATGGATCTGCGCGCCCGGCACGGCTGACCGCAACCGTTGCTCGAGCCGCTTTCGCACCGTGGTTCCGCGCGTGAGGATACCGCCGGTGAATGCCAGCGGCGTTGCCGCGCGCTCGTCACCAAAGAGCGATCGCGCGAGCGTGCGCACATGAAGCACGAGTTCCTCCACCGCGAGCGAGATGATCGCATTCGCGCGGAGGTCCCCCGCGTCGGCGACGCTGCTGACGACTGGCGCGAGCGACGCGAACACGGCCGGCGTCGCCTGCGCAGCCCAGGCGATGAGCTCCTGAGGCTCGTTCACCTGCGCCGCCGTGAGCACGGCCCCGACAAGGGCAGTTTCCGGCTCGCGACCATCTGCAGATGCCGTCACGACGCTGAGCGCGCGCCGACCGATCCACGCACCGCTGCCCTCGTCGCCGCAGATCGGACCCCATCCGCCACAGCGGGCACTCGTGCCGGACGGGCCCCGACCAAAGGCCGCCGAACCTGTTCCGCTGATCAGCAGCACGCCCGGCCCGTCGCCAAACGCATCTTCCAGCGCAATCGCAAAGTCGGACTGGATGACGACGTCTTCGGCGATCTCGCGGGCCGTGAGTGCTTCGAGTATCGCTTCGCGCTCGGGCTCGCGCCCCGCTCCCGCGACACCGACGCACAGCACGTGCGGCACGACGTCGGCCATGCCGCACGACGCCAGCGCCTCCGCCAGCGTGGACGCGATAACGGTCGCGGAGTGTTCTGCAGCACCCGGCCGAACCGCACTTCCAGGCCCGACGGCCTCCCCGAGCGTCGCGCCGCTCCCGTCGGCGATGATGATCCGTGTCTTCGACCCGCCGCCATCCACTCCGGCAACGATGAAGGTCATGTCGATGCCGGAACGCGAGCCGGCATGGGATGCGTGAAGGAGGAAATGATGCCCACGACGAGAGTGATGGTGACCCCGATCAGCACGAACCAGGGATAGGCGATGCCGGTAACCGGCGCCAGCGCAGAAGACAGCGAAGGATAGGCGGCCGCAATCGGCTTCGCAAAGACGACGAACGCCATGATCAGGATGGCGATCGACATGCCCAGGATCGCGTCGCGCTGAATGGCGCGACGCCAGTAGATCCCCAGGAAGAACCCGCCGAGCAGTCCGCCGGACGTGAAGGAGGCGATGCTGAGCGCGACGACCACGACCGGCGTCTTCGTGTCCTGCGGAAAGAGCAGGGCACCGAAGGTGAGCGCGAGACCCCAGACGAGGGCGAAGAGTCGGCCCATCTTCAGTGTCTGCGGGTCGTCCACCGAACGCTTCGTGATCGGCAGGTAGATGTCGTGCGTCGTCGCACCTGCCAGCGAGTTGATCGCGCCGGAATGGGTGCTCATCGTTGCCGCAACGATAGCCGCGACAATGAGGCCGACGAGGCCCGGCGGCATGCGCTCAAGGATGAACGTCGGGAAGATCACGTCGGTGGTCGGGAAGAGCCTGGCCTGATAGAACACCCACAACCCGAGCCCGATCGTGAGAAACAGGGTGAACTGGAGGAAGACCACGAAGCCTGAACCGATGATCGCCTTCTGCGCATCCTTCAACGAGCGCGACGACATCAACCGCTGGACGATGAGCTGGTCGGTACCGTGTGACGCCATCGCGAGGAACGCACCGCCGATGAGTCCGGCCCACACCGTATGGGGGTCAGACCGCGTGAAGTCGAAGTTGAGCACGCGCGTCTTGCCAGCGGCGGCTGCGGTGCTCCAGATGTGGGACCAGCCACCGGGAACCAGTTGGCCAAGGATCACGAGCGCGGCAATGGCACCACTGATGTAGATGCCTGCCTGGACGAGCTCCGTCCATACGACCGCCTTCATGCCGCCCTTGTACGTGTACAGGACCGTGAGGAGGCCGAGGATCAGCACCGCCGTCGGCATGACGGCCGACTTGTTCGTCATCGACGGCGCGATGATGAGCGCAACCGGAATGGCTGTCGCGAACACCCGCACCGAATCGGCCACCGCCCGTGTGACCATGAACACGATCGACGTGAACCGGCGCGTCGTCAGACCGAAGCGGGTCTCGAGCAGCGCATACGCCGTGACGAGATTCCCCGCGAAGTACCTGGGAAGGAGCACGCCGGCCACGACGAACCGGCCGACAATGTACCCGGCCACGACCTCCAGGAATCCGAGGTTGCCAGTGCCCGTCGCCGCGCCATACGAGAGGCCCGGGATGCTGATGAATGTCAGCGCGCTGGTCTCGCTGGCGACGATCGAAAACATCACCGCCCACCATGGGATCGCGCCGTCGGCGACGAAGTAGTCCTTCGCGTCGCGCTGCTTGCGCCCGACGTAGAGTCCAAGCCCCGTCGTTCCGGCGAGATACACCACCAGAACGATGGCGTCGAGCGTGGTGAAGCGCGTCACAGGCAGCTCCTAATCGACGACGTATGCTTCCATGGCGAAATATTCGGCGAGACCAAGACGGTCGAGGAGCGCCGCGGTGTCCTTGTTGCGTGCGTCGACGCGCTGCCAGAATTCGCGGTCGTCCTGACCCGGGAACGGTGCAGAATCCTTCTGCGACTGGTGCTTGAAGATCGCCTGGATCTTGAGGCGAAGCTCTTCCTGCGACATCGGCACGAGCCATGACGCATCCGTGACACTCCACTCCTGCCAGGCGCCTCGGTACAACCATACCTCGGGGCGCGGAAAGTCGATTTCCCTGAGCGCGCCGTCGATCGCCTCCTTGCACATGCGATGCGTACCGTGCGGATCCGAAAGGTCGCCGGCGACGAAGATGATCTCCGGCTTCATCTCGTTGAGCAGGTCCCTCACGATCGCGATATCGGCCGGACCGATGGGGTCCTTCCGCACCTGTCCGGTCTGATAGAACGGAAGGTTGAGGAAGCGGGCGTTCTCGCGCGTCAGTCCCATCACCTCGATGCCGGCGACCGCTTCGCTCTCCCGAATGATGCGCTTGATGTCCTGCACCTCGGGGATGTCGACGTCGCCCGGTTGCTTCGCGTTGAGAAAGCGGTTCACCGTATCGGCCAGCGTATCCGCCTGGCGTCGACCCTTGCCACGATCGTGTTCGAGGCGACGCAGGAAATCGATGTAGCGTCGAACGTCATGATCGAACACGGCGATGTTACCGCTCGTCATGTAGGCGACGAGCATCGCGTTTTCGTTCTCGACGAACTTGCGGAGGATGCCGCCCATCGAGATCACGTCATCATCGGGATGCGGCGAGAAGCAGATGGTCCGCTTGCCACGCGGCAGCTTGCTCTTGCCGCGGATCTTGGCGCCGAGCGCGTTGAATACCTCGCCGTTCAGCGCGCCCGGAGATCCGGAGCGCGCGACGAGCGACGACATGCCATGCTCCGCATAATCGCGCTGCGTCAACTTGAGGATTGCGCGCTTCGTCTGCTTTGACAGCCACACAACGGCGCGCAGCTTCAGGTCCTCCGTCCACTGAACTTCGTCAATCGTCCACGGCGTCGCGATGCGCGTGAGCTCGGCTCCCGCCGCCAGGTCCGCGTAGAACGTGGTGTGCGGATGACGCTGGAGGAACGTCGCGGCGATCTGGAGGTTGATCTCGCCCTCGACCGATCGCTTGATGATGCCGGCCTTGTGTTCGCCGGTGGCGAGCAGCGCGATCTCGCGCGCGTCGAGAATGGTGGCGACACCCATCGTCACCGCTTCCCTCGGCACGAATTCCTCGCCGAAGAAGTCAGCCGCCGCATCACGGCGCGTCACCGCATCGAGGTGCACGACCCGCGTGCGACTCGAGGCGCCCGACCCCGGTTCGTTGAACCCGATGTGGCCCGTCTTGCCGATTCCGAGAATCTGGAAATCGATGCCGCCAGCCCGCTCGATCGCCGCCTCGTATTCCGCGCACATGGACTCCACGTCCTCACGCGGCACATCGCCGCGCGGGATGTGCACATGCTCCGGGCGAATGTCGACATGCGAGAACAGGTTCTCCCACATGAACCGGTGGTATGAATGGATGTTGTCCGGCGCCATCGGGTAGTACTCGTCCAGGTTGAACGTCACCACGTTGGCGAAGCTCAAACCCTCTTCGCGGTGCAGGCGGATCAGTTCGCGATACACCCCAATCGGCGTGGAACCCGTGGCAAGTCCGAGCACTGCATGCTGTCCAGCCGCATTCTTCTCGACGATGAGTGCGGCGATGCGATGCGCCACGATCCTGGCGATGTCGTCATGGTCGTGGACGACGACCGTATGGATACGTTCGAGCGTGGTATCGGACCGGACGTACGAAGGCCCGCGAATCGCCGTGCGATCGCGGGCCCCGTGTCCGGTACCGACGTCCGCGTGGGCGCCAGAAACCGGCTGGTTCATTGGTGGTTTGGTGTTACGCCGAGAACGAACTGCCGCAGCCGCAACCGCCCGTTGCGTTGGGATTCTTGAACGTGAACCCTGATCCTTGCATGGACGTGGTGTAGTCGACCACGACACCGCTGATGTACTGCGCGGAGAAAGGATCGATGAAGATGCGATACTCACCCTGATCGAGAATCACGTCATCGTCGGCAGCCGCGTCCTCGATGAGCAGGCCGTACTTGAATCCGCTGCACCCGCCGGGCTGCACACTGACACGCAGGCCGCCGACACTCGGGTCCACTCCTTCCTGCGACATGAACTTCTTGACCTCTACGCCGGCAACCGGCGTGACGGTCATCATGACTTCGGGCTGGCTCGTAGTGCTCACTGGTCCCCCTGTGTGTGGCGCAGCCGGTGAAACGCTGCGCGGTCGTTCAACGCTCTATGCAGTATACCCCTCAGAAAGCAGAGGTTCAAGGCAAAGTTCCCGCCCGGTCAGCCCGCCGCAGCCTTCACGATATCCCGCTGCGCCCGCTCGCCGGCGTCCTCTTCCCGGAAGGCGCGCGCGATCCAGGCGAAGGCGAGCGCGGCGACCACCAGCATCACGATGCCGGTCATCGTCTCTCCGAAGATCAACTTGCCGATGCCGAACAGGCTGGCGTACACGGCGATGAGGCCCGCGAGCCAGTTCGTCCACGCCAGCGCGCCACCGGGAATCGACTCGCCCGCGTAGCCCAGTGCCGCGGCCGTACGGCGCCAGCCCGGCCCGCCCGGCCGGACGCGCTGGTAGAACGACTCGAGTTTGGCGTCGGATTCCGGCTTGGTGAGAAACGTAACTGTCAGCCAGACGACCGTGCTCACGGCAACCGTGATGAGCATCACGTAGGTCTGCACGAGCGGGCTGTCCGGGGGAAGGCTGGCCTTCACCATCTTGAGGGCCACCACGGAAACCACGAACGACGTGATCATCGCGCTGATCTCGCTCCATGCATTCACCCGCCACCAGTACCAGCGCAGGATGAGCACGAGTCCCGTGCCGGATCCAAGCGCGAGCAGGAACTCCCACGCGCCACCGACTGTTTCGATCTGCCACGTGACGAAGATGGACCCGAGGAACAACAGCACGGTGGCCCAGCGAGACACGCCGACGTAGTGCTTTTCCGTCGCATCCTTGTTGATGAAGCGCTTGTAGAAATCGTTCACGAGGTAGGACGCACCCCAGTTGAGTTGCGTACCCACGGTGGACATGTACGCCGCGGCGAACCCCGCCATCATGAAGCCGCGCCAGGGCGTGGGCAGCAGGTCCACGTACGCCTGCACATAGGCGGCCTCGTGGTCGTGCGTGGGACCGATGCCGGCCGGATACAGGATCACTGTCGCCAGCGCCGTGATGATCCAAGGCCACGGCCGGATGGCGTAGTGCGCCACGTTGAAGAACAGCGTGGCCAGCACGCCGTCCCGCTCGGTCTTCGACGAGAAGATGCGCTGCGCCACGTAACCGCCTCCACCGGGCTCAGCGCCCGGGTACCACGCGGCCCACCATTGCACGGAGAGGAACACCGCCAGCGTGAGGAGTGGCATCCACACGTACCCGGTCATGCCGCCTTCGCCGAACCGCACGGGCAGGACGGAGATGGCCGCGTCCGCATTGCCGTAGTGCGCCACAAGTCCTGACTTCAGCTTGTCCATCCCACCGACCGCCCGCACCGCGTAGACCGCAAGAACGATGACCGCGCTCATCTTGATGACGAACTGCACGAGGTCCGTCCACAGCACCGCCCACATGCCGGCGCCCGTGGAGTAGGCCACCGTGATGACGAAGCAGATGCCGACGGCGATCACCTCGCCCGAGACGGTGGTTCCGAGGACGTTCACCGGATGCAGGCCGAGCGAGATCGTGAGGATCTTGATCATCGCCCGCGTCACCCAGCCGAGGATGATCAGGTTGATCGGAATCGCGAGGTAAAGCGCGCGAAACCCCCGTAACGCAGCGGCCGGCTTGCCACTGTACCGCAACTCGGCGAATTCCACGTCGGTCATGACCCCGGCACGACGCCAGAGCCGAGCGAAGAAGAACACCGTGAGCATCCCGCTCATGAGGAAGCTCCACCACAGCCAGTTACCCGCCACGCCGTGGGCGAACACGAAGCCGGTGACCACGAGCGGCGTGTCGGCGGCGAACGTCGTCGCCACCATGCTGGCACCGGCCAGCCACCAGCTCACGTTGCGGCCGGACAGGAAATACTCTTCGATGCTCTCGCCGCCTTTCTTGGTGAAGAAGAGGCCGATGCCCGTCGAGAGCGCGAAATACCCGATGACGATCGCCCAGTCGATTGCGCTGAGATTCATGGACGTCCTGTGCGAGAGGTTGAGGAGCCCGCCCTTTGATCGATTGCCGCCACGACGTCCGGCTTCAGCGCGCGCATCACGGCATCCGCCACCGCTACGCGAACAGGGCCGATCTTGCTGTGCTGTCGCGTCGGGTTTACCCGTGCCGTGAGGAGGATAACGTAGAGGTCATGCTGGGGCGCTATCCAGATGGACGTCCCCGTGAATCCCGTATGACCGAACGCCGGTCGCTCGAGGTAATGGCCCGCCGAGCTGTTGGCGCTCGGCGTGTCCCAACCGAGGGCGCGGCTCGAGAACGTCGAGTCATTCACGGTGGTGAAGCGCTTGATGGTCTCCGCACTGGCGAGCCGATTCCTGTTGTACGCCCCGCCGTTGAGGTAGGTCTCGGCGAGCTTCTCCAGGTCACGTGCCGTGCTGAAGAGTCCCGCATGACCGGACACCTGGCCCAGCGCGTAGGCGTTCTCGTCGTGCACCTCGCCGAGGAGCTTGCGTCCGCGCCATGGATCGATCTCCGTGGGCGCCATGCGGTAGCGCAGGTTCTTCGACGGCTTGAAGTGCGTGTCGCGCATACCCAGCGGGCCAAACACGTGCCGTTCGAGATACCGGTCGAGCGGTTCGCCGCTGACGCGCTCAACCACCTTGCCGAGCAGGATGGCGCCGATGTCGCTGTAGACCATGCGAACGGCGGGGACTGTGTCCAGCGGCGTCGAAACGAAGAGGGCGAGGGTCGAGTCCGGCGACACCTTGAGGCGGAAATACTCCTTGAAAGCCGGCAACCCGCTTTGATGTGTGAGGAGATGCCGGATGGTCACCTTCTCCTTGTTGGTGCCCTTCCACTCGGGGAGATATCGCTGCACCGGCGCGTCGAGCTCCACCTTGCCGCGCTCGACGAGCTGCATCATCGCCGACGTTGTTCCGACGACCTTGGTGAGCGATGCGAGATCCCAAACGGTGGAGATGGTCGTCTTGTATTCGGAGCTCCAGTCCTGCCGACCGGCGGTGACCGAGACGAACGGGCCGGTGCGCGACCCGACCACCGCCACGGCGCCCGGAAACGCGCTGTCGGCGACGGCGGCGTCGAGGATGACCTGCAGCGTATCGCGCAGCGCTTTCGCGACGGAGGCACGCGGAGCACCTTTCACCTGCGCCTCAAGTGCGGCGCCGAGGCAGGGCGTGACCGCGAGGACGGCGAACGACATCAGCAGGACGCGAGGACGGCGATGATACATGGCGACGGGCGGACGAGGTGGATGATGCTCGGCACGATCTGGGCAGGATGCATGATCGGCGTCGGCTGTGCGGCCAATGTGCAGACCGCGAGCCATTCGAGTACAGGGGTACGTCCCGGTATTTCGGTGTTGCTCACCGACAGTATTCGGTTGGTCAGCGGAAAGCGCGTTGGCCTGCTCACGAATCAAACGGGTGTCGACGAGCATGGCGTCTCCGACATCGAGCGACTGAGTGATGCATCGGCCGCTCGCGCGGGCGTGCGTTTGGTGACGCTCTTTTCACCGGAGCACGGCATCCGTGGCACCGAGGATCGCGAGAACCTCGCCAGTGGCGTCGACGCGCGCAGCGGCCTGCCCGTGCATTCGCTCTACACCTCCACCGCGATCGCGCCGCCGGACAGTACACTGACCAACGTGGAGGTCCTCGTGGTGGACCTGCAGGACATCGGAACCCGGACGTGGACGTACGTGGGTTCGGTCCTGTACTCGATGCGGGCGGCGGCTCGGCGGCACATACCGATCGTCGTGCTCGACCGCCCGAACCCCCTTGGGGGCATCAGTGTAGACGGCCCAATGCTCGATCCATCGCTCGCAAATCCCGAGGAGAATTCGCCTGCCAGGCCGGCGCGCGCCTACGCACTCTACTCCACGCCGCTGCGCCATGGAATGACGATGGGCGAGCTTGCGACAATGTTCAACGCCGAGCTGCGCATCGGTGCCGACCTGCACGTCGTGCCGATGCAGGGCTGGCGCCGATCCGCGTGGATGGACGAGACGGGGCTTCCCTGGGTGCGGCCGTCACCCAACCTTCCCGATCTCACGAGTGCGACGATCTATCCCGCGCTGGTTGGCTTCGAGGGCACGAACGTGAGCGTCGGTCGTGGAACCCCAATCGCCTTCCAGCAGTTCGGCGCGCCGTGGATGCATGCGGATTCGGTTGCGGCACTCCTCAATGCGCGAGGGCTGCCAGGTGTCCGCTTCGAGCGGCATGACTTCACGCCCGTCGCGCCGGGCGATGGCAAATTTGCGAACCGGGTCGTGCCTGGCGTTCGCATGACTATCACCGAGCGCAATCGCTTCGCCACGGGCCGCACCGGCGCAGCCGTGCTGGCAGCGCTGGCGCGAACATCGCGCGACTCGTTGATCGTGAACCCCCTGGTGTTCGACCTTCGGTTCGGCCGCCCCGCGATGCGCGAGGCGATCATGCGCGGAGAGGATCCGGACATCGTCGTATCGCGCGACGATGCGGCCGTTGCCGAATGGATCCGCAGAGTGGCGCCGTACCGGCTCTATGAGTAACCTCCCGAGGTTCTCTGGCCGCTCCGCGGCCTGATATTCCCAGCGCTCTCGCAGCGCGAACGACCGATCACCCAGGAGCCGTTCTCATGATGTCCTCCATTCGAGTCGCGTGCCTTGCGCTCGTCGTCGCCTCAGCCACCGCGTGCGGCGGACGAGCGGTCGAGGTGCGCACCGCGCCCACGGTGACGAGCGACCTGTCCGTGCAGGTGACGAACAACCTCAGTCAGGCCGTGAACATCTACGCAACGCCCACGGGTGGCACCGAGCTGTTCCTTCGCCAGGTTCCGGCCAACACGGTGGAGAAGATCCCCGTCCAGGGTGTGTCGAACGGAGCGAAAGTCACCTTCAAGGCGGTAACGGTGGACGGCTCTCGCACGTACCAGAGTCGCGACATCGCACTCACCGGGCTGTACGTATGGAGTGTGCCCTGACGGGCGAAGGCCTCACCAGGCTCCGCACTGGTTGCTGGACGTGATGACGCTGCCTAAATTTCCCTGCTGGAGCATACGCTCCGGCTCGTACCATTATCTGTCACGCGTCACCGCTGCGCGATCGGCCGGCCGCGGGACCGCTGCGCGCCTCGGAGCCGCATGACGCTTCTGCCCGACTGGGTCAAAAACGGCTATTTGCGGCTCATCGATCCAGTGGCAGACTGGTTGGTGGCGCGTCGGGTGCACCCGAATACGATCACGGTATTCGGCACGCTGTGCACCGTGGTCGGGGGGATCATTTACGCCACCGGCCACATCAAGACCGGCGGCTGGTTCCTTGCCATCACCGCGCTGTTCGACGTGCTCGATGGAACCGTGGCGCGGCGTTCGAACCGCAGTTCCACGTTCGGCGCCTTCCTCGACTCGACACTGGATCGGCTGGCCGATGGGTTTGTGCTGGGCGGCCTCGCGGTGTTCTACGCGACGAGCTCGCTGCATTACAGTGTTCCGCTCATGATCACCGCATTGCTGGGACTGATCGGAGCGTTTCTGACGTCGTACACCCGCGCGCGCGCGGAGGCGCTCGGGCTCGACGCCAAGGTCGGCATGCTTCAACGACCGGAGCGGGTCGTCCTCATGGCAGCACCGCAGGCGCTCTTCGGCCTGTTCTTCAACGGATGGCCACTCGCCATCATCATCGTGATACTGACTGTTACGGCCTGGATCACCGTGATCCAGCGCGTGGCGTACGTCTATGGCGCTACCACGCGAGCGGGTGCAGCGGAGGCGCGCACGGATTCGGGGTCGTCCCCTGAATCGATGCCTGCCGATGCTCGCCGCGCCCTCGTCTAAAAGGAGAATCCGTGCAAGGTTCCGCTTCTGACGCACCGTCCACCCCGCGCCCCGCCACCGGGCGTCTCGGCATCATCACGCCGGGCCTCGGCGCCGTTGCCACCACGTTCATGGCCGGTGTCGAGAACATTCGCCGTGGCAACAGCAAGCCCATCGGGTCGCTGACACAGATGGCCACGATCCGCCTGGGCAAGCGCACGGAGAATCGCGCGCCGCTGATCAAGGACTTCGTACCTCTCGCGGACTTGGGCGATATCGTCTTCGGGGCGTGGGATCCCATACCCGATGACGCCTACACGGCCGCGAAGAAGGCGGGCGTGCTCGAGGACAAACACCTCGAGCCCATCAAGGATTTCCTCACGGCCATCAAGCCGATGCCGGCCGTGTTCGAGAACCACTACGTCACGCGTCTCCACGGCACCAACGTCAAGAAGGGGAAGACCAAGCGCGACCTCGCGGAGCAACTCCGGCAGGACATGCGGGACTTCAAGTCAAAGCACAAGTGTGACCGCCTCGTCATCGTCTGGTGCGCGTCGACGGAAATCTTCATCAAGCCGGGCCCGCAGCACGCCACGCTCGAACAGTTCGAGAAGGCGATGGAGAACAACGATGAGGCGATCGCGCCTTCGATGCTCTACGCCTACGCGGCCCTGATGGAAGGTGTGCCGTTCTGCAACGGCGCGCCGAACCTGTCCGTCGACCTTCCCGCGCTCGTGCAGCTGGCCAACGACAAGGGCGTCCCGATTTCCGGCAAGGATTTCAAGACGGGCCAGACCTGGATGAAGACGATCATCGCGCCCGGCATCAAGGCACGCATGCTCGGCCTCGCCGGCTGGTACTCGACCAACATCCTCGGCAACCGCGACGGTGAGGTGCTCGATGATCCGGCGTCATTCAAGACGAAGGAAGAGTCGAAACTCTCGGTGCTGCACAACATCCTCCAGCCGGAGAAGTATCCCGCGCTGTACAAGGACTTCGCTCACGTTGTGCGCATCAACTACTATCCGCCGCGCGGCGACAACAAGGAAGGCTGGGACAACATCGACATCGTCGGTTGGATGGGCTATCCGATGCAGATCAAGGTCAACTTCCTCTGTCGTGATTCGATCCTTGCCGCACCGCTGGTGCTCGACCTCGCGTTGTTCAGCGACTTCGCACAGCGCGCGGGGATGAAGGGCATCCAGGAATGGCTCTCGTTCTATTACAAGAGCCCGATGGCCGCACCAGGCCTCCAGCCCGAACACGATCTCTTCATTCAGCAGACGAAGCTCAAGAACACGCTCCGTCACCTGATGGGTGAGGAGCAGATCACGCACCTTGGTCTGGAGTACTACCAGTCGTGAGGAGATCCCGCGCCGCGCGTGTCGCCGCCGCCGTGCTCCTGATGGGCACCTTGGCGGTCACGGCGTGCGGCTCCGCAGATCACCAACTCGAGCTGCGGCAGGGAACTGATAGCTACAAATTTGTCATCACGTCGGATCCCATCCCGCCGCACGCGCGCGAGGATGTGATCTATACGGTGAAGGTCACCGATCGGAAGACGGGCCAGCCGGTCGAGACAGGCGAGGGTCGCATCTTCGCGAATACGGGCATGAATGGGGGACCGCGCACATTCGACGGGTTCCAGAAGGCCCCGCAGGTCGGCGTCTACACGGCCAAGCTGAACTACGTGAGCTCGGAGCAGTGGGCGGTCGGCATTCAATTTCACAGTGAAGCATCCAAGCCGCTCGAAAAGACGGAGTGGATGCAGGACGTGCTCCCTGAGCGGAGCGGGAAACCGTAAGACGATGCGACATTTCTATCGCAGCCACATGATGCCGGCGGACGTGCTGGTGGTGGCCGATCGCTTCTTTGGCAAGCTGGGTATGACGGCCGGCACGAACACCGCTCGCACGCGGATGCTGTCCGGTACGCTTGGCGCACTCAAGTTGAGCGTGCGACCCGAGGGCGGGCACTACACCTTCGTCGAGGTCGTCACCGACCAGATGGGGGAAAGTCGCATGGACCGCAACGTGAAGAAGTTCTTTCTTGAAGTCCACCGCGCCGAAGATCCGTCGCACGCCATCGAAGCGGCGTACTAAGTGCGCTCCCTGCTGTCGCGCGCAGGTTGATGCGCGATACTGATAATCTCGGTCCGGAAGCGTCGCGGCAAACGACCGAGGGCGTGTGGCCTTATGTTGGGGTGGGCTGCATCAGCGCCATCGCCGGACTCGCGGGCGGCGGCATGATAGCGGTCCTGGTCGCGAAGATCGTCGGGGCAGTGACCCGTTGCCGGGCTGACGGCGAAACGGGCGCACCGTGCGATTGGAGCACCTATTGGACGTGGGGGGCGCGAATCGGCCTCTTTCTCGTGCCGGCCATTGTGCTCTGGCGCATGCGGAAGGTTCGCAGCGCCGCTCGAAACCCAGAGTGAGAGGATTGTGTAGTGGCTCGCGTTGATGTCATCATGCCCCAGATGGGCGAATCGATTGCGGAAGGAACGCTGTCGAAATGGCTGAAGAAGGTCGGCGACGAGGTCAGGCGCGATGAGCCGATCTTCGAGATCAGCACGGACAAGGTCGACGCCGAGATCCCGGCGCCGAGCGCCGGCGTGCTCGCGGAAGTCCTCGTCAACGAGGGTGAAACGGTAGAGGTGCAGACGGTTGTGGCGCGGATCGAGACTGAGAAGGGTGCTGGTATCGCTCAGGCGGCGCCGATGCCTGCCATCGTCGAGCGAGTTGTGGCGGGGCCCCCCCCCGTTGCGGAAGCTGCCACCGCGCTCGCCCAAGGCCAGCATCATTCCAACGCCCCCGTCAGCGCCAACCTGCGTCTCGGCTCCGCCGACGGCCTCGAGGAACGACTGCGCTTGAAGTCGTCGCCGCTCGTCCGGAAGATCGCCGCCGAGCATGGCGTCGAGATCGGGGCCATGCGGGGGAGTGGCCTCCAGGGGCGTGTTACCAAGCGCGACATCGAGTCGTACCTTGCCTCGCCTGCCGCCGCGCGCGCGTCGATGCATGCTCCCGCCGGAGCTGCCTCGCACGGGCCAGTCCCGCAACCGTGGCCCGGCGACACCGTCGAGCCGATGTCGAAGATGCGGGCACTGACGAGCGAGCACATGGTGGCCTCACGGCACACCAACGCGCATGTCACGACCTTCTTCGAAATCGACCTGACTCGCGTCGCGCGCATCAGGCAGCGAAGTCGCGCCGCCTTCGAGGCGCAGAATGGGCAGAAACTGACCTTCCTGCCATTCATCATCAAGGTCGTGGTGGAGACCCTCAAGCGGTTCCCCGTCCTTAATGCGGCCGTCGCCGGATCGCAGATCATCTTACGGAAGCAGTACAACATCGGCATCGCCGTCGCGCTCGATTGGGGGCTGATCGTTCCTGTCATCAGGAACGCCGACCGTCTCTCACTGTCGGGTCTCACCGGCTCGCTGAATGATCTCGCCGATCGGGCCCGCACGAAGCGGTTGAAGCCCGAGGAAGTGCAACAGGCCACTTTCTCCATCACGAATCCCGGCGTGTTCGGCTCGCTCATGGGGACACCGATCATTCCGCTTGGGACGTCTGCCATCCTGGGCCTCGGCGCCATCGAAAAGCGCCCCAAGGTGATCCCAGGGTCGGATGGAGAGGATACGATCGCGATTCGCACCTGCGCATACTTCTCGCTCTCGTTCGATCACCGCATCGTCGATGGTTCGGATGCGGACAAGTTCCTCGCGGCCGTGAAGAGCGGGCTCGAGTCCTTTCCCGATAGTGCCGTCTGATATGCCGCGTTGCCTCACGATTCAGCGCACGCTTGTCATGCCGCCCGACCGCGTGAAATTTTCCGAGCGTCTCGAGCGCAAGCGTGCGTACTACGCATCCGCCGGCTGTCGATACTGGGTGTTCGAGGAGACCGGACTGCGCGGCGCCTTTCTGGAATTCTGCGAAGCCCCCGACGCCGACACGCTGGCGCGCGCCCATGCGTCCGCGCCGGAGCGCGTGCTCGATCCCGCACGTATGTACCACGAAGTGGAGCTGCCATAAGATGCCGACTCGCACCATCTCCCTCGACGGACGCGCGTGGCGCGTGATGCCGTCCGGAAAGGTTACGCAGTATGATCACGACGAATTCGCGCTGCTCTTCGTGGCCGGATCAGGGGAGAACCGTGAGGTGCGGGTGACGCGCTACTCTCCGTTGGGGGCGCGCTCGCGCGAGGCAGCGCTGGTCGAATTGAGCGACACCGAGCTCGCGCGACTCTTCGCGCAGTCTCAATCGAGCGAAATGTCCCCAGAGGCCGGCTACGCGCCGTGACGGTCGTGGTCGCATCGTCGTATGTCGACCTGCACATGCATTCGACCGCCTCGGACGGATCGCGGGCTCCGCGTGACGTCGTGCGGGCCGCGAACGATGCGGGACTCGTTGCGATCGCCCTCACGGATCACGACTCGGTTGGCGGACTGGCAGAAGCCCAGGCCGCCGGTTGCGAGCTCGGCATCAGGGTGGTGAACGGAATCGAGCTCAGCGCAGTCGAAGGCCAGGCGGAAACGCACATGCTGGGCCTGCATCTGAGCGATACGCTCGTGATCGAGCGCGAGCTTGCAGCGCTTCGCGACATGCGTGAGCGACGCGGGCACCAGATCGTCGAGAAGCTGATCGGGCTCGGGGTGATGGTGACGTTCGACGACGTGCTCGGACAGGCGCGCGGCGGCGCTGTGGGGCGACCGCACGTGGCGCGCGCCCTCGTCGCCGACGGATGGGCCACTGATGTTCGCGACGCGTTCGATAGATATCTCGGCGCGGGAAAGCCGGCGTATGTGGCGAAGGACCAACTGGACATGGCCGCCGCGATTGCGATTATCCACTCGGCGGGAGGCCTGGCGGTGTTGGCCCACCCCGGGCCGGCTGGCACGCGCGAGCGACTGACGGCGCTCGCGGCGCTCGGCCTCGACGGCGTCGAAGTGCGACACCCAGGTCACTCGCCGAGTGACACCAACCGTTTGACCGCGCTCGCCTCGCAACTCGGGCTCCTTGTGAGCGGTGGCTCGGATTGGCACGGTGCGGCCGAGGGGCCGCGCACCATCGGAATGATGAACGTGCCCTTGGAGTGGCTCGAGCTGCAGGACGCCCATCTGGCAGCTCCGCGCGAGGCGCCCGCCGCGTGACCGATCTTGCCGGTCGCGTCGCGCTGGTGACTGGAGCCGGGCGTCGCGTGGGGCGTGCGATTGCTGTGGCCCTCGGCGCGCAGGGAATGCGCGTCGCCGTGCATTACAACGAGTCCGTCGCAGGCGCTCGCGACACCGCCGGCATCATCGAGGACGCCGGTGGCTCGGCGGCGCTCGTGCGTGCGAACCTCACCGATGTTACGGCATGTGAGCAACTCATCGATGCCCTCGTCCTCGAGCACGGCGAGCTTCATACGCTTGTGAATTCGGCCGCAGTCATGATGCGGACGCCTGTCGGTTCTGTCGGCGAGGGTGACTGGGACGCGATGTTCGCCTTGAACATACGCGCGCCGTTCTTTCTATCCCAGCACGCTGCGCCGGCGCTGCGGCTCGCGGGGGGCAACATCGTCAACATTGCGGACCTGGCAGCCTTCGAGACATGGTCTGGCTACGTCCCGCATGGCATCACGAAAGCAGCGATTGTGCAGATGACCCGGGCGCTGGCACATGCGATGGCGCCTGAGGTTCGTGTCAACGCCGTCGCCCCCGGGGTCGTCCTGCTGCCCGACGGATTCGATCCGGCAGAGGCAGAACATCTTCGCCGCACGACGCCCTTGCGTAGAATTGGCTCCCCGGAAGATGTCTCCGACGCGGTGCTGTACCTGGTGCGCGCGGAGTTCGTCACCGGGGAGATCATCAAGGTCGATGGGGGACGGCACGTCCGGCGATGATCGCCAGTCGCCGCCCGCGCCGCTGACCTTCGGGCGTATTGTCGTGGTCGGTGGTGGGTGTTACGGCAGCTACTACGTGCGGCAACTCGCGCGTGCGGCCGCCGCCGGTGCAGCAACATGGTCGCAGCTGATCGTGGTGGATCGGGACGTCGCATGCCGCGTCGCGCAGCTACACGGCGTTGATCGGCCAGCCCGCCTGCGCGTCGAGGTGGCCACGTGGGAGGATTTTTTCTCCCGCTACCTCGCGGAGGCTGGGGAGCGACCCGCGCACTCGGTGCGCGATGCCATCGTTCCGTCGCCCCTCATGCCGCACCTCATGGCTGAGTGGCTGCTTCGCCGTGCGAGGGAGCGGTGGCCGGAGCGCCAGATCGGCGTCGCTCCGCTTGGCGGCGCGCCCGCGGTTCCGTGGCAGATGACCGGCGCCGATCACACGCACTTCGTCAGCTTCGCGGAATGGATCTGTCCGATCAACTGCATCGAGCCGGCTCGCTGTCCCGCAACGAAAGGGGAGCGTAGCTGGAGCCTGCCGGTGGCACTGGCGTCGTATGTCGCGGACGAAACGAGCGCCGGTCGCCCGGTGGCAGGACCATTCGTCTTTCACTGCTCGCATCGCGCGTACGGGGTCGGCATGATCGATGTCGCGGACGTGCTCGCCGCCGACAGGGCGATCGCCGAGCAAGCTGCGGCCGCGGCGAGGGCCTTCCTGGTCGGTACCGTGTCCCATTGCCATGGCGCACTCCAGCGAATCGAGGTCGGGCCCCCGGCCGAATAGCTTCGGTGCCACCCGCGGCGAACCTCTCGGTTCCCCGACGGACTACTTCCTGTGAGATTGTATGATTGTGCGCTCGACGCCCTAACCAGGACAGGATCATTTTGGCCACAGTTGCGAACTACGAGGTCGTCATCGTCGGGGCCGGACCCGCAGGCATGTGCGCGGCCCTCTACACCGGCCGGTCCATGCTCAAAACGCTCGTCCTCGAGCGCGGCATCCCCGGTGGCGAACTCCTGAATACGGAGAAGCTCGACGACTGGATCGGGGAGAAGTCGATCCTGGGTTGGGAGCTCGCCAAGAAGTTCGAGGAGCACTCGCGCGAGTTCGGCGCCGAGTATGTCATGGCGAACGTCTCGTGTGTGACGCGTTTGCCTGACGGGACTTTCGAGACGACCACCGACGACGGGAGCAGCTATCGTTCGCCAGCGGTGATCGTCACGGCGGGTGGAACACCGGTGAAACTCGGTATTCCGGGAGAGCAGGAGTTCGCCGGCAAGGGTGTTTCGTACTGCGCCATCTGCGACGGTGCCTTCTTCAAGACGCACACGATCGCCGTGATCGGTGGCGGCGATGCCGCGGTGGAAGAGGCTGACTTTCTGACGCGCTATGCCGCGAAAGTGTACGTCATTCACCGGCGCGACAGCTTTCGCGCCTCGCGTATCCTTCAGGAGCGCCTCTTTGCCAACCCGAAGATCGAGGTCATCTGGAACGCTGTCGCCGAGGAAGTGCTCGGCGACGAGCAGGGCTTGATGAAGGCGCTGAAGATCCGCGACGTGATCACCAGCGACGTGCGCACGCTGGACGCAACCGGGTGCTTCGTCTTCGTCGGGTTCCGCCCGAATACCGGTATCATCAACGGGCACTTCGATCATGACGAGATGGGCTACATCAAGACCGACACCATCATGCAGACATCCATCCCCGGATTGTTTGCGGCGGGAGACCTTCGGTCGCAGCTGACGCGTCAGGTCACGACCGCCGTTGGCGACGCCACCACGGCGGCGATTGCCGTCGAGAAGTACCTCAAGGCCCGCAGCGAAGGCGGGACGGTCGTACCCGAGGGTACCGGCGGATACGCGATATGAGGATCGAGAGCCGGACGGTCGGTGCCTTCGCGGAGAACTGCTATCTCGTCGTCGACGAGACCAGCGGCCGCGCGGTGCTCATCGATCCCGGCGGCGAGGGGAGCCGTATCATCGCGATGGTATCTGCTTCTGGGGTTGCGGTCGATGCGATCTGGCTCACCCACGCGCACCTCGATCACATCGGTGCGATCAACGACGTGCGCGCGCGGTACCCGGTTCCGGTCCATCTGCATCCACTCGACCTGCCGTTCTACGAGCGCCTCTCGTCGCATGCGTCGAAGATGTATGGACTTCCGTGGGATCAGCCCGAGGCGGTGCCGCTCCCGATCGCTGAAGGCGATGAGATGCAGTGCGGTACACTGCGCTTCGAGGTCATGCACGTGCCCGGGCATGCGCCCGGACAGGTGAGCTTCAATGGACATGGCGTTGCCATTGCGGGCGATCTCCTGTTCGCCGGCAGCATCGGGCGGACGGACCTTCCGCTTTCGGATCCCTATGCCATGGATGCGTCACTCGAGCGTTTTTCTGCGTTGCCGGCATCGACGCATGTGTATCCTGGGCACGGCCCCTCAACCACGATCGGCAAGGAGCTCGAGACGAATCCGTTCCTGTCGGGGCGCGCGCGATCCGTGAAGCGATGAAGAGTCCGCCGGCGTACACCCTGCTTCTGAGCATCGCTCTGCTGGCCGCGTGGCTCGGTGTCGCAGTCTTCGTCGCCGCGGTCATTGCACCAGCGGCCTTCGCGGTGCTGCCCACGCGGGCGCTCGCCGGAGCGTTGATTGGGAGGGCGCTGCCCGACGTCTTCATCAGTGGCGTTCTGATCGGAGGGCTCATCACAGCGATCTGCTCCGGCCGTTCGCGTCTCGCCTCCTTCGGTGGCCTCCTGCTGCTCGCGGGCAACGCGGCCGCATTGATGGTCGAGCGCCACTTGCACGCCCTGCTCGTTGCGATCGGTGCGCCCATTGAGGCGCTTGCGGTGACCGATGCGCGCCGTCTCGCGTTTGGTCGCCTGCACGGCGTGAGCGTATTGATGATGGGCGTCGGCGTGGTTGGTGCGTCGATCGCGCTCGTCGTGCTCATGCGACGCGTGCACGGGAGCACCTCAGTGCCCACCGTGAGCCTGTCTGAACATTCTGACGCGGTGTCGACCAGGCTCGCGTCTTCCCCCTCCTGATTGCGCAAATGACCGCATCGACTCGCATTGAAAAGGATCCGCTCGGCCCCAAGGACGTGCCGGCAGATGCCCTGTACGGCGTCCAGACCGTGCGGGCGCAGGAGAATTTTCCTATCAGCGGATTCGCACCGCTCTGGCCGTTCGTGATGGCGCAGGTCTGGATCAAGAAGGCCGCCGCCCTGACGCACAAGGAAACCGGACGACTCGATTCCAAGCGCGCCGACGCCATCATTGCCGCGGCGGACGAGGTGCTTGCGCGCGAGCATGACGATCAGTTCATCGTTGATCCGTACCAGGCCGGCGCCGGCACGTCGCACAACATGAACGTGAACGAGGTGCTCGCGAACCGCGCGAATGAGCTCCTCGGAAGTACGCGCGGGACGTACGCGCCGGTGCACCCGAACGACCATGTAAACATGTCGCAGAGCACGAACGACACGATCCCGACGAACATTCGCCTGGCGTGTCTCTCGCAGCTCGATGGGCTCGTCGGCGCATTCGAAGGCCTGCGGGATGCGCTTGCGGCGAAGGGTCGCGAGTTCGACCACGTCGTGAAGGCGGGCCGCACGCACCTGCAGGACGCGATGCCGATCCGGCTTGGCCAGGAGTTCGCCGCGTACGCGGGCTCCCTCGACCGCGGTGTCAGGCGCGTGAAGGAGGCCGCGGACTATCTGCGCGATCTTGGGATCGGTGGCAGCGCGGTGGGCACTGGCGTGACGGTGGAGAAGGAGTATCCAGCGCTCACGGTCAAGCATCTCGGAGAGATCACCGGACTCGAATTGCGGGTCGGGCAGGATCGCATCCAGCTCATGCAGAGCATGGGCGACATTGCCGGCTTCAGTGCGGCGATGCGCGTGCTCGCCATCGACCTGAGCAAGATTGCCAGCGACCTGCGCATCATGGTGATGGGTCCACGCACCGGCATCGACGAAATCAAGCTGCCGGCGGTGCAGCCCGGCTCGTCGATCATGCCCGGCAAGATCAACCCGTCCATTCCGGAGATGGTGAACCAGGTCTGCTTTCAGGTCATGGGCCTCGACACCACGGTCGCGATCGCCGCGGAACATGGACAGCTCGAGCTCAATGTGATGATGCCGGTCATTGCGTTCAATGTGCTGCTGTCGGTGCGGATTCTTACCAACACGGCCAGGGTCTTCAACGAGAAGTGCGTGAGCGGAATCGAGGCGCACGAGGATATGTGCGCCTATTGGGTCGAACGCTCCGCAGCGCTCGCCACTGCGCTCATGCCACACCTCGGCTACGCGCGCGCGGCGGAGTTGAGTAAGCAGTCGGTGAAGGAAGGCATCCTCGTCCGCGACATGGTGAAGCGCGACCAGCTGCTTCCGGCCGACGAGATTGACGAGGTGCTCGACCTGCGCAAGATGACCGAGATCGGCGTCCCGGGCGGCAAGCACGGGATGGTGGCAGGCGGCTGACGCGAAGCGCCGGTCCGTCAGCCGAATGGCCCATTGGAAGCCGCGTCGCTAGATTTCACGCGTGCGCATAACCACCCAGGCTGAATACGGACTGATCTGTGCTCTTCATCTGGCGCGTCGCCTTGACGTTGCGCCGGTGACGGGTCGCGAGATTGCGGCGAGCGAGCGGCTTCCCGCAGACTACGTCGAACAGATCATGCTGAAATTGCGCCGGGCGAACATCGTCGTGAGCACACGCGGTGCACGGGGCGGCTACCGTCTGTCGCGCTCGCCGGAGCAGATCACGGTCCGTGACGTGATCTCTGCCTCCGAACACTCCACCTTCGACATCCACTGCGTCACGCACCCGGTGGAGGCTGAGCGCTGTGCGGAATCGCACGACTGCAGCATACGTCCCGTGTGGGTCCTGTTGCAGCGCCGCATCGACGAGGTGCTGAACAGCGTGCGATTGAGCGACCTGCTGTTGCAGGAAGGGCAGGTTCGTGAGCGTGTGGGGCTGGAGCAGCCGGTGAGTATCGGCAGCCGGCGTCTCGCGCTCCCTGTGCTTCAAGGCTGACGCGCAAGGCCGGCGGTGCGTTTGTTCCGCCGCTTCCGCGACAACCGCACGCTGCTGCGCCGCAGTGCGGCCTATGCGGCGGCCCTGATGCAGGAGCCGGCGGCCGCCGACGTCGAGTGGCTCGCGCGCGACGCCACGCGCGGAGACCTGGACCACGCGATGTGGGAGTTGCGATATCTTCGCCGCGCGCTCGGGATCCTCGTCGCGCAGCGTGATGCGCTGGACGATCGCACGCCCTCCGAGTCGCTCCGTGCGCTCGTGCACCGCATGCAGAAGGACCGGAACGTGGACGGCGGCCTGGTGGAGCTCGCGGAGCGGCAGTTCAACGCGCGGCTGAGCGCGTACCGCGATGCCTTCACCGCGCGTGGCCAAGGCTTGGCGACGATGCGCGTTTCGCAGAATCTCCTCGCCTTTTCCGGCGGCCCGATACGCGCGGATGATCCTGCCGTGAAACAGGGAACCGCGCTGGTTGCGCGCTTCCTGCAGGAGTCGAATGCAGCGTTGCGCGCGAGCTTCGGTGACGCGCATCTCCCCGACGACGTGGCTCCGAGCAAGGTCGCCATCGCAGGAGCCTGAAGCGCACGCCGGCCCTGACGCCGGCGCGGATTGTGGTGTTGCGCCGAACACGGCGCCTCCGCTGGCTCCACCATTGGCTTTTAGCTTCGGCTCGCAGCTCCAGCTCTCAGCTCCAGCTCTCAGCTCCAGCTCGCGCTTGGGCTCGTAGCTCGAGCTCCGGTGTTGGCTCCATGCTCGCCGCTCGGCAGTTCAATGCAGAACGCCCCTCGCACGTTTGGCGAGAGGCGTCATGAATGCAAGGATGCTCGAGGGGGGACTTGAACCCCCACGCCGGTGAAGGCACAGGCTTCTGAGACCTGCGTGTCTACCAGTTCCACCACCCGAGCGCATACCGGAACAGACGCGCAACCTAACCGGGCGAGCGCAGCCAAGTCAACGCATCGCGTTGCCGCTGCAACGTACGCATTCTAAGTTCCACGGCTGGCTCGCAGCGTCGCGGGCATAGCCCCATCGTGACCATGCCGAAGTCGGACGAGAAGCCGGAGGTCGCATCGATCGCCAAGAACAGGCGAGCCCGGCACGACTACATCATCCTCAACACCTATGAAGCGGGTATCGTCCTCACCGGCAGCGAGGTGAAGTCGCTACGCGACGGCAAGGCGAACATTTCGGATGCCTACGGCATGGTGCGCGACGGGGAGATCTACCTGATCAACCTGCACATCTCCCCCTACGAGCGCGCGAGCTATAACAATCACGAGCCGACCCGCACGCGCAAGCTCTTGTTGCACAAACGGGAAATCGGGCGTCTGATAGGAGCGATCGAGCGTGAGGGCCTGACACTCGTTCCGCTCGAGCTCTACTTCAAAGGTGGGATCGCAAAAGTGGCGCTGGCACTCGGCAAGGGGAAAAAAGCGCACGACAAACGGGAGGACGCGAAGGCGAAGGACGCCGATCGCGAAATTGCCCGCGTCTTCCGTGCCCGATGATCGTTGCCCTCGCCGTGGCCTTTCAGCTGGCCGCCGGGATTGCGCCTGATTCCACCGTCCGGCCTTCTGTCGTCGTGGTAAAGGACGCATCGCGCTCGACGACCGTGGCCCTCATCCGCGGGAGCGGAGGTCCACTCCTTCGTGCCGAGCAGCTGAAACCCATCGTGCCCGTCACGGTATCGCACCTGACCGGCAATCGTTGGATGGTCATCGTGAACGGCACGGCGATCGAGGTGACCGACGGCATTCGATTCGCTCGCGTCGGCGACCAGACGTACCAGCTCGCCGCGCCACCGGAAGTGCGCAAGGGCGCGCTGTATGTCCCCTTGCAGCTGGTGGCAGAGATCGTACCGAGGCTCGTCACGAACCTTATCTGGGACGCGACCCGGTTCGAGCTGCGCGCATTCTCCTCCGTCCAGACGTTCGCCACTCGTGATGCGGCGACCACGCAGCGAAGCAGTGGCCCGGATCGGACAGGTGGCGATCCCAGGCGCTCGGCCGCATTGGGTTCCGTCACGACGACGAGCAGCGCGCCACTGGGTGCCTTGCGGCAGCGGCGGCTTGTCGTCGTGGATGCCGGACATGGCGGCCCGGACGGCGGAATGCACGGCGGTGCCGCCGGAGGTCCCGACGTTGTCGAGAAGAACATCACGCTGAGCGTCGCGAAGCGCGTCGGCGCGGCGCTCGGGCAACGCGGCATCGATGTCAAATACACGCGGACGACCGACACGCTTATCGCACTGTGGGACCGCGGACGGATCGCGAACGACGCGCACGCTGATCTCTTCGTCAGCATTCATGTGAATGCCGCGAATCCCGGGTGGAAGAATCCCGGCGGAGCACGCGGATTCGAGACCTACTTCCTTGCGGAAGCGAAGACGGAAGACGCCAGGCGCGTCGAGCGCATGGAGAATGAAGTCGTCCGTTTCGAGTCGGGACCAAACGCGCAAGCGGGTGATGCACTCAGCTTCATCCTCACTGACATGAAGCAGAACGAGCATCTTCGCGAGGCGAACGAGCTTGCGGAGATCATCCAGCGCCGCGTCGGCCAGGTTCATCCGGGCCCGAACCGCGGCGTGAAGCAGGCCGGGTTCGCTGTGCTGGTCAAGGCGTACATGCCCGCCGTGCTCGTGGAGATCGGCTACGGCACCAACCCGGCTGACGCCGCCTACATCAGCGACGCCGCGCGCATGGACGAGCTCGCGGCGGCCATCTCCGACGGAGTGGTCGAGTACCTCAAGCGCTATGAACGTCGCGTGGCGACCGACGACAGCGCTGGCAGTGGAGGGGGAACGCGCCGGTGACCGCGCACCGCGGACCGCTCGCGGTGAATGTCGTCGGTCTCGATTTCCAGAATCCGGTCGTGCTGGCCGCAGGGACTGCCGCGTACGGGCGTGAGCTGGCGGGGATCGTCGACCTGGGCTCGCTCGGCGGCATCGTGACCAAGGCCGTGAGTCCGGAGCCGCGAATCGGCGCACCCGCGCCGAGGGTCGCCGAATTCGAGGGAGGGATGATCAACGCGGTGGGCCTCGCGAATCCCGGGGTGGCAAGCGTTCGTCGCGATCATCTGCCCTGGTTGGCAACCTCGCTGCCCGTCACCCGGAAAATCGCGAACATTGTCGGCTTTTCGACGGAGGAGTTTGCGGCGGTCATCGAGGAGCTCGAGGCGTCGGTTTCGGAAGAGGCCACCGGTTCCCTCGATGGATACGAGATCAACGTGAGCTGTCCGAACGTGAAGGCGGGTGGCATGGAGTTCGGGGCGGATCACGCCGCCCTCGCTGACGTCGTCCGCCGCGCGCGCGCGGTGACGCGGCGACCGCTCTTCGTGAAGCTCTCGCCGACGTTGCCCGACATCGCCCGCACAGCGGCGGTCGCCGTCGACGCCGGGGCGGACGCAATCTCCGTGGTAAACACCATTCCCGGCTTAGTGATCGATGTGAGCCGTCGGCGCCCCGCGCTGGGCTTCGGCGCCGGAGGGGTGAGTGGGACGGCACTCAGGCCGGTCGGCGTGCTGGCGACCTGGAAAATCCGGAAGGCGCTGAAGGTGCCCGTACTCGGGATCGGAGGAATCGCGACGGCGGATGATGCCCTGCAGTACCTGATCGCGGGCGCGAGCCTGGTGGGCGTGGGCACCGCGATGCTGCGCGATCCCCGTACTCCCGAACGTGTGGTGCGGGGACTTGCCGCGTGGTGCGCGCGCGAGGGGGTGACGAATATCGGGGAGATCGTAGGAACCCTCGGGGTCATATCGTGACGGCGATGTCAATTCCCATCGTGGCGCTCGATGTGGCGACAACGCGCGACGCGCTCGCACTGGCTGAGGAGCTCGGGGACAGCTGTCGCTTCTACAAGGTGGGCAGCGAACTCTACACCGCCGAGGGGCCAGCGGTTGTACGTGCGCTGCAGGACGATCTCGGCGCGGATGTTTTCCTCGACCTCAAGTTCCACGATATACCGGCGACGGTGGCAGGCGCGGTCCGGAGCGCAGCGGGGCTGGGCGTGCGCCTGCTGACGGTCCATGCGAGCGGCGGCGAGGCGATGCTGCGCGCGGCGCAGGACGCCGCCGGCGGAAGGTGCGGCGTTCTGGGGGTGACGGTTCTGACGTCGCTCAACGGCGCGAGTCTCGGTCGCGCGTGGGGGCGGGAGGTCGTCGCGGTGGAGGAGGAGGTCGGTCGACTGGCGAATGACGCGGCGGCGGCAGGACTCCATGGGGTGGTGTGTAGCGGAGCAGAGGCGGGAGGGATCAGGGAAGCGCACCCTGATCTGGCGCTGCTTGTCCCGGGCATTCGGCTGACGGGGGGGGACGTCCACGATCAGCAGCGGGTGGTGACGCCCTCCGCGGCGCAGGCGAGTGGCGCGCGCTACCTGGTGATTGGGCGGGCAGTGACAGCGGCGGCTGACCGGCGCGCGGCGATGGGGGATGTGTTGGCGGACCTGTCGCGCGGGGTTGTCAGCGGGGCGGCCGGCGACCGCTGAACTCGATGTATCTCGTGGGCTTGCGTCAACTTACCGCCTCGGTTATTCTAAGTGACTTGGCCGGAAAATCTCACGTTTTGCAATGATGGTGTTCGAGTGAAAGTCCGAAGCAGCGTGAAGCCGATCTGTGAGCACTGCAAGGTTGTCAAGCGCAACGGCGTGACTCGCATCATCTGCAAGCGCAATCCTAAGCATAAGCAGCGTCAGGGCTGATAGAGAATGGCTCGTATTTCT
>JBKJUW010000064.1:0-7898 GCA_046589725.1 Gemmatimonadaceae bacterium
GGCATCTCGCGTGACGGCCGGCGACTCATCCTTGCCGTCGTGGATGGACGGCAGAAGCCATTCAGCGACGGCATGACGCTGAGGGAACTCGCCGCGCTCATGCTCTCACTCGGCGCCCACACCGCGCTGAATCTCGATGGTGGAGGCTCGACCACACTCCTCTACGCCGACCCGGAGCGCGGTGGCGCACTGCGAGTGGCCAATCGCCCGTCGGACAAGGAGGGCGAGCGCGCAGTCGGAAACGCCGTCGCCCTCGTACGCACCTGCGCACGGTAGCGCGTGAATGCCAAACGAGCATTACGACGGGCTCTCGCCGATCGGCGCTACATGATACTGCTCCGGCTTGCCGTCCGGCGGCTCGTATGCCCACGCGCGCACGGCCTCCCCGCCGGCGCTGCGTCCTGGTACGTGATGAATCCTGCCGAGATATACGGGACTAAATGGCGCTCCAGCCCAATAAACACACGTAAAGGGGTTGGCATAAGTACTCATTTACGCTAGCATTCATTGTGACATCATCCTGCTGCAGGAGGAGTCCCCGGTGACGCCCACTGACCTGGTCGGATCACTCCTCAAAAGCGCGCGCAAGACGCTCGGCCTCACGCAGAAGGAGCTTGCGCGAAGGGCCCACGTCAGCGAGCGGCTCTGGGCGGAAGTCGAGCGCGGCGAGCGGCCTAACGTGAGCCTCGAGACGGCGCTACGAATGCTGAGCGAAGTCGGCGTCACCGTGCGGCTGAACGATGCGCAGGGCATCAGCCGCGAGGTGAGTGATGCAAAGACGACGGCCGCCGCGCGCGCCGCGCGCGCCGCTGTGCGGCGTTTGACATGGACCGGCACGCAGACCACTCTCGCGCGCAAGGGCATGCCACCAGCGACGGGCCCGGGCGGACGTCTTCGCGACGTCGGACACGTGTCGGAGCAGGCGTACGCTGTTGCGCGCAACGGTCGCCGCCGGAGAACCAAGGGTGAATGAGGTACCGGGAAATACCGAGCTCGCGGACGACTTTCGCGATTGCATCGCGTTCCTGAATACTCGCGAGGTGGTGTTCGTCCTGGTCGGTGGCTTCGCCGTCGGCTGGCACGGCGTCGTGCGCGCCACCGGCGACATTGATTTTCTCTACGAGCAGGATCCTGAGAACGTGGCGCGACTGTGCAAGGCACTTGAGGACTTCGGGGCACCGAAGCAATTCATCGATCCGGCATTCCTGCTGTCAGCGAACGCCGTCACGCAGATTGGCAACCCGCCGCTGCGGATCGACCTGCTGAGCGCGATCTCGGGCGTCGCGTTCGAAGCAGTACGTGCCGGAGCGATCGCGACGGAACTCGCAGGCGAACGCCTGCTGATCATCGGGCTCGCGGAACTGCTCGTCAACAAGCGAGCGACGGGCCGCGCGAAGGACAAGGACGACGTACGGCGACTGCGCGCTGCGGCAAAGGAGAAACGCTAGTTGCCCACCCCATCCAAGGCCCGTAACGTTTGCCGCTTCTGACGCAACCCACGAACCTTCTCCTGCGACCATGATCTCCCTCCTTCGCTTCCCGGCGTCCGGCGCGCTCGTATGTGCCCTCCTGCTGGCGGCGACACCGGCGACGCGCGCTCAGCAGATGCCGTCGCGCGCGTTGGTCGCCAGAGTGGCCGACTCGTTGGCGACCGACTTCATCGCCGCGCGTGGCGCACCCGGTCTGTCCATCGCCATCGTTCGCGGGCGCGACACGCTGGTATTCGGCGGCTGGGGCAAGGCGGATCTCGAGAATGACGTCCCCGCGACGGCTCGCACGGTATACCGCATCGGATCGATCACGAAGCAATTCACGTCGTCGGCGGTGATGCAGCTCGTCGAACGCGGTGCGGTGAAGCTCGACGATTCCATCGGCACGTACCTTGGTACACTGCCCACCGCGTGGCGCGGCGTCACGGTCAGGCAGCTATTGAACCATACGTCCGGCATCCCCAGCTATACCAACGTCGGCCCTCGCTGGGTGCGGCGCTGGGGCGAGGAGATGACGCCGGACACGCTCGTCGCCCTCACGGCGAACGACACGGTGTGGTTCAAGCCCGGCACCAGCTGGAACTACGACAACTCCGGTTATGTCGTGCTGGGTATGCTGGTGGAAAAAGTTGCGGGCCGTCCGTGGGGAACCGATATCGCCGAGCGTTTCGCGAAGCCGCTTGGACTCGACGATACGCAGAATTGCCTCGTGCCGCCGATCATTCCGCGCCGCGCGCACGGGTATGCCGACGCGAACCGCACGTGGACGAACGCGACGTATCTCGCGATGAGCCAGCCGTACGCGGCCGGCGCGCTCTGCTCGACGGTTGGCGACCTGGTGCGCTGGAACCGAGCGCTCGCGACGGGTAAGGTGGTGTCGGCCGCCTCGTACGCGGCGATGACGACGCCCGAAGGCGGCGCGGCGCGTAGCAAATACGGTTTCGGGCTCGGGCGCGACACGCTGGCGGGACACACGGTCATCTCACACGGCGGCGGCATTCCCGGATTCATCACATCGAATGCGTGGTTCCCCGACGAGGAGCTGTCGGTCACGGTCCTCACGAATTCCGGCTCGGCGCCATCGGACCGGCTGATGGCGCAGCTGGCGCGACTGGCACTCGGCGTCCCGCTGCTCCGGCCACCCGCGCGTGTGGCAATTACCGCGGCGGATCGCGCACGGTACGTCGGCGTCTATGCGTTGATGCTCGGCGATACGCCACGCGATTTCACGCTGTTCGAGCGCGATGGTGAGCTGTTTGCCCAGCTCGTGGGTCAGGGCGCGATTCCCCTCATCCCCATGGGGAATCACACGTTCGGCGCGAGCTTCGATCCAGCGGTGCGCATTGCGTTCACCGTCGAGAATGGGACGGCGACGAAGGTGACGCTGACGCAGGGCGGCCGCTCGTCCGACGGACTGCGAAAGTGACCCGCAGCGTGTGAACTGAAGAAGCGAATCAATTCGAATCGCCCAAACGGGTGATGATGCAGAGCGAAGTCTGCGTCAACACACCAACGCGGGCCGAATCAGAACTTCCCGCGAGGTAAATCGGTTGCACCATGAACTCTGTGATTGCAATGCGGGATTCATGGTGACTTGTCCTGGCGACCTTGGCGCGACACCAACAAAGGATAGCCGAGACGCCGACTATCCCGTAATGTCCGGATACATCCGAACAAGGTGACACCAGTGACAGACTACGATGCCATAGTCGTCGGCTCAGGGGTCTCCGGCGGCTGGGCCGCCAAGGAGCTTTGCGAGCACGGCCTCAAGACCCTCGTCCTCGAGCGCGGCCGACCGATCGAGCACCGGAAGGACTACATCACCGAGCACGTTCCGCCATGGGAATTCAAGAACCGTGGTCGCCTCAATCCCGAGCCGCTCGACAAGGACTACTTCATCCAGAAGCGCACCGGCTTCCTCAGCCAGGAGAACCTGCACTTTTTCTTCAAGGATTCGAAGAGTCCGTACGTCGAGGACAAACCTTTCACCTGGGTGCGCGGCGACCAGGTCGGCGGCAAGTCCCTCATCTGGGGACGCTATACCTTCCGGCACAGCGACCTCGATTACACCGCGAACCTGCGCGAAGGCATCGCCGTCGACTGGCCGATTCGCTACAAGGACATCGCGCCCTGGTACACCTACGTCGAGAAGTTCGCCGGCATCAGCGGTGAGAAGCTTGGACTGCCGCACCTGCCCGACGGACATTTCCAGAAGCCCATTCCACTGAACGTTGTCGAGATAGATCTCAGGAAGCGCATCCAGGCCAATTATCCCGAGCGACATCTCACCATCGCGCGCGCCGCCGTGCTCACCGAGCCGATCGGCGACCGCTTACCCTGTCACTACTGCGGACCGTGCTGGCGCGGGTGTTCCACCGGCAGCTACTTCTCCAGCCTTTCGTCGACACTGCCCGCTGCTGTAAAGACCGGCAACATGACCCTTCGGCCGAACAGCGTTGTGCACAGCATCATTTACGACGCCAAGAGGCGCCGAGCAGTGGGCGTGCGCGTCGTGGATGCGGAGACGCAGGAGATGCTCGAGTTCCGCTCGCGCATCGTCTTTCTCTGCGGCTCGGCGCTTGGCTCCACGCACGTGCTGCTCAACACGCGCACGCCGGAATTCCCCGGTGGACTCGGCAGCTCCAGCGGTGAGCTCGGACACAACCTGATGGACCACCATTTCCAGGTCGGCGCGTCCGGAACGGTCGAGGGCTTCGACGATCACTACTACTACGGGAACCGGCCCGTCGGTTTCTACATTCCGCGCTATCGCAACATCAGCGCGGCGACGGAGATGAAGGAGTTCCGTCGCGGCTACGGTATCGAGGGCGACGCAGGCAGGTCGAGCTGGGGCCGCGCGCGCGAGAACCCCGAGTTCGGTGCATCGCTCAAGGCCAAGCTGCACAACCCCGGCCCATGGGAAGTCGGGCTTACCGGATTCGGCGAGACTTTGCCGCGCCACGAGAACATGGTGAGCCTCGACGCCGAGAAGGTGGACTCGTACGGGATTCCGCAGCTGCGGTTCGATGCGTCGTGGGGACCGAACGAGCTCGCGATGCGGAAGGACATGTCGACGTCGATGGCCGAGATGCTCGAGCGCTGCGGGTTGAAGAACGTGCGGCCGTATGACTCGTACGTCGCCGGAGGCACCGAAGCCGTGCCTGGGCTGGGCATTCACGAGAACGGCACGGCGCGCATGGGGCGAGATCCAAAGACGTCCGTGCTGAATGCGCACAACCAGGTGTGGGATGCGCCGAACGTGTTCGTCACGGACGGAGCGTGCATGACGTCGTCACCCTGCCAGAATCCGTCGATCACGTACATGGCGCTCACGGCGCGGGCCGTGGATTTCGCCGTGGCCCAATCGAAGCGAGGAGCGCTATGAATCGTCGAACTGCTGTCAAGTCGCTCGGTCTCCTGTTGGGTGCGGCGGTTTCGCCGGGCGTGGCGAGGGCGATCAGTGCGGGGTATCGGGCGCCCGCTCCTGGAGTGCCGTATCGAGTACTCACAGCGGAGCAGGGGGAGCTACTCGCCACGCTGGTGGAGATCATCATCCCGGCGACGGACACGCCAGGTGCGCGCGCGGCGCGCGTTGATGCCTACATCGACGGACTACTCGCGGACGTCTTCAGGGCGGATGAGCGCGAGCAGTTTCTTGCGGGGCTCGCTGATGTGGATGTGCGGGCGCGCGCGCAGCACGGAGTCATCTTCGTGGAGGCGACGCCGGAGCAACGCGTCACGCTCATGCAGGCGATGGCAGAGGAAGGGAAGAACGCGCCGCCGCGGCCGAGGCGGCGGAGGGCACGGCCGGAGGCGGGGCCATTCTTTCCGTGGCTCAAGGAGCTGACGGTGGTTGGGTATTACACGTCGGAGATTGGGGCGACCCAGGAGCTGAAGTATGTGCACGTCGCCGGGAAGTACGATGGAGATGTTCCGTATCGGACGGTGGGGCGGGCGTATTCGTGACGAGGACGTCGACCTACGAAAGAAGTTCTCGTAGACCATCTCTCGGATGTCCAGGGCCCTTGTGCGCCGTATGCGAGACGCACATCGCAGAGTCATGATCATGCTTTGCGTGAGTAACCGCCGCGCTTCCACGTCACTGAAATAGGGGCTCTGACCTTCCGCTCAACCGTGTAACGCAGCGATGCAGGTGTGAATCGTCTCGTTGCAGCTCACGTCATTGCCAATAGTGAGCGTGATTTCCTAACACGCGTAATGCCAAGCGGTTGCCGCGCGCGCGCCATCGGCGATCTAAGGGACGCCAGTGTGCATAGCACGCTCGCAGGAGTCGATCGTCGCTCCGACGTTCCGAACTCCGTATCCACTCCTGCACCAAGGCGGTCTCATGATCTACGCAACTCGCATCCTGCTCAGCAGCCTCGCGGCGACCCTCATGCTATCGGCATGTGGTGGGAGCGATGCCGTCTCGCCCGTGTTGGCGCCCGTCACAGCGCGCCCGTCGGGCGGCAGTGCCAGTGGCGGAGTGACCGGAGGAAATACCGCCAGTGGTGGCGGGAAGGCCTCGTGCGCGAACACGCTCTCGGTCGCGGGCACCGCCACGGAAGCACTCACCGGCAACGCATTCTCGGCGACGTACACGCTCACCGCATGTCAGTCCAGGACCCGCGTCTGGATGACCGCGACCGACCTCGCCACGGGCAGCGTGGTCTGGCAGTCGGTGCCGGACCTGGCGGGCACTATCGCCCTGTGGACGCTGCCATACAGGCTCACGTCATACCGGATCGATGCCTATGCTGTCGCTGGATCCACGAACACGACGGTGGCCACGGCCTCCACCACGATCTCCACGCTCAATCCGCTCCCGTGCGACGTGTTCGTTCGCCAGACCGTGACCGTCGGCTATTACCTGAGCTGGGACGCGATCTGGGCTGCGACGGACGCGCAGGACTGCGGACAGGGCGGCACGGTGCATCTCCAGATCACGAACCTGACTACCGGCAAGATCGAGCGGGACTACTTGAATCTCGGCCGCTCCACCTTCATCGATTTCGAGGGTCCGGTCGTTTCGTACAGCACGCCCTACCGCGTGTACGCAGAGCTCAAGTCGTACTCCGGCGCAGTACTCGCGTCATCGACGACTGACGTGGTGTCGTCACCCATGAAGTAGTCGGAGCGCTTTAGACGGAACGAAACGCGGGCCCGGTCAGCTCGACCGGGCCTGTGTGCTATTCGTGAAGCGAGATGTTACCGAGTGTCGAGCACACTGCATGTGCGACGTCAGGGCAACCTAGCACGTGCCCGTGCCCGTGCCCGGCGTCCCGTTGCCCGTCGGGCCGTCGAAGCCCTCCGTTGCCGTTGGTCGGCGGAGTTGCGAAGTATGACCCATCCGGCCAGAGTAGGCGGGTCTGGTTCAGCGACCGTCATCGCCCTGATGCCCGCCGGGCCGATTCCGCGCAGCGGGGTCGTTGGCGCGTGCCTCGGCTACGGCCGCCGGCCCGCCAGGAACCGCTCCACCGCCGGCCACACCACGCCACCCTGCTCGGCATACGCGAAGTGTGCGGCCTGCGGCACCTTCATCAGCGTCGCCATTCCCTTCGGCATGGCGGACACCCACTCGGCCACGAGGTCCATCGGGATCGTCTCCTGCTCGCCGTGCACGACCAGCAGCGGAATGTGCAGCGCGGCGAGCGCGGGCCTGAGGTCCCAGTCGCCGAAGGAACCCATGATGGCCCCGTTGCCGGTACGGGAGCCGTAGCGAATGCCCTTGATATCTGATGCACAGAGGTCGGACTTCACCACGCCGCCGTTCTCCGGGTCCGCGAGACGCGGTCGCAGCCCGTTCGCCCAATACTCGCGGCATGCCTGCCGGGCGTCGCGTTCCGACACCGTGTCGGCGTTCTGTCGGCGCGACGCGACGAGCATGTCCGCGCGCTGTTCGGTCGTCAACCGCTTGTTGATGTTCGCTGAATAGCGCGTGAAGAAATCACCGCGACGCGGTGGTACTGGCCCGAAGAAGACCATCCGCTTCACGTTCGCCGGATGCGCGATCGCATACGACGCGGCGAGCAGCGGCCCGTACGAGTGTGCGACGAGCGCCACCTGCTTGAGGCCGAAGTGCTGGCGCAACTCGTCGAGGTCGCGCACCTGACGCGCTGCGACGAGTCGCGACGTGTCCGCGGGCAGATCGCTCCTTCCGCCGCCGCGCTGATCGTAGAAGATCACCACGTGAGACTTGCCGAGTTTCGGCGCGAAGTCGCCGTAGATACTCTCGAGGTCCATGCCCGGGCCGCCGTGGATCGCGATGATGGTGTCGCGCCCGGGTGCGGCACGCCCCGCGATCTGGTAGTAGATCCGCGCCGAGTCGGACGTCGTCACGTAGCCGCTCACCTGGGCGGACGCGGCGTGGGCGACGACGAGTGAGGTCGCGGCGATGCAGAGAGGTCG
>JBKJUW010000052.1:0-6034 GCA_046589725.1 Gemmatimonadaceae bacterium
GGGCACCTTCACGTACAAGGTGTGCAACACGGGCACCACCGTATGCTCACCGAATTCGAGCGTGGTCTTCTAGCGACGTTGCGGAAGCCGAGAGGGCCGGCACATCAGATGCCGGCCCCCTCGTCGCTTCCCGGGCTGGCGGGCTCAACTGGACGATCTCAGCGACTTCGGCGGCTTGCCCGTAGTTACTGAATACTCCTGTCCCCACCGCTCGTGCTGCGATTCTTCCGATGCGCCCCCCAGTACCGGCGCATGGCTTTCATAGCGTTGTGTCTCGGATCATCATCACTGTCCGCCGCCGCGCAATCCCTTGACGCGCCGGCCGATGGTGCGACGCGCCCGTCCGGCATGGATAGTCACGTCGCGGCCATGCCGCAGACGCGCGCTGTGCGCACCAGTGACGTGGTGGTGCTCGATGGCCGCCTCGACGAAGGCGTCTGGCGAAGCGCCCCGAAGACCTCGGCCTTCACCCAGACCGATCCGATCGACGGCGCGTCGCCGAGCGAGCGCACCGAGATCTCGGTCATCTACGATGCGAGCGCCATCTATGTGGGCGCACGCATGTTCAGTGCTCTCGGTCGCGTCTCCCGCCGGCTCGGTCGCCGGGACAGCGAGCTGACTGACTCCGACTGGCTTACCGTCGTATTCGACAGCTACCACGATCATCAGGGCGGCTATCGCTTCCGCATCAATCCGAGTGGCGTGAAGGGCGACGATGCCAACTACGACCGCACCTGGGATCCTGTCTGGGATGCCGCGGTGTCGGTGGACAGTGCCGGCTGGACCGCCGAGCTGCGGATTCCGTTCAGCCAACTGCGGTTCAGCACGGCGCCATCGCAGGTCTGGGGCATCCAGTTTCAGCGCGAGATCGCGGCGACGGTGGAAAGGATGGTCTCCTCCTACACGCCCAAGAGTCAAAATCGCGGTGCCTCCAGGTATGGGCACTTGCTGGGCCTGGAGAACATTCCGCAGAGCCACCGGCTCGAAGTGCTGCCGTACGTGGCAGCACGAGCCGAGTACAAGAGGATTCCCCCCGCGGTCGGCGCCGGGTTTTCCAATCCGTTCCGCAACGGGCGTGATTACTTCAACAGCTCCGGCGCCGACGTGAAGTACCGTCCGACACCGAACCTGACGCTCGACATGACGATCAATCCCGACTTCGGCCAGATCGAGGCGGATGAGTCGCAGGTGAACCTGAGCGCGAGCGAGACGTTCGTGGGAGAGCGACGGCCGTTCTTCATCGAAGGCTCGAGCATCTTCCGCACGTCGCAGGAAAGCTTTGGCGGTGGCGGAGGAGGCGGCGGTGGCGGTGGCGGTAGTAGCGGTAGTAGCGGTAGTGGCGGTGGCGGTGGCGGCAACGAATTGTTCTACACGCGCCGCATCGGCCGCGCGCCGCATCTCGGCGCGCCCTCGGGAAGCGTTTACGCGGACGTGCCCACCGCAGCATCAATCCTCGGCGCGGCGAAGCTTACCGGCCGCACCGCGCAAGGGTGGTCCATCGGCGTGCTCGACGCGGTCACCAACCGTGAGGCCGCCGAGTACGTGACGCTCGACGGATCGCGGAGACGCGCGGAGGTGGAACCGCTCACGAATTACCTGGTGGGACGGCTGCGACGCGATTTCCGCGCGGGAGCGTCGAGCGCTGGCGCCATCCTCACGCAGGTGACGCGGAACCTCGGCGATTCACTGCTGACGGCGCGGCTGCACTCGTCGGCAACCGTCGTCGGGGCCGACGTCCGTCACGAGTGGGCGCAGCGCATATGGGGAGTGACAGGCACGCTCGTCGGCAGCGCCGTGCAGGGCAGCCCGTCGGCCATCGTCAGCACGCAGCGCTCATCGCTCCGCTATTTCCAGCGCCCCGATGCGCAATCGAATCATGTGGATTCGTCGGCGTCCGCGCTGAATGGATTTCAATGGTCGACCCACCTCAACAAGGTGGCGGGCCTGCACTGGCGCGGACACGTGTGGTTCAGCGGCACGAGCCCGGGCTTCGAGACGAACGACCTCGCCTTTCAGACGATCGCCGATCGCATGCGCCTCGAGGAGAGCATCGCCTACGAGGAGAACGAGCCCGGGCGCGTGGTGCGACGGTGGATTGTGCGCGCCACGCCCGACCAGAGCCGCAATTTCGACGGCGATCTCACGGGCAATGGCCTCAAGGTAGATGGCGACGCCACCTTCCTGAACTACTGGAACACGCACCTGACCTACGACCGCGATTGGACAACGACGGACGACAGGCTCACGCGCGGCGGGCCGCTGGCCCGCACTCCCGGACAGACCACCCTCGCCGCATCCGTGAGCAGCAACCCGCGCTTCGCATATACGGCGAACGTGAACGGCATCACCAGACGCACCCCCGCCGGCGGGTGGTCCCACTCGCTCGGCAGCCGGATCGGATTCAAGCCTACCTCGGCGTGGAGCGGCGAGCTTGAGCCGCGCTGGAACCGCACTCACGGTGTGGCGCAGTACGTCACATCCGTCGCCGACGTGTTCGCGGCCGAGACGTACGGGCGGCGGTACATCTTCGCGCCCATCGAGCAGACGACCACGTCGCTCAACGTGCGGCTGAACGTCACCATGCGGCCCACCCTCACCCTCGCGCTCGTTGCCCAGCCGTTCATTGCGAGCGGGCAATACGGAACGCCCCGACAGCTTGCCGCGCCGCGCTCGTATGACTTCTCCGAATTCGGCAGTGACAGGGGCACGCTGACACGCGAGGCGAACGGTGCGTTCAAGGTGGATCCCGATGGCGCGGGGCCGGCGGCGCCGTTTTCCGTGCCGGACCTCAGCTTCAACACGCGGACGCTGAACGGAACCGCGGCGTTGCGCTGGGAATGGCTCCCCGGTTCGAGCGCCTACCTGGTGTGGCAGCAGCGCCGAAGCGCGCCTGGTACAACCGGAGATTTCGAGTTCGGTCGCGACCGAATCGACCTGTTTCGCGCCGTGCCGGAAAACACGCTGCTCGTGAAAGTCAGCTACTGGCTCAACCCCTGAGATTCCGCCGCGCGAATGCTACTCCGGACGGTATGGCGCCTTGATGCGGGCTGAAACGCCTGTCGTACCCCAGTGGATCCTGAGCAGCGCCTCTTCACGGACCACTCGCGGAAAGTAGATTGCGAGGGATTCCATGTGCGACAGCGCCTCCGGCATCACGTCAACGCGCAGCGCTTCGAGGGCTTCACCGGGGTACGGCTTGTGGTTCACGTGAACCGCGCGGCTGAAGATGAGCGTCCACGGGCCGTGCTCCCGTGGCACGAGCCACAGGGAATACTCACCGGCTTTCAGCGCGCGTTCTTCCACGACTACGTCGTGAGTGAACGACACGCGGGTGGCCGAGTCCGCGCCGGGGTGCCAGACACTGTCCCATGGCACGAGGGTGCCGAAGAGCGCGCGTCCACGTGCGACCGGCCGCCCGTAGATGACGGTGACGCTCGTGAGCGCGACGTCCTGCTGCACGCTGCCGCGCTGACTGAACGGGTAACCCTGCGATCGCGCCGGCATCGATGCCGTCAGGGCGGCCACGAACACCATCCCAAGCGTACGTCCCATTCCCATTGGAGTCTCCTCGTGGCCGCAATCGGCGCGCTGGGCAGGCAAGCGCGTTCCGGGGTCTCATCAAGGATAGCATCATTTCCGGGCGGACCGTATACCGCGCTGATAGACTACATTTTCACCCTTGCACCAGCGCGCGGCTCGCCAGCCGCGAGCGCCACTTTTACGACTCGAACTCCGAAGTCGCACAATTCTCTGCCGACGATCGAGTGCATGTCACGGACACCTTGAACGGGAACCGCAACGCCCAGCCGGAGCCACTGCCCGACGCCGCGCCCAGTGGTCGCGCACCCGTGCTGGTGAATCGCGAGGCCACTGACGACGACGTGGTCTATTCGGCAGTACAGGATCCCCGACGGCTCGCCATGGTGGAGAGCATCGGCCTCCTCGATACTGCCACCGAAGAGCCCTACGACCGGATCTCGCGGCTCGCCTCGCGCATGATGAGCGCGCCCATCGCGACCGTCACGGTGATCGATCGGGACAGGCAATTCTACAAGGCGTGCGTCGGCATTCCAGAGCCGTTGAGCACCACGCGCGAAACACCGCTCGAATTCTCGTTCTGCAAGCACACCATCGCACTCGGCACCCCGCTGGTGATTGCCGATACGCTTCTGGATAAGCGCGTCGCGGAAATTCCGTCGGTCACACAGTTCAACGTCCGCGCGTATGCGGGCGTGCCGTTGCTCATCTCAGGACAGGCCGTTGGGACGCTGTGCGTGATGGATCTCCGGCCGCGCTCCTGGACCGACCTCGAAGTCGAAACGCTCATCGACCTGGCCGCGACGGTGATGACGGAGATCAAGCTGCGCATGACCGTGGGCGAACTGGAGGTCATGAGCGAGGTGGCGGGCGTCGCGCGGTCGGAGGCCGAACAGGCCAATCGCGCCAAGGGCGAATTCCTCGCCATGATCAGCCACGACCTGCGCACGCCCCTCAACGCGATCGGGGGGTACTGCGACATACTGGGACTCGGCCTTCAGGGGCCGGTAACCGACGGGCAAAAGGAGATGCTCGTCCGGATCAAGAAAGCGCAAAAGCACCTGGAGAGTCTCATCACCGAAGTGCTGACCTTCTCGAAGCTCGAGGCCGGCACCGAGACACTCACGCTGGCCGATGTGTCGTTGGAGTCCGTGCTCCGCGAAGTGCAGAGCCTGGTGCGTCCACAGTTGGACGCCAAGGAACTCGAGTTCATCTACCGTGGAACCGACGCCGTCGAGCTGGTCACCGCAGATGAAGGAAAACTGAAGCGCATCGTGGTCAACCTGCTCACCAACGCCATCAAGTTCACGCCACGGAACGGACACGTCACGCTCGCCTCGCGCGCTGATGGATCATGGATCGTGATCACCGTAAAGGACACCGGTGTGGGCATTGCAACCGATCGCATCGACACGATCTTCGAGCCCTTCGTGCAGATCCCCGGGCAGAAGTCGATGAATCCTGATGGTGTGGGACTCGGCCTGGCCATCGGGCGGCGCCTGGCTCGGGCGATGCACGGCAGTCTCACCGCGACGAGTGCGCCGGGAGAAGGTACCTCGTTCGAGCTTGTGCTTCCACGCGGTGCAACGCGGCAGACCGGTGGAGGGACTTCATGAGCGTGACGCCTGGTTGCTCACCACAGCGTACTTGCGGGATGATGCTGACGCGCCCATGCCAATGCTTCCATTGCCGGCTATACGTTGATGCGCAGCGAGGATGAGCGCTCTCCCATCACCGCTGGGCGCAGGCCCGCGTAGCCAACCGATCGCGTACGGTCGCCGGTGGCACGGGCTGGTCGGGTGCGCGGAACAAGGCCACGTACGCACCGTCGTCCAGCGTCTCCACGCGCGACTGCTCGAAGCCGAGTGCGCCAAGTTCGCAGCGGAGCAGCGCGCGGGGCGTACCGTGGCGATCAGTCGGGGCGTCTTGATCGACGATGGATACGGTGCCACCCGGCTTCAGCGCCACCGAGAGATGCCAGAGTAGTTCGTAGGGCCGCGTGATCTCGTGGTACATGTGGATCAGCAGCGCTACATCAACGGAGCGGGCCGCGAGACGTGGATCGTCCGGCGTGCCGGCCACCACGCTCACGTTGCTCAGATTTTCGGACGCCACTCGTCGAGTGAGGAGGGCGAGGTATTGCGGGACGATGTCCTCACCAAGCACGTGGCCTGATGCTCCCACGACGGGCGAGAGACGGGCCACGTAGTAGCCGTCGCCCGCGCCGATGTCGGCGACGGTCATGCCGGCGCGCACGCCACTCAATCGGATCACCTTCGCTGCCTCGCCGAAGCGGTCGCGATCGCCTTCGTCGGTCCAGCGCGCGGCCACGATGCTCGAGATGGGGCGGTCGGGCGCCGGAAAGTGGAGCGTGTCCACCGAGACCGGCGATTGCGGGCGTGCCTCCGCGACGTCGCGCGTGCAGGCAGCCGTGAGCAGGAGCGCCACGGCAAGCACCGCGGCTGGTCGGGCGGGGAAAACTTCGAATGTCATGTAG
>JBKJUW010000113.1:0-9678 GCA_046589725.1 Gemmatimonadaceae bacterium
CCGGCGTACGAGCCATGACGACGAGCAGTTCCGCGCGAGTGCCGTTCGTGCACCAGAGCTTCTCGCCCGACAGCGTCCAGTACGTGCCGTCGGCACTCGGGGTCGCGCTGGTGCGCATGTTCGCCGGGTCCGAGCCCGCGTCCATCTCCGTGAGCGCGAACGCCGAGATCGCACCTTTTGCGAGGCGGGGGAAGAAGCGCTGCTTCTGCTCGGCCGTACCGAACAGCTTGAGCGGCTGCGGCAGCCCGATGGACTGGTGCGCCGACAGCAGCGCCGTGAGGGAGCCGTCCTTGCTCGTCACCATCGCCATCGCGCGCGTGTAGCTGGCGTACGAGAGCCCCAGCCCCCCGTACTCCGTGGGGATCTTGATGCCGAACGCGCCCATCTCGCGCAGTTCGTTCACGCTGTCCTCAGGAATGTCGCCCGTTCGATCGATCGCGTCGGAATCCACTCGCTCGAGGAAGGAGCGAAGCTTCGCGAAGAAGATGGCCGCACGGGCCTGTTCGTCGGCATCGTGCTGGACCGGATGGGGATGGATCAGGTCGAGACGGAAGCGGCCGAGGAACAGCTCGCGCACGAAGCTCGGTCCCGACCATTCACTTTCTCGTGCCGCTTCTGCAACGTCGCGGGCTTCCTTCTCGGATGCGAGTCCTGCGGAATGCTCGGCCATGGTTCACTCGGCGATGAGGCGTAGCGTCAAACTTACATGTCCGGCATCGAGCGTGCTTGTCGATCGCGGAAGACGACGATGCCGGCACCGATGAGGGCAATGGCGGCGAACGCAAACCACTGGAACGCGTAGCCGCCGTGCGGCCCGTCATCGAGGACCGGCAGTGCGCGCCGCGCGGGATGCGCCAGGTCCGTGGTGTCGCCGGTGGCCACGAGGACGAACGGGGCTATCGGATAGGGCACACGCGCCTGCACTTCGCGGAACGTTGCGTAGCGCAGGGCCCCCCGATCCTTCGATGGCTCCGGTGCGGGCGCAATGACGAAGAGCTCCACATGACCGGCGACCGCGGCGCTGTCTCCCTCCCGCCAGCGCATGCGATCAGCCGACCTCGCGTCCGGCGAGTAAACCCAGCCCCGATTCACCATGATCGCCGTGTCCGTGCCGCCGAGTCGCACCGGTGTCAGGAACTCCACGCCCGGCGAGCCGCGGCGGGTGCGCGTCACGAGCACGATTTCGTGGTCGTAGTCGTACCGGCCATCGACACGCGCGGCGCGAAAGCGCACGCTGACCGTATCACGCCAGAAAGTTCGAGCTGGCGCTGCTTCCCGGAGCTGCTGCGCGGCGATGCCGGCGTTGGTCTCGCGACGCTCGTGCAGGCGATCGAGCTGCCAGACGCCGAGCCGGACGAACACGGCTGCCCCGGCCAGCGCAAACAGGCAGAACACGAGAATGCGTCGAGACATGCTGAAAACTAGCCCGGATTTCTCACGAGAGTATTGAAAAACGGCTGCCTCGAGTGGTATAAGACGTTTGTCGAGAACGTTCTACATACCAACCCGGGACAGCCGTTATGCAGACAGAGTGTATGTCGGACACGCTCGCGTTTCAAGAGGTCGCGGGACGCGCGGTGGTGGGCCGGTTTGACGGCGGGACGCTCACGTCGGACGGCGGGGCGGTGTTGCTGCGCGAGGTCGAACGCGCCACGGGCATCGTGGCGCAGTTCGCGGCCTGCTTTCAGGATCATCGCGATCCCACGCGCGTGCAGCACTCGGTCGCGGCGCTCGTGCGCCAGCGCATTTATGCGCTGGCGTTAGGCTACGAGGATCTCAATGATCACGACGCGCTGCGGCATGATCCGCTCTTTGCGGTGCTCGCGGAGGCGACCGATCTCGCGGCGCCGCTCGCCGGCAAGAGCACCCTCAACCGGCTCGAGCTCAGTGCGGCCACGGTGGCCGGGGCGGAGCGGTACAAAAGGATCAGCGTGGACCACGCGGCGGTCGACCGCATGCTCCTCGAGGTGTTTGTCCAGGCGCATCCCACGGCACCGGCGGAGATCGTACTCGATCTGGATGCGACGGACGATCCCGTCCATGGGAATCAGGAAGGGCGCTTCTTCCACGGCTACTACGGCCACTACTGCTACCTGCCGCTCTACATCTTCGCCGGCGAGCATTTGCTCTGCGCCCGGCTCCGCGCCGCGAATATCGACGCCAGCGCGGGCGCGCTGGAGGAGGTCATGCGCCTTGTCCTGGCCCTCCGCATGGTGTGGCCCGAGGTCCGGATGACCCTGCGCGCCGACTCCGGGTTTTGTCGCGACGCGCTGATGGCGTGGTGCGAGGCCAACGCCGTGGACTACGTCTTCGGCCTGGCGAAGAATGCGCGCCTCACGGCGCTGATCGCCGACGAGCTGGCGGCGGTCAAGGATGCCTGCACGGCGGCGATGCCGCGCGCGCGCCGGTTCACGGAGCTGACCTACCAGACGCTCGACAGCTGGACGCGGCCGCGGCGCGTGGTGGCCAAGGCGGAGCATCTCGGCACGAGCGAGGGCGGCAAGAGCAACCCGCGCTTCGTCGTCACCTCGCTGCCGATCGCGACGCTCGACGCCCGCGCGCTCTATGAGGATTGCTACTGCGCCCGGGGCGAGATGGAGAACCGGATCAAGGAGCAGCAGCTCATGCTCTTCGCGGACCGCACGAGCGCGGCGACGATGCGGGCGAATCAACTCCGCCTCTATTGTTCGTCGGTCGCGTATCTCCTGCTGCACGCGCTGCGGCGGCTCGCCCTCGCCGGCACGCCCCTCGCGCGCGCGCAGTGTCAGACGATCCGGCTCACGCTGCTGAAAATCGGAGCCCGCCTCCGCATCACGGTCCGCAAGGTGTGGCTCGCGCTCGCGAGTGGCTGTCCCCATGCGGCGCTCTTCGCGCGCGTCCACGCCACGCTCCTGGCGCTGCCGCTGCGCTGTTAACGCGCCAGCGCCTCATCCCGCCGCGCGCTCCTCGCCTGTTGCGCATCGCCGATGCGCACGCTCGCCGTCGGCGCCATCGGCCCGCTCCCGCCCAAACACCCCCGGGCGACCCATACGGCGCCGCCCTGACTTGTCAGCGATCCGCCGGACGCACGTCAGCCCCCCGCCGTGCATCGGTCCACCCGCCTAAATGCACGTTTCTCACAAACCTGCTACATCTCGTGAGAAATCCGGGTTAGGCGCTCTGTGGCGTGACTGCCGTCTGCCAATTGCACAAGAGCGGAACTGCAATTCACCACGGAGGACACGGAGGACACGGAGGTCGCAGAGGACTGCGGAAAGGCGAGAACATCATTCGCTTTTCTCCGTGACCTCTGTGACCTCGGTGGTCAATTGCTTTTCTCGATTCGCTTGCACAGGAGGGACAACAGCCGAGGTGTCGCGCCGGGGACGGCGCCCTCGTCTGACCACTCGCCAAGCTCAACGAGCGCAAGGCTGGCAGTGATGGCGGCGTTCACGTACTGGCTCGTGGTGTGGCGATAAGCGTTGACGGCGATCGTGTTGCCGCTCGAGGGATCAATGAAGTGCGCCTGGCTGCCGCGAAGCTGACGGTAGGGATGGAGCTCGCAGAGGAAGAAGTGTCCTCCAGGGGTGAGGACTCGTGCTGCTTCGGCGAATACCGGCTTGAGTTTCTCGACGTGCTCGAGAACGAGATTTCCCACGACGACATCGACGGTCGCAGTTTCGATCGGCCACGTGTTGCGAACGTCGTGCGCCACAAACTTCACGTTCTGCGCAGTGATCCGATCACGCGCGCGGGCGAGCATGCTCGGGGAGAAATCCAGCGCGGTGACGTACGCCGCCTCAAGCGCGAGCCATTCGGTATTCTTGCCGGTGCCGCAGCCAAGCTCCAGCACTCGCATCTGCGCGAGCAATAGCGGGGCGCGCCGCAACACCGCGGCATCAAGATCGCGGGTAGCGTTGATGTCAGTGTCGTAGCTCGCGGACCAATGGTCGTAGGCATCGGCGACTTCGCTAGCGTGGCGTGTCTTGTCCTGGTCGTGTGACATGCTCGCGCGGAGTAGCAAGTGTACGAAAGCGGAACTGCCATTTACCGCAGAGGACGCGGAGAACGCTGAGGACTGCGGAGCGGCGACACAATCACCTTACGCTTTCCTCTGCGTCCTCGGCGACCTCTGCGGTGAATTGCTGTTGTCGATCTGTGCCTCGTGACGAGGCCTCCACACGTCAGCCTACGAAAACTTCAAGCCGCCAGTTGCCGTCCACACGACGAACAAAACGACGACCCCGGCTCAAGCACCGCGCCGCCACAGAAGCCACACGCGCCAGGGAGATACAATCCACAATTGGAGCAGAACACCGCATCCGGCTCTGGGCGCGGCCCGCAATCGAGGCACTCCTTCAACCGTGTGCGATACGCACGCACTGCCGCCTCGGCCGGATCGATATCGGTGGCAGGAGTGGCACCGCCGCGCATGGCGGCAAGCGCGTGCTCGGTATAGCGTGTCTTCAGCTCGCCGTAGTCCGAATCGGAGAGCTTCCCCGTTGCGCGATCGAACTCGATCTCGCGCAGCGCCACCACCGCCTCCTGCTCCGCCGCGTTTGCCGTCTGCGTCGCCGTAACGGTCGCGCGGAATGGCGTCGCAACCGAGCCCCTGAAGAGCGGATACAGCACGAAGGCTAGTGCTCCCACGGCGAGCAGCGTTCCGATCACCAGCGCCAACATCTAATCGTCCTTCTTTATGGCGGCCCGCAGTCGCTCCATCTCGTCGCTGGTTCCGCTGGAATCGCTCACGGGCGCCACGCTGGCTGACGAGACCGGAGCCGGACGACGCGACATTCCACGCAGCACCGCGGTCAACGCGATTGCACCAGCGCCGAGCGCCGCGAACGGAACGAGATAGCCGGCGAGGTTGAATCCCTCGCGCTTCGGTGCCATCAGCACCTTCTCGCCGTATGTCGTCACGAAGGAATCGATGATCTCCTTCGCGCTGTAACCGCCTTCCACCAGCGAGATGATGTCACGGTGCATCGCCGGCGACACCTGGCAGGAGAAATCGGTGGTGCGACAGATGTAGACGTCGAGCGTGCAGCCGCACTGGCAGCGAATCTCCCGCTCCAGCGCGTCGCGCTCGTCGTCGGACATCGACTTCGTCGCACCTGGCTTCGCGGGGCGCCGCACCGTTTTCGCCGCATCCTGATTCATGTCGAACAGGTTCGACGTACTGCCGGTCGCGGGTGCCTGCGGCTTCGCGTCCTGCTGCTGCGCGCGCAGCGAACGGACGCCGACGACCGTAGCGCCAGCGAGCACCGCGCGCGCGAGAAAGTCCCGCCGGTGCATCACTGCGCTGCGACCAGCTCGTGCGCGGGAGCAAGGGTGGCGACATACCCGCTCGGCGCGCGACGGCGCTCCGCCTGCGGCCACATGACGATCAGGCCGCCGATCGCCATCACGATTCCACCAATCCACACCCATACGACGAGTGGATTGAAGCTGATCCGAAGCTCGGCCGTGTCGTCGCGCACGCCGGCGAGCACGACATACAGATCGAGCATCGCCGAGGTGCGGATTCCAACCTCAGTGCTCGGCTCGAACACGGGCTGCTTGTTGCTGTCGAAGTATTGCCGCTTCTCGCTCGTGAGGATGCCAAGCCGTTCGTCGTCGCGAAAGACCTCGAGACCGATCGCGGTGGTGAAGCGGTTGAGCGTCTCGGACGTCGAGATGCCCTGGCTCACGAAGCGCCAGCGGTGCCCGAGCGGATCGACGAGCGCCTTCGTCTCGCCCGCCTTGATCTGCACGTCGTGATCCTTCTTGAACGCCAGCCCGGCGAACGCACAGAACAGGATCACGATGCCGGCGTGGACGATGTACCCGCCATAGCGCCGGCGATTCCGCGCGATGAGCCGCACGACCGCAGTCGGAAGGCCTTCCCCGTGGATCGACCGACGCGCGCCGATGCCCTTGTAGAACTCCTGCCCGATCGTGCCGGAGACGAAGCCTGCCAGCGTGTACGCGATGAGCGCGTGCACGTTGCGCATGCCGAGCGCGAGCAGCAGCAGGCCGACGAAAACGCCCGACGCGGTCGGAAATATGAACTGTCGCTTCAGGTTCGACGTCGACGCCTTGCGCCACGCGATCAGCGGGCCGATGCCGGTGAGCGCCAGCAGCAAGAGGCCGAGCGGGATGTTGACCGTGTTGAAGAAGGGCGGACCGACCGTGATCTTCGAACCGCGCACCCACTCCGAAAGAATCGGGAAGAGCGTGCCCCAGAGGACGGAGAACGCGATGCCGACGAGCACCAGGTTGTTGTACAGGAAGGCCGCCTCGCGACTCACCATGCTCTCCAACACCGCCGTGGCCTCGAGATCCTTCAGTCGCGTGGCGACGAAGTAGATCGTCGCGCCGGTGGACACGAAGAAGAACGTGGCGAACCAGGTGCCGACGGGCGACTGCGCGAAGGAGTGCACACTCTCGATGACGCCGCTGCGGGTGATGAAGGTCCCGAAGATGGCGAGGAGGAAGGTCGTGACGACGAGCACGACGTTCCACTTCCGGAGCATGCCCCGCTTCTCCTGGATCATGATGGAGTGCAGGAACGCGGTGCCGGTCAGCCAGGGAAGGAATGACGCGTTCTCGACGGGATCCCACGCCCAGTAGCCGCTCCACCCCAGCTCGACGTATGCCCACCACATGCCGAGCGTGATGCCGACGGTGAGGAAGAACCAGGAGATGAGCGACCAGCGGCGCACCACGAGCAACCACGATGCATCGAGCTTGCGGGTGATGAGCGCCGCAATCGCGAAGGCGAACGGAATGGCCGTCGCCACGTAGCCGAGGTAGAGATTCGGCGGGTGGATGGCCATGCCGGGATTCTGCAGCTGCGGGTTCATCCCCTTGCCGTCAGCGGGGACGAACGCGAGGCGATCATAGGGATTTGCCTTGAAGCAGGTGGTCGCGATGAAGAAGACGAGGATCAGGGCGAGCGTGCCGCACGCAAAGGGCGCCAGCTCACGCGCCTTTTCGCGGGACGACCAGATCGCGAGCGACGAATAGCAGGACAGGATAAGCGCCCAGAAGAGCATCGATCCCGCCTGTCCGCCCCAGAACGCCGTGAACACGTAGATGCGAGGCATGTTCGCGCTCGTGTGGCCGGCAACGTAGGCGAGCGAGAAGTCATGACTCAGCAGCGCCGTCCAGAGCCCGAGCGACGCGAGGATCACCATCAGCGTGGTGATGTAGAGTCCGCGTCGGCCGCTGGTGATGAGGTCCTCGCGACCCATCGCGCCGCCGGCGAACGACGTCACTCCTGCCCAGATGGCCATCAGCAGCGCGACCCACAGCGACAGCTCGCCGACGAGGATCACGCGCGCGCTCCAGCCTTGTAGCCCGGTGTCTGCTTGTACTTGTCGCCCGGACCGCCGGCCGGCGCATTCTCGTAGCGCGAGGCGCACTTCGCGAGCAGCGTGGTCGCGTGGAAGGTGCCGTCTTCACCCATGCGTCCCTCGACCACCACGTCCACGCCATCGGTGAACGTGTCGGGCGCGATGCCACGGTAGACGACCGGAAAGCCCTTCGCGCCGTCGGTGACGTTGAAGGCGTACTCCTTTCCACCGGGAATCCGCGTGATGGAGCCCGGCACGACGCGCGCGCCGATCTTCACGCCCGTGTTCCGGAACGTCGAATCCGCCGTGAGCTTGGTCGAGAGCTCGGTTGGCGTCAGGTAGTACATGCCGGTCTCATTGATGGACGTCGCCATGAGATACCCGGCCGTCCCGAGAACGAGCGCGCCACCGATGAGGAATTTCGTTCGAGCGGATGTCATGCTGACTGTGCTCGGGAAAGGAGGAAGTGACTCTCCAATATAATGTCCAGCCCGGCCAACAGGCTCGGCTTTTCCCCTACGAACGGTTCAGTCGCGCCGCGTGCGGACGAGGAGAATCGTCGCCGCGCCGGTACCAGCCGCGTCCCAGGTGAGGTCCCGGAAACTGAACTCATTCTTGACATGGAGGTCATGAACCTCCTTCGCCACCCCCACGGTCGCCGTCGTTACGGTTGCTCCCGCGAGTGCGGGGCCGTGGCTCACGCCCACGGAGCGGAGCGCGCCGTAGGACATGCTCTGCACAAAGGCAGAGGTGAAGAAGTGCTGCAGCTTGTCGCCGCCAAACCACTGGTCGGTGGAGTGCGGCACCTGGGTCAATGAAAAAACCAGCCAGAATCGGTGCATCAAGCAACACTCCGGGTGCGCGTGCCGAGCGCGCTCACCTGTGCGGTGAGCAGCGCGAGGGACTGCTGCAGGAGGGCCATATGGCCCTGCTGATGAATCCAGCTGCTTGCACCACTCGGATGCGGCAGCGCAATCAGGATACTCGCACCACCTTCGTGCTGCACCGTGTGCTCGCGACCGACGACGTCGCTCAATGGTCGGATGCCGACAAACCGCTCGATCGCCAGCTTCCCGACGGGAACGATCAACCGGGGCCGTATGATGCGGAGCTCGCTGGCGAGCCAGTCGCCGCACCGGGCACGTTCCGCCGGCGACGGCACGCGATCCCCTCGGCCAGCGGGATGCGGGCCCGGATAGCATCGCGTCATGGCCGATATATAGAAGAGTCGGCGAGCGGAGTCCTCGTCGAGACCGGCGCGCGCGAGCCACTTGAACAGCGTAGTTCCGGCACGACCGGCAAAGGGCCGTCCGCCGCCCCGCTCAGTCTGTCCGGGCGCCTGGCCGACGAGCATGGCCCTTGGCGACCGGGCGAGGGAAACGATCGGGACGACATTGGGCGCGTTCGCACACCTCCTGCAAGCGGCGAGCTGTCCCCGATGCATATCGAGCGCGCGGGCGAGCTGGCGTGGTCCAAGGGTCCTGGTCATTCCTCGTACTACACGGACGCCGGCGACGCGTGCCGAGCGGCCGAAAAATCGTAGGTTGGACGCATGACGCCCCGATCGGTGATGATGGCCGAGATGAGGGCGGCAGGAGTAACGTCGAATGCCGGGTTGTAGACGGAAGCGGCACCCGGTGCGACTGCTGCGCCATGCCAGCTCGACACCTCCTCGGCCGCCCGCTGCTCGATGTCGATGTCGTTGCCGGTAGCGGTGCGCGAATCCACCGTGGACCACGGAGCGGCGACGTAGAACGGGATGCCGTGATGGCGCGCGGCGATCGCAAGCGCGTAGGTCCCGGTCTTGTTCGCGACGTCGCCATTGGCGGCAATGCGATCCGCGCCGACAATCACGAGGTCGACTGCACCGGATCGCAACAGCGAGGCGGCCATGTTGTCGGCGAGCACCGTGACCGGCACGCCCGCCTGGGTCAGCTCCCAGGCCGTGAGGCGACTGCCCTGCAGCAGCGGCCGCGTTTCATCCGCAAACACCTGAATGCTCCTGCCCTGCTCCGCCGCGAGATAGATGGGCGCGAGTGCCGTCCCGATGCCACCCGTCGCGAGTGCCCCTGCGTTGCAATGCGTAAGCACTCTCGGCGCGTCCGGAAACAGCGCAAGGGCGTGTTCACCAATACGCCGGCACATGCCTCGGTCTTCCTCGAGAATGCGCGTGGCCTCCGCGCCCATGGCGTCGAGGACCAGATGCGCATCGCCCGGAGTAGCATTAGCCACCTGACGCATCCGCTCCATCGCCCATGGAAGATTCACGGCGGTGGGACGAACGGCTCCGATCCGTGCACTCAGGCTGATCACGGCAGCGAGAAAGGAGTCACGATCAGTTCCCCCGGAGGGACGAAGG
>JBKJUW010000087.1:0-24832 GCA_046589725.1 Gemmatimonadaceae bacterium
ACGCTGCCGCGCGACATCAAGTTCGCGGTCGAATTCCGCCAGCGCGGATGGATTACCGACGACGTGCTGGCCCTCCTCGCCGAGCACGCCGTCGCGCTCGCGCTCACCGACGCGCGATGGGTGCCGCGCAAGCAGATGATCGCACTCGGTGGCCGCCCGACCGCGGATTTCGCGTACATCCGCTGGATGGGCAGCAATCGCGACATCGTGGACTACTCGCGTATCCAGATCGATCGCACCCACGAGCTCGAGGAGTGGACCCGTGTACTCGCCACGCTCGCGAAGATCAGTGTGCGGGTGTATGGATACGTGAACAACCACTTCGCGGGCCATTCACCACAGAGTGTTCGCGAGCTGCAGGCATTGATGGGGCAGGCCCCCGTTGCTCCCGAGTCACTCGGCGAGCAGATGACTCTCTTCTAAGCCGCCATGGCGACCACGCTCGACCCTCCCTTCGTCACCTACGCCGCGCCCATGTCCGCCGCGCGCACCGACGCGTTCGCGTGGCATGCGTACGCCGTCGTCACCGCCGCGGTGATGATCGTGACCGGCATGATCTGGGACATCTCGTGGCACATGTCCATCGGGCGCGACACGTTCTGGACGCCGGCGCACATGCTTATCCAGGGAGGCGGGCTCCTCGCCGGCCTGAGCTCCGGCGTAGTCGCGCTGAACACCACGTTCCGCGGTACGCCGCAGGCAAAGGCGAGCGCGGTCTGGTTCTGGGGCTTTCGCGCGCCGATGGGTGCGTGGGTCGCGATACTCGGCTGTGGTGCGATGCTGACGTCCGCGCCATTCGACGACTGGTGGCACAACGCCTACGGGCTCGACGTCCGCATCATCAGCCCGCCGCACATCCTGCTCGGACTCGGCATGATGGGGATCGTGCTCGGCGCGATGCTGCGTACGCTCGCGCTTCAGAACAGCGACGACGAGCGGTTGCAACGCCGCGGTGCGCTGATGTTTGCGCTGTCGACGGGGCTGTTCCTCAGTATTCTTGCCATCCTGCTGATGGACTGGTCGGGGCGCACGCGTATGCACTCGGGCAGCTTCTACACCGCACTCTCGATGACACTGCCCATCGTACTCGTCGCGACCGCTGTCGCCGGACGGAGCCGCTGGCCGGCCACGACGGCGGCGGCGATCTACATGATCGTGTACGGTGGGACGAGCTGGGTCCTGATGCTCTTCCCCGCGGTACCCAAGCTCGGGCCGATCTACCGCGACATCACGCACTACGTGCCGCTCGATTTTCCGCTGCTGCTCGTCGTACCGGCGTTCGCCATCGACCTCGTGTGGCCTCGCGTGCGCGCGTGGCCATCCTATTCGGCGGCGGTCGTCTTCGCGTTCGCCTTCGTACTCGCGCTGCTGGCGACGCAGTGGCCGTTCGCGAGCTTCATGATGGCGCACGGTCGCAACTGGTTCTTTCACATCGACAACTTCGTGTACTGGATGCCGGTGACATCCGAGCCCAACGCGTTCCGGTTTCGCGCGCTCAGGGGAGGGCCTCCCTTCGCGTCGAGTATTGCCACCGCGCTGGCCTACGCCATCGTCGCAAGCTGGATCGGTCTCAAGCGCGGTGAGTGGATGGGCAGGGTGCGGCGCTGATGTGCAGGGTGGCTCGGCTGGTGCGGTGCGCCGGCGCCGTGTCGCTTGGTGTCGTGCTTGCCGCGCATGTGGGCAGCCCCGATGTGTACTACAGCGGAAAGGCCGGACCATACGTCGTGGATGTCGCCATTCGCCCCCCGCAAGTCGTGCCGGGGATCGCTGACGTAAGCGTCCACGTGCGCGACTCGATTGTAACGAGTGTGGTGATTCGCCCGGTGTACTGGCGCGCCGGCGCGAAGGGCGCGCCAAGTGGCGATGAGGCGAAAGCGGTCGCGGGGAGTCAGGGATCCTTTGCGGGGCAGCTCTGGCTGATGGCGACCGGCACCTACAGCGTCTACGTCACGGTGCGTGGTTGGGCGGGATCGGGCACACTGGTCGTTCCCGTCGCCGCGGTGCCAACCGGCACACTCGCGCTGACGCCACTGCTGAAGGTGCTCCTCGGCGTGCTCGGCGCGTTGCTCGTCGCGGGAGTCATCACCGCCATCTACGGCGCGGCGGGCGAGAGTCAGGTCGCGCCAGGCGAAGCAATGTCCGCCGAGCGGAAACGCAGGGCGCGGAGGGCGGTGCTCATTGCCGTTCCGGTGATGGGCTTCATCATCCTTGGCGGCGCGCGCTGGTGGACGGCGGAGGCGGAACAGTATCGCGCGACGATCTTTCGTCCCACGAAAACCTCCACGATCATCGAGCGCATGAACGGCGTTCCTACGCTGACGATGTCGATCCTCGACCCATCGTTCCTCAACGGCAACATTACGCCGATAATGCCGGATCACGGCAAGCTGGCGCACATGTTCATCGTCAGAACCGAACCGCCCGTCGTCTTCGCGCACCTGCATCCACAGATGCCCGATGGGGCCACACTGAGGGCGGCACTCCCGCCGCTGCCAGCCGGCAAGTACCGCGTCTTCAACGATATCGTGCACGAGTCCGGATTCGCGCGAACGCTCGTGGACTCCTTTACCCTCGCTGCACCGCTCGACTCCAGCGGCCTCAAGGCCCTGTCGCCAGATGATGCGTGGTCGGCCTACGTGGCGACGCGCGTCGATCCGTCGATGAACCTGAGCTATCACGGCGATTCCCTCTTCGTCGGATGGAAGGGAAACATCCACCCGGTGGCGAACGAAACCGGCGTCCTGCATTTCGTGCTGTACACGAAGCACGCGGAGCTGGTGACACTCGAGCCGTACCTCGGCATGCTTGGGCACGCCGTCGTCATGCGCGACGATGGCAAGGTCTTCGTTCATCTGCATCCCAACGGGACAGCTGCGATGGCGTCGCAGACCGTGTTTGCGCTGCGCGACCGAGGAGACACCACCGCAACGGGGCGTCTCCGGTTGGACAACGCGGAGATGGCGCACGTGGCGCCCACGCGGGCGCACACGATCGACTTTCCGTACGCGTTCCCCTCGGCGGGCCATTACTACGTCTGGGTACAGGTGCGCGTCGCCGGCGAAGTGCATACGTCGGGGTTCGATGTGAGCGTCGCACCCTGATCCTGCACCCTCACCGCTCGGCCTGAGTATCGCCGAGCGCCTTTGAGAGCTATGTTCGGTCCGCCACTCCAGCCAGGTGCGCGCTGACCCTCTCCCTGAGGCAGGATGACCGAGTCGATTCTACCGCACGGCCCCGTATCACGTCGGGACTTCATGCTGACGGTTGGGGCGCTTGGCGGGGTGTGGTTGACCGCAGCGTCGTGCGCGAGCGATTCGCCTCCTGCGGCGAAGCCGATCGCGATGCCGGTGATGGCCGGCGACGCGCCAGCGCCTGCGCAAACGTTGATACACTTCACCCCGGCGCAGGCCGCGGAGATCGACGCGATCAGCGCACGCATCATCCCGACGGACGACGCGCCCGGCGCTCATGAAGCCGGCGTGTTGTATTTCATCGATCGCACCTTGACGACGTTCGCGAAGGAGCAGGCGCCGCTCTTCGCGGCGGGGCTCGCGGCGGTCGCGGCCGCGGTCACCAAGGCGCATGGATCGGCGGCGAAGTTCTCGACCCTCACCGCGGATCAACAGGACGCCGTGCTGCGCGGCATCGAGAAGACGCCGTTCTTCGGCGCCATGCGCTTCGCGACGATCGCCGGCTTCCTCGCGCTGCCGAAATACGGCGGGAACAAGGACTACGTGGGTTGGAAGTACATCGGGCAGGAACATGCGTTGGAGCAGAAGCCGCCGTTCGGGTGGTACGATCGCCCGGAGAATCAGCGGGCGCTGCTCGGGCGGGTGCTGTGATGCAGACACTCGCACCTACAACAAGGAAGTTTGCGACCGACACGGCGGTTGATTTCGTCGTGATCGGTTCGGGACCTGCGGGCGGCGGCGTGGCGCGTGAGCTCACACGCGAGGGATTCGACGTCCTCGTGCTGGAGCAGGGCACCGCGTTCGGCCCCGAGGACATGGAGCACGACGAGATCGGCGCGTTCGTGACCGAGCGCTGGACCATCCAGGCCGCGCTTCAACCACAGACCTATCGCAAGACCGTCAACGAGGTGGCGAAAAAGCGGCAGTACGCGTTGTATGCACGAGCCGTCGGCGGAACGACATTTCACTTCACCGGCAACTACTGGCGCTTTCGGCCCATCGACTTCCACGAATATTCAAAGCGCGGCGGCGTCCCCGGCGCGGCGATGGCCGACTGGCCGATCACGTACGAAGAATTGGAGCCGTATTACACGGCCGTCGAATACGCCGTGGGCGTCTCGGGCGAGACCAGCGCGAATCCCGGGGAACCGATGCGCTCCAGGCCATATCCGCTGCCACCGCTCAACGTGCACGGACCTGGCGTGCTCCTCGAGGTCGGCACGAAGAAACTCGGTTGGAGTTCAAAGGCAGCACCGATGGCGATCCTGTCGCGCCCGTACAAGGGCCGACAGCCGTGTCACAACTGCGGCTTCTGTCTCGCCTTCCCGTGCGAGTGGGGCGCGAAGTCAGGGTCCAACTACACGATGATTCCCGAGGCGCTCGCCAGTGGAAAGTGCGAGCTGCGCACCAATAGCTACGTGCGGAAGATCGAGACCGACGCCGCCGGTCGAGTGACGGGCGTCATCTACTTCGACAAGGACAGGAAGGAAGTGTTCCAGAAGGCAAAAGCTGTTGTCCTCTCGGCGAATGGCGCCGAGACGCCACGGCTGCTGCTGATGTCGAAGTCGAAGCGCTTTCCCGATGGCCTTGCCAACTCGAGCGGCATGGTGGGCAAGCACTTCATGTTCAACGGCGGCGCGACCTCGAGCGGTGAATTCGAACACGAGATTCATGCGCACAAGGGCCCAGTCGTCACCCGCATCACGCACGAGCTGTACGAGCTCGAGCCAAAGTTGGGACTCTACGGCGGCGGGGGTTATGACTTCCGCTTGTCCGTGCCCGCCCTCATCCGAACGATGAGCATGCCGCCCGACGGCCCGCAGTGGGGCGGGGAATTCAAGCGGCGCATGCGCACATGGTTCCTCAATTCGCTCGAGAGTTATGGGCATACGACGTCGCTGCCAGTGGAGACGAACTCGGTGTCGCTCGATCCCGAGCTCAAGGACGCCTGGGGCCTTCCGGCAATGCGCGTGACGTACAAGGAGCACGAGCAGGACATGAAGCTGTACAAGTACTTCCAGGAACGTGGCCGCGACTTGCTCACGGCGGCGGGCGCGGTGAAAATCACCGACGACCCGATTGAGGATGCGCCATCACGTGGAACGGTGCATCTCCTCGGCACCGCTCGAATGGGCAACGACCCGAAGTCGTCCGTCGTGGACAAGTATCATCGCGCGCACGACGTAAAGAATCTCTTCATCGTCGACGGCAGCTCTTTCGTCACGAGTGGGCGCGGGCAGCCAACAATGACGATTCAGGCGCTCGCCTTCCGGGCGGCGGATCACATCGCCCAGTTCGCGAAACGACGCGAGATCTGACGCGGCTTGGCGTGCGTCCATACGGATATTCGTCATTGCCGCGCCAGCGGGCAACACGCTACCACGATTCATTCCTGCGTTTTCAACGGCAGAACGGCGGACGCAGAAATGCGCGGGCTTCGCAAACGCAGAAGGCGCAGAAACGGCGGACGGAGAATCTATGTTCATTGCATCTGCAGCGTCTTCTGCAATGCGAAGCCTGCGACATTCTGCGGCCGCCGTGTTTCGAAGTTGATCGGTGTGTGTTCAGACCGCATTTGCCAAATCCGCTATTTCAGGATGGACGCTAGCTTGTCCGCATGCCCCGTCGCATCATCGTCTTCTGTGCGTTGGCTCTCTTGGCAGCGATCGTATTCGTTCGGCTCGGCCTCTGGCAGCTCGAACGGCTGCGGGAGCGCCGGGCCTTCAACGCGACCATCGTGCAGCAGCAGCTGGGCGCGCCAATCCCGCTGGTCGACCTTCCGCGCGACACCGCGCGTGCGCACTATCGCGCGGCGAGCGTGGAGGGCGCGTACGACTATGACCACGAGCTGGTGCTCAGCAACCGAACACGCCGCGGATCGCCCGGCGTTGACCTTCTGACCCCCGTTCGCATCGCGGGCCGCGATACCGCGGTGCTCGTGAACCGCGGCTGGGTCTATTCACCCGACGGCGCGTCGGTCGACCTGCTGAAGTGGCGCGAGGGACCGACGGCACGATTGAAGGGGTATGTCCAGCTGGCCACCGGCGACACAGCCCTCGCGATTTCCACGCATGCGCGGGTCGTCCGTCACATAAGCCGGGCTGAGCTGAAGGACAAGGTTCCGTACCCCGTCGCGCCGTTCTATCTCATTGCCTTCGGCGACACGACCGATCTCTCGCATCCGGCGCGGCGGGATCTGCCCGTGCTCGACGACGGCCCGCATCGTGGCTACGCCATGCAGTGGTTTTCCTTTGCGCTGATTGCAATCGCGGGCGCGGGAATTGTGGTGTATCGTGATATGCAGCAGCGCAGCTAACTGATCGCCAACCGTGAGCGTCCCAATGGCCGAGCACACCACAGGGCTAGCATCGGAGAAGGAAGCGCGTGACGTCGCTGAAGCGGCGCGCGAGAGTGATTGGTCGGGTCCGAGCTTCGTCCGCGAGCTTTTCCTCGGTCGATTCCGTCTCGACCTGATCCATCCGCATCCGGTACAGTATGATGCCGCCGAGGCGGCGAGCGCGAAAGCCTTCTTCGCGACACTGCGATCGTTCCTGGAGCGCGTCGACTCCGACATGATCGACCGCACCGGCGAGATCCCGGAAGCGTACGTGCAGGAGCTCCGCGAGATGGGTGCCTTCGGGATCAAGATTCCGACGGAGTACGGCGGACTCGGCCTCTCGTACACGAGCTACACGCGCGCGATGGCCATGGTGACGAGCAAGGACGGCTCGCTCACCGCACTCCTCTCGGCACATCAGTCGATCGGGCTGCCCCAGCCCCTCAAATTGTTCGGCTCGGACGAGCAGAAACGGCGCTTCTTCCCGCGGCTCGCCAAGGGCGCGATCTCGGCGTTTGCGCTGACTGAGACGGACGCAGGATCGGACCCCGCGAACATGCGCACGAGCGCAACGCCCTCCGAGGACGGCACCTACTGGACACTGAACGGCGAAAAGCTGTGGTGCACGAACGGCACGCGCGCCGAGTTGCTCGTCGTGATGGCGCGGACTCCGGATCGCATCGTCGATGGCAAGACGAAGAAGAAGCAGATCACCGCGTTCATCGTCGAGACGAATGCGCCCGGGGTCACCGTGAAGCACCGCTCGCGGTTCATGGGGTTGAAGGCGATCGAGAACGGCGTGATCGGATTCTCGAACGTGAAGGTGCCCAGCGAGAACATCATCTGGGGTGAGGGAAAGGGCCTCAAGCTCGCACTCGTGACGCTGAACACGGGCCGACTCACGCTCCCTGCAAGCTGCGCGGGCGGCGGGAAGGCGTGCCTCCAGGTCGCGCGCACGTGGGCGAAGGAGCGCGTGCAGTGGGGCCAGCCGATCGGGAAACATGAAGCCATCGCGCAGAAGATCGCACTCATGGCCGCGAACACGTTCGCGATGGAGTCAGTGGCGGAACTGTGCGTCGCGCTCGCCGAGCGCGGCCACTACGACATTCGTCTCGAAGCGGCCATCGCCAAGATGTGGAACACGGAGACGGGCTGGCGCATCATCGACGACACGCTCCAGATCCGTGGCGGCCGCGGATACGAGACGGCCGACTCATTGCGCGCGCGCGGAGAACCGGCCATTCCCGTCGAGCGCGCGATGCGCGACTTCCGCATCAACCTGATCTTCGAGGGCACGTCCGAGGTCATGCGCCTGTTCATCGCGCGCGAAGCGGTCGACCACCACTTCAAGACAGCCTTCGCGCTCGTCGACAAGGAGTCGAGCGGCAAGGAGAAGGTCGCCGCACTTGGCCGCGTCGCGAAATTCTACCCGATGTGGTATCTCGCGCGGTGGTTCGGCAAAGGCACCGTTCCTACGGCCTACGCAGAATTCGGCGCCCTCGGCAAGCATCTCCGCTGGGCCGAACGGCAAACGCGCCACCTGGGACGCGCACTGTTCCACGCGATGGCGCGCTTCGGCCCAAAGCTCGAGCGACGACAGATGGTGCTCTTCCGCGCGGTGGACATGGGCGCCGACCTTTTCGCGATGACGGCGGCCTGTGTGCGCGCGCAGATGCTCGCGAAGCAGGGCAACCACGAGGCGATCGAGCTCGCGGACCTCTTCTGTCGCGAGGCACGTCAGCGGATCGCGGTCAACTTTGACCGCTTCTACGGCAAGAACGACTCAGCGATCTACAAGGTGTCGCAGCACGTGCTCGACGGCGCGCATGCGTGGTTGGAGCAGGGCATCGTGGGAATGATGCCGCATGAGGAAAGAGCCGGCGCTTCTGGCGCCGGCTCTCCGAAAGTCCCCGCCGCGAAGGCGCCTACATCCCGCCCGATCGAAGTGCCTGTGCCTTGAGCGCCTGGTTCGCGTAGATCGCGACTTCCACTCGGCGATTCTTCTGGCGACCGAGGTCGGTCGCGTTCGGAGCGACCGGCTCCGTCTCGCCGCGTCCCGCAGAGCGAAGGCGCGACGTGTTCACGCCCTGTGTAATGAGATACGATTGCGCCGCCGCAGCGCGTCGCGCCGAGAGCGCGGCGTTGTAGCTGTCGGTTCCCACACTGTCCGTGTGGCCGACGATCAGCACGTCGGTGTCCGGATACTTGTCGAGGCTCTTCGCGAAGGTCGCGAGGTTGCTCTTCGCGTCTGCGCGCAGCACGTCGGAATCGAAGCCGAACAGCAGCCCCGAGTCGAACGTCACTTGCAGGCCCTCGCCGACGCGCTCGACGATCGCGCCCGGAATGTTCTGCTGGATCTCCTTCGCCTGCTGGTCCATCTGGTGCCCGATCACGGCGCCCGCAGTGCCGCCAACGGCCGCACCAATGATCGCGCCCTTGGCAGTGGATCCGTTGGCGCTGCCAATCGCGCCGCCGATGACGGCACCTGTGCCCGCGCCGATGATGGCTCCTTTCTCCTTCTTGTTGAGCGATGCGCACGCCGCCGCGCTGAACAGCATGGCAGCGACGCCGACGTATCGAAGAGTTGAATGCATGAGAGTACTCCAGTCTGGTGGACGGCGGCCGCGTTCCACCGGCCGCGCATGAGTGCTACACCACTGCAGCAGGTCTGGTGCCTCGCCAGCGGGCTCTACGACGCGAATGCCGTATAACCCTCGTCTGCGATCGCCTCCGCGAGGTCGTCGAGGGTGGTCTGCGCGAGATCGTACCGGATATCCGCTGACCCGATCGCGACGTGCCCGACTTCGACCCCCGCCGTGTTCCGAAGCCGAGTCTCGACGGCGCGAACGCAGTGTTGGCAGGTCATGCCTTCGATCGTGAGGTGTACTGTTTCCATCTTGGGAATCTCACTGCGTTGGAAGTCGTTGCAAGCGTTGTTCGTGGGGCATCGCGAATCCCGCGAATCTTGCGAATCTACGCGAATTGCTCCGTGCTCCGGTCGGTAAAGTGTTGTTCGCTGGCAGCGCGGATCCTCACCGAGCATGCGGATCTACGCAGATTGCTCATCGCCGGTGCAAGCAGCACGTCGCCGGCCAGCCTTTCCACCCCACAAGGAAATAGCACCGCTTCTCGACAGTGTTCGTTCGGGTGCGAGTCAGCGGACTGTCGTAGGAAGATTCGCGTTGATGTTGCTGTTATTCGCGTGATTCGCGATAGCCCCCGCACTTCCGCCTTTCCGCCTTTCCGCACTTGACGAGCATCCGCCCGTAGGCAGCTGCCGCGACTCGGAGCAGTCTGCGACGATCCGCGGTTGTTATCCGCGTAGATCCGCGCTGCCAACGCCAACGACAAACTCAAGCCTCCAAACGAGCAGGCCGCCCAGCCACCTGCAACACCACGACTGCCACCGCGATCAGACATCCACCCGCGAACACGCGTGGCCCAATCGACTGCCCCAGCACCAGGCTGCCGAGTAACGCAGTCCAGAACGGCTCCACGGTACTGACGATCGCCGTCCGCACTGCGCCGATCACCGCCAGGCCGCGAAGGAAGATGATGAATGCCAGCACGGTGCACACCACAGCGAGGGCGAGAATCGCTGCCCAGCTGAGCGGAGTGAACGCCACGCGCGGCATGCCCTGGAGGAGTGCCGCACCGAGTAGCACCAGCGCGGCGCCGCCGGCGGCAAACGCAGACGTCACCGCCGGCGGCAATCCGCCGCCATAGTGATCGATCATCGGGATGTACAGCGCGTAGAGCAATGCGCCTCCCAGCGCGAGCACGACCCCAGCCGGGTGGAGCGTGCCACTGCCGGGAAGCCCGACCATGAGTCCGATGCCCGCCAGCGAGATCATCAGCGCAACCACGCGCGACATCGTGAGTCGCTCGACGCCTCGCACGGCCGAGATCACCGCGACCCATGTCGGATAGGTGTAGAAGAGGAAGACGAGTGTCGCAACCGGGATGTACTGCAGTGCCGACAGCGTCGTGAACGCGATGGCCGCCTGTCCGCCACCCGCGAACACCGCGAGCTCTAGCGCGCGGCGGCGAGGCAGGCGGACCGCCGCGAGGCCGCCACTGACGACGACGAGCAACACCGCCGCAATGGCATATCGCCAGAAGAGCACGTCGATCAGCCGCGCTCCGCCCGCGATGGCAAGCGTGGACAGCACTCCGATCGACCCGAAGCAACAGGCGCTCAGGAGGACGAGCAGCGTCGCCGACCTCGTCGATGGCCGCGTGTCCGTCACTCGCGGCGCATCAGCGTGTGTCATCGCAACAGGAGGTGGAGCGCCACGTTGAAGTAGATGATCAAGCCGGTGACGTCCACGAACGTCGCGACGAACGGCGCGCTCGCGCTTGCCGGGTCGAAGCCGAGCTTCCGCATGGCGAATGGGAGCATCGCCCCGGCGAGCGTGCCAAACGTCACGACGCCGATGAGCGACAACGCCACCGTCAGCGCGACCAGGTGGGGATTGAGCGGATTGGCCATTGTCCCGCCGTAGTCGTGCCCCAGCAGCACCCCGAACGCCGACACCTGGTGGTCGGCCATCCACTGCCACAGCTCGATGCGAAAGAACCCGATGACCGATAGCAGCAGGCCCAGCGTGAAACCGGTGCTCAGCTCACGCCCGGCCACCCGCCACCAGTCGCGCAGTGAGATCTCGCGCAACGCGAGCGCGCGGATGATGAGTGACGTTCCCTGCGATCCGGAATTGCCGCCCGAGCTGACGATGAGCGGAAGGAAGATGGCGAGCACCGTCGCCTTGTCGATCTCCTTCTGGTATACGCCGAGCGCCGTGGCAGTGAACATCTCGCCGATGAACAGCGCGCTGAGCCACACCGCACGCTTCTTGATCATCGCCCAGAACCCGATCTGGTCGTACGGCTCGTCCAGCGCCTCCATCCCGCCGAGCTTCTGGACGTCCTCGGTCTGTTCCTCCTGCATCGCGTCGATCACGTCGTCGACCGTGATGACGCCGATGATGTGATTCGACTCGCTCACCACCGGCACCACGACGAGATCGTAGTTGGTGATCATCCGCGCCACCTCTTCACGGTCGGCGCGCGGCGACACACTCTGCACTTCCGTCCACGCCACGTCCGCCAGCACCGTCCCCTCCTGCGCCGCCAGCAGTTCGCGGAGCGAGAGCACGCCCTCGAGCCGACCCTGTTCGTCGGTCGTGTAGATTGCGTGCATCGCCTCGCGCTTGCCGCTGCGCGCGATGACACGAACCTTCCGCAGCGCCTCTTCCACCGACGTGCGCGACGACTCGGACACGAACTCCGTCGTCATCAGGCCGCCCGCCGAATCCGGATCGTACAGCCGCAGCGCCTGTGTCTCGCGACGCGCCTGCTCCGGCATTTCCTCGACGATGTCCTCGGCCGTCTCTTCGTCCAGCTCCTCGAGGACGTCCGCGCGCTCGTCCGGCGTCATGGCGCTTACGAACGCCGCCGCCTGCTCCGACGGCATCGCCTCCAGCACCTCGGCGCGGAGTTCCTCGTCGAGGTACTCGAGCACAGCCGCAGCGCGATCTCGCGATAGCGCCGCAAGGAACACGGGAATCCGGTCGAACGGCATCGCCTCGGCGACGTCCGCGAGGTCGGCCGGGTGCAGCTCCTCGGTTTCCGCCGCGATCAACGACGGCTCCTCCTCGAGCATCGCGAGGAGGTCCGGAGCGAGGAGCGCGCCGACGGGCCGCTCCTCAGGATTACGCTTGGATGGCGACATGGCGGATCCTCGACGGCGGCGGAGGCGGTCAGCCTGTCAAAGTAGGCTCAGGGGATCGCTCCCGACAACCCACGGGAATGCGTCACTCTACACGATGGGCAGTTGCCGCCTGTTCTCGTTGGCGAGAATCACGACGTATCCCACCGCCCCAATGGCCTCGCGCAGTGCCTCCACTGTCGCGCGCCCATCATGCTCGATGACCGCGGCGCCTATGGAAACGTCTGCCGCGATGATACCCGGCACGGGTGTGAGCGACGTAAACACGGCGTTGACGCAGTGTTGACAGGTCATTCCGGAAATGGAAACCCGTGTGATCATACGCGATGCTGTATTTCAGTCACTGGAAACTGACGCTGAAAGCTGAGAACGGACGGCTCTGCGTTTGCTGTGCCGAAGCTCGCAGCTCAAGCTCGCAGTTGTCGGTTCACTGACGCAGACAGCTGACAACTGTCGTCTCTGCCTTGGTTGGCTCAGGCTCAGGCTCACGCTCGATCTGAATATCGCATAACGAGGTGCGGGGGTACATTGGCAGCCGAGACTCCCAATCCCAAAACATGACCAGATCACTGGACAGCATCCGCGCCGATTTCCCCGCCCTCCGTCGCCGCGAAGGCGATCACGACGTCGCCTACTTCGATGGCCCCGGTGGCACCCAGGTTCCACAGCAGGTGGCCGACGCCGTCACCAGTTACCTGCTGCACCACAACGCCAATACGCACTGGGCCTATCCCACGAGCACCGAGACCGACGCCCTCCTCGCCGACGCCCGCGCGACCTTTGCCGACTTCTTCAACGCCACCCCAACGGACGTTTCGTTCGGCAACAACATGACGACGATCGCCTTTCACCTCGCCCGCGGACTGGCGCGTGACTGGAAGGCCGGCGACGAGATCGTCGTCACCGAGCTCGATCATCACGCCAACGTCGCACCCTGGCGCGCCATCGCGAAGGAGCGCGGGCTCGTCGTGCGCTCCGTGCGGCTCGACACCAGCACCTTTCACCACGATCCGGATGCGTTCGCGGAAGCGATCAACGATCGCACGCGCCTCGTCGCCGTCGGCGCCGCCTCCAACGCGCTCGGCACCATCACCGATGTGGCGACCGTGTGCGCGATGGCGCGCGGCGCGGGTGCGCTCTCGTTCGTCGACGCCGTGCACTACGCGCCGCACCACCTGGTCGACGTGCAGGCCATCGGCTGCGACTTCCTCGCGTGCTCGTCGTACAAGTTTTACGGCACGCACGCCGGCATGCTCTACGGTCGTCAGCAGATCGTACAGGACCTCGACATCCCGCGCCTCGATCCCGCGCCACAGGACGCGCCGGAAAAGCTCGAGACCGGAACCCAGAACCACGAAGGCATCGTCGGTGGGGCGGCCGCCGTGAACTACCTCGCATCCATTGGCGGCGATCGCGGCACTCGGCGCGAACGGCTCGCGCAGGCCTATCACGCCATCCACGTCCGCGGCGAGTCCCTCCTCGAGCGACTCTGGAGTGGGCTCAGCGCCATCGACGGCGTCACGCTGTATGGACCACCACCTGGTACGCCGCGCACACCGACCGTGTCCTTCACCGTTCGGGGCAAGTCGACGGAAGACGTCGCCCGCCACCTCGTGACGCGCGGCGTGTACGCCTCGAATGGCGACTTCTACGCGACGACGGTGGCCGAGCGCCTTGGCCAGGGCGCCGATGGATTCGTGCGAGCGGGCGCGGCATGCTACACGACGGACGAGGAAGTCGACCGACTCATTGACGGAGTGAAGTCGGTATGAGACTACGCATCGCTGCACTCGCCGGCGCGAGTCTCGCCTTCGCGACACCGGAAGGGCGCGCACAACAGGCGTCCCCGAATGGCGTCTTCGCGCTGGAAGAAGTCATGATCCCCATGCGCGATGGCGCGCACCTCCAGACCGTCATCATGCGGCCGGTCGGTCGCACCGAGGCGCTGCCGATCCTCCTGCGACGCACACCCTACGGCGTGCCCGCGACCCCGCCCGCCACAATGCCGCCGGTGCTCAAGGAGCTCGCGAGCGACGGCTACATCTTCGTCATCCAGAACCTGCGCGGGCGGTTCAAGTCCGAGGGCACATTCCTGCTCTCGTCGCAGGTCGACCTCACCGATAGCTCGCCGAAGAACGTCAACGAGACCACCGACGCGTACGACACCATCGACTGGCTCGTGTAGCACGTCGCGAACAACACGGGCAAAGTCGGCATCTACGGGGTCTCCTACGACGGACTCACCGCGGGCATGACACTCCTCGCGCCACATCCCGCCCTCAAGGCCGTCAGCGAACAGGCGTCGCCGGCAGACCAGTGGATGAACGACGACGACCATCGGTTCGGCGCCCTGCGGGAGAGCTATTCGTTCGAGTACGCGGTCTATGAGCAGGCCGACAAGTTCAAGAACACCCACTTCGACTTCGACATCTACGACGCGTACGACTGGTACCTGAAGGTCGGGCCGCTCTCCAACCTGAACGACCGCTACCTGCACGGGCGAATCCCGGCATGGAACGACATCGTTGCGCACCCGAATTACGACGCGCACAACAAGCGCGAGGCATGGTACACGCAGCTCAAGGGGTCGACGGTCCCGAACCTGAACGTCGCGGGCTTCTGGGATCAGGAAGACCCGTGGGGGCCATGGCAGATCTTCCAGCAGGCGGAGCGCAACAACCCTGATCGCACGAACTTCATCGTCGCGGGCCCGTGGTTCCACGGCTCTTGGCACCAGCCCACCGGCGACAGTATTGGCATCATCCCACTCGGCGGACACAAGACCGCTCTCGAGTTCCGTGAGAACATCGAGGCGCCGTTCTTCGCGTACTACCTGCATGGCAAGGGGAGCAAGCCAGCCTGGCAGGCAATGATGTTCCAGACCGGCTCCAACTCCTGGAAAACGTACGCCTCGTGGCCCGTACGCGGCGCCACGCCCACGAATCTCTACTTGCGCACCGACGGCTCGCTCTCGTTCGAGGCGCCGGCGTCGAACGCTGGGCCGTATCGCGAGTATCTATCCGATCCCGCGAACCCGGTGCCGTATCGCCAGCGTCCCATCTCACCGACCTATCCGAATGGTGACTGGCGTCGCTGGGAGGTCGCGGATCAACGCTTCGTCGACCGACGGCCGGATGTCCTCACCTACACATCGGCCCCGCTCGACCGCGATATCACGATTACCGGCGCCGTCTCGGCCGCCCTCTTCGCGTCGACGTCCAGCTCGGATGCGGACTTCGTCGTGAAGCTGATCGACGTCTATCCCGAGAACGCGCAGCCGAATGCTTGGGATGCCGAAGCCGGCCCGGCGCCGAACGCTTACGCCCGCTCACTGAACGGCTATCAGCTCCCCATCGCAATGGAGGTGAAACGCGGCCGCTTCAATCGGGGCTTCGAGACGCCGCATGCGCTCGTTCCCAACAAGCCGACGGAGTGGACGATCCCGCTGCGCGACCACGATCACGTGTTCCTGAAAGGGCATCGCATCATGGTGCAGGTGCAGTCCACCTGGTTCCCCGTGATCGATCGCAACCCGCAGAAGTTCGTGCCAGACATCTTCAAGGCGACAGCATCGGACTACGTGAAGGCGACGCAGCGAATCTATGGATCGCCAACACTGCCGTCGCACATCGTGCTACCAGTCGTGCACTGAGAGACGGAGGGCTGTTGAGGCGCCGCGGGGAACACACTGGCGCCCCGCGGCGTCTACTTCTTGTGCGACACCAGCTCGCCCTTCTCCAGCGCGGGGAGGAACGCCTCGAACTTCGAGCCCGGGTTCCACAGCACCCATCCGTCATATCCGGCGTCGTACGTGCCCTTCTTCTGCGCCTCGAGCTCTGCTGGACCATACGGCGGTTTGCCGAGCGTGAAGGCTTGCAGCCAGGGCCGCACATGTTCCTTCGTCGTGATGCCCAGCTTCTGGTCGCGCTGTTTCGCCTTGCTCAACGAGATCTTGAGCACCTCGTACGGCTGCGCATTTGGCACCGCGAGACCCAGGTCGCCGCGTGGGTAGTGCGACGGATACACCATCGGCAGCACGACGTCCACGTTCGGCGAGATCTTCTCCCACTCCTGGCCCACCTCGAGCGCGCCCCGCACCGTCGTCACCAGTCCGAAGATATCCGCCGTCGTACGACCACCGAGCTTTCCAATCCGCGCGGTTGCGTCCTTGAGGAACGCGGCGAGCACGTCGGGTTTCGGCACTCCCTTGCTGTCCGGGAACACTTGCGTTGGCAATGACGGATACGGTTCGGGAAAGCGGATGTAATCGAACTGGACTTCGCCAAATCCCATCTTCACCAACTCTTCCGCCACGCCGATGTTGTAGTCCCACAGCTCATGATGGTACGGGTTCACCCACGCGTTGTTCTTCTTGTCGCGCCAGAGCGTGCCATCCTGTCGGCGGATCGTCCACTCCGGATGAACGGAGGCTGTCACCGAATCCTTGAACGTCACCATGCGCGCGATTGGCAGAATGCGGTGCGCGCGCAGCGTGTCGAGCATGGCCGGCAATCCCTTGATGATGCCGGCGCGCCCCCCGTTCCTCGCCCACTCCTTGTTCGACGGCACGTAGTTCAACCCGAACTCGTCCTTCATGTCGATGACCATCGCGTTGATCTCGGTCTCGTCGGCAATCTGGATCAGCTGCTTCATGCGCTTCGTGCTCTGCGCGGCGAAGCGGTTCACGTACAACGCCCGAACGATCGGAAATTCCTTTTCGACATCGATTCGGCCGACGGTTCGATTCGCGACGGATGCACCGGCGGCCGTCGTCGCGGAGCCCGGTGTCCCCGCCGCGACTGGGGTCGCCCCCGCTACGGCGCCTCCACCCGTGACGGGCGCTGCCGGAGCGCCGGAATCACTCCGCGCGCGTGCCCCCGTGTCCGCGGCGCTCGACAACCCGACTGACCCACCCTCGGGACTCGGCGAGGACTTTCCACGTTCTGGTGAGCACGCGGACAACAGGAGTGACAGCAGCATCAGACTACCTGAATCGCTGAATCGCTGAATCGCTGAGTAGCTGAAGTTGAACGCGCGGACGTGACGAGCGGGCACGGTGGGGGCGGGCAAGGGTCGATGGTGTGCGGGAGCAGAATCCTGCTCATGCATGGCAGCTTTCGCGCCGAACCGATCACCCCTTGGCGCTATATTTCGTGGCGATGCTTCTCCCGCCTCGTACCGCGCTCGTGCTCGCCGTGCTGTTCGCGCTTTCGGCGTGTCGCGACGCCCATCCCTCCGCTGCTCCGCCGCCGTCCGCTGAATTCGTTCTTTCGAGCGGCGATTCCTGCTACTGGGTCACCGTAGACGATCGCGGGGCCCGCGTCCGCGGCGTGCCCATCGAGCTGGTGCGTGTCGACGGACGCTTTTACGAACTCTTCGTCGTCGATAACGACCTCTCCTTCACTGGCGCTGATCTCGTCGGCCAGAGTGTCTATCGCCGAGACCTCCGGAGTGGCGACTCGGCACTTGTCTTCACCGACAGCCTCGTACCGGAGCTGGCGCGTGAGTACGCGCGCGCCCACCCCGAGGACCACCGGCTCGACCCGGGTGACGAGCCTGATCAGGACGTCCAGCTCCGCGCGACCGCCACGCTCGACATCGACGCGTCGCACGGTCCCTTCGCTTCCTACTCACTGCACACCGACGTCGAGCGCGGGACAGCGCCGCTCTGGCACGTGAGCCGGGAAGGTGTCATCGACCTCCGTACCGGGCGCTCGGCCAGCCTCGTCGATGTCGTCGGAGGCGACGTCGCCTCGATCGAGCGCGACCGCGATCGCGCGCTCAAGGATGTCATCGACTCCGTGCGCAGTAGTCACGACGAGCGTGGACAGCGGGCGGCGGCGGAGCTTTCGCACTACCGCCTCGACGCCGCCAGTTTTTCCATCACCACCACCGCCGGCGGACCAGCGGTTTCCTTCGCGCTGCCTGGAGCGGGGGAGGGCGACGCGGGTCATGTGTTGTCGCTCGCGCCCATCGGGTTTCCGCGTCCGGCCTGGTGGCGCGACGTGGAGGCCTCGTTGCCCATGCGATCCTCCGACCAGTCGCGCGCCGTCTGGCGTCACGGCGCCTACTCCGTGGTCGTGCGCTACGACGCCGTCGGGAGCGCGAGCCTGTCCATTCGCGACAGCACCTCGCGCGAGTGGCCGATCGCTCCCATCTCTGGCAGTGCCGCACGGATCTACTGGCTCGACGCGCCCGTGCTCGATGGCGACACCCGCCATGCCCTTACCCGCGCCTTCAACGAAGCAGCCAGCTACGGGGCGGACACGAAGGTCGCCCTCTCGCGCAGTGTACCCTGGTCGCTCGCGGCGCAACGCGGAGCTTCCGTCGGGACGACGCATCGTGTGCCACCGTTTGGCTCCGATTAGATTCCGGCCATGCACCTCTTCACAGTCGATCAGGCCAATCGCACGCTTCCACTCGTCCGAAAAATCGTCGAGGATGTGGTTCGAGAGCACCGGCGCTGGCACGAGGCCGTCGTGGAGCTCGACCTGCACGGCACCACGAGCGCGACCGGTCTTCCCGATCCGCGCCTGATTGCGCTCGAGAAGCGCATTCAGAAAATCGCGCGGGAAATTGATGGCTTCCAGGCCGAGCTTGACACCCTCGGTATCCAGCTAAAAGATCGCCGAATCGGGCTGATCGATTTTCCGAGTGAGCTGGAAGGCCAGCCAGTGCTCCTCTGCTGGCAATTGGGCGAGCCGTCCGTGCAATTCTGGCACGACGCCGATTCCGGCTACGCCGGCCGCCAGCCCCTTTCGCCGACGCTTGTCGGCTGACTCCACTTCCGACTCTTCATGACGACCGCAGCGAAGACCATCACCGCATCTGACGGCACCATCTGGGGCGTATCCATCCGCGGGCTCAGCTCCAGCAATGCCATGATTGTCTTCCGGCATCCGGATGGCAACTCGTCGAGCCTCGACCGCTACAACTGGGTGATCAATCACGGCCCCGAATCACGGAGCGTCACGGCGCGTCAGAGCGCGGATGCCGTGCTCGAAGGGCTGAACGAGGATACCGTCAAGCGACTCTTCGGTCGCTCGATGCCGGTCAGTCGTCCCGACTCCCTTGCGCGCGCCTAGGCCGTAGCCGTCACGGTCGGCGCGTCGCGGTACGGCACCTCGAGCTCCATCCCATCCTTCCCGACCAGTGTGCGCTCGAAGCACTGGCGCGCCTCCTTTCCGAGATCGGCGGCGTCTCGCGAATAGCGGGCGGAAAAGTGGGTCAGCACCAGCGTCCCGACGCCCGCTTCCCGCGCGATGATCGCGGCCTCACGCGCCGTCGAATGTCCCGTTTCCACCGCACGCTCGGCCTCCTCATCGCCGAAGGTCGCTTCGTGAATGAGGACGTCAGCGCCTTGTGCCGCCTCCCGTGTACCGACGCAGGGCCGAGTGTCGCCCGTCAACACGACTCGCCGTCCTGATCGAGCTTCACCGACGAGCTCGCTTGGTTCTATTATCCGGCCATCGGGCAGCGTCACCGGTCGGCCGCGGTGGATTTCACCCCAGAGCGGGCCTTCCGGGACGCCAAGCTCCCGCGCTCGATCGGGGTTGAATCGGCCTTTCCGGTCGTCCTCCGCGATCGAATAGCCCACAGCGCGCGCGCCGCGATGATCGACGGCAAATGGAATAATCGCATAGTCCTTCCGTGCGATGCGTTGCCCCGGCTCCACCTCGGCCACTTCCAGCGGAAACGACAGCCGGTCCATCCCGAATTCCTCGGCCCGCTTGAGCGTGCGAAGGGCTCCCTTCGGTCCCCAGATCCGCAGGGTATCCGAACGTCCCTGCAGCGACATGGTGCGCATCAGTCCAATGACGCCAATCACATGATCGGCGTGAAAATGCGTGAAAAAGATGTCCTGGAGGCCGAACGACACGCCGTAGCGCATCATCTGCCGCTGGGTGCCTTCGCCGCAGTCGAACAGGAGCGTCTCTCCTTCCCGGACCACGGCGGTCGCGGCAACATTCCGTTCGACGGTCGGTCGCGAAGCGGAGGTGCCGAGGAGGCGGACGGAGAGTGACATGGCGGCGAAATATATCTTGCTGCGGCCCAGCCCTTGCCCCTTGCGGGCCCTGAAGGGGGCGCTGTGTAAACATTTTGGGCCGATGGCTGTCGAACGGGTCCGTAGTTTGCACAAGTGGCTTGTGTCGCGGACCTTGACGGGCCGCCAAATACTTTGAGGAGGGCTGTAATGGCGATCAAACCGAATGACGAAGAGCGCAGTTTCGGCGCGGATCGGGAACAGCAGCGCGAAGTCTCGACAGAAAGCGCACGTGCAGCTCGTCCGTCCACCGGAGAGAACGCGCGCGATGACGCGCAGGATGCCGGCTCGTCTCCGCGCGGACGCAGCAACCGCGGGTTCGCGTCGATGGACCGCAACAAGCAGCGCGAGATCGCCAGCAAGGGCGGTCGTGCCGCGCACGAGAAGGGCACAGCCCACGAGTTTGACGCTGGCGAGGCGCGCGCCGCGGGCCGGAAGGGCGGCGTCACGGTGAGCCGCAATCGCGAGCACATGGCGGCCATCGGGCGTCGCGGTGGAGAAGCTCGCGGCGCAAACCGGGCGGCCCGCCTGAAGTCCCAGAACAACGGTGACGCGTCCAGCGCGAACAGCTCTACTCCGAGCGCGCAGAACGGCTCACCGCGCTTCCAGGGCGACCGCGAGGTCGGGCTGGAAGGGTCGAGCCCCCGCACCAGCGGGCAACCCGTGCGCCCCAGTGGAAATTCGCTTGGTGGCGAGTCGCGGAACGCAGCAAGCTACGACGATCGCAACGTCGAACGGACGTAGGAGCTTGGCAGCTTGATCTACAGGCGGCGCACCGGATCTGATCCGGTGCGCCGCTTTTTTTGGGATGATAGGACGATGGGATGATAGGATGGTAGGATGATAGGAGGATAGAAAGCTGAGCTTTTTCCATCCTCCTATCGTCCTATCGTCCTATCCTCCTATTCATCCCCAATGCTCCTGGCCATCATTGCGCAACTCGCGGCGACCGCTCCCGCCGCGCGGGATTCAAGCATCATCGGCGCACGCAACCCCGCCTACGCGGCCGACGGGCGACTCGCCCTCAGCGTTCGGGGCGATATCTGGGTGCGTGAGGCGGGCGCCGCCGGCCGCTGGACGCAGGTCACGACCGGTCCAGCCTGGGACAGACAGCCGGCGTGGACGCGCGATGGATCGGCGCTCGTCTATACCTCCAACGCAACCGGTGCGGGGGACCTCTATCGCGTCGCAGTGAACCACGGTGGATCGCCGTCGGCTCCCGTGCGGATCACCAATTCGCCCGAGCCCGAGGGCGAAGCGTCCGTCGCGCGCGACGGCACCATCATCTTCGCTCGCGGGCGCGCGGGTGCCACGAAGCTGTGGATACACTCGACCGACGGCACTGAGCGGCGATTCACCAAGGGGGACAACGGCGCCGAGCGGTGGCCGGCCTGGTCGCCGTCTGACGACCGCATCGCCTATTCCGCAGTGAAAGAGGATCGAACGCGCCTTCGCGTGCATTGGGTTGCCGGTGATTCCGATCGCGTCGCCATCGAGGACCGGGACGCCGAGCATCCGTCGTGGTCGCCGAACGGCAATCGCATTGCCTTCGCCACGCGCAACGGCCGCGCAGGCGTGTGGGTGACGACACCAGACGCACGCTACGTCAATCTCGTGAGTGGGCGGCGTGCGGAGCCGGCATGGTCGGCCGACGGACGGACGATTGCATTGGTGGAGCTGCCGGGCGCGGACGTCGGCTATAACGGCGACCCTGACCGACTCGGCGACCGCGAGGTGCGCGACGATTTCGGAACGACAGGTCGTCTCTGGTTCGTCGAGGCGCCGCTCGCGCCGGATGAAGGCGCACCCGCAGTGGCGCTGCCTATCGCGGACCGACGCCAGCGTAATGCGAATGCGTTCGACGCGTTCTGGTCGCGCATGGACACCCTCTACTACCACGACAGTCCGGCGCGGCGCGCGCGTTGGGAGGCGCTTCGTGAGACGTATTCGTCGCGCGCACGCGCCGCGACATCGGACGATGCGCTGGAGCAGGTCATTCACGAAGCGGTACGCGAGCGGCCGCCGCTCAGGGACGCCGCCACCGGGCAGTCAGCGGTTTCGAGTGCGCATCCGATCGCCACAGCGGCTGGACTCGAGGTGCTCCGGAAGGGAGGCAACGTCGTCGACGCCGCGATCGCGGTCTCCTTCGCCCTCGGTGTCGTCGAGCCCGACGCCAGTGGGCTCGGTGGGTACGGGCAGATGGTCGTGAGCCTGAAGACGATGGACCGTCCAACGCTCATCGAGTTCATGACGCGCGCGCCCGAAGAGGCGACGCTCGCGAACGGCAACCTGCTGCGCCGCGGGGTCAGTCCACCGGACGGGCCGATCCTCGTCAACGTACCCGGCACGCTGGCGGGAATGGACCTCGCGTTCAAGCGATACGGAAGCCACAAGGTGACGTGGGCCGATGTGATTGCCCCCGCGATTCGCGCGGCGGAGCAGGGTTACGTCGTGAGTGAGGGCCTCGCCACCACCTTGGAGACCGAGCGCGAACACTTCCTGAAATATCCAGCAGGGCGAGCGCTGTTCTTCACGAAAGGCGAGCCCCTGAAGGCCGGCGACACGCTGCGCAACGCAGACTTGGCGCGCACCCTTCGCACGATTGCTGACAGCGGTCCTGCGAGCTTTTACAGTGGCTCGATCGCGAAGCGTCTCGTCGCGGACCTGCGAGGGCAAGGAAATGCCATGCGACTCAGTGACATGGCGCGCTACTACGCCGCGGAACGCGACGCCGTGTCGGGAACGTATCGCGGGTATACGCTCTACTCGAGCGCGCCTCCGGTGTCCGGTGGCGCGACCCTCGTATCGCAGCTCAACCTGCTCGAGCAACAGAGTTCGACAAAGGCGTACACAGAAGACGCACCCACGTTGCACGCCATGTTGGAGTCGTGGAAGCTCGTGCCGGGAACGCGCGGTCGAATCGCCGACCCCGGTCTCTGGCCGGTGAAGCTCGACGCGTACCTGAGCAAGGACTCGGCGAAGGTGCGCTGGCGCTGCTTCAATCCTGTCCGCGCGCTCACACCGAACGACATTCGTGGTGACAGCCTGCCATGCGCGAAGCCCGGCGTTCGCGTGTCGTCCGCGGACGCGGGCGACGAGGGCGAATCACAGTGTTCCGATCACGCTGCCTTCAATGCGGAACGCTTCTGCCATCGCACCGGCACTACCGCGTTCGCCGTCGCGGACGCCGACGGCAACGTCGTCAGCGCAACGCAGACACTCGGCACCTGGGGCGGCAATTTCTACGTGTCGCCCGGGCTGGGATTTCTCTACAACGACAAGTTGAATTCGTACGGCAGCGACCCGGACGAATATGGCGCACGTCTGCCGAATGCTCGCCATGGCAGCACGCTCGCACCGACCATCGCGTTCCGCGGCGATGGTCCCGCTCGGCGTCCGGTGGTTGCCGCCGCCGCTGCGGGGAACTCGTGGATCACGTCAGCCGTCTATTCGGCGATCGTCGGAGTGCTCGACCAGCACCTCGACGCGCAAAGGGCGATCGAGCTCCCGCGTTTCCTCATCGGTCAGCAACGAGGAGCCGTGCGCGGCGAATATCTCGTCCAGATCGAGGATGGCTTCTCTCCGGCGGTCCTCAGGCAGCTCGGCACGATGGGGCATGCGTTTCAGCGGATATCGTTGCCTGGTGAGCTTCGAATGGGCTACGCCGCGGTGATCACCTTCGGTGACAAGAGCGTCACTGCAGGCGCCGATCCGCGGCGCGCGGGCGCGGCAGGCGCCAACGGGGCGATTAACGGGCCGTGAGCGCGCGCCAGCGCTCGACGTCGATGTTGCCGCCGCTCACGATGACTGCGATGGGACCAGCCAATCCGGGCGCGCGGTGCTCGAGCGCGACGGCGATGCCGACTGCTCCGGATCCCTCCACGCGCAGCTCGTGCTCGCGCCATGACCACGCGATGGCCTCCGCGGTCCTCGCTTCGCTCACCACGCGCATCTCGTCGATCGCGAACTGCCCGATCGTTACGCCTTCATCGTCAACCTGACCCGCGAGGCCATCGGCGATCGTCTCGCGGAGCTCGATGTCCACCCGCCGTCCTGCCTTCAGCGACGCCGCCATCGCATTCGTGTTTTCCGACTGTGCCCCGACGATGCGCACGCGTGGCGCCATACCCCGCAGCAGTGCCCCTACTCCGCCAACGAGGCCACCGCCGCCCACTGGGACGACCACCGTGCGCACATTGGGCAACTCCTCGACGATCTCCAGCGCCACGGTACCCTGGCCCGCGAGCAGGGCTTCGCCCGCGCAGGGGTTCACGAACGTCATGTCGTGCGCCTCGGCATACGCCACCGCTGCAACATGGGCCGAGTCGTAGTCGGGCTGCGACTGATCGACCTCGGCGCCAAGTCGGAGGATTCCGTCGCGCTTCACCGTGGGAGCGCCCTTCGGTACGAACACGCGTGCGCGGATGCCCAGCAGTTGTGCGGAGAGCGCAATGCCAAGTCCGTGGTTGCCCGCGGAAGACGCGACGATGCCGCGCGCGCGCACTTCCGTGGGTAGCGAAGAGAGCGCGGTA
>JBKJUW010000041.1:0-5826 GCA_046589725.1 Gemmatimonadaceae bacterium
GCGCCACGCTTTCCGTCCCACCGCTCGAGCCCACCGAAACTCGCGACGCACTCGGGCATCACGTTGACGTCAACGAGCCCGCGCTTCACCGCCGAGATGAAGGGGAGGAAGCGGTTCAGACCGTGCGACGGAAAGCCGTCCGCGCTCGCCTCGGCGAACAGTCGCGCGCTGAGCGCGGCGCGCGCCGGTGACATGCCGTGCGTCACCTGGATGTCGCGGAAAGCGTCGCGGAGCGTCTCGAATGGGATGCGCATGATGATGACAAACTATCATTCTGTGCGCACATTGAGGCGAGAGACTTCCCCCAAACTCCGCCCCTCATGCGCCAGTTCGCCCGCCTCGTCGCACTCGTGTTCGCACCTACCCTCGTCCACGCGCAGCGGACGAGCTTCGTCGCCGAGGATGCGCTGAATGTCGTCGCAGTGACTGCGGCGGACCTCACGGACGACGGACGATACCTCGCCACGATGTCGACCATCCGCAGGGATGCGTATGGCGTCGACTACCGCCGCGACGGCGACCCAACGTACCTGCGCGTCGCGCCCACTCGGCTGAGCATCATCGACACGAAGTCCGGCGCGAGCACGGATGTCTTCAAGGACAAGCGGCTGGTGCGTTCCGTCCGCTGGGCGCCGGACGAACGCCGGCTCGCGATGCTGATCTTCAACGGCGACGTGCTCGAGCCGGTGATCTGGGATCGCATGTCGTCGCAATTCAGCACGCTGAAGCTACCGGCCGGACGGTATGTCGCCGAGAACTCCGACGTGCGCTGGAGTGCCGACGGCAAAACGGTGCTCGTCGCGACGCATTCGGCCGAGTGGCGCAGGAAGGCGCGCGACGTGTTCGCCACCATGACGTCGGGGCCGGTGGTCGTGCAGAACAGCAAGGACGCGTTCCTCTCGTGGGACGACATCCGCCGCCAGGCGAACGTCCGCAGCATCGTCGCGATCGAGGTCGCCACGGGTAAGACGACCGAACGTGTGCCTGAATCCATGATCGCCAGCTACACCGCGGCGGAGGATGGGTCGGCGATCAGCTTCGCCGCGGACATTCAGAAGGTGACGGACTACGACAGCTTCAATTCGGAGACGTCGCTCCGCGTGCGCGACAGCTCGGGCGCGGAGCGGACGCTCCGGCCGACGACGAAGAACATGCAGTTCGCGTGGTCGGACGACGGCAAGCACTACGCGTATGCCAACAGCGGCCGTGTCTACGTCGGCAGCATCAGCGACAGCTCGGCGAAGCTGATCGCCGGCGCGCCGGAGCCGAAGAAGGGCGAGACACCGGATACGTCGAAGGTTGCGCGCGACAAGGCGGCGCTCGAGCGGTTCAGCGTGCTGCGCTACTCGCCCGCCAACGACGCGGTGCTCGTGTCGAACAAGGAGGGCATCTGGCTTGCCGACGCGGCGACGGGCACGAAGGAAATGATCATCGCGGCGAGCGATTCGGACGATGCGTTGCCGCGCGTTACGGCGCAGGCGTGGAGCCAGGACGGACGGTACATCTGGTTCACGACCGCCTCGCGACAGAAATGGGAGCGCGGCGTGCTCCGCTACGATCGCGACACGAAGCAGGTGAAGGCACTCCTCAGGGACGGCCGATCCTACTCGGGACTCCGCATCGCGAAGGATGGCAAGACAGTCGTGGTCAGCGTCGCCAACGGGAATCGGCCGGCGGATGTGTACGCGGGCAGCGCCGATCTCGGTGATCTGCACCGGATCGTCGAGTCGAATCCGCAACTCGCGTCGAAGGGCTTCGGCCGCACGGAGCTCGTGGGGTATCTCGACGCGGACGGGCATGCGAAGAAGGCGGTGGTGTTCTACCCGGCGGACTACGTGGCCGGCCGAGCGTATCCGACGGTGTTCGAGGTGTACGAGGATTTCTTCGACGACAACTTCGACGTGCGCGCCAACGTGCTCACGGGACATGGCTACGTGGTGGTGCATCCGTCGGTGGACTTCGACATCGGCTACCCGGGCGAGGCGTGGCTCAAGGGCGTCGGCGCCGCGGCGAACAAGCTGATCGAAATGGGCATCGCCGATTCAGCGCGTCTCGGGCTCCAGGGGCAGAGTTACGGCGGCTATGCGACGAACCTGCTCATCACGCAGACGACTCGCTTCAAGGCCGCGGTGAACATCTCGGGCAAGGTGGACATGATCTCGTTCTACACGGACTCGCCGCGACTCGGCGTACGCAACGTCAATGCGGCCGAGAAGACGCAGGACCGGCTCGGCGCGACGCTGTGGGCGCAGCCGCAGAAGTACGTGGCGCACTCGGCCATCATGTTCGCGGACCGGATCACGACGCCGCTGCTGCTGATCACGGGCGGGCTCGATTCCAACGTGCCGGCGGACAACACGCGCGAGATGTATTACGCGCTGCGGCGGCTCGGCAAGGAGGTGACGTGGGTAAACTACATGAACGGCGGCCACGGCGGCGGCACGGCCACGGCCGAGGATTTCCTCGACATGCAGAAGCGCGTGCTGGAGTTCTATGACGCCAAGCTGAAAGTCGTCAAGGTGTCATTGCGCTAGTCCTGTGGCGCCCGCCTCGTGGAGTCTGGTTCCGCGATCCGGTACACGAGTTCCCTGTTGCCGCGCACGAGGCCGAACTCCTCACGCGCGATGCGCTCCTGAAGCGCGGGGTCGGTCTCGACGCGGGTCTTGTAGCGGCGCAGCGAGTCGACGAGATGCTGGAGCGAATCGATCGTTGCGACGAGGCCGGCACGGCGCGTGCGCTGCTTCATGAGGTCGCGCGTGCCGTACTCCCCGCCCTGCACGGCGAATATGAGCGCGGCAAGCACGCCCGCGGCGACGAGCAGCTGCTTGACTCGCTGCGATCCGGTTTTCGCCTGCGTACGACTCGTGCGCGCCATCGTTCCTCAGTGAATTGGCTGATGGTTCAAGATCACCGGTGAGGACACGGAAATCCATCGGGTGGTCTCTTTCCGACATCGGGGGCGATGTCCGATGGTTGCGATTTGTCCGCCAACTGTCGTCGCGGTGCATGCGGTTGCTGCGACATCGTGAACTGCGACGACAGTTGGCGGAAAAGGACTGAAACAACGGACGTCGGATCGGAATCGGAAAGGAATCGAAAGACCGCGCCGATTGTCGATGGCCGCAGCCATCACCGACTCCGGTGTGCGAAGCATGCTCGACGGAGGCTCGCGTTCCACACCGTTGCGCTCAACAGCGCGATCACGCCTATCCCGATCACTTCCTGCGCGGGAAAGCCGTGGATGAAGATGACCCCAGCCGTGAGGGCGAGCATGCCCACGAGCGCGACCAGGAGCGGCCCATTTGCCCCGTGCGTCGATCGGTCACGCCAAAAACCCCAGAGCGCGATCAGCAACGCCACGAACATGAAGGGAAGCAGGATGGCGTCCTTCCGCAGGAAGGAAAGTCCCAGCGCACTGAGCACGGCCAGAATGATCGGCGCCCCCGCGCAGCAGAGAGCGGCGAGCACCGCGCCGACAACGCCCGCCGAATCGGCAAAGCGCGAAACAGGAGCTGTGGAGTCGTTGGTCATGGCGTCAGGGATCCTCGATTTACCCATGCTTCATTACCTTCGCGAGCGCCTGACGCAGGCTCGCCAGTGCACGCTGTCCGTCTCCTGCCTCGATCCGGCCCAGCACGCAAGTCTCCATGTGCGCCTGCAGCAATTCAGCGGCAATGCCGTTGACGGCCTGCTTCATCGCGGAGACCTGCACGAGCATCGCGTCGCAGGACTGGTGCTCCGCGAGCATCTTCTTGACACCACGCACCTGGCCCTCGAGCCGTGACAGTCGATTGTACAGGGCTCGTTCCGCCTCGCCCGTGAGATAGAGGCCGTCATCGGTCTCCAGAATTGGCAACGCGGTCGCCGCCGCGCGCGGCACCAAGGCGCGCTTGGCGGAACGTTTCCGTGGCGGCTGCTTCCCTTTCTGGCCGCTCATGCGCAGCAGCTCAGTTTACTGACGTCCATCGAGAATCCCTGGGCCGCCAGCTTCAGACTCTCGCTCCACGTGAGATAGGGATGCAGCGTGCCCATGAGATCGCGGGCGGTGAGCCCGAACCGGAGCGCCAACGCTGCTTCACCCATGAGCTCTCCGGCGAACGGTGCGACCGCATGAATGCCAAGCAGTTTTCCGCTTACGGCGTCGGCAACCATCTTCACCACGCCACGCGAGTCGTGGCTGACGTACGCACGGGGCACCTGGTCGAGGTGGAGGACACTCACCTGGACATGGTGGCCGAGTGCCTTCGCGTGGGCTTCGGTGAGTCCGACCGAGCCCACCTGCGGTGAGGTAAAGGTCACGCCGGGTACCACGGACAGGTCGAGCTCACTCGGCGCATCGCTCGACGTGCCCGTTGGCGCCAGGCTCTTCATCGCGTTCTCGGCGGCGACTCGTCCACCCGCAGCGGCCACATAGACATACCCGGGTCCTCCGGTCACGTCACCGGCGGCGAACACGTCGGGATTCGACGTGCGCATCGTCGCGTCCACCTGCACGAACCCTCGTGGCGTGAGGGTCACGCCCACGTCGTCGAGCCCTAGGTCAGCCGTGTTGGGATTGCGGCCCGTCGCGACGAGGAGCTGCGCGGCGCGAAAGGTGCCGGCGAGGCTACCCTCGGTCACGTGAACGATCACTTCGTCGCCGACGCGTTCGACACGCGTGGCCTGAATCCCGGTGTGGATCTCGATGCCTTCTGCCCGGAGGTATTCCGCGAGCACCGCGGAGATCGCCTCATCCTCCATCGGGAGCAGCCGGGGCATCACTTCGAGCACGGTCACCCGTACGCCGACACGCGCGAAGGTCTGGGCGAGCTCCAGCCCGACCGCACTTCCGCCGAGGACGACGAGCGAGGCAGGGAGCTGCTCGAGCGCCATCGCCGTCGTGCTGTTCAGCGCGTTCACGTCGTCGAGTCCTGGAAGATCCGGCGTTGACGGGTGCGTTCCGGTGGCGACGATAATCTTGTGCGCACGATGATCGCGCGTCGTCGTTCCCTCCTGCACGCGGACGATGATGGGTCCGGTGCCGGCTCCGCCGCCGATGAGGCGCGCGCGGCCCGACAGCAGTGCGATCCCGGGATACGACCCAAGCACATCCGCGTACTTCGCCTGCCGAAGTTCCGCGACGAGCGCGTCCTTCTGCTGGATTGCCGCCGGCCAGTCGAGCGTGGGCGCGCAGGCGGCGATGCCCTGGAAGCCCTGCGACGCCGCATGATAGTGCGCCGCGACTTCAATCAGGTTCTTCGAGGGAATGCACCCCACGTTGACGCACGTGCCTCCGATCGTGCCTGCTTCGACGATGGCGACCTTGCCGCCCATCCCGACCGCCTGAATGGCTGCGGCGACGCCCGCGCCACCGGTGCCAATGATGAGGAGATCGAAATCCGCGACATCGGCGCTCGGTTGAGCCGCCGCCGTCACGACGTCCTGATGAGGCATCGTGGACGCGTCGGACGTTTGAGCGGTGAGCGACGCCCGATACCCCGAACGTGACACGGCGTCCAGAAGGCGCTCGTACGCGACTGGGGCGGACATCACGACGTGGGCGGTGCCTGCCCGATAATCAACGGCGGCAGACGCAACGCCCTCCACTTGCTCCAGCGCCCGAGTGATGTGGCGCGAGCAGTCGAGGCACGTCATGCCGGTGATTGTCAGGTCGATCGTAGGGGCTGTCACGGGAGGCCATGAGGCGGGTTGAGAAATACCCTACGGGGTATCCTAGTCGGCACCGCGGTGCACCGCAATGTGAGGACACGCAATTCATGGTGGCTCTTTCCGACATCGGGGTGCGATGTCCGAGCTTTGCGATTTGTCCGCCAACTGTCGTCGCGG
>JBKJUW010000051.1:0-4379 GCA_046589725.1 Gemmatimonadaceae bacterium
GGCATGACCGTCGCCTGGGACGGACACCAGAACCGCCTCGGCGCGGCACTGTTTGTCGCGAGCATGGCACTGCTCGTCGTCGGCATGGGCGGTGCGCTCGCCGGCTTCGTTCGGCTCTATGCGTCCAACCTACGCGGCCGACGCTTCGCCTTCGCAGCGGCCATCGCCGGAGCGATAGACTGCGTTTGTTTCGTCGGCGTCGCACTCACACCCGAAAATCGCGCGATGGCACTTCACGTCGCATTGACGCTCGCGGCATTCCGCATCTTGCCCGTCGTCGCGCTGCTGCTCGCGCTCGCAGCTCGGGCCACGCCGGCGATGCCTCGAGGGGTCGTGGCCGTATGGACCGCGCTCGCGTTCGTGCTACTCGCCTACGCCGCGATGTTACAGGGCGGTGCGTGGACCGCGACCACGACAGGATTCGCCGCACAGGTCGTCGCCCAGAAAATCGTCGCGATCGTCACGGTGTCGGTGGTGATGTGGCAGTCACACGTCGCGATGAAGATGATGGCACCGCCGACTCCGGTCCCTCGATCGGGACGCCCGACGTAACGATCCGATCGCGCCCCGCCGCCTTGGCCGCAAGCAGGCGCGCGTCGGCCTGGGCCATGAGCCGCTCCAAGGTCGCGCCGTCATGCACGGTGCTCGCGACGCCTCCGCTGAACGTCGTCACCACGGTTTGGCTGTCGCCACGGATGTGGACCGTGTTGGAACGAATCGTTTCCCGGAGCCGTTCGAGCATCTGTGATGCCTCATCGACATCCGTCTCCGGGAACATGAACGCGAACTCCTCGCCGCCATACCGCGCCACGCTGTCGGTACGCCTCACTCCAGCCCGCAGGACATCCGCAACTGAGCGCAGCACGACATCACCCGCATGATGACCCCACTGGTCGTTCACCGTCTTGAACAGGTCCAGATCGATGATCGCGACCGTCACGGCATGCTGATACCGCTCGGCACGACCAAGCTCCTCGCGCAGCCGCTCGGTAAAGTAGGCGCGATTGTAGAGACCCGTGAGCGTATCGTGCGTGGACAGGACGCGCAGCTCCTCGCTGCGCTTGACGATGGTCATGCTCAGGATCGTCGCGCAGACCAGCAGCACGAGGCGACTCACCTCGCTGGCCCACGAGAAATAGCCGTAGGGGTAGGGCGCGAAGGACGCGCTGTTGAGCGACCAGTGCAGTGCCGTAAAGACGACGAGGGCGCCGTATTGAAGAGCGGCTGCCGCTCCCGCGACGACGCAGATCCGCGGGTCATAGCGCAGGCACGTCGCGCCGATGGCGAGGAAATAAACTTCGAACGTGGTGCGGCTGTTGACAGCGATGTGCGGGTCGATGGCGAGAAAAGTCACGAGCAGGCACGTAATCGTCGAGACGTCGAAGAGGGACGTCGCGAAGCCGAGCCAGGCGGGACGGAAGCCGCGAGTGACCGCCATAAGGACGACGACGCTCACGACGATGGCGATGGCCACCGCGGCGAAGCCGAGCCAGGTCTCCGGGCCCACTTCCCCCTCGAGGATATTGCCGAGTGGGAGTACAACAAGCAGTGCACTGAGAGCGAGACGCGCGCGTGCCACCACCAGCTCGCCGGCCGCACCGGCATCAGTGAGCTCGCGATCGCGCGGGGCGAGCAGCCGGCGCCATCTGTCAGCGATTGGCATTATCGGAGGTACGGGGGATGCTCGACATACGGTACACGGAACCGCGACACGCGGCCAGCGGCACTTGTGCCCGGACGGATCTAACCCGTCCGCTACGGCCGCCCGCGCGCTTCAGCCGTGTCGCTGCAAAGAAGACAGGCAATCCCTAGTCCGACGTCGATAGAAGTGCGCGCACGCGCGGAATCACTTCAGTGCCGTAAAGCCTGATGCTCTGCATCATCAGGGCATGTGACAGCGTCCCCGCACTGTACTTCATGTCGAAGCGAGCAAGGCCAAGCGCGCGCGCTGTCTCGGCGATCTTCCTCGTCACCGTCTCGGGCGACCCGACATACAGCGACCCACTCTCGATCTCGCGTTCGAATTCCGCACGGCTCATCGGTGGCCAGCCACGTTCGGCGCCAATACGATCGCGCATGACGCGATAACACGGCCACAGCTCCTCCCTCGCCTGCGCGTCCGTGTCGGCGATGTAGCCGGGCGAGTGGACGCCAATGGGCAGGGCCGGCCGGCCCAAGCGGTTGAGCAGGCCATGATAGAGCTCGACATACGGCAGGAAGCGCCGGGGATCTCCGCCGATGATGGCCAGCATCATCGGCAGGCCGTATTTCGCGGCCCGCCCGACAGACTCGGGGCTTCCGCCCACCCCGATCCACGTGCGCAGGGCGTGCGATTCCGTCGGGGGATAGACACGAAGGCCGCGCAACGGCGTGCGCAATGCGGATGTCCCGCCCGCCCAGTCGACGGGCGCTTCCGTGCGGTCAGACTCCAGAAGTGCGGCGAAGAGGTCGAGCTTCTCCGTGAAGAGGACCTCGTAATCCTGGAGCGAGAAGCCGAACAGCGGAAACGATTCCGTGAACGATCCCCGGCCGAGAATGACTTCGGCGCGACCGTTCGAGATCGCGTTGAGAGTGGAGAACCGCTGGAAGACACGAACGGGATCGTCGGAGCTCAGCACCGTGACGGCGGACCCAAGCTGTATGCGCTGCGTGCGCGCGGCGATGGCCGCCAACACGACTTCCGGCGCCGAGATGGCGAAGTCCGCCCGGTGGTGTTCGCCGAGACCGATGAAGTCTACCCCGATCTCGTCGGCGAGCACGGCTTCGTCGATCAGGTCGCGGATGACTCGCGCCTGCGGGAGCATGACTCCGTCCGACATGGTGACGTCGCCGAAGGTGCCGAGGCCGAGCTCGAGCGGAGTAGCGATGTTAGACATGGGCGTGATAGTAGAGTTGCCGCTGCCCACGCCGCAGCGGGTGGGATGGTGCAGCGGACAAACCCGTGCCAGCTTGATGACGTTCCGCGTTCAATCGAATTCCACTTTTGCTGAGAGACCGCATGCGACTTCCTTCGAGCCTCGCGTCGGGCGCCGTCGCGCTCGTGCTTCCATTCGCCGTGATCCATGCCCAGACGCCCGCGCCGGCACCATTGGCGCCGATGTCCTTCTTCATCACCAGCGTTGGCAAGGGCGACGGCGCGAATGTCGGCGGATTCGAAGGCGCCGATGCATACTGCGCGCAGCTCGCTGCCTCATCGGGCGCGAACGTCGCGGCAGGGCGGGTGTGGCGCGCCTACCTGAGCGGCACAGCGCCCGACGGAAAGCCGATCCATGCGCGCGATCGTATTGGCGCCGGCCCCTGGCACAATGCGAAGGGCGCGTTGATCGCGGCAAATGTCGCGGACCTGCACGGCGACATCATCCGCGACCGAAACCAGATCAACAAGCTCAATGCGATCTCGGAGAAGGGTCTTCCCGTGAACGGTGTCGGCGACACGCCGAACATCCACGACATTCTCACAGGATCGGATACGGAAGGCCGCGCCCTTCCTGGCACCCTCGATACGTCTTGCAGCAACTGGACGAGCAACTCGGCCACCGGCAGCGCCATGGTCGGGCATCACGATCGCACGGGCGGCGGGTCGACGTCATGGAACGCCGCGCATCCGTCACGCGGGTGTGGTCAGCAGAACCTGGTGTCGACCGGTGGGGCGGGGCTGCTGTACTGCTTCGCGGCGAGCTGACGAACGGCGTCAGTCTGCCTTCACGACTTCGACGGCATAGACCTGCGTCTCGCCGCCGTCGAAGTTGCCGCGAAAGACAATCCACTTGCCGTCGGGAGTGAACTGCACGTTCGGCTCCTCGCGACGGTAGTGCTGGTAGTACATGTTCACCAGGCGCTCCGACACGAGGTGATCGCCGACCGGACGGAGCAGGTTGATCCAGCGACCGTCCTTCGTGCGCGCCACCTGCGACGAATCGCCGCCATCGCTCGCGTAGATCGTCTGGTCGGGCGAGACGTTGAAGTGAATGCCCCAGTCGTTGCGGTCGAGCGAGTACTTCTTCGCTGCACCTGATGCGACGTCCACGCCGCGGAGGAAGAAGGTGACGCTGCGCGGCGTCTGCAGATCGTACCAGATGGTTCGCCCGTCGGGACTCCAGAACTCGTGTCCGGCAATTTCGCCTTCCATCGAACGGGTGTGAATCTTCTTCACCTCGCGCGTGCGAAGGCTGATCGTCCAGATGCGGTCGAGCAGATTCCACGGGCCTTCGTGGCAAAACATCAACAGATCGGGATCCGTCGGCGAGAACTGAACGTGACCAAGCCACGTGTTCTCGGAGTGAATGGTGTTCAGCGCGCCCGTGCGGACGTCGAGCGTCCATAATGAGTGCGGCACGTGCGCGTCGAAGATGCGGGTGAAGAAATCGGCCTTCGCCGGA
>JBKJUW010000074.1:0-35331 GCA_046589725.1 Gemmatimonadaceae bacterium
GGATCACCCGTTGCGCCGAACAACGCACAGTACGCGACGCTGAAGGCGGCTGGTGGACTTGCCGAGGTGGAACCCACGTCTCGTGCCGCGGTCACGCACGGTACAACTACGCTAGAGTTTGCACTTCCGCGTCAGGGTGTGTCGCTCGTCGTGCTCGACTGGTCCCCAGTGCGCTGATACTCGCCTTCAGTCCGCCGCATCAGCAGCAGCGACTGCCTGGACGCTCGTACCTGCGCGCGAGCGCGTCGCGCACGAATGCATCACGCCCAATGGGCTCGAGGCCCGGATGCGATGCGCGCAGATGCGAGAGGTACGCGTCGTAGTCGGGCACGCCGATGATGCGACGCACGACACTCGCGATCTTCCCGATGCCCCGCAGGGAGCTCCTTTCGGTTAAACGCATCCTGCCTTGCTCACCGTTCATGTCGGCGAGACTCGTTGCGTAAAGGGGATTTCCGTCGATTGTGCCGCGGTACGACCACCGATCACGCTCCACCACGCTCGCGTGCTTTCGGCAAGGATCACGACGACCGCAAGGAGGAAGAACGCAGCAACCGCGGCATCGAGGTAGTCGTTCGCAATCATCCGCGCGAGGTCCGGCGCCGAATTCACGCCCGGCGGCAGCGTGCCCGCCGCACGCGCCGCCGAGAGCATCCGCGCATGCGCGAGGAAGCCGAGCTTGGGCAGCGGCGAAAACAGCTTCTGGTATCCGGCGGTCATCGTCACGACAACGAGCCATGAGAGCGGCACGAGCGTGGTGAAGGCGTAACGCGCCTTGCCCATGCGCACGATGACCGTCGTTCCGACGCAGAGCGCGACGGCGGCGAGCAACTGGTTCGAGATGCCGAACAGCGGCCAGAGCGAGTTGATACCGCCGAGTGGGTCGTTGACGCCCTGCCAGAGGAAGTGGCCCCACATCAGCACGAACATCGCGCTCGATAGCACTACGGCGGGCGTCCACGTGGTGCGTCCGAATGGCTCCCACACGTGCTTGCCGAGGTCCTGGAGCATGAAGCGTCCCACGCGCGTGCCGGCGTCGAGCGTCGTGAGAATGAAGAGCGCCTCGAACATGATCGCGAAGTGATACCACAGCGCCATCGCGCTCGGCCCACCTAGCGCACCGGAGAACAGGTGCGCCATGCCCACCGCGAGACTCGGCGCGCCGCCGGTGCGCGAGAGGAGGGACGCTTCGCCCACCTGTTTCGCGAGCGCATCCAGCTCGGCAGGCGTGACCACGAAACCCCAGTTCGCCACCGCGGCCGCTGCGCTGACCGTCGTGGTTCCCAGCGCTGAGACGGGAGCGTTGATCGCGAAATAGACGCCCGGCGATAGCGCGCATGCGGCAATGAGCGCCATCACGGCGACGAAGGACTCCACGAGCATCGCGCCATAGCCAACGAACCGGGCATCGGTCTCACGTTCGATCAGTCTCGGCGTCGTGCCCGATGCGATCAACGCATGAAACCCGCTGATGCTTCCGCACGCGATCGTGATGAAGGCAAAGGGAAACAGGGCGCCCGCGAACACGGGTCCCGTTCCGTCGATGAATCGCGTAAGCGGCGGCATCTGGAGCGGGGGCAGGACCACGAGAATACCCACCGCAAGCGCCAGCACCACACCGATCTTCACGAACGCCGAGAGGTAGTCCCTCGGCGCGAGGAGCAACCACACAGGGAGCACCGACGCGGCGAACCCATAGACCATCAGCAGGATCGCGAGCGTTCGCCCGGTCAACGTGAAGACCGGCGCGAGGTCCGGTTGCGCGGCCACCCAGCGTCCCGCGTAGAGGGACAGCGCGAGCAGCACCAGCCCGATCGCACTCGCCTCGAGCACCCGTGCCGGACGAAGCCACCTCATGTAGACGCCCATGAACATCGCGATCGGAATCGTGAGGCCGATCGTGACCGTGCCCCACGGGCTTGATTTAAGGGCGTTCACCACCACCAGCGCCAGCACCGCGATCAGCACGATCATGATGCCGAGCACGGCGACGAGCGCGGTGTAGCCAGCAATAGGTCCGATCTCCTCCTTGGCCATCTGGCCGAGCGTCTTGCCGTTGCGGCGCATGGAGGAGCAGAGAATGACGAAGTCCTGGACGGCGCCGCCGACGACCACGCCGATCACGATCCAGAGAATGCCCGGGAGATAGCCAAACTGGGCCGCGAGTGTTGGCCCAACGAGCGGCCCCGGACCCGCAATGGCCGCGAAGTGATGTCCGAACACGATCCAGCGGTTGGTCGGCACGAAGTCGCGTCCATCGGAAAGGCGCTCGGCAGGCGTCTGACGGCGGTCGTCGAGGGCGAAGACCTTCGATGCGATGAACGCGCTGTAGAACCGGTACGCGACGACGTAGCTGCAGATGGCCGCGACGAGCAGCCACACCGCGCTCACACGCTCGCCGCGCGACAGGGCCAGTCCGGCAAGGGCGCCGGCGCCCGCCAAACCGACAGCAGTCCAGCCGACGAATTTCGCGGCACGCGTAACGCTCGAAGGAGAGGTCGATGTCATGGCCGCCAAGGTGTCGCCAGGGACGGGGAGGGTCAATGCGCTCGGCTCTGCGTCGTGATGTCGGCGGTCGCTCGTGCAGTTCCTCGCGGTTAGCTTTCCCGCACCACCTCAACCCGTGCCCCGTGCGCCGCTCCGTTCGACAGCTCTCTGTCATTGCCCTGCTGCTCGCAGCCTGTCGCGGCGCGCCAAAGGGCGAAGACGTGCCATCCCCGCCGGAGCCGACGATGCGTCCGCTTGCGCAGCTCGCGGCGCAGCGGGTCATCGTGACGCCGTCCTTCAGCCTGGTGTCTCCCGATCCGCTCGGTTGGTCGTCGCAGTTGCCAAAGTCGCGCGACTACCTGCGACAATTCGACGACACGCTGCAGTCTGTGCTCAGCGAACGTGGATTGAGGAAGCAGTGGGTCTATCCGCCGGACCTCGTGCGCGCATCGAACGGCTCACCGACCTATGCCGTGGATCCGTATTCGCTCGGCTCCGGAGTCCTGCGGAACCCCGCGGTGGTTTCGGGCACGCGGTTTGGTGATCCCCTCGCCACGCAACTGCGTACGATGATTGCACTCCAGGAGGATGCGCGTGCGGTGATCGTGCCCGTCGAGCTGCATTTCGAGAAGGAGAAGAGCGGCCAGGGCTCCGCGGTGCTTCGCGTCGCACTGCTGGATGGACGCCTGGGCGACGTCCGCTGGGTCGGCAACGTACGGAGCGATCCCGTCGACCGGCCTTCACCCGCGATGCTGTCCAGCCTTGCGTCGCACCTTGCCGACCTGATCACCAGTCCCTAGAACGATTCGAGCATGGCTACGCCGATCACACTCATTCCGGGCGACGGCATCGGACCCTCGATCGCCAGCGCAACCGTTCGCATTCTCGAGGCAGCGGGCGCCGACCTGGAGTACGACACCCAATTGGCGGGCATGGCCGGCGTCGCGCGATATGGCGATCCCATTCCCGAGAGCACGCTCGATTCCATCCGCCGCACGCGCATCGCGCTGAAGGGTCCGCTCGAGACGCCAGTGGGCGAAGGCTTTCGCTCGATCAACGTCGCGCTGCGCAAGACATTCGACCTGTATGCGAACGTGCGTCCGGCGCACTCCATCGTGAAGGGTGGGCGCTACGACGGCATCGACATCGTCCTGGTGCGCGAAAACACCGAGGGGCTGTACGTCGGCATCGAGCACTACATCAAGATCGGCACCGACCCGCGCGCCGCTGCGGAATCGATCGCGATCATCACGCGCGCCGGTTCCGAACGGATCGTGCGCTACGCGTTCGACTACGCGATGAAGCACGGTCGGAAGAAGGTGACGATCGTCCACAAGGCGAACATCCTCAAGAATTCACAGGGGCTGTTCCTCGATGTGGGACGCATGGTGGCGCGCGAGTACTCGAACATCCAGTTCACCGAGATGATCGTGGATGCCGCCGCGATGAACCTCGTGCTGCACCCCGAGAAGTTCGACGTGATCGTCACGACGAACCTGTTCGGTGACATTCTTTCCGACCTGATCTCCGGACTCGTCGGCGGACTGGGTCTCGCACCCGGCGCGAACATCGGACTCGATAGCGCCATCTTCGAGGCCGTTCACGGGACCGCACCCGACATTGCGGGGAAGGGCGTGGCGAATCCAGGCGCCCTGATTCTCGCGGCGTGCATGATGCTCGAGTACATGAACGAGGGCGACCGCGCCGCGCGCATCCGCAACGCGCTGGAAGGTGTCATCCGCGATGGCACCACGATCACGGGCGACCTCGGCGGCAACGCCTCCACCGATCAGTTCACCGACGCCATCATCGCGCGCCTGTGAACGTGAAGACGGTCTTCCACTGCTCCGACCTGCACTTCGGCCATCCCGCGGTGCCTGAGCAGTACGAGGCGATGGAGCGGCTCATTCATGAGCACAAGTATGATGTCGTCGTTATCTCGGGAGACGTGTCCCAGCGGGCGCGGTCCGGGGAGTTCCAGCGGGCACGTGCATTCATCAAGAGTGCGGAAGCGACCAGCAAGGTGCTCTGCATTCCCGGTAACCACGACGTTGCGTGGTGGAAGGCGCCATTCAGTCTCGGCGATGAAAGCGCGATGCTGGCGAACTATCGCAAGTTCATCAGCGAGGACATCGAGCCCGTGCTTCACGTTCCTGGCGTCACGCTGGCCGGATTGAATACGTCGCACGGAGTCATTGCGCAGTCGCTCACATGGCGGCTTCGCGACATCTCGATCATCGGCATCGTTCGCAAAGCGCAGATCGACCACCTGCGACGCACCTTTGCGGCGGCGCCAGCGGGCGACATCCGGGTCGTCGTCATGCATCACAACCCGATCAAGGGCGAGCTGTCCCAACGTCATGGCCTGAAGCACACGGCCAGGATTCTCGGCGCGTTCGCCGACATGTCCGTCGACCTCGTGCTCTGCGGCCACGACCATCAGGACGCGATTCACTACATCGAACACACGAAGAAGGGCACCGTCATCTCGACGGCCGGCACCGTCTCGAACCGTATGCGGGGCGGTCGTCCGTCCTCGGTGAACAGCATTCGGCTCTCCTCCGACAAGATTGACGTCGCCACGCTGGTGTGGTCGCAATCCGACGGGGATTTCGTTCCCGGCCCGACGAAGTGCTTCAAGCGCTGACGCGCTTCTTTCGTCGCCGCGTCGATGTGGCGCAGCTCGAGCTGTCATTCGATCGCAGCGTCCCGCGCAATGCCGATGAGCTCCTGGGGCGGTTGCGACAGCTCGGTCTCAAGCGCATCACGCGGGTGCGGCTGACGCGCAACCGCACCGTGATGGTGAGCTACGCCGGCACGGAGCTCCGCGCCAACGAGGGCTACCTGGGCGCGCCCGAGGAGGTGCTCCGGGCGATCGTCGCATTCGTGGAGGGACGGACGCGCGCGGACCGGCGTGCAGCGCAGCGCACGATCATCGCCTTTCCGTTTGTACAGCGTGCTCCCGCGCGCGCGGAGCGGCGGGAGCGGACGCACGCCGATGACGTGGCGATGGTCGATCAGCTCGACGCCTGGCATCGTCGGTATAATGCGCGCCATTTCGGGGGCGGGTTGTCGACCATACCCATCCGCGTATCGCGGCGCATGAAGAGCCGGCTCGGCCACTATTCACCCGGCGCCGCAGGGGTACGGTCGGAGATCGCGATCAGCCGCTCACACATCCGGAAGCATGGTTGGCCAGAGGCGCTGCACACGCTGCTGCACGAGATGGTGCATCAGTGGCAGGACGAGGCGCGACAGCCGATCGATCACGGATCGGGATTTCGCGCCAAGTCGCGCGAGGTGGGCATTGCGCCGTATGCGCGTCGCGCGCTCGTGACGCGGCCAGGGCGGTTGGCGGGTGAGCCTACGCTGCTCCGTCAGGCGGCGGGCGACGAATAGCCGTCGCCTCCCTCCCTACGGCACCATCGCCGTCGTGCCGGCGCCCTTCACGTACTTATCGTACCACGCCAGGAAGCGCGCATACCGATCCGCGCGATAGCTCGGCACCGTGATCCCGTGGAATGAATTGGGATACACCACCAGCCGCGTGTCGACGTTGAGCGTGCGCAGCGCCTGGTACATCTGCTCGCCGCCGATGATGGGCACGTTGAAGTCGCTTTGGCCACCCATGAACAGCGTCGGCGTCGTGATGCGGTCCGCGTGGAAAAACGGATACGAGATCTTGATCCAGCGATCCTGCTCCTTCCACGGCAGGCCGATCTCCTGATCGTACTGGGTGACATACTGATCCGTCCCGTACATCGAAAGCTGCAGGGCGCTGCCCGCGCCGCTCACGGCGCCCTTGAACCGCTGGGTGGTCGCGATCGTGTAGTCCGTGAGGATGCCGCCGTAGCTCCAGCCACCGATGCCGAGCCGTTGCGGGTCCGCGACGCCGATGCGGATCGCTTCGTCCACGGCGCCGATGAGGTCCTGCACTTCCTTGTTGCCCCAGTCCGCGAAGATCGCGCGCTGGTACTCCGACCCTCGGCCCGATGACCCGCGGTAGTTGACGCCGAGCACGGCGTAGCCGTTCGCGGCGAAGAGCTGCCGGTCGAAATCGAAGCGATAGGCGTCCTGTCCATTCGGGCCGCCGTGGATGTACAGCAACGTCGGCGAACGGCTGCCGACGGTGACGCCGAGTGGCCGGTAGAGCAGCGAGTGGACCTCGGCGCCGTCCTTGCTCTTCGACGTCAGCGGCTCGGGCGACGTGAGTGACAGCTGCGCGAACAGCGAGTCGTTCTGGTGCGAGAGTTGACGAGGGACGGCGCCGTTGAGGGCGAAGACTTCTGGTGCGCGATCGGGCGTGGTGAGGAGGACCGCCGTGCGCCCGTCCGGCAGCATGCTGAAGCCCGCCACGACCATCCTGCCGTCGAGCACGCGCTCCACGCTTCCATTCGCGAGCGAGATGCGGACGAGCGGCTCGGTGCGATCGTCCGCGATGGTGGCCATCACGGAGTTGCCGTCTGCGGAGAACCGCGGTGCCGAGACCGGCCGGTCGAGCGACGTGGTGACGACGCGTGCCGGCCCGCTCCCGTCGCTAGGCACCACGGCGAGCTTGTTGAGCGAGTAGGCACTGTACTTCGGTTCGTCGCCACGGACGAACGCGATCCACTTGCCGTCGGGCGCCCATGCGAGGCGGCCGCCGTCGGGCCCCACGTAGTCGGTGAGTTGGCGCGGCGATGCTCCCTTCCGCGCGTCGACGACGAGCACGTCCGACTCACGTCCCTTGCCCGGCTCGGCGACCGGAGTGCGGACGAACGCGATGCGCTGTCCGTCCGGCGACCAGCTCGGGTTGTCGTCGTCGAATGCCGCGCTCGTGAGGGAGTCAAGCTTCTTCGTTGCGATGTCGAAGAGCGCGAGGTGTGTGCGCTTCGTGCCGAGGTAGCCGGCGATGTCGCGCTTGAAGTTGTATCGGTCGATGACGATCGGCTTCGGCGTGGCGTGCGTCGCGGTGTCCTTGCGCGCGATGGAGTCGGTCTCCTCGTCGAGTACGAGGACGAGCCGCCTGGCATCGGGCGACCAGCCGAACTCGGAGACGCCGCCCTTCAGCGTAGTGAGCCGCTGTGCTTCGCCGCCGCGCCGGTCGAGCAGCCACACCTGTCCGCCCTTGCCTTCCTGGCGGCCCGAGACGAAGGCGAGGTACCGGCCATCGGGACTCCAGCGTGGCGTGCTCTCGCCTTCCGGTGTGGAGGTCAGCCGGATGGTCTGGGTGCCGTCCCAACTCGTCATCCACAGGTCGCTGTCGGACTTGTCCTTCACGGAGTCGATGGCGGCGACGGTGTAGGCGACCCATGCGCCGTCGGGTGAGAGCTGCGGGTCGCTGACGTTGCGGAGGCTGTAGAGGTCCGACGCGCGCAGCGATCGCTTCGCCGGCGCCTGCGCTGAGCTGGTGGCGACGGCTGACACGGTGAAGACGGTGACGAGCAGGAAGAGTCTGCAGCGCATGAGGTCTGGGGTACGGGATTCTGGCGAATATACGCGCGCTCTCGTCGATTCGCATTGCGCTCGGAATAGCTATTCAGCGTTTCAGCTATTCAGCGTTTCAGAGCAAACAGCGTCGCGGGACGCGCTCCCGACTGCCTGAACGCTGAAACGCTGAAACGCTTACCCCGCGTGATTACTTTTCTACGTCCCCGCAGATCCCACTTTCCTCCGCGACACATGCTCGACTTCTATAACATCGACAGCGTTCTCAGCGAAGAAGAGCGCGCGGTGCGCGACAGCGTCCGCAGCTTCGTCGACGAACGCGTGCTGCCCATTATCGGCGACGCCTACGTCCAGGGCCGCTTTCCCAAGGAGCTCATTCCTGCGATGGGCGAGCTCGGCGTGTTTGGCGCCAATCTGCCCGAGGAATACGGCTGCGCGGGACTGAACAACGTCCAGTATGGGCTCATCATGCAAGAGCTCGAGCGTGGCGACTCCGGCGTGCGTTCCTTCGCCTCGGTGCAGGGCGCACTGGCGATGTATCCCATCTACGCCTTCGGTTCCGAGGAGCAGAAGCAGAAGTATCTGCCGAAGATGGCTACGGGTGAGATCATCGGCTGCTTCGGCCTCACCGAGCCCGACTACGGATCCAACCCGAGCGGCATGCTCACGATGGCGAAGGAGCAGCCCGACGGCTCGTGGATCCTCAATGGTTCGAAGATGTGGATCACCAACGGATCGACGGCACAGATCGCGGTCGTCTGGGCAAAGACCAATGGCGATGCGAGCGACAAGTCGATTCGCGGCTTCATCGTGCCCGCCAACTCCACGGGATTCTCGGCGAAGGACCAGAAAGGCAAGCTCTCCCTGCGCGCGTCAGACACGAGTGAGCTCGTGTTCCAGGACGTGCATCTCCCGGCGGAGGCGCTGCTCCCGAAGTCGGGTGGGCTGAAGAGTCCGCTCATGTGCCTCACGCAGGCGCGCTACGGTATCTCGTGGGGCGCCATCGGGGCCGCGATGGCCTGCTTCGAGGAGGCGCTCGACTATTCGCAGAACCGGGTGATGTTCAACAAGGTGATTGGCGGGTTCCAGATCCAGCAGGTGCGGCTGGCCGACATGCTCACGGAAATCGTGAAGGCGCAGCTAGTCTCGTTGCACCTCGGCCGCCTCAAGGACGCCGGCACGATGACGCCACAGCAGGTGTCGCTCGCGAAGCGCAACAACGTCAGCATGGCGACGGACATCGCCCGCGAGGCGCGTCGCCTGCTCGGCGCCAACGGCATTCTTGCCGAGTACGGCGCGATGCGGCACATGGCGAACCTGGAGAGCGTCTACACGTACGAAGGGACGCACGATGTGCATTCGCTCATCCTCGGCCAGGCGGTGACGGGGTTGAACGCGTTCAAGTAGGACTGCATGATGCGTCGCATCCTCGGGCGGACAACTCATCGAGCCGTATGGCCATCGGCTGGCGCGGCTACCTGCGCGTTCGGCCGTCGGTTATCATTCATGTGAATCTTTTCACATGAGGTATCGGCGGTGAAAATTGCCGTCTGCATCAAGCGCACTCCCGACTCCGAGTCGCGCTTCAAGATCGCCGCCTCCGGCGCCGCGATTGATGAGACCGGACTCAAGTTCGACATCGATGACTTCGCGGGCTACGCCGTGGAAGCCGCGCTTCAGCTCAACGAAAAGGCCGGCGGCGGCGAGACGGTCGTCTACGCACTCGGCCCGGATTCCGTCCAGGAATCCCTGCGGAAGGCCATGAGCATGGGGGTCGATCGCGCCGTGCATCTCAAGGCGGATTCGGTTCCCGCCGACGGCATCGCCATCGCCAAGGCGCTCGCGGCCGAGTTGAAGGAAGGCGGGTTCGACCTTGTCCTCTTCGGCAAGCATGCGTTCGACAGCTCCGCGGGAGTGGTGGGCACGGCGACGGCCGAGTTCCTCGGCGTTGCATGTGTCACCGCAGCGTCCGAGCTGAAAGTGGAGGGGGCAACCGGCACAGCGCGCCGCGAGCTCGAAGGCGCGGCGGAGATGCTTTCCTTCCAGTTGCCAGCTGTCGTCACGATCGACGAAGGCGTCGCGCGTCCGCGCTATCCGTCGCTCAAGGGCATCATGGCGGCGAAGAAGAAGCCACTCGAATCGAAGCCCGCACAGCTTGGCCCCGTGCGGGTGACGGTGCAAAAGGCCGAACTCCCTCCGGACCGTCCCGCGGGCCGCATCATCGGTGAGGGCTCGGCTGCGGTGCCCGAGCTCGTCAAGCTACTCCAGACTGAAGCGAAGGTGCTCTGATGGCAAACGTCCTGGTATTTGCGGAGTCGCGTGGCGGAGAGCTGCGCAAGATCGCTTTCGAGGCTGTCACCGCGGCGCGTCAGCTCGCGGACGCAACCGGTGGTGGTGAGGTGCATGCGGTCGTGGCCGACGCACCGGGTATTGCCTCAAAGGTTGCGCCGCTTGGCACATACGGAGCGGACGTCGTGCTTGTCGCCGAGAGCGCCGACTTCGCCAACTTTGCGCGCGAGTCGATTGCCGCGACCATCGCTGAACGCGCGAAGAGCGGTGGCTATCGCGCTGTCGTGCTTGGATTCTCGGCGCAGGGACGCGATCTGGGAGCTCGCATTGCCGCGAAGCTTGACGTCCCCATCGCGAGCGACATCACGGAAATCGCCGCCAGCGGAGACGCGCTGACGGTGAAGCATCCGGGGTACGCGAACAAGGTGACGTTGACTCTCTCGATCACCGGTTCGCTCGCGGTGATCAGCGTACGTCCAAGCGCTTTCATGGCGAAGGAGAACGTGAAGGTTGCGAAGGTGGAGACGATTGCCGCGGTGGCGCCGACGACGCCTGTCGTTACCGTCACCGCGGTGAAGGAAGGCGCCAAGGGGCGGCCGGATCTTGGGGAGGCATCCATCATCATCTCCGGTGGTCGTGGGCTCAAGGCGGCGGAGAACTTCAAGCTCGTCGAGGACCTCGCGGACGCGTTTGGGAATGCGGCGGTCGGCGCAACGCGCGCGGTCACGGACGACGGCTGGCGCCCACATAGCGATCAGATTGGGCAAACCGGCCGCCAGGTGAGCCCGCAGCTCTACATCGCCATCGGCATCTCGGGCGCGATCCAGCACCTGGCGGGCATGCGGACGTCGAAGACGATCGTCGCGATCAACAAGGACAAGGAGGCGCCGATCTTCAAGGTCGCCGACTATGGCATCGTGGGTGACGTGCTCGAAGTGTTGCCTGCGTTGACGGCCGCGGTCCGCGACGCGAAGAAACATTAGGAGTCTGCTACTCCACTCCGGAACCGCCGTGACGAGATGATCCTCCAGAACGCCATCTTCCTGTTCGTCCTCGTCATCGCCGCGGGCTTCTTCGCCCTCAACGTCCAGCGCCTCGTCGCTTACCTGAACGTCGGCGTCGCCGAGAACCGAACCGACCACCCCTTCACCCGCATCAAGAACGTCCTCACGATCGGGATCGCGCAGAAGAAGATCTTCCGCGATCCCGTCGCCGGACCGATGCACGCCCTGATCTTCTGGGGTTTCATGGTGCTCACCGCGGGCACCGTCGAGATCCTGATCTCGGGCGTGTTTCCGCGGTTTTCGTACGCGGCAATCCTTCCGCGGCCGCTCTACCAGGCGTACTCGGCATCGCAGGACATCTTCGCGCTGCTCGTGATACTCGCGGTCGGTTTCGCGCTCTATCGCCGGATCATCCTGCACCCGCAGCGACTCGAGGGTGACCACCTCGAGCACACCGACGCGCTGATCATCCTCAGCCTGATCGCGGGACTGATGATCACGCTCCTGCTGACGAACGCCTTCCTCTACGCCGCCATCCCGGGTGCCGTCGGCACCGAGAAGATTGTCTCGCGCCCGCTCGGCACGTGGATTTCGCACATGATGCAACCGCGCCCAGCTTTCTTCCGCTTCAAGCTGTTCTGGTGGTCGCACGTGCTGTTGATCATGGCATTCCTGAACTACCTGCCGTATTCGAAGCACCTGCATGTCGCCACGTCGCTCATCAATGTGTTCTTCTCGAACACGAGCGGACCCGGCACGCCGGGCGCCATGCGCTATATGGACCTGGAGGCGGACGTCGAGCAGTTCGGTGCCAGCGACGTCGAACACCTCACGTGGAAGAACCTGCTCGACGGCTACTCCTGCACGGAATGCGGACGATGCACCGCAGCATGTCCGGCCAACATCACGGGCAAGCTTCTGAGTCCGCGCAAGATCATCATCAACACGCGACAACGGTTGATGGAGAAGGCGCCAGTCGTGCTCGGCGACCGAATGGACTTCATGCGCTCGGCGCTGCTGCATGGCGAGGGCGACGATGCCGGCGCCCGCACCGTCGAAGAGGTGATGGAGCATCGGTTGCTCGACACCTATATCACGGAAGAGGAGCTCTGGGCCTGCACGAGCTGTCGCGCATGCGTCACGGAGTGTCCCGTTTCGATCGACCAGCTCGACGTCATCAACTCATTGCGTCGCAACCTGGTCCTGACGGAATCGCGATTCCCCGAGGAGCTCCAGCCGGTGTTCGAGTCGCTCGAACGCAATGGCTCGCCGTGGGCCTTCAACCCCGGCGACCGCGCCGACTGGGCGCAGGGAATGAACATCGCGACGATGGCCGAGCTGCACGAGCGCGGCGAGCGGCCCGACGTGTTGTTCTGGGTGGGCTGCATGGGATCGTTCGACGATCGCGCGAAGAAGATCACCGTCGCCTTCGCGAAGATCATGCAATCGTGCGACATCAGCTTCGCGATCCTCGGCCAGGAAGAACACTGCCATGGGGATCCGGCGCGCCGCATGGGCAATGAGTACCTGTACCAGACACTCGCGAAGGACACGATCGAGACGCTCGACCGCTACCAGGTCACCGCGATCGTCACGCATTGCCCGCACTGTTTCCACCAGATGGGCAACGAGTTCCCGCAGCTCGGCGGCAACTACGAGGTCATTCACCACTCGACGTACATCGAACGTCTCCTTCAGGAGGATCGCGTACCGCTCAAGACCTCGGAGGGACAGCAGCTGACGGTTGCCTATCACGACAGCTGCTATCTCGGCCGGTACAACGAGGTCTACGAGGCGCCCCGCGCGTCGATGAAGCGCGCACTACCGGTGATCACCCTGGTGGAAGCCCCGCGGACGAAGGACCGCGGCCTCTGCTGCGGCGCCGGTGGCGGACGCATGTTCATGGAGGAACGCACCGGCAAGCGTATCAACACGGAGCGCAGCGAGGAATTGCTCGCCACCGGCGCCGATGCGATCGCCGTCGCGTGCCCGTTCTGCATGACGATGATCACTGACGGTGTGAAGGCCACTGGCTCGGACGTTCCGGTGTACGATATTTCCGAGGTGGTTGCCGGGCAGCTGGCAATAGGATGATAGGATCATAGAAGCTCGAGCTCTCCTATCTTCCTATCGTCCTATCATCCCTAAGTCAGTAGTCAGTCCGCCAGTGCAGCCGATGCAGCGTGATCGTCTGCTTGATCTCGCCATCGACGTACGGCCGCGGATCGCTTTCGCTCGTCAGCCCGCGATCGCGACACTCTTCCAGGAACTCGTCGAGCGCGATGCGGCCGGGATCGGCCACGATGGCCTCACCGCCGCGCACAAGGGTCTTGCTGATCGCATCCGCCACCATCGACGCATAGCGATGCTCGTACAGGACGTCTGACGCCAGCACGACGTCGAACTTGCCAAGATCCGCGGGCAGGTCCACCCAGTTCACCATGCGGGTGGCGATCGTGCGGCCCGTCGCCGCGGCCACATTCAGCTCCGCGAAGAGGAGCGCGTCGTCGTAGTAGTCCGTCGCAGTGACGTCCGCGCCCGCGATCGCCGCACCCAGTGCGACGACGCCGAGACCACACCCGAGCTCGAGCACCTGCTGCCCCTTCAGCCGCATGACGGCCACTTCGTTGGCCAGGATCTGCGCGGACGGCCAGAGATCGGCCCAGTATGGCAGCCGCTCGTCGGCGACGTAGTCGTCCTCACTGATCAAATCATCCGCGTTCGCGGGGCTCAGCAGCTCGACGTCACGCTCGGCAACGCGCATGGATCGTGTCGTCGTGCGAAAGCGATGCACGAGCTCTGTCCGCAACTGGTCGTAGTCTCGCTGCGAAGAAGCGTCAGCCAAGGAACACCTTGCTGCCACCGAGATCTCCGTCGAGCGGCAGTGCGCGCAGCGTCGTTCCCGGCGGCACGCCCAACGGATCGGATGGCACCACGATAAGCGCCTCTGCGGAGGACATCGACGTCAGGATGCCGGAACTCTGCGAGCCCGTGAGTCGCGCGAGAGGATGGTGCCCCGATCCGGCGTCCAACGTGACGCGCAGGAAATGCGTCAGCGGCGCACCCAGCTGAATAGGGTCGGCCGTTTCCACGACGATGGTCCGGCGATGCGGGCGTGCGTGTCCACCCAGCGTGCGGAGCAGGGGTCGTCCGAACAGTTCGAATGTCACCAACGCAGACACCGGATTGCCAGGCAGTCCCAGCCAGGGCACGCCGAAGAGCGTCCCGAAGCCGAGGGGCGCGCCCGGTCGCATGCGCACGCGCCAGAGAGACAGCGTGCCGCCGAGTTCTGACACAACGCGCCGTGTGTAGTCGAAATCCCCAACAGACACCCCGCCCGACGTGAGTACGAGGTCGCAACCGTCAGCCTCGCGAAGTCGCATGGCGAGCGTTGCGGGATCATCAGCCGAAATGCCGAGCGGTACGGGTTCTCCACCGGCGGCCCGCACGGCGGCGGCGAGCGAGTAGCTGTTCGACGAAACAATGTGGGTGCCGGCCCTCACTTCGTCGAAATGATCGAGCGACACGAGCTCGTCTCCCGTGGCGAGGATTGCGACGCGCGGGCGGCGAAACACGATCGGCTTCGCGAGACCAATCGAGGCGAGCACGCCAACGTGCGCGGCGCCGAGCAGTGTTCCAGCGCGCATCACTGACGCCCCGCTGATGACATCCTCGCCGCGCCGGCGGATGTTCCGACCCGCGTCGCGGTCATCGACGACGATCACCTCCCCGTCGGGCCCGGGCGCAGTGGTGTCCTCGACGCGAACGACCGTGTCCGCACCATCCGGGATGTATGCTCCGGTCATGATGCGCGCGGCCTCGCCGGGTTGCAGCGGCCGGGTGGTCGGAGAGCCCGCAGCGATCGTTCCGATGACGCGCAATCTTCGCGGAAGTTCGGCCGACGCTCCCCGCACGTCGTCGGCACGCGCGGCGAAACCATCCATGCTCGAGTTGTCGCGCGGCGGGAGGAACACGGGCGACGTGGCTTCGACCGCGAGCACGCGGCCGAGGGCCGCATCGATGTCGACGACCTCGGTGCCTAGTGCGCGCACGCCCTCGAGCATGTGCGCGCTTGCCTCCGTCACACCGAGCCGGGTAACGGTCACGTCAGGGCGAAAGCCGCATGGCCGCGAGATGGGCGCCGAGCGCATCGGTAACGCGGTCCACACGCCGTGTGGGGACAACGTAGTTGTTGCAGAGTGCACTGACGATGAGCAGGCGCCCATCCGCTGTGGTGACATAGCCGGACAGTGAGCGCGCCTTGTCGAGTGTGCCCGTCTTCGCATGCATGTTGCCTTCCGCGGGCGTGCCCTTCATGCGATTGCGGATCGTGCCATCGACACCGGCGATGGGCAGTGCGTTGTAGAACAGCTTGAAGTCGGGATGAAGGCGAATTGCGTCGAGCACGTGAACCAGGGTCCTCGGCGAAACGTAATCGTGGCGCGAGAGTCCGCTGCCGTCGCGCACGGCGAATCCATCGGGTGCCGCGCCCCACGCTAGCAACTGGCGTTCTACCACGCGCGCCGCACTGTCGGCGCGACCGACGCCCGTTTTCTCGAGCGCGAGGGTCTTGAAGAGGATCTCACCGATCTGATTCTGCGACGGCTTCTCGAAGAACGGGAGCACATCCGCAAGGCGCGGCGACAGCAGCGTAAAAAGCTGAGTGCGGAAGTCGCCGGCGCCAGTCGTTCCCGGCTCGACGGTGATGCCGCGCGCCGCCATCGCTTCCTTGAGCGCCGCGAGATACGCCTCGGCCTGTCGGCGGAATGTGATCTCGATGACCAGGCTGTCGCCAGCCGCGATGGTGCCGTCGACGAGTACTCCGGTGTGACTCGAATCCTGGCTGACCACGATGGCGTGCGCGGCCACCGAGTCGCTCGCGCTTGCGCCTCGCGAGGGTGCTTCGATGGTGCGGGCCAATACGATGAGGGCGGGATACGTTGTCGCTGGGCGCGTCGTCGCGCGCACGGGAGCACCAGCGCGCGCCCCGCCATGGACGACCACTTCCGTGAACCCTTCGTTGAAGTACAGTGCGTCCACACCCGCCGAATACGAATCGTCGAGGTCACTCCACGCCCACCCGTAACCGAGCGGCGCATCCGTGAATGGTGACGGCTCGGCGAGAAGCCTTCCCCGAATGCGCGCGATGCCGTGCGTCCGCAACGAATCCGCCATCGCACGCAAGGGCGCGAGCGCATCGCCCTTCTGCATATGTGCGCTGATCGACGGATCGCCATTGCCCTTCACAATAAGGTCGCCAAAGAGCGTGCTGTCGCGCACCACTCCAAGCGCGTACATCGACGTGCTCCACTGATAGTTCGCGCCGAGTTGCACAAGCGCCGTGGTGCCGGTGAGCAACTTCATGTTGCTCGCCGGCATGAACAGCTTGTCCGCATTGCGCGTGTACAGCGTCTCGGCGCGCGCGGGATCGACGACGAGTATGCCCCACTGGGCACTGCGGAACTCCGGCGCGTTCACCAATGTGTCGAGCAACTGCCGCAGGTCGGCGCGCGAGTCGCGTGCGGGCGGTACGACGGACGACACCCCCTGAGTCGCGCCAGTGGAAGTGCAGCCGGCGAGAAAACAGAAGAGACCTATGTCGAGCGCGCGGCGGAACATGTCGGCAGGGTTGGGTGGAAACGTGTTTGTCGGGGAGGCACACACGTACTGCGCGAAAGATGCGCCTCGCGTCGATCAGCGTCGAGTCGTCTGCGACAGGCGGGGCAGCAGGCCTGCGAGCGCCTCGAGTTCCTCCTGGGTGTCCACGCTGAGGAACAAACGGTCCGGATCACCATGCTCGGCCAGCACACGTTCGGGAATGCGGGTCGCGGAGGGCAACGCATCGAACAGCGCCCGAGCTGACCGCTCACCGCGTTCGAGCAGGTCGGAGCAGGTGTCGAGCGTTTCAGCAGCGTACCAGGCGCACAGCGGCTCGAACACTGGTGGATCGCCATGCTCCGGAACGACAGCCGGTGAGCCGATCTCGCCGAGCGCACGCATGCCGCGCAGGAGCGGCGTGGTGACAAAGGGCATGTCCCACGCGACCACGAGCACCGACGCGCCTCCAGCCGCACGCAGGCTCGTCTCGATGCCAGCAAGTGGTCCGAGTCCGGGTTGGGCGTCCGCGAACACGGCGAGGTCGGGAAACCACTCCCCCGCGGCCGCCTCGTTGCTGACGACAAATTGCGTGTCCGTTGCTCCGCGCAGCACGGCGAGCACGCGGTCGGCAATGCGGATGCCGTCCACTGTTGCGAGGCCCTTGGGGACACCGTCGAACCGGCGCGCCTGGCCGCCCGCCAACAACACGCCGACACAGCGAGGTCGCACCCGATCGCTGGTCAGGTGCGAAGGCCCCGCAACTCAGCGGCCAGGTCGAGCTCCGCGGTGATCGCCCGCTCGACCAGCAAGGGTGCTATCCCGTGACGCGGGCGCTCCTTCATGAATCGCCCGCAGGAGTTGCACATCACCAGATCGTAGCCCAATGCCGCGTTGGCGATGCGCGCGATCTGCATGGGCGAGGATGGCGCGTCGCAGCCAAGGCAGCCTTCGCGCGGGGCGCGCCACTCCGCATCGCATCGCGCGCAGACGAGCATCCGCGCCGCGCCATCCGTCAAGGCGATGTCCGGCGAGCTGCCGCAGCACGGGCAAATGGTCCTGCTCCAGTGTTGCCACAGCACGGGACGTCCGACGAGTGAGGTCGCACGACGGAGGACGGCGTTGCCGATGGCGTTTGCAACCTGTTGGGCAAGGCCTCGCCGCGCGTCCCGCGGTGCGTGGTCGCCCATGAACCATCCACGCACGAGGTCGTCGATATCGAATTGCTCGGCAAGCACCGCGCTGTGCTCATCGTTCGAGACGAGACCCGCAACCTCAAAGGCGTCGAGCAGCCGTACGAACGGCGCGGCGAGGTCGCCGACGGAGCGGAGCACCGGAAGTGCCTCGTACGCCACTTGCCCGTTCGTGACACGGGTGCGCGCGACGTCGACGTCGACGATCGGCATGAAGCCGCGCAGCACGTCCGCATGCGTGCGCAGCACGGGCGCGAGCAACTCGGCTGCGGTGGCTCGTACGCTGGCGGTGTGGGAAAGAGATGCGGTGGACACGAAACGGTGAACATGGCAATCGACAGGCCGCGCGTTTTGCGGGCTCAGGTGCCTCTCCTCACGACCCAGCCGAGGGAAAGGTCACGCCAGACCATCGCCCGCCGTTCAGTCGGGTTCGTGGGTGGCGCTGAGGGTGGCATCTTCCGCGACCACGACCCGGGTCACACGGGGCGATTCGCCGAGTGCCGCCTGCACCCGCTCGCAAATGAATCGCGCAAGGTTCTCGCCCGTCGGCATGAGCTGGCCATCGGCAAACTCGGGTACATCGAGATTGATGTTGCGATGATCGAACCGTTCGCGCACTTCGGCATGCAGCACAGCATCGAGCCGTCCGAGGTCCGCCGCGAAACCCGTGACGGGATCGATCGCGCCGGTGACGGTCACGTCGCACACATAGCTGTGGCCATGGAAGCTTGGACGCGAACACGCGCCGAACGTCGCCTCATTCTGCGCGTCGCTCCACTCGGCAATTCGATACCGATGCGCCGCGGCGAATGAGACACGTCTTGTAAGGTAAGTGGCCATGGAGCTAAAGTAGTCGGACAGTCGGACTGTCTGACAGTAGACGGACTGCGTAAACGAAGTCGGATAGTCAACGGGACGGCGAGAACGGCATTGGAGCTCGAATTCGCACGGCTGTTGCGCTGTCCTGTCTACAGTCAAACTGTCAGGCAGTCGGACGTTCAGTGTCGGCCGCCCATCTCCTCGGGGCCCGCGTCGGAGCCGCGCATGCCTTCGGGAGTCGGCGAAGTCGGTGGATTGTACGTCATGCCGTCTTCCATGACCTTCTGGTAGTCGCTCGTGCCGGCCAGGTCGTCGTCGGCCCCGACGGCGAGATGCGCCGATTCGTCCGTCATCGACACTTCGACATCGCCACGGAAGCCGCCGCTGCGCTCCGTATCCTCCGCGATGCTCTCGTCGGCCGCTTCGGAGTTCTGCGCGCGCGCGAGGTGGTCGATCACGAGGTCGTTCGAGTAATCCTGGATGCCAAGGACATCAGTGAGGACGTGCTCTGCAACGCGGCGCTCGCCCTCATTGCCGACGCGCCCGGAGAGCGTCACCTTGCCCTGGCTGGCCGACACCGTGATCTGGTCGATGTCGAGGCCCGCGTGCTCGCGCAACTGCTCGCGAACGAGGTCACGAAGCTCGGTGTCGTCGAGCTCCTCGATGTTGTGCAGGTCTTCGTAGTCGCGCGCCATGTTCGCCGCCGTCGAAAAGAGTCGATGGCGGCGCCTGGCTCAGCGTCGGAAGAGGTACGACACGCCCACCGTCAGCGCGGTGTGATGCGTGTAGAACGACTTCGACGTGGACCCCGGAAGCACCGCCGTGTTGTCGGAGGCGATTCTGTAGTACGGATCGGGGTAGTCGAGCTTGAAGATCCGGTCCGTGACATCCGCACGAAGCTGGAAGCGACCATTCCCGGGCACGTACTTCATCCCGCCGCCGATGGAGAATGCAAAGCGGGTGCCGAACGCGAAGCCGGACGAGTCATCCTTCGCCTTGCTCGTCACGATGCCGGCCCCGGCTCGCACCTGCGGCACCAGATGGTGCCAGCTCCGCGTGCCGGTCAGGTTCAGGGCGAGCGCCAGGTCCGCCGCCGTCACCTGGTTGGATGCGGTTCCACGGTTGCGCGTCGCGGCCGGTTTCAGGGGATCGATCACGTTGCGCTGGCCTGCGCCGCTCATGACGTCCGCGCTGACGGCCAGCGGCCCCGCCAGGGTGATCTCGTACCGCGCACCGAAAATCGAGCGACTCTGCGGCGCGATGCTCGCAGGATCGTGACGGGTCCGCAGGTACCCGCCTTCCAGCGTCAGCTCCGAGCTGTACTCGAGATCGAGGTACGGGCTCTTTTCCGGCACATGGCCGACGACCTGCGCGAATGCCGGAACCGCCGCGAACAGTGCCACCGCACCGATCGCCAAAGCCTTCAATCGATCTCTCATGTTCACTGGAAAAGTGTTTCAGCCGAGACGCAGGTCGCGTCCCGTCATTTCGCTCGGCTGCTCTAGGCCGAGGAGTTTCAGGATGGTCGGGCCCACGTCGCACAGCGCACCCCCCTCCCGCAATCCATGCTGCCCGTGCTCGTCGACGACGAGGAAGGGAACTGGATTCGTCGTATGCGCCGTGTGCGGCCCGCCGGTTTCCGGATCGATCATCATCTCACAATTGCCGTGATCGGCCGTGATGAGCAGGCGCGCACCTGCCTTCGCTGCCGACGCCACCACTCGGGCGAGTGCGCCATCAACCGTCTCCACCGCCTTCAGGATGGCCGGAACCGAGCCCGTATGTCCGACCATGTCTGCATTCGCATAGTTGCACAGCACGAAATCGTGTTCCCTCGCCTCGATGGCCGAGCAGAGCACTTCAGTGATACCCGCAGCGCTCATTTCGGGCGCCAGGTCGTACGTTGCCACCTTCTGGCTCGGCACCAGGCGACGATCCTCCCCCGGAAACGGCGCCTCGATGCCCCCGTTGAAGAAGTAAGTCACATGCGCGTACTTCTCGGTTTCCGCCGTTTTCAACATCGTCAGGCCCGATCCGGACACGACCTCGGCGACAATGCGCGCCATCGACTGCGGCGGGAAGGCAACGGGAAGGTTGAACGTCTGGTCGTAGAGCGTCATCGTCACGACGAGCATCTTCGGGCGCTGCGCTGCGTCGAACCCCTTGAATTCCGGGTCGGTCAGGGCGCGCACGATTTGGCGCATCCGGTCGGAGCGATAGTTGAAGCAGATCACAGCGTCGCCATCGCGCATGGGGCCCACTGGCGTGCCCGACTCGTCGACGATCGTCGTCGGCTCCAGAAACTCGTCGGTCACGCCGCGGCTGTACGCCTCGGCCACGAGCGCGAGCGGATCACTGCTCGTCGGACCGGTGCCCGTGACGGTCGACCGATACCACTGCTCCACCCGCTCCCAGCGGTGATCGCGATCCATGCCGAAATAGCGTCCCCCGAGGCTCGCAAGGCGCGCGCGCCCCTTCGCTTTCGCAAGCAGCTCCTCGAGGTAGCCGAGGCCCGACCGGGGCATGGTGTCGCGGCCGTCGAGCATCGCGTGAATTGCGACGCGCGGCATCGCTTCCCGCTCGGCGAGGTCGAGCAGGGCGAGGAGATGCGTGTCGATGGCGTGAACGCCACCGGAGCCGATCAAGCCGACGAGGTGGAGCGTACCGTTGCTCTCCTTCGCGCGATTGCACGCCGTAAGAAAGGCGGCGTTGCGGAAGAACTCGCCGTCCTGAATCGCTTTCGAGATGCGAACGAGATCTTGCTGCACCACGCGCCCGGCTCCGAGATTGAGATGGCCAACCTCGCTGTTGCCGATCTGTCCGCATGGCAGGCCAACCGCCTCGCCCGATGCCTCCAGCAGCGTGCGGGGCGCACCGGCCCATAGCTTGTCCCAGGTGGGGACATTCGCCATCGCGATCGCGTTCCCCTCCTTCTCGGCGCGGTATCCCCAGCCGTCGAGTACGAGTAGGACTACCGGCGCTGGTCGGGAAGCAGGGCTCATGCAGGAAATTCTTGAAGGGATCGGAATTGTGTAGCCGGGTAAATCTACCCGCCCGTGCCGTACCCGACTATAGGACGGCTGGGTCCGGCATTCACCTTGCCATTGTTTCTCCATATGACGACTCCACCAAGCCTGCCACCAGAATGGGATGCCGGTCGCCGTCGCGATCCATTGCGCGAGCGTTCCGATCGCCGGCGGTTGGGATGGCGCGAGTTCAGGCACAGCTACCCGGGCATCGTGAGCACGATGACGATCGCCTTGGTGATCCTCCTGGCGGCCGATGGATGGCTCGCGCGCAAGTACCTGCGGTACCAACGCGAGACGGGGCAGCTGCGCGCGTCGATGTCGGACGTGGAGCGCAAGCGTACCGACGCGGTGCTCGCACAGCAGGAGAATCGCCTGAAGGTGATGGTCGAGATGTTCAGGCGTCAGGCCAAGGTCGACGACGCGCTGCACCTCTCCATCTCGCTGGACAGCAGCGTGATGTACTTCCAGCGCGACGGAGCGCTGTTGCGTGAGATGCCGATCACTGTGGGGCCCGAGCGCCGCGTCGGTGCGGGCGCGGACACGCTGCACATCGCCGCTCCACGCGGCAAGCGGATCGTCGAGCGCCTGATCGATGAATCGACGGTATCAGAGCTGCCGCAATGGGTGTATGGGGATCGAGGCATTCCGCCCGGCGAACCGCGGCTGAAAGGTGCACTCGGCCCAGCGGCGATCATCCTCGACGGCGGCACCGTCATCTATTCGCTGCCGAGCGTCGGGCCGCTGAACGATTCGACGTATGTCATGCCGGGCGCCATCCGTGCGCGGGCATCGGACCTCAAGGCGATTGCACCGAATCTGAAGCCTGGGGTAGTAGTCTACCTGTACTGACACAAGCTGCTGTACTGACACAAGGGGACCGAATGGGTACACCGAAGTTCTTTCATCGCGGCGGACTGCTCGCCTGGGGCCTCGTGGGGGGCGTGCTGCTGCTCATGGCCGCGAGCACGGCGCTTTTCGCGCGCACAGCGCTGGTACGGCACGAGCGCGACGTCAGCCGGATGGTGTTCAACGACAACCTTCAACTGCTTGACCAGGTGCGGCAGGCGAGCGGGGCGCTGGAGGACAGCGTCGCGCACGTGGGTGCGGCCACGGATCCCCGTTCGGCTGGCAAGCCCTACCTCGTCGTGAGCATCGAGGACCATCGGCTCTGGTACAAGACTGGTGATTCGGTGCTGTTTACCGCGCCTGTCGCTACGGGGAGCGGCCGCGTTCTCGATGGCAGTGGCGACGGCCAGTGGAAATTCGAGACGCCGCGCGGCCGGCTCGTCGTTCAGGCCAAGGAAGCCGATCCGGCGTGGGTGCCGCCCGATTGGCACTTCGTCGAACAGGCCCGCAAGCGCGGACTCGGAATCGTCCGGCTCACGCGTGGCCAGGCGATCGCTGCGAACGATGGCTCGCAGATCAGCGTGAACGGAACCGACGTCGTGAAGACGTACGCGGACGGCCACCAGGAAGCGATCGGTGCGGGAAAGGAAGGGCACGAGATCATTGCCGGCGGGAACATCGTCATTCCGCCGTACGGCACCAATCAGCGCAAGTACATGGGTGTGCTCGGCACGCACCGCCTGGAGATGGGCGACGGCTACGGCATACACGGCACGGATGTCCCCGAGAGCATTGGCAAGTCCGCAAGTCACGGCTGCGTGCGAATGCTCAACACCGATATCGACAAGCTTTACGATATGGTCGCGGTTGGTACGGCGGTTTACATTTACTGAGCTCGCGCGTCTTCTTGATGAAGCGTTGCGGCGGGTGATGCCTCGCGCAGCCCCATGGCGCATCAGCGCTCGCGAAGGGACGGCCTTCTCGTCCAGCTCCTCCCGAACCGGCGGCCGTCGCCTTACGACGGCCGGTCCTTCGAGATTCAGGATTCGCCTTGCTCGATATCGTTCGACTGCGCCGCGTGCTGTCCGCGCTCGGTACCAGCCTGTTGGCATGCATTGCGACGATTGGCGTCGTCCAGCTCAGTCGGCCCGCACGGTCGGCCGCGACGTCATTGTTGGCGCCACTGACCCCCAAGCCCTCCAGCATCGGCGCCTCTGCGGCCGCTGATGCGTTCGGCGTGAGTGGCAACGTGAACCTTCGCTTCGCGATGCCGGGCGGTGCGGTCGAATTCCCGATCAACCTCATTGGAAATGCGGATTCACTCCACTACCAGTGGGTCGACATCACGGATTCAAGCACGCGTGTTCCGCCGCGCCTGCTCGGCGCCGCAGCGCTGGTCGCGCCGATGGCGGCGGGGTTCTATCACCTCGCAGTGCTCAATGGAACCGAGCGACAGATCCTCCCCGAGCCCACCCTCGCCGTCCTGGTGCCATTCGAGGAGAAGGTCGCGGGTCGACTGAACGGCTATCGCATCGGCACGTACATCGCCGAGCGGTTCGGACGGCACGACCACGAGCGACCGGAGGGATTTCTCGAAGTGCGCGCGGAGCACCTCGACCTCCAGGTCACGAAGCATCTCCGGCTCGCGGCCTTCGTCACGCACGACGACCAAGCCGACGTGTGGCCCAAGTACGTGGTGCTGAATCCGCGCTTGCTCGACAAGCTCGAGCTGGTGTTCGCCGATCTTGGCGGACACGCGCGGCCGAAGCTCGAGGTGGACGTGCACTCGGGCTTCCGGTCGCCCTCGCACAATGCGCGCGTGCGCCGCTCGGCGACCGACAGTCGGCACCAGTATGGCGATGCGGCGGACGTTGCAATCGACGTCGACGGCGACGGCAAGATCACGATGATAGACGAGCTGCTGGTGATGCTCGCTGTCGACCGGGTCGAAGACAAGCATCCCGACCTCGCGGGCGGGCTCGGCATGTACATCAGTCGCCGGTATCCGTCCCCGTACCTGCACATCGACGCGCGCGGCAAGCGGAAGCGCTGGACCGGCTGACGCCTTCACGGGTGTGCGGAAACCCGTTATGACTTAAGGTGACCAAGATCGCGTAGCGCTCCGCGCCGCGACCATCCCGAGAGTCTCCACCACGGCCGGCCATGAACGCCTACTTGCGCGACAAGATGCTCCAGAAGCTCGAGACGCTGTCTGACGAGCGTGGATACCAGGTGCTCGACTATATCGAGTTCCTCGAGTCCAAGTACGCGGAGCGGGTGGCGACTGGGCCTGCCGCCGCCGCGGCGAATCCGCTGTTGCGCTTTGCGGACGCCGTCGAGGAGCGCCTGCGCGCGGGCAAGGTCAGCGCGACGACGATCGCCGAGACGATGGGGTTCATGAACAAGGCGGTCGGTGTGCTGAACGGGGCCGCCGCGGCAGGGAAGTCGGTGGCGAACGACCTCCTGTCGGCGACGAATCGTGTGGTTGATGCCGCGACCAGTGCGGCAGCCTCGCCAGCGAGCGGCACGACTGGTGCGACTGGGAGCCCTGCACCCGGCTCAGCCGGTGGCACGCCCTCATCCGGCACCGGGCCGGACGCGGGGAACTAACCCTATTAAGGGAGCAAACGCGTGAGTTCCACCCCCAAAGGCGAAGCCCGCCGCACGCGCGCGGGCGCGAGTGCATCCGCCACGCGTTCACGCGGCAAGATCGCTGACACCGAGGTCCCCATCGCCCCGCGCACCGGTGCGAAGCGGACGGTGATGTACTACATGAAGCAACTGCCGGCCTACCTGCGTCTGCTGGGTGGGCTGCTGACCGACCGCCGGGTGCCGGCGGTCGACAAGCTGCTGGTGGCCGGTGCGATCGCGTACATCGCGATGCCGATCGACTTCATCCCCGATTTCATTCCCTTCATCGGCGAGGTGGACGATGTCTTCATCCTCATCCTCGCCCTTCAGCGGTTGATCTCGAATGCGGGGCGGTCTGTCCTGGCGGCGCACTGGACGGGGGCGGTCGAGGATCTGGCGGACTTGAACCTGCGAGAGGCGCTGGCGGCGGCGGCGTTCTTCCTGCCGAAGTCGATACGCAAGCGGTTGAGGATGATAGGTCGATAAAAAGCCGAGCGGCGAGCAAGAAGCTAACTGAGAGCTTGAGCTGCGAGCTGAAGCTTGAGCCTGAGCACCGAGCTCAAGCCCGAGCTCAAGCTTGAGCTCCCAGCTCGAGCTCATGCTCGTGGCTCGAGCTCCTTGCTTTCGCTCAAGCTCGTAGCTCGCGGTCAGCTCCGTGCTCGCCGCTCAAGCTCAAGCTGACGTTCGCAGTGTGCGCTATTTCGCCCCACGGTGCATCGCAATGATGCCGCACCCGCGCTCGATCATGTCCATACTCGGTCATGACCGACTTCCGAAAGCTGATGGTCTGGCAGAAAGCGCACGCGCTGTCCTTGCGCGCCGACCAATTGTCGAAGCGAATGGCCCGCCGAAAACCCGCGCTTGCCAAGCAACTGGAGAGGGCGGCTGACTCCGTCCCGGCGAACATTGCCGAGGGCCGCGGCCGAAGTACTGATGCGGACTTCGCGCACTTTCTTTCCATTGCCATCGGTTCAGTGACCGAGGTCGAGAGTCACCTGCAGCGTGGTTTCGACGCGGGCGTGGTACCGGAGGAGGAGCATCGCGAGTTGTCAGCAGCGGCGGTCGAGGTCAGGCGGATGCTCATTGGATTGCGGAAGCGCGTCCGAGGCGAAGAGAAAGAGCGCTGACACGAAATGCGGCCGTGCTATTATGCCCAAGCCGAGGGCGGCAGTTACAACGCGTGCCCGATGCGGTACCTTCGTGAATGCGCCTCTCCCTCTACCTCGTCGCGGCCTCACTCTTCGCGAGCCCGGCCCAGTCCCAATCGCAGTCCGACCTCGCAAAGATTCGCGACGAGGGGCTCAACCACTCCCACGCCCTCGAGTTCTTCGACCACCTCACCAACATCATCGGCCCCCGCCTCACTGGCAGTCCAAAGTTCAAGGAGGCGGTCGACTGGACCGAAGCGACGCTGAAGTCTGTGGGCCTGTCCAGCGTCCATCAGGAATCCTGGCCGTTCGGCAGGGGTTGGGCGCTCGAGAAGTTCACCCTCGAGATGGTCCAACCGCACTACTTTCCGCTCATCGCGTTCCCCGAGGCGTGGAGCCCATCCACGCCCGGAGAAATCACCGCGAAGCCCGTCTACCTCGGCGACCTCGCAAATGTTGAAGCGGTGAAGGCGAACGCCGGGGAACTCAAGGGCGCCATCGTTCTCGCCACGAAGCCGCAGGACGCCTTCCTCACGAAGGACCGCCTTCAGCCCACCGAACACGCCGAGGCGGTACCGATCGGCGCGCCGCGGGCGAACGTTGCCGTGGGTCCCCTGCCGCGAGCCGTCTTCCAGTCCACCCTCCACGACGTCGGCGCCGGTCTCGTGCTGCGACCGAGCGAGGGCATGGAGGGTACCCTGTTCGTGCTGGGCAATCGCACCAGCAGTGCCGCGAACTCGGTGCCCTCGGTCATCGTGGCGGCGGAGCACTACAACATGATCGTGCGCGCGCTTCAGGGCGGTGCGCCCGTGACGCTCCGCGCCAATGTGCAGACGCGCTACTACTCGGCGGACACCAATGGGTACAACGTGCTCGCGGAGATTCCCGGGACCGATCCGCGCATCGGCGACGAGGTCGTGCTCATTGGCGCACACATCGATTCCTGGCACTCTGCCACGGGGGCGAGCGACAATGCGGACGCGGTCGCGGAGCTCATCGAAGCCATGCGGATTCTCAGGGCGTCCGGCATTGCACCGCGACGGACGATCCGCGCGGCCATCTGGGGCGGCGAGGAGGAAGGGCTGCTCGGCTCCAAGGCGTACGCGCAGCAGCACTACGCGGGCGACGCCAATGCCGCGAAGCGTGAGAAGTTGTCCGTCTACCTGAACAATGATCCCGGCACCGGGCCGATCTACGGCTGGTACGCGGAAGGCAGCGCGCCAGCGAAGACAATTCTCGACGAGTGGTTGTCGCCGCTCGCGGACGTGGGCGCCAGGCGTAACATCATGGAGAAGATCGGCAATACCGATCACCTCTCGTTCACGGCGCTTGGAATCCCGGCCTTCAATACGATCCAGGACTACACCGAGTACGACACGCGCATGCATCACACCAACATGGATTTCTACGAGCGCGTGAAGCCCGACGATCTCAAGCATGCGTCGGTCGTGCTGGCGTCGTTCGCGTACCAGGCCGCGATGCGGGCAGAGCGCTTTCCGAGGCCGGCGCCCGTACCGTGAGCGAGAGGGGAGCGGCGGTCTTGAGGTTGAGGACCTGCGCGGTTATGTTCCATGATGGCGACAACAATCCGCTCCGAATCGAAGTCCCCACGGCCCGCGACTCAGACCCCTGAGAGCGGGCCGTCGCGCAATGGGCCCGTGAATGGCGCCTCGCGCGTGCGTGACGACGTCGCGCTCACCTTCGACGACGTCCTCCTCGCACCCAATCACTCGCTCACGCATCCAAAGGACGTGTCGACGCGCTCGTGGTTCACGCGCAAGATCGAGCTGAACGTCCCGCTCGTCTCCGCGGCGATGGACACCGTCACGGAAGCCGAGATGGCGATCGCGATGGCGCGTGCGGGCGGCATCGGGGTGCTGCACAAGAACATGTCGATCGACCGGCAGGCGACGCAGGTCGACATTGTGAAGCGCAGCGAGAGCGGGATGATCATCAACCCGTACACGCTCCCCGAGACGGCGACGCTGCGGGAGGCGGCGAACCTGATGTCGCGCTTCAAGGTGTCCGGCGTTCCGATCGTGGACAGCGACGGACGGCTGGTCGGCATCATCACGAATCGCGATCTCCAGTTCGAGCGCAGTCTCGATCGCCCCGTGGCGGAAGCGATGACCAAGGACGGGCTGGTGACCGCGCCGATGGGCACCGACCTCGATGAGGCTGAGCGGATCCTCGCGAAGCATCGCGTGGAGAAGCTGCCGGTGGTGGATGGTAATCGGCGGTTGATCGGGCTCATCACGGTGAAGGACATCCACAAAAGGCGACAATATCCGGGCGCCAACAAGGATCAGCATGGGCGCCTGCGGGTGGCCGCGGCGATCGGGGCAGGGGGTGACTTCCTCACGCGTGCGAAGGCGCTCATTGATGCGGGTGTCGACGCACTCGTCATCGATACGGCGCATGGGCATGCGGACACGGTGCTCCAGGCGACGTCGAGCGTGCGGCAGGCATTCCCCGACGTGCAGCTCGTCGTCGGCAACGTGGCGACGCGCGAGGGCGCGCGTGCGCTCGTGGAGCGCGGCGTCGACGCGGTGAAAGTCGGCGTGGGACCTGGCTCCATCTGCACCACACGTGTGGTGACGGGTGTCGGCGTCCCGCAACTCACGGCGGTGTTCGATGCGGTGGAGGGTGCGGGGGATGTTCCCGTCATCGCCGACGGCGGAATCAAGTATTCGGGCGACCTGGTGAAGGCGCTCGCCGCAGGTGCGTGTAGCGTGATGATGGGGTCGATGCTCGCCGGCACGGAAGAGAGTCCGGGTGAGGCATTCCTCCTCGAGGGACGCCGGTTCAAGATGGTGCGCGGCATGGGATCGCTCGCGGCCATGCAGGACGGCAGCGCGGACCGCTACTTCCAGGACGGCGAGCTCTCGCCCAAGAAGCTCGTGCCCGAGGGCATCGAGGGCCGCGTGCCGTACAAGGGACCAGTCGCGGACGTGCTCTTCCAGATGGTCGGTGGCCTGCGAAGCGGCATGGGCTACGTGGGCTGCGGCAGTGTGGAGGAACTTCGGACGGAGACGGCGTTCGTGCGCATCACGGCCGCCGGGTTGCGGGAATCACATCCGCACGACGTCACCATCACGCGCGAAGCGCCGAACTACAGCTTGTAACTGCGGAACGATTCGCGCGGAGAGTTGACGCGCGGTTCGCCCGTTCGTACATCACAGCATCTGTGTCACCAGCAATCCGGACTGTCGTGCATTTGCGGGCGGCGTTGTATTGACAGGCGTCCGCCGCTTGCCGACATTTTTGTATGCAATTGCGTCCTCCGGGACGAAACGGCATTCGCGGGTCGGCGATATCCAATCGAGAACATCACAGGGGGAATAGCGTGGCCGGTTCACTATTTCGAACGAAGTCGATTGACGCCCTCATGGCGGACAGCGAGGACGCAGGCGAAGGCGGACTGAAGCGCACGCTCGGCTCCTTTGCGCTCGTGGCCTTGGGTATTGGCGCCATCATCGGCGCGGGCCTGTTCGTGCGCACCGCAGCGGCGATTGCAGAGCGCGCGGGGCCATCGGTGGTGTACGCCTTCATTCTCGCTGGCGTCGGCTGCGCCTTCGCGGGACTCTGCTACGCGGAGTTTGCGTCGATCATCCCGATTGCGGGCAGCGCGTACACGTATTCGTACGTCACCATGGGCGAGCTCGTTGCCTGGATCATCGGGTGGGACCTGGTGCTCGAATACGCGGTGGGTGCCGCGACGGTGGCCATTGCGTGGAGTGAGTACTTCAACAAAGTGCTCGAGTACGTCGGTTTACACATACCCTACGAATGGTGCCACTCGCCGTTCGAGACCCTGCAGGGCGTCGGCACGCACGGCATCGTGAACATCCCCGCGATCACGATCCTCTTCCTGATGTCGGCGCTCCTGGTGCGCGGCACACAGGAATCGGCGTGGGTAAACAACCTGATCGTCATCACGAAGGTCGCCATCGTCATCATGGTGATCATCATCGGCTGGGGTTTCATCAACCCGGCGAACCACACGCCGATGATCCCGGCGGCGACGACGTACACGACCCATGAGGGCGTGACGCACGCCTTCGGCGGCATCATGGGGATCCTGGGGGCGGCGGGTGTCGTCTTCTTCGCCTTCATCGGGTTCGATGCCGTGTCCACCGCGGCGCAGGAAGCGAAGAACCCAAGTCGCGACATGCCGATCGGCATCCTTGGGTCGCTGGTCGTCTGCACGATTCTCTACGTGCTCTTCTCGTACGTCCTGAGCGGTGTGGCGACGGTCGAGGATTTCCGCACGGCAGGCAAGGAAGCATCGGTCACCTTCGCCATCCAGAAGTACATGATCGGCTATGCGTGGCTCGGCAAGTTCGTGACGATCGCCATCCTCGCGGGCTTCTCGTCGGTCATCCTGGTCATGCTCCTCGGACAATCGCGCGTGTTTTATTCGATGAGCCGCGACGGTCTTGTGCCGAAGGTTTTCTCCGACCTGCATCCGAAGTACAAGACGCCGTACAAGTCGAACATGCTGTTCTTCTTCTTCACGGCGCTCTTCGGAGGATTCATTCCTGGCGACATCGTCGGTGAGATGACGAGCATCGGGACCCTGTTCGCGTTCATCCTTGTGAGCGCGGGCGTGTGGGTACTGCGCGTGAAGCGCCCGGAGCTGCCGCGTGCGTTCCGCGTGAAAGCTGTGCCGCTGGTGTCGACGCTCGGCATCGTGGTGTGCGGCTCGATGATCTACGGACTTGGCCTGCTGAACTGGCTGCGACTCGCCGCCTGGCTGGCGATTGGTTTGGTGTTCTACTTCGCGTACGGGCGGACACACTCGAAGATCCACGCAACCGGATCGCTCCGATAAGGCGGGCGGTTCGTGAGGAAGAAGAGCGGCGCCGAGAGGCGCCGCTCTTGTTTCGAGTAAAGCCGAAAGGGCGTACCTCGTACGCCGTACGATTGATGTACCATGAATGGCCCGAAGTCACGGGGAGCCGTAGACGGCCACGACACGATCGCACGCGCAACGTACGTCCGCTGCTATCATTCCTCAGGACGTCGTCGAGTCGCCGGCGTGGTTCCGAGCCAGTGGTTCGATTGCTCCCCGTGGGTCAAATGCCATTCCTGGTACCGAAATACGGAGTACCCGGTACGATCGCAACGTTTTCTGGATCAGCTCAAGTGCCCATCGATCTGCTGACTGTCCCCGACGCTCGCCGAACAGCGATCGAATCGTTCGCCCACGAGTTCACGAGCGGGCGCCGAGTGGCGTTGAGCACGCACCTGAATGCGGATGGCGACGGCTGCGGTTCCGAGAGCGCGCTGGCCACGATGCTCGCCGCGCAGGGAATGTCAGTGCGCATCGTGAATCCGACGCCGTGGCCCGAGATGTTCGACTTCCTGCTCGGGTCGGGCTTCGAGAACCTCACCTCGAAGGGATCGAAGGCCTTGCGTGATGTCGATCTTCTCGTCGTACTCGACATCAGCGACGTGAGCCGCCTTGGCAACCTCGCGGATTCGGTGCGCGCGCTTACGGTCCCAAAGCTGGTGATCGACCACCACGTCGCGTCGAGCGACCCGGCGGGACTGAACGGCGTCAGCGATACGACAGCGTGCGCGACCGCGGAACTCGTCTACGACATCGCGCAGGTGCTCGGCTGGGAGATCACGCCGGATGCCGCACGCGCGCTCTACACGGGCATGCTCACGGACACGGGGGGCTTTCGGTTCAGCAATACGTCGCCCCGCTGCCTCGCCGTCGCCGCGCAGCTCCTCGCACTCGGCGTGAATCCCGAGGAGATGTACACGCGCATCTATGCATCGGCGCCGGCAGGGCGCGTGCGACTCATGGCCGATGTGCTCGCGACACTTCAGGTGGACGAGGAGCATGGCCTCACCTGGCTGACCATGCAGTCCGATGCGCTCGAGAAATACGGGGTGAAAGCCGAGGACCTCGATGGCATCGTGGAACATGCCCGGTCGATCGCGGGAACGCGCATGGCGCTGTTCTTCCGCGACCTCGGGCACCGGAAGGTCAAGATCTCATTCCGGTCGATTGGCGACACGGACGTGAACGCCTTCGCACGCGAGTTTGGCGGCGGTGGGCACGCGAGGGCGTCGGGCGCACTCGTGACGGGTGATCTCTCCGAGGTGCGCGACAGCGTGGTGGAGCGCGCGCGGGTCTACCTTGGCGCGCGCCCCATCGTGTAAGGGGCGGCAGTTACTGTCACGTTCTTCGTAGAGGCCGGGTGCAGAGTGTGACCCAATATCGCGGCGGGACTCCGTCCCACTCCATGAGCCATTCCGAGCCCGACCCGACCTCCGTCAAGGTGCCGCCCACGCCAGCCCGCGCCCGGAATCACGCTAACGCGCACGGAACGACGAGACGGTGATGAAGAACTCGTCGTCGGCAATCCGGACGCTGCCGTCGATCGAAATTCGGAGGGGGACGCCGCGGACGGGGTCATAGGAGGCCTCGACGCGGTCGGCGTGTCGCGCATATGCGCCCTCGACCACCGCAAAGAGTGCCTCGATGGTCGTGAAGTCCGACGTGGTTGCTGGCACGAGAGCGCCAGTGTCGGCATACACGCGCCGCGTGACGACGCCGTCGGTTACCGATACCGTGACAGGGCGCAGGGCGTCCGGAGTACAGAAGCACGAGCGCGACACGACGTACTCGTACGATCGCACGTTGCTCAGTGCCCAGCGCGCCTTCGCGTCAGCGAGGTCGCGTTCCGGCGCCGTTGTAGAACTGCACGCGTGCAGCGTGCCCAGCGCCGCGAACAGAATCAGTCTGGTGATGGGTCGCATGTGTGGCATCTGTGTCACGCCTCCAGTTCCCTGCCTAACTGCGGCGGCGCCCGGCGCGTCACATGCGACGCGATTGCACCATCAAACGGTGACGGACACGGGATCGAGTGGACCGACTGCATCCTCGATGACGAGCTTGAGGCGACGCATCATTCTCGGCGCGAAGCGATCGACCTTGGCATATCCGATCGTGCCGCCGCGCGACAATACACTCCACTCCTGACCTTCAGCCGAGTACAACGCGTACCGCGCGACCGACTGGCCGTTCGCGATATTCTCTGCAAGACGAACCAGCGAAGCGGAGACAGGCCTTCCAAGCTCGATCACGGCCTCGGCGGTGCGGTCTCCTGTCTGCGTCCATGTCGCCTGGGCATCCGCTGAGTTGCCGGTGAGGGTCATGGCGAGCAATCGCTCCTGGAAACCCGCGAGGCGCGCGACGTCGACGTCGTGGAGGAGACCGTCACGCGTGGGCGGCACGTTGAGGAGGAGCTTCGAGTTTCGTCCCACCGAGTTGAAGTAGAGGTCGACGAGATTATCCACCGACCGCACCGTTGCATCGTCGGCGGGATGATAGAACCATCCTTTCCGGATCGACGTGTCCACTTCCGCAGGGCGCCAGACAGTCCCGGCGGGATCGCCGTGCTGGAGGGCTGGGATGATGGCCGGTCCGCTCACGCCCGGATACGGTACCACGGTGGGATCGACCATCGACCAGTTCGGATCGCCGCCCGATCCATTCTCATTGCCGCACCAGCGGACGTCCGGACCGGCATCGGAGAAGATCACGCTGTCTGGCTGGTGGCGCTTGACGAGCGCCCAGAAACGCGGCCAGTCATAGCGCTGCTTCTTCCCGTTCGGTCCTTCTCCATTCGCACCATCGAACCACACTTCTGCGATGGGGCCATACCGCGTGAGCAGTTCGGTCAGTTGATCGCAGTAGAGATCATTGTAGCGCGCGCTGTCGCCGTAGGCGGGATTGTTCCTGTCCCACGGTGACAGATAGAGTCCGGGCCGCAGGCCTTCGGCGCGACAGGCATCGACCATCTCGCGCACGACGTCGCCCTCGCCGTTTCGCCATGGGCTGCTCGCGACGCTGTGCTTCGTGGTGCCCGTCGGCCAGAGGCAGAAGCCGTCGTGATGCTTGGCGGTGAGGATCATGGACCTGAAGCCCGCCGCGCGTGCCGACTTCGCCCACTGGCGAGCGTCCAGCCGTGTGGGATTGAAGATCGACGGCAGCTCCGTGCCGTCTCCCCACTCACGATCGGTGAAGGTATTCACGCCGAAATGCAGGAACATCGCGAGCTCGTCGCGCTGCCACTGAAGTTGCGGCACACTGGGTCTCGGCCGGTCGTGCCACACCGGCGCCGGGAGCTTTCGTCCCAGCCAGCCAGCTGCCAGCGACGCCGAGCTGGCATGGAGGAAGTGTCGCCTGTTCATGAGTGCCTCAAGTATGTCACCAGTGCGCCCGGAAGGGCCATGCCGGGCCCTCCGAGAGAGGTTAGATTCACGGCTCGCGGCCCGCTGCCCCTCGCAGCGGATCACGCCTGAATGTCCGTTCAGTTCACGCGCGCACTCCGAGCGACACATGACCCAGATATCGCTGGTCGAGGAATACCTCAAGGTCACCGGCAAGTCGATTGGCGACATGCCTGTGGGCTTCATCGCGTACCTCGCCAACCTCGAGCTCGTCTCGTCGGTATCGCCGGAGACGGCACGCGCGATCGTCGCCGAGCTGTCGCATCAACGCAGCGCGGTGAAGCTCATCGCGAGCGAGAACTACTCGTCGCTTGCGGCGCAATCGGCGATGGCGAACCTCCTCACGGACAAGTATGCGGAAGGCGTTCCCTTCAAGCGATTTTACGCGGGGTGCGAGAACGTCGACACCATCGAGCAGCTTGCGGCGGATCGCGCGTGCGAGCTCTTCGGCGCCGAACACGCCTACGTGCAGCCACACAGCGGCGCGGATGCGAACCTCGTCGCCTTCTGGGCCATCCTCAGCGCACGGATCGAGACGCCGGCCTTCGAGAAGTACGGCGAAACTGATCCCGCGAAGCTCACGCCCGAGCAATGGAACGTGGTCCGGACG
>JBKJUW010000091.1:0-14878 GCA_046589725.1 Gemmatimonadaceae bacterium
CACGTCATGGGTCGGCGGCGCGGTCACTCCCCCCGACACGATGAACGCCATGACGTCTGCGCTGTCCGCCGAAATCGGCGTCACGGCGCTCATGGGAAATATCCATAGGACGCCCGACACCGCGTACGAGTGCGGCAGGTACACCGTCACATGTTCAGTGAGACCCAGCCCCGCCAGCGACTGCTGCGTGACGAAACCGAGCATGCGCCCCACACCGCCCTGAAATGGCGTGACGAGCACGGGCTTGTCGAACCGACGCTTCTCCCCGACGAACGCATTGAGCAGGTCCTTCGTGGATGAGTAGAGCAGGCGAACGAACGGCAGCCGGTTGAGGAGCCCTTCCACGAACATCAGCACCCCGCGCGTGAGGAAGCTCTGCGCCAGAAAGCCCACCATCGTTATCAAGATCACAGAGATGGCGAAGCCGGCGCCCGGCTGGTTGAAGCCGAGCCATCCGTCGATCGTCGTGAAGATGCGCACGCAGACGTAGATGGTGAATGCGAGCGGGGCGAGAAACACGAGCCCCTTCAGGAAGTAGTTGATGAAACGGGTCAACAGGCACTCGCGATTTGAGGTTGCGTCGAGACGATGCGTCCGTCCCCCTTCAAGCTATGGCGCCAGGCCCCCGCTTGCATCGAAGGCGGCACACCCCTCGACGCGCTCAGCGATAAGTTGCGAACATGACCTCCCCTCACCGCGCGGCCATCGCCCACCTGAAGCGTGTGGACCCCATACTCGGTGCGCTGATCGCGCGAGTGGGTCCGTGCAGCCTCGAGGTGCGTCGAACGGGCACGCACTACGACGCGCTGGTTCGGTCGATCGTGTACCAGCAGCTCTCGGGAAAGGCCGCAGGAACGATCCTTCGCCGATTCTGCGAGCTCTATCCGCGCAAGCGGCCGCGCGCCGAGCTCGTCCTCTCGACCGATGAAGCGCTCCTTCGCGGCGCGGGCCTGTCTCGCCAGAAGATGGGATATCTTCGCGACCTCTCCGCGCGCGTCGCCGATCGTTCGCTGCCGCTGGCGCACCTCGGCCGTCTGCACGACGACGCCATCATCGAGCACCTCGTACAAGTGAAGGGCATCGGCCGGTGGACCGTGCAGATGTTCCTGATGTTCCGGCTCGGCCGTCCGGATGTGCTGCCTGAGCTCGACCTTGGCGTCCAGAACGCAATCCAGCGCGCGTACAGCCTGAAGAATCGGCCCACGCCGAAGGACGTGCTGCGCATTGGCGAGCCGTGGCGGCCCTATGCGTCGGTGGCGAGCTGGTATCTCTGGCGTTCCCTGGAGAACGGAGACGGACAGATATGATCGAGGTGAAAAGAAGAACGCGGCGCCCGGATTCCGGACGCCGCGTCTTTCTTGATCGAGACTTGAATCAGGGAACGAGCTTCGGCAGGACGACGACGTTGTTCTGCGTCTCCTTACCGCCGACAACCACCAGGCTGCCGACGATCGCCGGCTTGTAGCCCGAGTCCTTACCTGGCGTGGCACGAACCACGTAGGTGCCGGCCGGCACATAGGCAAACTTCCAGAAGCCTTCCTGGGTGGCACGTTGGGTCGCGAGCACGTCCGCCTTGGCGGTATCCGCGACGGTGCTGCCGTTCTTCATCAACTCCACCTGGACGAAGGCACCGATGGCACCCGACACGCTGTCGCGTCGCACCCTGCCACTCACCGCGCCGGTTGACGGCAGCGCGGAGTTGTCGATGATGCCCGACGCCCATCCGCGCCATGACGCGCCGAGCGTGGAGAGCTTGCCCTGCGGAATCTCGAAGCTCTTGGCAAGGTCGAAGTCGACGACAAAGCTGTTCGAGCCGGGCTGCACCTTCACCGCGTTCGTCACGGGAATGTTGATCACGACCTGACCGGCCTTTGGCCAATTGATACCGGGCTTGCTGGTCTTCGTCAGCACCACGCCCGACTTCAGGGTCATGGTCGACGAATCGGCAACAATGATGATGCGGAATCCCTTGTACTCACCGACCGGAAGCGAAAGCGATCCGAGATCGACGGTCGTGCCCTGCTGCAGCTCGACGAGGTTGAAGCGCGCCTTCGGCTCCGCGAGCACGACCCAGCCAGCATCCGGATTCGTATTGGCACCCGGGTGCGTCGAGTCTGCCTTCTGCGCGGAATCGACCGCCGCACGGCGACCATCGACGCGAGCGATGTACAGGTCGACTCGCGAAACGGAATCAAACGTGAACGGATCGTCGGTCAGCTTGACGACCAGTGTTCCCTTCGTCGCATCAGCGCCGTTCGGCGACAGTGTGCCATCGCTGGAACACGCTGCGATCGCGGCGATTCCAACGGTTGCGACGGTGAAGAGGATCTTGCGTTGCATTGTCTTGCTCCGTGTGAATGAGTGATCGCGGCGTTGCGATCGTTGGAGCGAAACTAAAAGTGCTCGCCATGCCGGTCTGTACGCACAATCACATTTCAGGCGTGGGTCTACGCACTACAAGTCGTTGTAGAATTGCGCGTTACGTCACAACCAAAAGCAAAAGCGCAAATTGTCGCCGCATCTCGCAACGATGTCTGGCGAACTGCCACGGCGGACGCAGAATGGCGTAGCTTCGCAAACGCAGAATACCTGGTAAAAGCAAAACAGCGGATATTTGGAAATGCTGTTGCAGCGTCTTCTGCGTTGCGCAGCCCGCGTCATTCTGCGTCCGCTGTTCCGGGCCCGGCGATGACCGACGCGCCGAACGATGTGCGCGTCGCGCCTGCCGATGGGGCCCGAGGCACATCACGCCAGCCTTCCCACGACGTATTTTCCCCCATGCTCGTTGTGAAGGACGACTCCGAAAAGGTTCGCCAGTACGCCATCATGCGCCGACGCGCCACGGCGATCCTGGCGGCGTTCGCCATTCTGTTCCTGGTGACGGCGGTGCTGTCGCACCTTCGTCCCCTGTTCGCGCCCTTCTGGCTCGGGCTCGTGCGCGCGACGGCCGAGGCGGCCATGGTGGGCGGCATCGCGGACTGGTTCGCGGTGACGGCGCTCTTTCGCCACCCAATGGGACTGCCCATTCCACACACCGCAATCGTCGCCAGCCGAAAGGACCGCATCGGCCGAAGCCTCGGCAATTTCGTGGGCAACAATTTTCTCTCGCGCGACGTGATCGCGCGGCAGCTCACCGGCATGCATGTCGGGGAGCGCGCTGCGCGCTGGCTCGCGGAGCCCGAGCAGCAGGCGCGCGTGGCGCGCGCGATCGCTGGCGGAGTGGCGCGGGCAGCGGAGTCGATACCGAACGAGGAGCTTCAGTCGACAGTGCACGAGACCCTCGTGCTGCAGCTCCGCAAGGCGAAGGTCGCTCCGCTGCTCGGTGACCTCCTCGCGCTCGCCACCACCGACGACCGGCATCAGGAGATGCTGGACAAGCTCGTGGCGCTGGTCGCGCGGATTGTGCACGACAACAAGGAGCTCATTCGCGTGCGCATCGCCGAAGAGAGCCCATGGTGGGTGCCTGGCGCCGTCGACGACAAGCTCTACCAGAAGATCATCGCGGGAATCGAGCGCACGCTCGAGCAGGTCGCGGCGGACGAGGCGCATCCGCTGCGCGAGCAGTTCGACCAGGCATTGCGCGGCTTCGTCGAAAAGCTGCACAACTCGCCGGAGACCATCGCGCGCGCCGAGGCGATGAAGGAAAAGCTCCTCACGCATCCGGCGGTCGAGGAGCTGTCGGACGCGTTGCTCCGTGCGGCACAAGGCGCCCTCGCCAAGTACGCCGGCGATGACGCGCCGTCGCCGGAGCCATTGCAGCGCGCGATCGGCGGTATCGCGGAGCGCGCCCTCGCCAGCCCCGCATTCCTGGCCGACGTCGACCGCGCGATCGAGCGCCTCGTGCTCGGCCTCGTGGAACAGTATCGCCCCGAGGTGGCTGAGTTGATCGCGAAAACGGTAGAAGGTTGGGACGCGACCGATGCATCGCGAAAGATCGAGGTGCAGATTGGACGCGATCTCCAGTTCATCCGAATCAACGGAACGCTGGTCGGCGGGCTCGTCGGCCTCGTTCTCTATCTCGTAAGCGTATTCTTTCGATGAGCACGCCGTTCCCCTTGAGAGGACATCACGTGATCCGCGGCATTGCAGCTGCCCTGTTCCTCGTTCCGTCGCTGCTCTGGTCGCAGCCCGCACTCGAATTCACCGGACGACGTGCCGACCTGGCCGCGAAGCTTCCCGATGGCGTCGTCGTGGCGCTCGGCGGGCATGATCCGGCGCAGGACTATCTGTCCTTCAACCAGGCGCCGTCATTCTACTACCTCACGGGGTTCAAGGAGCCCGATGCGGCGCTGATCATGTTGGTGAAGAGCGGCGCGCTCCAGTCCGCGACGCTGTTCGTCAATCCGAAGCAGCCGAGCCGCGAGGTCTGGACTGGCACGCGCGTCGGAGTGGAAGGCGTGAGTGGCATCACCGGCCTGCGGGGCAGGCCAGTGGGCGACCTGCCGCGGGTCCTCGACTCCCTCGCTGGAACCGGCGCGCCCTTCAACGTGATCGGTGAGGTGAGTCGTGCGCCCGACGACGAGGGCGCAATGACGTTCCGCACGCCGGATGAGCAGATCTTCGACCGGCTCAGGCGGAAGTTTCCGTCGCTCAAGCTGACAGTCGTCAACGAGGCCGTGGAGCAGCTGCGCGGTACGAAGAGCGCAACGGAAGTGATGCTGATCAGGAATGCGGTCGACCTCACGGTGCGTGCCCAGCGCGAAGTCATCCCGAGCATCAAGGTGGGCATGAATGAATTCGAGCTTCAGGCGCTCATCGAGTACACGTTCCGCCGGAATGGCGCGGACCGGTCGTCGTTCGCGACGATCGTGGGCTCGGGGCCGAACTCCACGACGCTTCACTACAACCAGGACGACCGGTTCATCGGATCGAATGACCTGATCGTGCTGGACATCGGCGCGTCGTTCAGGGGCTATGCCGCCGACGTGACCCGCACGGTGCCCGCGAGCGGGTTGTTCTCGAACGAACAGCGCACCGTCTACCAACTCGTGCGCGATGCCCAGCGGGCGGCCGAACGGCAGGCGGTCGTCGGCGCCGCTGCGCGCCTCATGAGCGACTCTGCCAGCGCGACACTTGCGGCCGGACTGACGCGCCTCGGACTGATCGATTCCCCGAATGCCACGTACGACTGCGGCACGGGCGCGCAACCGAGGCAGTGCCTGCAACTGCAGCTCTACTACATGCACGGCATCGGGCATGGCATCGGTCTCGAGGTGCACGACCCCGATCAGTTCTACTACTCGGGAAAGATCCAGGCCGGCAGCGTGTTCACTATCGAGCCGGGGCTGTACGTACGCGAACACCTGCTCGAGGAAATTCCCGATACACCCAGCAACAGGGAGTTCGCCGGTCGCATCCGCAATGCGGTGTCGCTGTACAGGAACATTGGCGTGCGCATCGAGGACGACTACCTCGCGACGACGAAGACCGTGGAACGGCTCTCGGAGTTTCCGCGCGAGATCAACGAGATCGAGGAGCTCATGCGCAAGGGATCCCCAGGCGTCGCGCCGCGTGATGAAGTCCGCGTCGAGAAGTACCGGCTGATTCCCTGAGTGGCAGCCAACTCTTCCGCTGATCCGCGCAGCGCGACGGCCATTCCCGTGGCCACCGCGCTTCTGCTGTGTGTGTTCGGCGTGTACCCACTGGCCAATTTCCTCACTGGGGGTGAGGCGGTGCCGTGGTATGGTCAGGTGCGAAACTTCTGGCTGGTGATCGGCGGCGCGATCATCGTGCTGCTCACCATCGTCGCGCGCTTCGCGGCGAAGCCGGCTGATGCGCTGTGGAATTGGGCGACCGGGCGCGTGCTGGCTGTTCCATCGCGTGTCTTCATCGGCGGTGTGGCGTTCGTCGCCTTCCTCATCACCGTGTTCTTCGCGGTGTACTGCTTCGGTCGGCAGCCACACAACGCCGACGAGGTTGCCCAGCTCTTCCACGCGAAGATGCTGCTGCATGGGCGACTCACGCTTCCGCCTGATCCCAATCCCGAGTTCTTCGGGATGGACAACATGATCCAGCGCGGCAGGTGGTATTCGCAATTCCCCATCGCCGGCCCCGCGTTTCTCGCGGTCGGCATGGCACTCGGCGGCGCGTGGCTGTTGAACCCGGTCATGCTCGCGCTCAGCGTCATGTGCCTGTATGGCTTCGTGCGCCGCGTGTACGACGAGCCTTTCGCGCGCGCCGTCGCGTTGCTTTTCGCGCTCTGCCCGTTTGCGTTGTTCATGTCGGCCAGCTTCATGAACCACGTGCCGGTGCTCTGGCTGACGACAGCGGCCCTGATGCAAGTGGCGATCTGGTCAGGCGCATCGACACCGCAACGAGCTGTGCGCGCGGCAGGGCTGATGGGACTCGCCCTCGGCACCATGTTCGCAATCCGACCGCTCGACGCCATCGTCGTCGCCATCGTGATCGGACTTGCGCAGCTCGACGTCCTTCGCGAGCAACGCGGCGGCGTACATCTGCGGTCGCTCGTGGTGCAGGTGCTTGCGGGCCTGCTGCCGGTGCTGATTCTCTTCGCCGTGAACACCAGGACAAACGGTGCACCGCTGCGACTCGGGTACGAGGTACTGTATGGAAGTGCTCATCAGCTTGGGTTCCACATGGATCCCTATGGCACACCGCACACACTCGGGCGCGCGCTGTCCTTCGCGTCGAAGTACCTGCTGCAGCTGAACGTGCTGCTCTTCGAGTGGCCGCTCCCCGTGGTGCTGATCATCGCGGCCGGGCTCGCGGTACTTCGACGTCCAACACGATGGGACGTCCTGCTCATCGCGTTGCTCCTGGCGCAGGTCATAGCCTACGCTGCCTACTGGCACGACGGCAATTTCCGCGGCCCGCGGTTCTTGTTTACGGCCCTGCCGGCAATCCTTATTCTCGTGGCACGCGCACCGGTGTGGGTCGGGGCCGTGACGCACGGCACCGCACGCCGTCTTGTGACGTGGCTCATCCCGGCCTGCATGGTCTTCGCGTGGCTCGATGTCGGTGTCGCCATGGGCGTGCCGTCAAGAATCCGCGGGTACCGCAGGATCGCTCCGCTCATGCGGGTCGACGCCGATCGGATGGTGCGGACGGAGCACCTGAAGAACGCGCTCGTCTTCATCAATGAGGGCCGGGTGGCGCGGAATCTCCACTACCTCTGGGGGCTTGGCTTGAGTCGTGGCAACGCGGCACGTCTACTGGTGTCGGCATCCGCATGCGCCATTCGCGTGTCCATCGACGCCGAGCAGGCGCGTGTCCCTGCGAGCGAGCGAGGCCGGCTTGATCGCCTCGTGAAGGGCGCGCTCGCGTTTGACCAGCAGACGGCCAGCGCCATGCCGTCTGCCTGTGCCGAGGACATTCAGATGGACCGGGAAGGTGGTGCCTCGTATGCGCCTTTCTTTCCCGCAAACACCTTCGACTCCACGGGTCATCTCAACGGCAACGTCATCTATGCCCTCGACCTTGGCAACCATGACGAAGCGCTGCGCGCCAGGTTCGGCGACCGAAGCTGGTATCGCTTCGGTCAGCGCATCGTAGCGGGCGACAGCACCCCGACCCTCCGACCCTATGTGGGTGGCATCACGGCCGCGAAAGCGCCTGCGACACGATGATCTCGCCCGTCACCTCCCGCCGGCTGAAGATCGCGACGTTGGCCTTCTTTGCGGGTTACCTGCTGCTCGGACTCGCCGTCTTCCGCGATTACGGTATCTCCTGGGACGAGATCCCCACGCGGCAATTCGGCATCATGTACGTCACGCATCAGGTGCCGGACGTCGCCGCGCTGAATGCCCTTCGCGCCGAGAAGGGCCCGGCCTACGAGCGATTCGGTCCGTTCTTCGAGATCATCCTCGTCCGTGCCGAGACAGTGATGTTCCATGCCGACGTGCGCACGGTTTTTTACATGCGGCATCTCGCCACCTTTCTCTTGTTCTACCTGGGCGTGGTGTGGTTCCATCGATTGTGTCGGGATCGTTTCGGCGGGTGGATGGCACTCGCCGGTTGCAGCATGCTCGTCATGAGCCCGCAGCTCTTTTCGCACAGCTTCTACAATGTGAAGGACATCGCCTTCCTCACGATGTTCGTGGGAACGATGCTGACGCTCCGTGGCGTGGTCGACCACCCGGAACGGCGGACGATGGTCTACCACGTTGCGACCACCGTCGTCCTGCTCGGTACACGCGTGCTTGGCGTGTTTGCGATGCTGCTGACCGGTGCAACGGCGCTGGCGAAGCGACCGACGCTCCGTACGCTGCTGTATCTCGTGGGATATGGGCTGGTCGTTGCGTTGCTGCTTCCGCTGGTTTGGCCAGTCTTGTGGGTGGACTACGTGAACATCGTCCGCGACGCGGTGCTCGGCACGACAACGAACCCGTATTACAAGACCGACCTGTTTCGCGGCCAATTGCTCAGCGCATCCGGTCTGCCGTGGGACTACGTGCCCACGTGGATCATGATCACGACACCGATCCCGATCCTGCTGCTGTTCCTCGCGGGTACCATCGCCGCCCTGCGTGACATGGTGAGACAGCCCAGGGAGTTCGTGCGGGGCGAGCGTCAGGCCGACCTCACGGTGCTCGCCTGGTTTTTCATGCCGGTACTCGGCTGCATGGTGCTGAAGCCCATCATGTACGACGCGTGGCGACACCTGTTCTTCGTCTACCCCGCCCTGATCTACCTCGCGTTGCTTGGCGTGGAGGCAATCGTCACCAAGGCGGTACAGTCGGCGGGCGAAGTGCGACGTCCGGTGGTGCAGTTCGCGACGGCGGCGGTCCTTGTTGTCGCGCTTGCTCCGGTCGCGGTCTTCATGATCAGGAATCACCCCTTCGAGCATGTCTACTTCAACCGGCTCGCTGGCGCGGACATGAAGGAAGTAAAGCAACGCTACGAGCTGGACTACTGGGGTCTCTCGTATCGCAAGGCGCTCGAATACATCGTGGGAGCGGACACGTCGTCACACATCAGGATATACACCACCACCTACCCCGGACGCGTGAACGTCGCGATGCTGCCGCGTGCGGACCGGAACAGGGTGGAACTCGTTGCGTCGGATGCCGATGCTGATTATGTCATGACCAACTACCGCTTTCACCCACAGGATTATCCGTACCCGCATGAGGTCTTCAGCGTGCGAGTGGGCAACGCCTCCATCGCCTCGGTGTTTCGCCTCAAGGGAGGTGCGATGACCGCTCCAGCGACTCCGGCCAGCCCTGTCACCGAGCCGACACGGTGAGCGCTCGCGAGATCACCGCGTGTCGTTGCTGTGGCGCGACCGCATTCGAGTCCGTGTTGTCGCTCGGGGTTCAGCATCTGACAGGGGTGTTCCCCCGCTCGCCCGACGAACGCGTGACCTCCGGTCCGCTCGAGCTGGTGAAGTGCGTGAGCGCTGATGGTTGCGGCCTCGTGCAGCTCCGGCACACGTACGACTCTGCCGAGATGTACGGCGCCAACTATGGCTACCGCTCCGGGCTCAACCAGTCGATGGTGCGTCATCTCGGGGAGACGGTGGCGTCGATCGTGGCGAAGCATCCTCCGTCGCCGGATGCGCTCGTGCTCGACATCGGCAGCAACGACGGCACCACACTCTCGTTCATGCCGAAGACCGTCCGCCGCGTCGGCATGGATCCGACGATCGTCAAGTACGGCCAGTATTACGAGGAAGGCATCCAGAAACTTCCGGACTTCTTCTCGGCGAAGACATTCCGCGCGCACTTCGGTGACGAGCGGGCGGAGATCATCACGTCCATCGCGATGTTCTACGATCTCGACGATCCACTCGCTTTCGTGCGGGACATCGCCGACGTGCTCGCCCCGAACGGCGTCTGGTACTTCGAGCAGAGCTATCTCCTCACGATGCTCACGCAGAATGCGTACGACACCATCTGCCACGAGCACCTGGAATACTACGCGCTGCGGCAGGTCAACTGGATGATGCGGCGCTGCGGCCTTCGCGTGATCGACGCAACGCTCAACGACGTCAATGGCGGAAGCTTCTCGGTCACGGTGTGTCACGAAGGCGCGAAGCACCAGCCGAATTCAAGTGCCATCAAGGAGATCGAGGCGGGCGAGCGACTCGCGCGGCTGGATGAGCTGGAGCCCTATCGCGCGTTTGCGGCGCGCGTCGTTGCGCACCGCGATGCGTTGACGGCACTCATCGCCGAGATCCGCTCGCGCGGCCTGAGTATCCTCGGCTACGGCGCCTCCACGAAGGGCAATGTCATCCTGCAGTACTGCGGGCTGACGAGCTCGGACATTCCCGCCATCGCGGAGGTGAACCCGGACAAGTACGGGGCCTTCACGCCTGGTACGCACATCCCGATCATCTCCGAGGCGGAGGCGCACGCGCGCAAACCGGACTATTTCCTCGTAATGCCCTGGCACTTCCGCGAGAATCTCATCGGTCGTGAGACGGCATTCCTCGCGTCCGGCGGCAAGATGATCTTTCCCCTGCCCGAAATCTCCGTTGCGACGGCGTGAGCGCCACGTGAGGGTTGGGGTGGCGGCGTGAGCGGCCCGCCGACAGCGATGAGAACGCTCATCATGATCCCCACCTATAACGAGCGAGAGAATGCGCCGTTGATGGTGGAAGCGATCCGGTCGCTGCGCCTCGACGTCGACGTCCTCTTCGTGGACGACGATTCTCCCGACGGCACCGGGCCGCTCCTCGACGCGCTCTGCGTTGGTTACGACCGCCTTCGCGTGATCCATCGCATCGGCAAGCGCGGCATTGGTGGGGCGCATCTGGAGGGGATCGCGGCCGCCTACGCTGGCGGATACGAGCGCCTCGTTACCCTCGATTGCGACTTCAGTCACAGCCCGGAGGACATCCCAGCGTTCCTCGAGGCGGTCGATGGCGCGGATGTCGTCGTGGGCTCGCGATGGACGACCATGGACAGCCTTCCGGGATGGAACGTTTTCCGGCGCATGATGACCGGCGCGGGCCACATGCTCACGCGCGCCGTACTCGGCATGCCGTATGACGCGACCGGGGCGTTCCGCGCGTACCGTCTCGACCGCATTCCGGAGGAACTGTTCTCCCTCGTGCAGTCGCGGAGCTATTCGTTCTTCTTCGAGAGCCTGTTCATCCTGCACCAGAATGGCTTCCGCATCGAGGAGATACCGATCGTCCTGCCGGCGCGCACGTACGGACACTCGAAGATGACGATGCGTGCGGCACTGCAGAGCGTGAAGATCATGCTCGGCATCGGGGCGCGCTTTCGCCGGTCGCCAGCGGATTTCCGGATGCGCGCAGCCGCGGTCGCCACCAATCCGCAGCTCGACGATCCACAGCGCTGGGATCAGTACTGGAGGGAATCCGCGCAGATGACGAAGCGCGCATATTCCGTGATCGCGTCATTGTATCGGCGCACGTTCATCCGGCCTCGTCTGCACCGTGTGCTGCGACGCCAGTTCACTCGCGGTTCACGGTTGATCCATGCGGGCTGCGGCGGCGGGCAGGTGGACCAGGGTCTCCACGAACGCGTGCGCATCACCGCGCTCGACATCTCTCCCGACGCGCTCCAGCTGTACCAGCAGAACAACCCGACGGCGCAGCAGATCCAGCACGGCGACATCCTCTCCCTCCCCTACGGCGACGCCAGCTTCGACGGCTACTACAGCCTCGGCGTCATCGAACACTTTACCGAATCGGAGATCGCGAGGATTCTCGCGGAGGCGCACCGCGTGCTCCGTCCGCGCGGGCGCATCGTGCTCTTCTGGCCCCATGCGCGCGCCACGAGCGTGCGCGTCCTGGGCCTCGCGCATCGCCTGCTCGCGCGGTCGGGCAGCACGACGCAATTGCACCCGGCCGAGGTGTCGCTACTCGCCTCGCGGTCGATGGCGGAGGGGTTGCTGCGCGAGGGCGGATTCACGATGACGTCGTATGACTTCGGGGCGAGGGACCTGTGGATCCAGGCGGTGGTCGTCGCCGAACGGGCGGCCTGAAATCAGAGGTCCGTCTTACGAGGTCTGTTGACTGAAGACAGCAACCACGGCAGCGCGGACAGTTGGTCAGACATCTGCATCAGTTCACGGTTAAATCACAACTGCAACCGCAGTGCCGTCAGTTTTCTGCTATCTGCCTACGGTGTTGAGTGGCCGCGGGGGGAGCGGGGCTCCAGGAATGCGGGCTGTTCCGCCCGACTGTGAACTGATGCCGACGGCTGATAACCGAGCGCTCTGCGTTGAAGCCGCGCCACCGCGCCAGCCGACCAAAGCCGCCAGTCATGCCGCTGACGGATAGACCTCGAATACGCCAGCCGCCCCCATTCCACCGCCGATGCACATCGTCACCAGGCCGTGACCCCCACCGCGCCGGCCGAGCTCGTGTACCAGCTGCGTCGTGAGCTTCGCGCCCGTAGCACCGAGCGGGTGGCCGAGCGCGATGGCGCCGCCGTTCACGTTCACCTTGTCCTGGTCCATCTTCAGCTCGCGCATCACGGCGAGCACCTGTGACGCGAATGCCTCGTTGAACTCGATGAGATCAAGGTCGCTCATGGAGAGTCCGGCTTTCTTCAACGCCTTCGGCACGGCCTTCAACGGCCCCACACCCATGATGTCGGGCGCGACGCCGGCGACCGCGAAGCTCACGAAACGCGCCAAGGGGCGAAGCCCGCGCGCATCGGCAAGCGAGCGGCGCATCAGGAGGATGGCGGCAGCACCATCGGAGTAGGGACTCGCATTGCCGGCCGTCACGGTGCCGGTCGCCTTGAACGCCGGGCGCAGCTTCGCCAATCCCTCGGGCGTCGTCTCGGCTCGGACGAGTTCGTCCTGTGCGAATTCGAGCGACTGCACCTGCTTCTCCGTTCCGTTCCAGGTGACGCGCTCCACGGGCACTGACACGATCTGCGAATCGAAGCTGCCGTTCTTCATCGCCGCCGCGGCCTTCTGCTGGCTCCGCAGTGCCCATGCGTCCTGATCCGCACGACTCACCTTCCAGCAATCCGCCACCCGCTCCGCCGTGAAGCCCATGCCGATGTAGGACTCCATGGCATCGGCGTCGAGGCGTGTATGATAGCCCGACATCGGCACCTGGCTCATCATCTCGATGCCGCCGGCAAGCACGACGTCCGCCATGCCGCTCATGATCTGCATGGCCCCGCTCGCAACGGTCTGCAGGCCCGAGGAGCAGAAGCGGTTGATCGTCTGCGCGGGCACCTCGACAGGAAATCCCGCGCGCAGTGCACTCAGCCGTGCGACATTGAGTCCCTGCGACGCTTCCGGCATGGCGCATCCCCACGCGATGTCATCAATGATGGCGGGATCCACGCCGACGCGATCCACGGCCTCCTTCATCAGGAGCGCCGACAGCTCGATGGGATGCGTGGCGGCAAGGGCGCCGTCCTTCTTTCCCTTCGCGACGGGGGAGCGGACGGCGGAGACGAGTACGACATCATTCGATGAGTCAGGCATTCGATGGTCCTTTATTCAAGCGGAACTGATTTTTCCTGCGGAACTGATTTTTACCACGGAGGTCACAGAGAGCACGGAGGACTGCGGAGCTGCCTTACCACAGAGGGCGCAGGGAACGCGGAGAACTGCGGAACTGCAACCTCTTGAGGAGAATCTGTTAATTGAGCATTGGCATGCGAACCGCGATGCCTGCTTTGCTGTCCTCTGTGACCTCCGTGACCTCCGTGGTAATTCGCTGTTCAATTTTTCTTCTGGACGAGCCTAATTTCTAAGCGGCTTCCCCGTCTTCAACGTGTAAGCAATACGTTCCTGCGTTTCCTTCGTTCCCAACAGCTTGAGAAATGCCTCGCGTTCGAGATCGAGGATATCCTGCTCGGTCACGACGCGCGGCGGGCCATCACCTCCGCAGAGCACGTACGCCAATTCACGCGCGATACGCACCTCGTGATCCGTGATCGCACCGCCCTCGTGCATCGCCCAACCCGCGTACAGCAGGTTGCCCATCGCATCCTTGCCCAGTGCCGTGATTGTCCTCGGAATCGGCGCCACGTAGTCAGGCGCGAGGTCCAGCACCCGCGCCTTTGCATCGGTGATCAGCCGATCGCGATTCATCGTGATCCGATCCGCCACCGGCCTCAGGAATCCGAGATTGCGCGCCTCGAGCGCACTCGTGCTCGTCGTCGCCATGGCGATCAGCTTGAATGCGCGCTTCACGGCCTCGAACGGATCGGCCTCATCGTACGGCTCGAGCGCCTGCGTGAAGCGGAACAACAACTCCTTCGTGCCGCCGCCGGCCGGAATCAGCCCGACACCCGCCTCGACCAACCCCATGTACAGCTCGGCGTGCGCCTGAATGCGATCGCAGTGCAGCGCGTACTCACAACCGCCGCCGAGCGTCAACCCGAACGGCGCCGCGACGACAGGGAACGGTGCTCGGCGCACGAGTTGCGCACCTTCCTGGAAGTAGCTCACCATCTCGTCGAGTCCCTTCCAGTCTCCAGCCTGCGTCTGTGCGACGACCGCACCCAGGTCCGCCCCCGCGCTGTACGCGCGCTGGTCGTCGTTGCCGATCACGAGCCCGACGAACTTTCCACTCGCCACGCGATCGAGACCCGTGCGCAACATCGAGAGCACGCCCGCACCCATCGTGTTCATCTTGCTGCGTGCCTCGAGCAGCAACACCCCGTCGCCGAGGTCGATGAGGTTCGCGTCCTTCGACTTCTCCACCGCTGCGCCGGAACGCTTGCGCACGATGTCCAGTGCGATCCGACCGGGAACGTCGGGCACGGCTGCCATCGCACCATTGTCGGTGAGATAGTTCCAACCGACCTCGCTGCTCGCATAGAAGCCGCCGGCCGCCCTTGCCTGCGCTACGGATGGCGGCGCGGTCAGGTTCAACCGCTTGAAGCCTTCCGACAGGAACTCGTCGCCAATGGCATCCATCTGCTGGAACGGGCCCGCGTCCCACGCGTAGCCCCATTCGATGGCGCGGTCG
>JBKJUW010000127.1:0-113645 GCA_046589725.1 Gemmatimonadaceae bacterium
CACTGACCTTCCCGAAAGCCGAGGCCAAGTAACCCATGCTCGATACGCAGATCACCCACACGATTGGACGCCGCAAGGAAGCCGTCTGCCGTGTGTACCTGAAGCCCGGCTCGGGAAAGTGGGACATCAACGGCCGGACCCTGGGAGACTACTTCCCGCGTCCTGCCCTCGTTACCGCGATCCAGCAGCCATTCACGGCGACCGACATGCTCGGCCGCTATGACGTGAAGGCGAACGTGAACGGCGGCGGCCAGACGGGCCAGGCCGGCGCCCTCCGCCTCGCGGTTGCCCGGGCGCTCGTGAAGATCGACGAAAATCACCGCCGCAAGCTGCGCGACCTGGGGCTGCTCACGCGCGATGCACGCGCCGTCGAGCGCAAGAAGCCCGGCCGTCCGAAGGCCCGCAAGCGGTTCCAGTTCAGCAAGCGCTAGTCGCAGTACCCCCTCCGCGCGGCGAGCGCCGCGCGGAGGATATCTCACACGCGCTCCGAGTCTCCATTCGGTGCCGGCCTTCGGGGCGGTGAATGGAGGTGACGACGAGCCGCGGACGAATCAACCAACGGTCCAGGACATGGCAGACAACTCACCAACTCTCGAGCAGCTCCTCGAAGCGGGTGTCCACTTCGGACACCAGACGCGTCGATGGAATCCCAAGATGCGCCGCTTCATTTTCGCGGAGCGCAACGGGATCCACATCATCGATCTCCAGAAGACCCTTCGCCAGCTGGCCCTCGCGCAGAAGCTCGTGCGCGATGTCGTGCTCCGTGGCGAGAGCGTCCTCTTCGTCTGCACCAAGGCGCAGGTCGCCGGCATCGTCAAGCAGGAAGCCGAGCGCGCCGGCGCGATGTACATCACCGAGCGCTGGCTCGGTGGACTCCTCACGAACTTCCAGACGGTCAAGAAGCAGCTCAAGCGCATGAAGGAGCTGGAGGCCGGCAGTTCGGAAGGCGGCGAGTGGGCGAACTACACCAAGAAAGAGCGCCTCATGATGACGCGCGAAAAGGAGAAGCTCTCCAAGTACCTCAACGGTATCCGGAGCCTCACGCGCACGCCGGGCCTCATGTTCGTCGTCGACGCGAAGAAGGAGAAGATCGCCGTCGCGGAAGCGAACAAGCTCGGCATCCCGATCATCGCGATCGTGGACACGAACGCTGATCCCGACCTCATCACGATCCCGATCGCCGGCAACGACGACGCGATCCGCTCGGTGGAATTGATCACCAAGGCCATCGCGGACACCATCGCCGAGGCGCGTCTTGCGACACCCATGCGCAACGAGCCGGAAGAAGGGAACGAGGGCGGCATGACGTACAGCTCCGAGCGCGGTACGGAGTCCGCTGGTGACAAGGACGACAAGCGTCGTCGTCGCCCGCGCCGCCGCCGCGCGAAGCCGGAAGCGATCGCCGCGCACCTCAAGGGGACCGATGGCGAAGCAGGCGAAGCAGGCGAAGCCGGTGACGCCGAGACTGGCGAAGCCGGCGGGGATGACGCGGCCGAGTAGGTCACGCGGGCCCGTAGTGGCCGCTGGAAGGCGGCCGAGTGCCTCACAGGTTACCATTCAGACGCCGCCGGCATCGCCCGGCGGCGTTTCCACGCCACATAAGGAACTGACGAATAATGGCTGCGTTTACCGCCAAGGATGTTTCCTCGCTGCGCCAGCGCACCGGCGCGGGCATGATGGATTGCAAGAAGGCCCTCGAGCAGAACGATGGCGACATCGAGAAGGCCGTCGAGTGGCTCCGGACCAAGGGCATCGCGCGCGCGGAGTCCCGCGCCGGCCGCGTGGCTTCGGAGGGCAAGATCGTGGCGCTCACGTCCCCGGACGGCAAGACGGGTGTGCTGGTCGAGCTCAACAGCGAGACGGACTTCGTCGCGCGCAACGCAGCATTCGGCCAGACCGCGTTCCAGATCGCGAACGCCGTGCACGACCACAAGGAGACGGATGGCATCGTCGCGAATGCCGAGGGCGCGCCGATCATGGCAGTGGCGTTCGGTGACTCGGCGAATCTCGCCGAAGCGCTGAAGCTCCTCACCGGCACCATCGGCGAGAACATCGTCCTGCGTCGCTATGCCAAGCTCGGTGGCGAGGGCGCGGTCGGCAGCTACGTGCACCACAATGGCAAGGTCGCCGCACTGGTGGAGCTTTCGGGCGCGCACGGCGACGAGGCACAAAAGCTCGCGAACACCATCGCCGAGCATGTTGCGGCCGGCGTTCCGACGGTGCCGGTGTCGGTGAACCGCGAGGACGTTCCGGCCGAGCTGGTCGACCGCGAGCGTCGCATCTTCTCGGAGCAGGCTGCCGCGAGCGGCAAGCCGGACAACATCGTGCAGAAGATGGTCGAGGGCCGCATCGACAAGTTCTACAAGGAGATCACACTGCTCGACCAGCCCTGGGTCCGCGATGACAGCAAGACGATTCGCGACCTGCTCAAGGGGCTCGGCGCGAACGTCTCGATCCGCCGGTTCGCGCGCTTTCAGATGGGACAGGAGTGACCGATCCGGTGAGCGATCTTCGCTATCCGCGCGTTTTGCTCAAGATCTCCGGCGAGGCACTCGCGGGAGACAAGGGTCTGGGCTACGACTTTTCCACCATCGACCGCATTGCGGACGAGATTCAGGCAGTGAAGCAGACCGGGTGTTCGCTGGGCCTGGTCATCGGCGGGGGCAACATCGTTCGCGGTTCGCAGCTCTCGCGCACGGGCATGGACCGCGTCAGCGCCGATTACATGGGAATGCTTGGCACCGTCATCAACGCATTGGCGGTACAGGACATCCTCGAGCGGAAGGGCATGCAGACGCGCGTCATGACGGCCATACGCATGGAAGAGCTGGCGGAGCCATACATTCGTCGTCGTGCGCTCTCGCACCTCGATAATGGCCTCATCGTGATTTTCGCGGCAGGGACGGGCAACCCGTACTTCAGCACCGATACCGCAGCCGCATTGCGCGCCATCCAGATCAAGGCGCAGGTCATCATCAAGGCCACGAGCGTTGATGGCGTCTACAGCGCGGATCCAAAGCAGGACCCGAACGCGAAGTTCTATGACGAGATCAGCTACCGCGACGTCATGCTCGAGGAGTTGAAGGTGATGGACCAGACGGCGGTCACGCTCTGCAAGGAAAACTCGCTTCCCCTGATCGTCCTGAACATCCATAAACCGGGCGCGATTGCCGCAGCGGTGCGCGGCGAGCGTGTCGGAACCCTCGTCAAATAGGTTGCGATGAGCACCATCCCAGAGATCGTGAAGGACTGCCGCACCTCGATGGAGAAGGGCCTCGACGCCGCGAAGCGCGAGTTTGCCACGGTGCGCTCCGGCAAGGCATCGCCGAACATGCTCGACACCGTGCGCGTCGAGATGTACGGGCAGCAGATGACGCTCAACCAGGTCGCGAGCATCGCTGCCCCCGAGCCGCGCACGATTCTCGTGACACCGTTCGACAAGTCGCAGGCGAAGGTCGTCGAGAAGGCGATTCGCGACTCCGACCTCGGTCTCGAGCCCTCGTCCCAGGGCGGCGTGATCCGCGTGCCGCTGCCGTCGATGAACGAGCAGCGACGCAAGGATCTCGTCAAGATCGTGCACAAGCTCGCCGAAGATGGCAAGATTGCGGTGCGCCACGCGCGCACCCACGCGCGCGATGCGCTGAAGAAGCTCAGCGGGGTGAGTGAGGACGACGTGAAGCACGCGGAGAAAGACCTCCAGAAGGTCCATGACGACTACATCGGAAAGATCGACACCATGATCAAGGCCAAAGAGGCCGAGATCATGGAAGTCTGACAGGCTTTCCGGCAGCCGTCCGGCGGGCACATGAGTGAACTCGCGAAGCGGTTCCTGTTCGCGATCATCGCCGCGCCGGTTGCACTCTGGGTGGTGCTCGCGGGCGGTGCGCCGCTCGCCGCTCTCCTGGCGATGGTGTCCGCGATCGGTGCGTGGGAATTCTTCCGCATCGCGCGCGAGACGGGCGCACATCCGCTCGATGATGCCGGCATCGCCCTCGCCGGCATTGTCCCGCTCGCGATCCACGCGCACTACCTCGGCGTGTTCGCGACCAGCCCGGCAATCGGGGCTGTTGTCGTGCTGGTCGTGCTGGCCGCCACCATCTGGATTCGCGGCGTGAACGGCGGGCCGCTCGGCGCGGCGGCGACGACGCTGTTCGGTGTCGTGTACACGGCCGGCATGCTCGGCTTTGGGTATGCCATCCGCTACCACGACATCGTTCGTGGCTACGACACCGTCGCCGGTGCGCGGCTGGGTATCGGGGCGATGTCCATTGGTGTTGCGCCTGGCGGCGTCCTCCTGATTTTTCCGCTGCTGATCACATGGTCGTCGGACATCGGCGCGTACTTCGTCGGTCGCGCGATCGGCGGGCCGAAGCTGATTCCGGCGGTGAGTCCGGGCAAGACGATCGCCGGCGCGGTCGGCGGACTCGCGGCGAGCATGCTCGTGGCGTACCTGTTCGCGAAGCTGGTGCTCGTTCCGGTGGCGCACCTCGGCTTCACGCCGTGGGGCGCATTGCTTTTCGGGCTGCTGATCAGCATCGCAGCGCAGGTCGGCGATCTCTTCGAGTCGTTGCTCAAGCGCGAAGCGAAGGTGAAGGACAGCTCGCACATCATCCCGGGGCACGGGGGTGTCCTCGACCGCTTCGACAGCCTGATCTTCGTGCTGCCCGTTGCGTACCTGCTGCTTGGATGGTTGCCGATCCCCGTCTTCGCGTGAGCTCGAAGGGCGTCACGATCCTCGGGTCGACGGGTTCGATCGGCACGACCGCACTGCGAGTCCTCGATCGGCAGCGTGCGCGCTTTCACGTGGCCGGTCTCACCGCGTTCACGAATGTGGCGTTGCTCGAGGAACAGGCGCGCGCGTTCAACCCGACCTACGTTGGACTGGTGTCGCGTGGCGAATCCGCGCCGCGCGAGTGGTGTCATGGGACGGGAGACGCCTGCCTGATTGATGCGGCCACGCGCCCCGATGCCGAGATCGTGCTCAATGCCGTCGTGGGCGCCGCCGGCCTGAAGGCGACGCTGGCCGCGCTCGCGTTGGGCAAGCGGGTGGCACTCGCGAACAAGGAATCGCTGGTCATGGGAGGTGCGCTCGTCATCGATGCGGCGCGCGCCGGAGGCGGCGAGCTCGTGCCCGTCGACAGTGAGCACAGCGCCATTCTCCAATGCCTCGCGGGTCGGCCAGCGAGTGAAGTGCGACGGCTCGTCATCACGGCGTCTGGCGGACCCTTTCGCGAGTGGAGCTCCGAGCGGATCGCCGCCGCGACGCTCAGTGACGCGCTGCGCCATCCCACGTGGACGATGGGTCGCAAGATCACCATCGACAGCGCGACGCTCGCCAACAAGGCGCTCGAGGTGATCGAGGCGCACTACCTGTTCGGCATCCCCTACGACTGCATCGATGTGGTGGTGCATCCCCAGAGCGTCGTGCACTCATTCGTCGAGTTCATCGACGGCAGCGTCCTCGCGCAGATGGGGATTCCGAGCATGGAGCTTCCCATACTCTACGCGCTCACGTTTCCGGATCGTGTGGCCGATGGCGGGGTACTGACGTTCGATCCCGTGGCGCTCTCGCCGCTCGAGTTCGAGCCGGTGAGGCACTCCGACTTTCCGGCGCTCGACCTCGGCATCGCCGCGGGCCGGTTGGGTGGTGGCGCCCCGGCGATCTTCAATGCGGCCAATGAGCAGGCCGTAGCATGCTTTCTCGACGGCACGATACGTTTCGGTGACATTCCGCGTGCGATCGAGAGCGCACTGGCCGCGCTGGGCACCGTGCCCGGAGGCTCGTTGGAAGCCGTCCTTACCGCCGACGCCGCCGCGCGCCGGCATGTGCAGGAGTTGTTCGGATGCTAGCCTATATCGCGCCGATCGTCGTCTTCGGCCTCGTCATCTTCGTTCACGAGCTCGGCCACTTCATGGCGGCGAAGCTGGTGGGCGTGTATGCGCCGCGTTTTTCCATCGGTTTCGGTCCCGCGCTGTTCCGTCGTCGCCGCGGCGAGACGGAGTATGTGCTCGCCCTGCTGCCGCTCGGAGGCTATGTGCGCATGGCATCACGCCATGACGCGGAGACGGCGTTTATCGAGGGTGGTGGCGAGGAGACCGGGGCGCTCAAGCCGGGCGACGCAGGCTACGATCCCGAGGCCATGATTCCGTTCGGGCCGAAGGCGGTCCCGGAGTCGCGCTGGTTCGAATCAAAGAGTCTGGCTGCCCGCCTCTTTATCATGATCGCGGGCGTGACAATGAATGTCATCCTCGCGTTCGCCGTCCTCACGACGCTGGGCCTGAAGTACGGCGAGGTCGTGATCGGCACGAAGGTGGTGGGTGCCGTGCACGCCCCCACCAACGCGCCGGCGCTCGCGGCACTGCAGACCGGCGACACGGTCGTATCGATCAATGGGAAGACCGTCAGGAACTGGAATGACGTGCGCGATCTCATCGATGCGGCGCCGTCGGGCACCCTGTCGATCGCCACGCATCGCGGTACCGTCGCGGTTCCAGTCGGCGGGAAGGATCAGCCGCTCGCCACCGACATCGGCTCCGCGGTCGACTTCTACATGCCCGCGGTGCTCGGCGACATCCTTCCGGGCAGCGCTGCGGTGAAGGGCGGTCTCCGCGCGGGTGACTCCATCGTGACTATCGACCATGTGCCCGTCACGACGTGGGCGCAGCTCCAGGAGCACGTCACGCCCGCAGCGGGCAAGGCGATTCCGTTCGAGGTGCGTCGCGGCGGCAAGGTGAGGGCGTTTGTGGTCACGCCACAGGCGACGCCACAGAAGAATCCGGTCACGAAGGCGATGGAGACGGTCGGCAAGATTGGGGCGACGCCAGCGGACTTCACCACCCGCCAGCCGATGGGCCTCCCCGACGCCGTTCGTGAGGGTGCGCGACAGACGTGGTTCAGTGCGACCAAGATCGTGGACGTCGTGCACAAGCTGCTGACCCGCGAAGTGTCCGTGCGTCAGCTCGGTGGTCCCATCGCAATCTCGCGCGCTTCGGTCGCTGCGGCGCAGAGCGGTATGGAATCCCTGCTGTACCTCATCGCGTTGCTCAGCGTGAATGTCGCCGTGTTGAATCTGCTGCCGATTCCCATTCTCGACGGCGGTCAGATCCTCATCAACATTGTGGAGTCCGCGAAGGGCAGCCCGTTCAGCACGCGCACGCGGGAGTACATCCTGCGCTTCGGGCTGGTGGCGATCCTTCTGATCTTTGCGATGTCGACGTTCAACGACGTGGCGGCGGGCTTCAAGGACATCGTAGCGCGCCTCTTCGGTTGAGCTGCGCTCAACCGAAGGTCTGACTGTCTGACCCGCTCGCCGCTGCGCGGCTGCTCGTCTGACAGCGGGTCAACTGACTGGTCTGACAGCTATGGGCTACACGACCGGGTTGATGCGCCGGCTTGGCCACCAGCCTGAGCACAGAACATCTCACCACCCAGGGACAGAGTCGTGTAGGCAACAGCTGTCAGACTGCAGTTGGCCCGCTGTCAGACGAGGGCGGCGGCGAAGCCGCCCGCCCGGGTCAGACTGTCAGACCGTCAGACTGTCGTATAGTCAGAGGCCTTTACATGCGTCTCCAGTTCGGCTAAGTTCCATGGCTCAACCACTTTGCCTCGCTCAAGACAGTCCGAAAACATGGCTTTCGACAACGCCCCGACGATCGAGAAGTACCAGACGCACGAGACCGACACCGGCTCCGCTCGCGTCCAAGTTGCGCTCCTCTCGGATCGCATCGTCTACCTTACAGAGCACTTCCGCGCGCACAAGAAAGACCACCACGGTCGTCGCGGTCTGCTGAAGATGGTCGGTACCCGTCGCCGTCTGCTCAATTACATGAAGCGGACCGACATTGACGGCTATCGCAGCATCGTTCAGGAACTCGGTCTCCGGTACTAGGCAGGTCATCACAGTGCACACGCGCGGCCGCAGCTTTTGCGGACCGCGCGTTTTGCATTTCACGCAGCACCTCAGAAGCGCGCGCCGGCAATAGGGCCGGCCGCAACGACGAGAGAGACGAAAGGAAAACACATGCAACGCATTGAAAAGACGTTCGCGGGACGCACGCTGGTCATCGAGACCGGCCGCATGGCCAAGCAGGCCGCTGGCTCGTGCCTGATCACCTACGGGGAAACGATGGTCCTCGCGACCGTCACGGTGAGCGACAACAAGAGTCCGCTCCCATTCTTCCCACTCACGGTCGAGTACAAGGAAAAGACCTACGCCGCCGGCAAGATCCCCGGCGGGTTCATCAAGCGCGAAGGCCGCCCGACGGACGGCGAGATCCTGAGCTGCCGGATCATCGACCGCTCCATCCGCCCGCTCTTCCCGGAAGGCTTCCAGAACGAAGTGCAGGTGTTCTGCTATGTCATCTCCGCTGATCAGGAGAACAAGGCCGACGTCCTCGCGCTCGTCGCGACGTCGTATGCGCTCAACGCCAGCCGCACCCCGTTCGCCGAGCCGCTTGCCGGCGTGCGCGTGGGCCGCGTGCAGGGCAACTGGGTGCTCAACCCGACGTTCCAGCAGCTCGAGTACAGCGACATGGAGCTCGTCGTCGCCGGTACGCAAGACTCCATCATGATGGTCGAGGGCGGTGCCCTCGAAGTGAGCGAGGAGGATGTCGTCGAGGCGATCACCGTCGCCCATACGGGCATCAAGGAGCTCATCGGCTACCAGCGCGAGCTGCTCAAGGCCAGCGACAAGGTCGAGAAGCTCAAGTGGGAGAAGGCCGCAACGACCGAGGGGCTTCTCGACAAGGTGAAGGGCGCCGCGGACGAGAAGATCGCCACCGCGCTCAACCAGAAGGACAAGCAGACGCGAGTCCAGGCCGTTGAGCTGGTGAAGAAGGAAGTCGCCGAGTCATTGGCCGCCGACCTTCCGGACAACGCCAAGGAGATCAAGAATATCCTGGGCGATCTCGAGTACACCGCGCTGCGCTCGCAGGTCCTCACGACCAAGAAGCGTGTCGACGGCCGTGCGACGAACGAAGTGCGCCCGATCAGCATCGACACGAACCTCCTGCCGCGCGCGCATGGCTCCGCCCTCTTCACGCGTGGACAGACGCAGGCGCTCGTCGCCGTCACGCTTGGCACGGCCAATGACGTGCAGCGCCTCGACACGATCGACTCGCCCAGCGAGACGACCAAGTCGTTCATGCTGCACTACAACTTCCCGCCGTTCTCCACGGGCGAGGTTCGCCCGATGCGCGGAACGTCGCGCCGCGAAATCGGTCACGGCAACCTGGCCGAGCGTGCGCTGCAGGGCGTGCTGCCGGACTTTGCCGACTTCCCGTACACGCTGCGCATCGTCTCCGAGATCCTCGAGTCGAATGGTTCGAGCTCCATGGCAACGGTGTGCGGTGGCTCGCTCGCCATGATGAGCGCCGGAGTGCCGATCCGCGGCGCGGTGGCTGGCGTCGCGATGGGTCTCATCAAGGAAGGCAAGAAGTACGCGATCCTCACGGATATCCTTGGAACAGAGGACCATCTTGGAGATATGGATTTCAAGGTTGCCGGGACGGCGAACGGCATCACTTCTATCCAGATGGACATCAAGGTCGAGGGTCTCGACCTCCTGATCATGAAGGAAGCGCTGGCCCAGGCCAAGGAAGGCCGCCTGCACATCCTCGCCGAGATGAACAAGGCGATCTCCGAGCACAGTGCGGAGCTCAGCGCGTACGCGCCGCGCATCGTGACGCTGATGATCAACCCCGAGAAGATCGGCGATCTCATCGGACCGAAGGGCAAGACCATCCGCGGCATCCAGGACGAAACGGGAGCCGAGCTCACCGTCGACGACACGGGTCTCGTCACCATCGCCGCTGTGGGCGGCGAGGCGATGCAGCGCGCACGCCAGATGGTGCAGGCCATCACGGCCGAGCCGGAAATCGGCGCGACGTACGAAGGCACGGTGAAGACGACGACCGCATTCGGCGCATTTGTCGAAATTATGCCGGGAACGGAGGGTTTAGTGCACATATCGGAACTCAAGTGGGGCCGAACGGACAAGACCGAAGACGTCGTGAACAAGGGTGATCGCGTCACGGTCAAGCTGCTCGACCGCGATGAGCGTGGACGCCTGCGGCTCTCCATCAAGGCCCTGCAGGAGAAGCCGGAAGGAATGCCGGAGGAGGAAGCACGTCCTCCGCGTCCCGAGGGTGATCGGCCGCCGCGCGAAGATCGTCCGCGCAGTGGTGGCGGTGGAGGCCGCGGCCGCCGCTAGTGGCACGAGGTGACACGCCGGCGGATGGGTTCCGCCGGACCGTGCTCCCCAATGGACTGACCGTACTCTCGGAGCGTATGCCGGGTGTGCGGTCGGTCGCATTCGGGGCATGGGTTCGCGCCGCGTCGCTGCATGAGCCACGCGAAAAGATGGGTGTTTCGCACCTGCTGGAGCACATGGTGTTCAAGGGGACGGCACAGCGCTCCGCGAAGCAGATCGCACTCGAGCTCGAGGCCCTCGGCGGTTCGCTCGACGCGTATACGTCGCGCGAGCATACCGTCTATCAGGCGCGGGTACTCGATGAGCACCTCGACATCGCTGCCGACGTCATCGGCGATTTCGTCTTTCGGCCGTTGCTGCGCAAGAAGGACCTCGAGCTTGAGCGGAAGGTCGTGCTGGAGGAGATCGCGATGGTCGAGGACACGCCGGACGATCTGGTGTTCGAGCTGCACAACGAGATGCTCTGGGGGGGCCACCCTTATGGGTATTCCATCCTCGGGACGCGCGACTCCGTGTCGGCGCTCCAGGTGGATGACCTCCAGGCATTGCATGCGCGTGCGTACCATCCGTCACAGCTCATCGTGGCCGCATCGGGCAACGTGGAACACGAAGCGCTGCTCGCGACGCTGGAGCGCACGGGGTGGACTGCGGATCGACCGGGCGACGCCACGCGCCTCGTCGTGCCACCGCCAGTGGCCATGGCTCCGTTGCGCAAGCACGTCACCCGCGAGGGCGCACAGACGCACATCGTGGTCGGCAGTGCGACCGTCGCGCACGGGGATCCGCGTCGGCATGCGTTGGTGCTCCTCAGCGTGCTGCTTGGCGGCGGGATGAGCTCGCGCCTGTTTCAGCGCGTGCGTGAGGAGCTCGGCCTCGCGTATTCCGTGTACACGTTCCAGTCGTTGCATGCGGACGTGGGCATGCACGGCGTCTACGTGGGCACGGGTCCCGAGACCGCGCGTGAAGCGCTCGACGCCATTGACAGTGAGCTCGCCTCGATCGCGCGCGATGGTCTCCCCGCCGAGGAGATCGCCATGGGCAAGAGTCAGCTCAAGGGGCAGATCACGCTGTCGCTCGAAAGTGTCAGCGCGCGCATGTACCGGTGCGCGGGTGTGGAACTCTACGGCGAGCCCTACCACACGCTCGACGAGATGCTCGCGCTCGTCGACGCCATCACCGTGGAACAGGTCGCGAACGTTGCGCGCGACTTTTTTGGGGCGGAGCGGCAGACGGTGGTGTCGCTTGGACCGAGTCAGACAGTCTGACTGTCTGACTGTCTGACGGCGAGTACAAGTAAACCGCAGTACTCTGTACGGAACTTATGCAAGGGAGACACAACGGGCTTGTGAGTTTTCGAGACCGCTGTTAGCTGTCAGACCAATCGACCCGCTGTCAGACTGTCCTGCTGTCAGGCAGTCTGACCAGAGCCCTCCGAAGGGCTTCACCAGGCGCACATACGGCCCGACCTATGAAAATCGGCGTTCCGAAGGAAATAAAGACCAACGAGAATCGCATCGCGCTCGTGCCAGCTGGCGCGGAGTCTCTCGTTGCCGCGGGCCACTCGGTGCTCATCGAGACGGGTGGTGGATTCGGGAGCGGCTTCAGCGATGAAGACTACACGAGCGTGGGCGCGAAGCTCGGCGCCGACGCCGCGACGGTCTGGAAGGAGAGCGACATGATCATGAAGGTGAAGGAACCGATCAAGGTCGAGTGGCCGCACATGCGGAAGGACCAGCTGATCTTTACCTACTTCCATTTCGCGGCGGACGAAGCCCTGACGCAGGCACATCTCGACAGCGGTGCGGTCTGCGTGGCGTACGAGACGGTCGAGATGCCGAATCGCGACCTGCCGCTGTTGATCCCGATGTCCGAAGTCGCCGGCCGCATGGCGGTGCAGGAAGGGGCCAAGTACCTCGAGAAGCTCTACGGCGGCCGCGGCGTGCTCCTCGGCGGCGTCCCGGGTGTGGCTCCGGCGAAGGTCGTGATTCTCGGCGGTGGGATCGTCGGGATCAACTCCGCGAAGATGGCGGCCGGCATGGGTGCGAAGGTCGTGATCCTCGACGTCTCGCTCGACCGGCTGCGCTACCTCAGTGACGTGATGCCGGCGAACGTGCAGTTGATCTATTCGAACCGGCACAACATTCTCGAGCAAATCAGGACGGCTGATCTCGTCGTCGGTGGTGTGCTCGTGACGGGCGCCAAGGCGCCGCGCCTCGTCCGCCGCGAGGACCTCAAGCTCATGCAACCGGGATCGGTCATCGTGGATGTCGCGATCGACCAGGGCGGCTGCGTTGAGACGATTCATGCGACGACCCACGAGAACCCTACCTACGTCGTCGATGGCGTCATTCATTACGGCGTCGCGAACATGCCGGGTGGCGTTCCCCGCACGTCGACCCTGGCGCTCACGAATGCCACGCTGCCCTATGCGTTGCAACTGGCCAACAAGGGCTGGAAGCGCGCCCTGAAGGAAAATCCCGCCCTGTTGAAGGGTCTCAATGTGGCGCAGGGCAAGGTCACGTACGAGGGCGTCGCCGAGGCATTCGGAATGGAATTCCACGCGCCTGCCCAGTTCCTGGACTGAGCGGGCCGATCCTTCGAGCACGCCCGTATTTGGCTGGCACACCGGAACGCGTCCGGTGTGCCTTTTGCCATGTATCGGCTCCGTCTTCCGACCTGCGCGCAACTGGGCCGAGAACCGGCGTAGGTTGTGAAAAGACAACGGCTTGCCGCTCGTCAGGCAGAAGGCTAGCTTTCGGCGTTTTCGCCCACGTCACACGTACGGCTCGTTCCCTGCACACTGGCGCGAGCGCCCGAACCCTGGATTGATGCGCTGGCCCTTCTTCAAGTCGGGAAGTCTCTTCCCCGCGAACGCGATTGGCGTGGACCTCGGAACCGCCAACACCCTCATTTACGTGAAGGGCGAGGGGATCGTTCTCAACGAGCCTTCAGTGGTCGCGATCGATCGCGCCACGAAACAGATCAAGGGCGTAGGCCTCGAGGCCAAGCGCATGCTCGGGCGCACGCCTGAGGGTGTGATCGCCGTGCGGCCGATGAAGGATGGCGTCATTGCCGACTTCGACGTGACCGAGAAGATGCTTCGCTACTTCCTGAAGCTCATCATCGACAATCACGTCTTCAAGGTGAAGCCGCGTGTCATCGTGTGCGTCCCGAGCGGCATCACCGAGGTGGAGCGGCGCGCTGTGCGCGATTCCGCGCTCGGCGCTGGCGCGAAGGAAGTGTTCATGGTTGCCGAGCCGATGGCGGCGGCGATTGGCGTCGGCCTTCCGGTCGAGACACCCACGGGCAACATGGTCATCGACATCGGTGGCGGGACGACTGAGATCGCGGTCATCGCGTTGTCCGGCATCGTGAGCGACACGTCGATACGCACGGGCGGCGACGAGCTCGACATGTCGATCGTGCAGTTCATGCGCAAGAATTACAACCTGCTCATCGGCGAGCCGACGGCCGAGCAGATCAAGATCCAGATCGGTAGCGCGGCGCCCATCGGCGACGAGCGCGAAATGGAAGTGAAGGGACGAGATCTGGTGAGCGGCATCCCGAAGACCGTGCGCGTGCATTCCACGGAGATCCGTGAAGCGGTGCAGGAGCCGATCCAGCAGATCGTGGACGCCGTGCGCCGCGCACTCGAGATCACGCCGCCCGAACTCGCGAGCGACATCGTGGACCGTGGCATCGTCATGACGGGTGGTGGGGCGCTCATTCGCGGGCTCGACCTGCTGCTGAGCCAGGAAACGGGACTGCCCATCCACGTTGACGAGGATCCGCTGACCTGTGTCGTACGAGGCACAGGCCGCATCCTCGACGACGAGGAGAAGTACTGGTCTGTCCTGAGCACCTGAGGCATCGGTGGCGCGCACCTCTCGTTTTACCGCACGGGTCGATATCGTCATCTTCCTCGCGTGCCTGCTGCTGTCGCTGATCGCGATGGTGCTTCCAGCCAACATGCGCGAGCCGGTCGCCGGTGCGCTCCGTCGTTCCGTGATCGCGCCAATGCTCCAGCTGCAGAAGGGCGCGGAGCGGTGGCGGTCGGCGTACCTGGCTTCGGATCGCGTGGAGCTGCGGAAGGATACGCTTGCCCTTGCGGCTGCGCGCGTGCCGACGCTCGAGAGCGAGAACGATCGCCTGCGCGCGCTCCTCGGGTTCGGTTCCAAGGTGCAGTGGGGATTTATCCCCGCCGAGGCGCTGCAAGGGCGAGGGCGCGCCGAGGACTTCACGGTGACGTTGAGCGCCGGATCGAATGTCGGCGTGCGCGAGCACAGCCTGGTGGTCGCGCCCGAGGGCATCGTCGGTCTTGTGCAGACGGTCGACCCCACGATGAGTCTCGCCATCCTCTTTGCCCACCCGGATTTCCGCGTCAGCGCAATCTCCGCGAATGACAGCGCGTTCGGCATTGTGCAACCGCACACCACGACGGGCAGCAACACGCAGGAGCCTGCCTACCTGCGATCCGAGCGGTACCTGCTCGAGCTGCGGGGCGTTCCCTTTCGTGCGACGTTGAAGCCAGGCGCGATCATCTACAGCTCGGGCCTCGGCGGTATCTATCCAAAGGGCATTCCGATCGGCGTGGTGCTCGCGGAGATCAAGACAAGCGAGACGTGGGCGAGAACGTACCTTCTCCGCCCCGCCGTCAATCCAACGGAGCTCACGTCAGTGATGATCCTGACGGCGAAGCGCGCGACCGCGGGTGTGGCGAGCGTCTGGGCGGATGTCGGTGCCGTCGATTCGGCCACCAAGCGAATCGTTGCCGCGGGTGACTCGCTCGCGCGTCGGTCGGCGAGTGCGGAGGCGGAAGCGCGTCGTGCCTCGATCGATGCGTCGGCGCGAGCGCTTGCGGATTCAACGCGTCGCGACAGCCTCGCGCGTCGCGATAGCACATCGCGCGCGCCGAGTGGCACGCCGGCTGATTCAGTCGCGCGCGCGCGGGTGCGCGCCGACAGCGTGGCGGCGGCAAGAATCCGACGGTTGCGCCGCGACAGTATCGCGGCGGCGCGACGTGACACCACACGACCGGATACGACCGTCGGAGTACGACCATGAACTGGGGCGCCACCGCTCGCACGATTCTGCTGTGCGCCATCCTGATCCTCCTCCACTACACGCTGCGACCGTTGCTCGCGTGGCGGGCGTCACCGGATTTTCTCATCATTGCGCTGCTCCTGGTCTCGGTGCGCGTGCGTCCCGGACTTGCGGCCGTATTCGGCTTCCTGATTGGTCTCGCGTCGGATTCCGTGGCGCTGAGCGCGTTCGGGGCGGGCGCCCTCGCCATGACGCTGATCGGGTTCGGCTGGTCGCGCCTGAAGGCGGTGTTCTTCGCCGATCACGTGCTGCTGAATGGCTTCTTCCTCTTTCTGGGGAAGTGGGCCTACGAAGTGGTGATGCACTTGATGGAGCGTCGAATCTCGGGTGCTGAACTCCTCATGCAGCTCTTCGTGTGGTCGGCGCTCTCGGCGGCGGTGACCGCCGTGGCGGGCGTGCTGGCGTTGATGGCGCTGCGTCCCGTGCTCGAGACGCGCGGAACATGAGCTTTCATCCCAATGACATTGTCAGGCGCGGGCGCGTGGCCAGCGTGCTCGTGACCGGCGTGTTGGTGTTCCTGATCGGTGGTTTCTTCCGGAGCCAGGTCCTCAACCACGCCAAGTATGATCTCCAGTCGAAGACCAACCGCCTCCGCGAGTTGCCGCTGCCTGCACCGCGCGGTGTGATCTTCGACCGCAACAACAAGGTCATCGCCGACAATGTCATCGGCTACTCGGTTTCCGTGCTCGCGATGAAGGAGGATACCCTTCGCGCGGTGCTCCAGCGACTGACGGGAACGATCAGCATCACGCCGGCGCAGATCGAGCTGGCGGTGCGACGATTCAAGCGCGCGCCCACGCGCCCCACCGTGATCATTCCGGAGGCGTCCTTCGACGTCGTGAGCGTGCTCGAGGAGCATCGATCCCAGTTTCCGGGGCTCATCATCCAGAGCGCGCCCCGTCGCTTCTATCCAGACGGCCCCGCGGTGGCGTCGTTCGTTGGCTACATCAGTGAGATCAACGAGACGGAGCTCACGCAGGGCACCTACGCGGAATACAAGGCTGGCCAGCAGATCGGCAAGCAGGGATTGGAGAAGCAGTACGAGTCGCTGCTGCGTGGCAAGGAAGGCAGCCAGTACGTAGAGGTGGACGCCCGCGGGCGCATCGTCCGCAACTCGGGGCCGCAGCAGGATCGCGCGCCGGAGGCAGGGCCGGACCTGCACACGAACATCGATCTCGATCTTCAGCGTTTCGTGGCCGGCATTTTCGGTGACTCGTTGCAGGGCGGCGCGGTTGCCATCGATCCCGCGACGGGCGGCGTGCTCGCGCTGTACAGCGCGCCAAGCTTTGACGCCAACCGGTTCATTGGTGGGGTGCCGGCGCAGTACTACGATTCCCTCCGCACGGATGAACGCCGCCCACTCTACAACAAGGCGCTGCAGGGAACGTATCCGCCCGGCTCCACCTGGAAGCTGGCGACAACGGCCATCGGGCTGGAAACCGGCACCGTGAAGATGACGGAAAAGATGCCGATTCCGTGCACGGGCGGCATGCAGTATGGCTCGCGGTACTTCCGCTGCTGGAAGCCCGAGGGCCACGGATATCTCGACCTGCAGGGCGCGATCGCGAAGTCGTGCGACGTCTACTTCTATCAGCTCGGCCTGCGCCTCGGGATTGCGCGCCTCGTCGCCGGCGGTGTTTCCATCGGCTTCGACAAGAAGGCGGGGATCGATCTTCCAGAGGAGCTGCGGCCGCGGTTCCCGAAGACGACCGAGTACTTCGACAAGAAGTATGGCAAGGGCCGCTGGAACAACTCGCTCGTGCTGAGCATGGCCATTGGTCAAGGCGATAATTCCCAGACCATCCTGAACATGGCGCGCTTCTACACCGCGCTCAGTACCGACGGCAAGGCGGCGACGCCCCAGGTCAAGACGGGCACACCCGAGAGGGTTCAGGTCATCCAGCTCAGCGACGCGCAGATGGAGCAGGTGCGTGCGGCGCTGGTGGGCGTCGTCAATGCGGGGACGGCGGCGGCCTCGGCGATCAAGGGGGTGCAGCTTGCGGGGAAGACCGGGACCGCCCAAAGCGGGAAGTATGTCAACGGGAAGGAGCTCAATCATGGATGGTTCGTCGGATTCGCGCCTGCCGACAAGCCGTCGATCGTGGTCGCGGTGATGATCGAATTCGGTGGACACGGTACGCGCGCTGCGGCCATCGCGTCGAAGATCATCCAGGCGTATCTCCACGTGACGCCGATCGTGGACGCGAGCTCGGTGGACGGCTGATGTCGACGCGGCGCTTTCCGATCGACTGGCCCCTCGTCGTCGTGGGCCTGCTGCTTTCGATCTACGGCATCTCGATCGTCTACTCCGCAGGCCAGACGGACATCGTCACCGGCGTCGCCAAGCTGTGGCGCTCGCAGCTCATCTGGTTCTGCCTCTCGCTCGCTATGGCATACGGCGTGAGCCGTTTCTCCGTTCGCATGCTCGACTGGCTCACGTGGCCGATGTACGGGGTTACGATCGCAATGCTCCTGTTGCTCCTCTTCATCGGTAAGGGAGCGGGCACCGCCGCGAGCTCGAAGAGCTGGCTCGCCATCGGGGGCTTCCGCATCGGACAACCGTCGGAGCTCGCGAAGATCACCGTCGTGCTCGCGATGGCGAAGGTGCTCTCGACATTCAAGGAACCCCCACGATCGCTGCTGGAGCTGTGGAAGCCGGCACTCGTCGTCGGTATTCCGTGGGCGCTCATCATGAAGCAGCCGGATCTCGGCACCGGCATCGTCTTTGTCGGATTCGCGTTCGCGATGCTGTTCTGGGCCGGTGTCTCGTGGCCGCTGCTGGTGCTCGTGGCGAGCCCGGTGGTGAGCTTGATTCTCGCGTTCAACACGTTCTACTGGGGCGCGTGGTTCCTGCTCTTGATGGCGCTCGTCCTCTGGTACAAGCCGTACATGTACGAGGGCATCTTCCTTGTCGTCATCAACGTGATCTTCGGCGTGTTTTCGCAGATGTTGTGGGAGAAGCTCGCGCCGTACCAGCAAAAGCGACTTCTGGTGTTCCTCAATCCGAACATCGATCCGCGACAGGCGGGATACCACGTCATCCAGTCGCAGGTGGCAATTGGATCGGGCGGGTGGTTCGGCAAGGGGTACACGATGGGCACGCAAAAGCGGCTCGCGTTCCTGCCGGCGCAGCATACGGACTTCATCTTCGCGGTCGTCGGGGAAGAACTCGGCTTCATCGGGGTCACGCTGGCAATTGCGCTCTTCGCACTGCTGTTCCTGCGCGTCACGAAGATCGCCGAGCGCTCGAATGACTCGTACAGCAGCCTCGTAGCGTTCGGGCTGCTGGCCAGCTGGTTCGTGCACGTCGTCGAGAACATGGGAATGACGCTGAACCTCATGCCCATCACCGGCATCCCGCTGCCGTTCTTCAGCTACGGCGGGAGCTTCATGCTCGCAAGCTGGATCGCGATCGGCATCCTCCTGCGCATTTCGGCGGAAGGTCGCGGTGGCAGAAATGGCGCATTTGCCGTTTAGGAAATTCATCGTGGGTACTGTCTGACAGTCCGACAGTCTGACGGCTCAAGCTCTACCGTCTGACTGTCAGACCGTCAGGCTGTCAGACCCTTGTTCCCTCTCAGTCGCTCCCTCACATTGTGTACATGGCATGGTTCCGTAAGGAGAAGAAGCCGCGACAGCCTCGACGGGAGCGTCTCGAAATTCCCGCCGATGTGTGGGAGAAGTGCGAGGCGTGCGGGCACACGGACATTCGCGAGAAGTTCATTCGCAACTTCAACGTCTGCCCGAACTGCGACTATCACCGTCGCATTCGCGCGAACGACTACTGCAATATCCTCCTCGACGAAGGCTCCATCGAGGAACTCGAGCTGGATATCCGTTCCACCGATCCACTCTCGTTTCCGGAATATCCCGGGCGGCTGAAGAAGGCGACGACGAATGCGGGTGAGGGCGATGCGCTGCTCGCCGCCACGGGCGCCATCGAAGACCTGCCGGTGAATCTCGGTGTCATGGATTTCGCCTTCATGGGCGGGTCGATGGGCTCCGTCGTCGGTGAGAAGATTGCCCGACTTGGCCAGCGGTCTCTCGAGCGGAAGCATCCACTCATCGTCATCTGTGCTTCAGGCGGGGCGCGCATGCAGGAAGGCGTCCTGTCGCTCATGCAGATGGCGAAGGTGAGCGCGGTGCTCGCGCAGCTCGCGGAGCGGCGCATTCCCTATATCGCCATCCTCACCAACCCCACGACGGGCGGTGTCAGCGCGAGCTACGCGATGCTCGGTGACGCGATCATCGCGGAACCCGGCGCTGTGATCGGCTTCGCCGGACCGCGCGTGATCAAGCAGACGCTCGGACAGGACCTGCCGGAAGGATTTCAGACGGCGGAGTTTCTGCTCGATCACGGCATGCTCGACCAGGTGGTCCATCGCAAGGACCTCAAACACACGATCAGCCAGTTGCTGCGGCACATGAGCGGCAAGCCCTCGGCGACCGGGTGGACATCGTCCTGACCAACTATCTCGCGGCGCTCGACTATCTCTTCGCGCGCACGACGGGAGGCTTCAAGTTCGGTCTGGAGCGAACGTCCGCCCTACTGGCTGAGCTGGGCGATCCGCACCTGACGTATCCCGTGTTGCACATCGCTGGCACGAACGGGAAGGGGAGCTCGGTCGCCACGGCCGAGGCGCTCCTGCGCGCCAAGGGGCTCAAGGTTGCGCGATATACCTCTCCACACCTCGTGGATTTTCGCGAGCGCATCGTCGTGGCAGGAGCGCCGATCCCGGAGAGTGAGGTCGGCGAGTTCATCGAGGCATTCACGCCGACGGTCGAGCGCATTGGCGCATCATTCTTCGAGGCAACCACCGCGCTTGCCTTCCTCCATTTCGCGAAGTCGCGTGTGGACGTGGCCCTGGTGGAAACGGGACTCGGCGGTCGACTGGACTCGACGAACGTGGTCGAGCCTCGCGCCGCAGGGGTGACGTCGATCGGATTCGATCACATGGAGTACCTTGGCCCAACGCTGCGCGATATCGCGTCAGAGAAGGCGGGGATCTTCAAGCGCGGCGCCGCGGCGGTCATCGGGGAACCTGACGCCGAGATCCGGCGCTTCCTCGCCGACGCTGCGATCAGGGCGGGTGCGGCGAGCGTCCACGTCACGGCGGACGACATGGCGATCGACGACATCGAGATCTCGGCGACGGGTACGCGATTCCGGCTTCGTGCCTTCGGTGCCGAGCAGGTCATCGAGACGCCGCTCGTCGGACGACACCAGGCGGCGAACTTCGCGTTTACCCTGGGATTGCTCGATGCGGCGGGCGAGCCCTTTCGTGTCTCGCTTCCGGAGGCGGCGGACTCTGTTCGGGCGGTGCGTCTGCCCGGTCGATTCCAGCGAGTGGGTCGTTGGGTGTTCGATGTCGCGCACAACCCCGACAGCGCGCGTACGCTCGCCGCGAGCCTGCGATCGGTCGCACACGAAGCGCCGGTGACCGCGCTGCTTTGCGTGCTCAATGACAAGGATTGGCGCGCCATGATCGACGAAATCGCCACCGTCGCCGACCGCTTCATCCTCACGTCCGCTCCGACGGCTCCGGCATCGCGTGCCTGGACGCTGTCGGAAGTGCTCGAGTACACCACTGCGCGAGGTCTGCGGGCGAGCGCGATCAACGACTTCGATGATGCACTCGATGCGGCGGGGCAGGTAGACGGTACCATCGTGGTCACCGGCTCATTCCACACCGTCGGCGACGCGATGCAACGGTTGCAGGTGTCTCCCTTCACAGGGTAACTTGCTGGATGTTCAAAGGCGCCCTCCCCGGTTTCCGGGACTTCTATCCTCAGGAACTGGCCGAGCGCGCGTACATCATGGATGTGTGGCGAGGGGTCGCGCGGCGATACGCGTTCGTCGAATATGACGGACCGCCGCTGGAACCCCTGGATCTGTACACGAGGAAGAGCGGCGCGGAAATCGTTGGGCAGCTGTACACCTTCCTCGACAAGGGCGGGCGCGAAGTCGCCCTGCGACCGGAGATGACGCCGACGGTGGCGCGCATGGTTGGCGCGCGTGCCAATGCGCTGCGCAAGCCGGTTCGGTGGTTTTCCATGCCCCAGCTCTTCCGATACGAGCGCCAACAGAAAGGGCGGTTGCGCGAGCACTATCAGCTGAACGTTGACATCTTCGGTTCGGCCGAAGTGGCCGCGGATGCGGAACTCGTGGCATGCGCGGTCGACATCATGCGCGGCTTTGGGCTGACGTCGAGCGACGTCGTCGTCCGGGTGTCTGATCGCAGGATTCTCCAGGGCTTCCTCGAATCGCTTGCGGTTCCCGCCACCGCAACGGACGCCGTGTATGCGATTGTCGACAAGCTCGATCGCACGCCGACCGAGGTATCGACGGAGAAACTGGCCGCGCTCGGTCTTTCCGTGGATGCGATCGCGCGCATCGTGACGATAGCGTCCGTCGGTATGGACGAAGTGAAGGAACGGCTGGCGGGGTCCGCGGCGGCTCCGTTCGCGGCGGAATTCGAACGCTATCTCGCATACGCCGCCACGTTGCTGGGAGGGGATGCGTCGTGGCTGAGGCTCGATCTCTCGATCGTGCGCGGACTGGCGTATTACACCGGTATCGTGTTCGAGCTGTTCGACCGTTCGGGCGAGTTTCGCGCAATTTGCGGTGGCGGAAGGTATGACGCCCTGCTCGAGTCGCTCGGCGGCGCGGACATGCCCGCTGTCGGATTCGGCATGGGCGATGTGGTCCTCGGCGAGCTGCTGCGAGCGAAGGGCCTCATGCGCGCGCGAAGCACGGCGGCGGACTACTGGCTGGCCGCGGACGAATCGACGCCACTCGAGGTCGTGATGTCAGAAGCCGCAACGCGGCGCGCGTCCGGGCATTCCGTGGAGTATTCGCTCCGGCCACAGACGATCAGCAAACAGAAAAAAGCGGCGCAGGCGAGTGGCGCACGCGAATTCATTTCTCTCACGCACGACGACGCATCGAATGGCTGACGACAGGAAGCTCACCACCCGCGCTGCCGATTTCAGCGCGTGGTACAACGAGGTGGTGCTGAAGGCGGAGATGGCCGACTACTCGCCCGTGAAGGGGTGCATGGTCATTCGCCCGAACGGGTATGGCATCTGGGAGCGCATGCAGCGCGCCCTCGATGACATGTTCAAGGCGACCGGCCACCAGAACGCCTACTTCCCGCTCTTCATCCCGGAGTCGTATCTCCACAAGGAGAAGGAGCACGTCGAGGGCTTCGCGCACGAATTCGCGGTCGTCACGCACGGCGGCGGCAAGAAGCTCGAGGAGCCGCTCGTGGTGCGGCCCACGTCGGAGACCATCATCTACTCGATGTTCGCCAAGTGGGTGCAGAGCTATCGCGACCTGCCCATCCTGATGAACCAATGGGCGAACGTGGTGCGGTGGGAAATGCGCACGCGCTTGTTCCTGCGCACCACCGAGTTCCTCTGGCAGGAGGGGCATACGGCGCATGCGACGCACGATGAAGCCGAAGCGGAAGCGCGGCAGATGCTCGGGGTGTATCGCGACTTCATGGAAGGCTACATCGCGATGCCGGTGGTCACGGGGCAGAAAACCGACTCGGAGCGCTTCGCTGGCGCGCTGCGCACCTACTCGTGCGAGGCGATGATGCAGGACAACAAGGCGCTGCAGGCCGGCACCTCGCACAACCTCGGGCAGAATTTCTCGAAGGCCTTCGAGCTCAAGTTCCAGAGCGAGCAGGGCACGGAGGAGTACGCGTGGAACACGAGTTGGGGCGTGTCGACACGCATGGTCGGTGGCCTCGTGATGACCCACGGCGACGACAAGGGTCTTCGCACTCCTCCGCTGCTGGCGCCGATCGAGCTGGTCATCGTTCCGATCTACCGGAGCGACGAAGATCGTGCGCTCGTGCTGGAGGCGGCAACCCGCATTGCCAAGTCGCTGGGCGCGTGGGATCGTCGCGAAACGGGGCGCCTGCGCATCCACGTCGATACGCGCGATGGCATGAAGCCCGGGGCGAAGTACTACGAGTGGGAGCTTCGCGGCATCCCGCTCCGTCTCGAACTTGGTCCACGCGACATTGCCGCGAACCAGGGTGTGCTCGTGCGTCGCGACACCGGCGAGAAGCGGCCGGTGTCGCTCGACACCCTCGGCGAGGATGTCGCCGCGTGCCTGAGCGCAATGCAGCGCGAGATGCTGGCCGTCGCGCTTGCCCGCCGTGAGGCCCACAGCGTTCGCGAGCGCATCACGTACGACAAGTTTCGCGAGCTGATGGAAGGGCAGGGCGGATTCGTCTATGCTGGCTGGTGCGGGGACGCCGCATGCGAGGCCGGCATCAAGGAGGAAACGAAGGCGACGATCCGTTGCCTGCCCGACGAGGAGTTCCGCTCTGCCGAGGCGCCGACGACGTGCCTCAAGTGCGGTCGCCCGTCCACGATCGAGGCACTGTGGGCGAAGGCGTACTGACCTCGGGGTTCAGTCGAATCAACGGGACGCTCTCGTGCGAGGGCGTCTCGCTGGATCGTGTCGCCGAAGAGCTGGGCACGCCCGCGTACGTCTACAGCGCGTCGGTGGTTCGCGATCGCTACACGCGGCTCGACGCTGCGCTCTCGCCGCTGCCACATCGCATCCACTATACGCTGAAGGCGAATTCGAACCGCGGAGTGCTCCAGGTGCTCCACGGCATGGGCGCCGGCGTCGATGTCGTGTCGGGCGGGGAGCTGTACCGCGCGCAGCGCGCTGGTTTCGCGGGCCCGGACATCCTCTTCGGCGGCGTGGGCAAGACCGAGCGTGAGCTGCGTGAAGCGTTGCTGGCCGGCGTGATGATGATCAATGTCGAGTCCGAAGCGGAAATCAGGCTGCTCGATCGCATAGCCGGCGAGCTCGGGGTGGTCGCACCCATCGGCATCCGTGTAAACCCTGAAGTCACCGTCGATAGCTCGCACAAGTACATCAAGACCGGCGAGAAGGGCGCGAAATTCGGCGTGCCGTACACCGAGGTACGCTCGGTTGCCCGTTTTGCCGCGGCCTTGCCGAATGTGCGGCTCATCGGCCTCGACATGCACATCGGATCGCAGCTCTTTCGACTCGATCCGTACGTCGCCGGAACCGACACGCTCGTGGAACTGCTCGATCAGGTACGCGCCGACGGCATCGCGACGATCGAGTATCTCGACATCGGGGGAGGGCTCGGTGTGAGCTACGACGAGGAGGTCACGCCCGACCTCGACACGTTTGCGCGCTCGCTCGTGCGGCAGGTTGCGCCGACGGGACTCACGCTTCTCATGGAGCCGGGCCGGTTCATTGTCGGCAATGCTGGCGTGCTGCTGACGCGCGTCCTGTATCGCAAACACAGCGGCGGGCGCGAATTCCTGGTGACGGATGCCGGCATGACCGAGCTGCTCCGGCCCTCCCACTACGATGCGTTTCATCGCATCGATGCCGTGCATCGTGCGGATGGGCGGATGACTACCGATGTCGTTGGCCCCGTGTGCGAGAGCGGAGATTTCCTGGCACTCGACCGCACGATGGATGAAGCCAACCCCGGCGATCTTCTCGCGGTCCATGATGTGGGCGCCTACGGCTACGTGATGGCGTCGAACTACAATACGCGCGGCCGCGGCGTCGAAGTGCTCGTGGACGGAGATCGTTTCGCCGTGACCACGGCGCGCGAGCAGTACGACGACCTCGTTCGTCTCGAGCAGGTCGACCTTGACTGGAGGGATGGCTGATGCGCGTCGGACTGATGGCCGATAGCCATGACCGAATCCCCGCGATCCGAGAGTTCGTCAGGATCATGCAGGAAGGCGGCGTCTCGATGCTGCTGCATGCCGGCGACTACTGTGCTCCCTTCGCACTGAAGCCTATCGAGGAAGCGAGCATGTCGCTCGCGGGGGTCTTCGGACGGAATGACGGTGATACCCAGGGCCTCCTTGCCAAGGCCACCGCTGGATTCGGCGCCGAGCTGTTCGAAGGACCGCACAGCTTCGAGCTCGCCGGCCAGCGGATTCTCGTGGTCCACGACATCGGCGACGTGCAGCCGCGCAGCATCGAGGCGCACAGCATCGTGGTGCACGGCTTCACGCACGAACAGGCCATGAAGACACGCGGCGACACGCTGATCGTGAATCCTGGCGAGTCGTGCGGCTGGCTGTACGGCACGCCAAAAGCCGCCATCCTTGATCTCGACACGAAGAAGGTGGAATTCCTCAGCCTCGATCCCGCGAACTGGCCTTCATGACGGCGCAAAGCCGCATCCTCATCGTCGACTATGGCTCGCAGTACACGCAGCTGATTGCACGACGAGTGCGCGAGGCCCGGGTCTACTCGGAGATCCATCCACCCACGCGTTCCCTCGAGTGGATTCGTGAATGGAACCCCACCGGGATCATCCTGAGTGGCGGCCCCAACTCCGTTTATGGCGAGAACGCACCGAGCGCCGACCTCGCACTCTTCGATATCGCACCCGTGCTCGGCGTCTGTTACGGCATGCAACTGATCGCCTACCTGCATGGCGCGGACGTCACGCGCGGCGGACAGCGCCAGTATGGACGCGATGAGATTCGCACGACCCGCGACAGTCCGCTGTTCAGCGGCTTCGCGGTCGACGAAGGGACGACCGTGTGGATGAGTCACGGCGATCACATCGAGGCGCCGCCTGCCGGATTCCACGTCACCGCCACGAGCGACGGGAATCCCATCGCCGCCTTCGAGCATGACAGCCGCCCGATCTATGGCGTCCAGTTTCATTGCGAGGTCGCGCACACGCCGCGTGGACGCGAGATCATCGCGAACTTCCTCTTCGAGGTGTGCGGCGCGGTGCCCAGCTGGACGCCAGGTGCGTTCATTGACAGCGAGGTGGCGAGGATTCGCACGCTCGTCGGCGACGCGCAGGTTATTTGCGGGCTCTCGGGTGGCGTCGACTCGTCCGTTGCCGCGGCGCTCGTGCACCGGGCCATTGGCGACCAACTCACCTGCGTCTTCGTCGATACGGGCCTCCTCCGCCTGCACGAGCGCGAACAGGTGCAACAGACGATGGGCCGCCACCTCGGCATGCAGCTGGTGACGGTCGATGCGTCGGCGCGATTCCTGTCGGCCCTCGCGGGCATCGAGGATCCCGAGGCCAAGCGTCGGGCGATCGGGCACACGTTCATTGACGTCTTCGAGGACGCCACCGCCAACGCCGGCTCGAACGCGAAGTTCCTCGTGCAGGGTACGCTCTATCCGGACGTCATCGAGAGCTCGTCGCCGACAGGCGGCGCATCGGTGACTATCAAGACGCACCACAACGTGGGCGGGCTGAAGCCCGGCATGCAGTTCGCGCTGATCGAGCCCTTGCGCGAGCTCTTCAAGGACGAGGTCCGCAACGTGGGCCGCGAGCTCGGCCTGCCGGAGGAGATGGTGGGGCGGCATCCATTTCCGGGACCGGGGCTGGCCATTCGCATCCTTGGCGCGGTCAGCGAGCCCGACCTGGCGGTGCTCCGGCTTGCGGACTCCATCTATCTGGAGGAGATTCGCAACGCGAGCCTCTACGACGAAATCTGGCAAGCCTTCGCCGTCCTTCTTCCCGTCCGTAGCGTGGGCGTCATGGGTGACGAACGCACTTACGACAACGTCGTGGCGCTCCGCGCCGTCACCAGCACCGATGGCATGACGGCCGACTGGTATCCCTTCCCGCACGACGTCATGGCCCGTATCAGCGACCGGATCATTCGAGAGGTGAATGGCGTGAACCGTGTCGTCTACGACGTGAGCTCGAAGCCACCCGCGACCATCGAATGGGAGTAGGGGAGGGCGACGAGCGACGCATCGGTGAACGCCGTACGATGGCCCTCCGCGGGCTTGGTGCCGGTGGCCTTACCGCTGCGCAATCGGGTGCCGCCTCCAACCCGTGCCTGAACTGCGGCACCAACATCCAGCTGGCGTACTGCCCGGAATGTGGCCAGCCGGAGGTCGATTCCAATCCCACCTTCCGTGAATTTCTACACGAGTTCGCCGAGGAGTTCCTGCACTGGGACGGGAAGCTCGGACGAACGTTTCGACTGCTCGTGACGAAGCCGGGCGTGCTGACGAACGAGTACCTCGCCGGCCGCCGGGTGCGGTATGTCTCACCGCTGCGGATCTACCTGACGTGCAGCCTGTTGTTCTTCTTCGTGAGCGCCGTCGTGCCCCAACGCGAGCGCATTTCGGTGCGACAGGGTGGGCAAGTCCGCACCCAAATCGGCGTTATCACGGTGACGGAACCGGATAGCGTCGCGACGATCGCGGCCCTCGATTCCATGGCGCACCATCGCAAGTGGATCAGTCGCATCTGGGGAAAACATTTCGGTGCCGCGATGCGCCAGCGTGGTACCGTCGTCGCGCGAATGGCGGCGGCGATCCCGAACACCATGTTCGTGCTCGTGCCGCTTTTTGCCGCCCTCGTGATGCTGGCGTTCCGACGGTCGCGGCGACGCTTCCCGCAACATCTCGCCTTCGCCCTGCACGTCCACGCGTTTTTGTTTCTTGTGCTCACGATCATGCTCGCGCGCCGATTCACGAGCGTGGTGCCCGTGGCGCTCGCCGTCGAGTTCCTCTGCGTGGGCGCTATCGCCCTGTATCTCGTGCGCGCCATGCGGAACGTGTACGAGGTCAGCACAGGCGGAGCGCTCGCGCGCACCGCCATGGTGGCGTCGATCTACTTCGTATCGTTCGGCGTGGCCATGGTCGTCACCTTCGCACTCATCGTCCTGCTGCAGTTCTGAACTGTCCGACCGTCAGACTGGGCAGTTCTAGACGGCCTTCTCCTTCAGGAGCTCCAGGAACTGGCCCGGTTCCGTGAGGCCCAGCAGCCGCTGCGGCACGTCGGGCTCCTTCGAGAACTGCGCGATCTTGCCGAGCACCGGCAGGTACTGGTTGGAGACCTCGAGCGGCGGCGCCACGATGAGGAAGAAGAAGTTCACCGGCTTCTCGTCGATCGCCTTGAAGTCCATCCCGTTCGTCTTTCGCCCGAAGGCCACACGCAGCTTGTTCACCACGAGTGAACGGCAATGCGGGATGGCAATGCCCCTGCCGATTCCCGTGGACCCGAGATTCTCGCGGCGTTTCAGCATCTTGTAGAGCATGCCGTCAGCTTTTTCATCGAGCTTCAGGAGACCGATGAGCTCCTTGAGCACATCATCCTTCGTCTCGCCCTCGATCTCGAGCTTGATTGCGTCTTCGCTGAAGAACTCGCGCAGTTCCATCTTGTTTCAATCCGGTGCTTGCGGTGGCTGAGCCGCGCGGCGGCATGTCGTCATCGAATCGCGAAACGTACCCGTGCGCGCCGAGCATTGTCAAACCAGAATCGTTGCTCGTGATTCCGCGACTCGGTAGCTTTCACGCATGACGTTTCCTTTCCCGCTGGACGTGACGGTGCCGCTCTATCTCGCCCCCATGGCGGGCGTATCGGAGTCGCCGTTCCGGCAGCTCTGCCACGAGCACGGAGCCGACGTGGTCGTCACCGAGTTCCTCTCGGCCGAGGGAATCCGGCGGGAGAACGAAGCGACCATCCACAAGCTGTCCTTCGGTCCTGGTGAGCGCCCCATCGGCGTCCAGATCTTCGGCGCTGATCCGGTCGCCATGGGTGAGGCGGCGCGGTTCGTGTCCGATGTCTTCCAGCCGGAGTTCATCGACATCAACTTCGGGTGCCCGGTCAAGAAGGTCGTTCGGCGCAACGGCGGCTCGGGCTGCTTGCGCGACCTGGATCTCGTGCAGCAGGTCATTCGCGCGGTCGTCTCAGCCACGCATCTTCCGGTCACGTGCAAGATCCGCAGTGGATGGAACGAGGAGATGCGCGATCCCGTCACGATCGCCCGGCGTTGCCAGGATGCGGGGGTCCGCGTCATCGCGCTGCATCCACGCACGCGCACGCAGATGTACACGGGCAGCGCGCGCTGGGAGGAGATCGCCGCCGTGGTCGACGCGGTCGAGATACCAGTGCTGGGGAACGGGGACATCAAGACGGCCGAAGACGCGATCCGGATGCACCAGCAGACGGGCTGTGCGGGCATCATGATCGCGCGCGGCTCGTACGGGCAGCCGTGGATCTTCAACCAGGTGAAGGACCTCATGGCGGGTCGGCCGAAGCGCCCGGCACCCCCCGTCGCCGAACGATTCGCGATCGCGCTCGACCACGCGCGCAAGGTCATGGCGTACGAGACGGACCCGCGAGGAGCCGCCATCGAGTTTCGCAAGCACCTGGGCTGGTATGCAAAGGGGCTGCATGGTGGCGCCGACCTTCGCAAGCAGCTCTACGCTGTCACGTCGTTCGGTGAGGTCGAAGGCATCTTCGCGCAGTACCTGGAGCACGCCGAGCGCCACGCCGCCGCGCAGGTGCCGACCGATGACGCCGCGGGCGAGTGGGAGGCGGACGCGGCATGAGACGTGAGCGGGTGCGCGACCTGCTCACCCGCGTCGCCGACGGGTCCACGCATGTGGATCAGGCCCTCGACGTCCTGTCGGCTGAACCCACGGAATCCCTTGGGTTCGCCAACATTGATCACCACCGTGCCCTGCGCCAGGGCTTCCCCGAGGTCGTCTACGGTGCCGGGAAGACGGTGGAGCAGGTGGTGGCGATCGCGTGCCGCATTGCCGACCACGGCGACGGCGTGCTCGTCACGCGCGTCGCCAGTGATGCGGTCGACGCCCTCCTCTCGGCGCTGCCCGGGCTCGAGTACAACCAGGCGGCCGCCACGTGCTACCTTCGGCCGCGCACGGCGCCGGCCGTCGCGACGGATTCTGTCCTCGTCGTCACCGCGGGCACGAGCGACTTGCGCGTGGCAGAGGAAGCGGCCGTCACGGCTGACGCGTTGGCGTGTCGCGTCGAGCGCCTCGCGGACGTCGGTGTCGCCGGGATTCATCGGCTGCTCTCGCGGCGAGACGCACTCGACGGAGCGGGCGTCATCATCGTCGTCGCGGGCATGGATGGCGCGCTCGCATCCGTGGTGGGAGGATTGGTGCGCGTGCCGGTGATCGCGGTGCCAACGAGCGTCGGATATGGCGCCTCCTTCGGCGGTCTTGCGCCCCTGCTCACGATGCTGAACAGCTGCGCCGCGGGCGTCACCGTCGTCAACATCGACAACGGCTTCGGCGCCGCGGTCGCAGCTGCGCGCATTCTTCATCGCTGAGTCGTCCTCAATGCTGCTCGCGGCCGCCATCCTTTGTGCGTGCTTGGGACTGGGCGGAGCGATCTACGTGCTCCGTCAATCCCGTGGCACTCGGCGCGCCCTCTCCGTCGCCAATGATCGACTTGCCCGGTACGCGAGCGTGCCGACGGAGGATGCGGAGATTCCCGTTGGCGTCGAGGCCCTTCGGCGCGACGTCCGCGTATCGTTCGAAGCCCGCGAGGTAGAGCACGATCAGGCGCTGCTGAACAACCTGCTCACGGACTTCCGCGATGTGGCCGGGGCAGAGGAGGCCATCTTCTGGCGATGGCGCCCGGATCGCGACTCACTGGCTCCGGGCGTGTGGTCCACTCCCTCGCCGCGGCCGGCGTATTTCAACATGCCCGAGTGGGGTCCGCTCGTTCAGTGGTCGGCGGAGACGGGCGTGGTGCAGACGGTCGGGCACGACGATGCGACTCACGTGGCGGCGGCGTGCGTGAAGAGCGACGGCGTGCTCCTTGGCGTGCTCAGCCTGACGCATACGTCGGGACTTGGGCTGCCGCGGCCGGCATTGAAGGAATGGATGCCGAGACTCGCGGCGCAACTGGCAACGTTCTCGGACCTGTTGGGCGCGAGGCGCGGCTATTCGCGTCACATGCGCCAGGGTCAGGCCCTGCTCGACGCCGTGCAGCGACTGCAGGGCGACCGAGGCAGCGAGGGACTCGCGCGCGCGCTGTGCGAGACCGCCCTCGACGTCTCGGGTGCGCGTGGTGCCGTGCTCGTTCGCTGGGATCCCGACGCCGACACGGGCGAGGTCCACTACGCTACCGAAGGCACCGGCTTGCGCGCACCCACCCCGCTTGCGGGTGGAAGCGTCGTCGCGGAAGCGTGTCGGACGGGCAAGCTTCACGTGCTCGAGGATGCGCGTGGCGCCGCATCGGGTCAGGCGCTGTATGGTGCTGCGCGCGTGATTCGCGAGCCGGGAAGCGTGGCGATCATTCCCCTGGCCAAGGGAGGCCGCGTGCTGGGCGCACTCGTCCTCGAGGCGGACGAGGTGGGTGCGCTCACCGCGGAGGACACGCGTCCGCTCACCGTATTGGGGGCGGTCGTGGCGGGACCACTGGAAATGACGTGGCAATTCGCGGAAGTCGATCGACGGGCCCGCACGGACGCACTCACGGGTCTCTGGAACCGCATGCACTTCGGCGAGCAGCTGACCCGCATCCTGGCAGAGGCGGATCGGTATGAACACCCGGTGTCACTGGTGCTGATGGACATCGATCACTTCAAGAAAGTGAACGACACGTGGGGACACGAGGCGGGGGACGCCGTGCTTCGGCAGGTGGCCCGCGTACTTCAGGACGGCGTGCGGGCGGTTGATATCTGCGTGCGGTATGGCGGGGAGGAGATCGCGATGCTGCTTGCGCAGACGGACAGTGCGCATGCGGTGGAGGTGGCGGAACGGCTACGAGCGCGTGTGTCTGAGACCCCAGTGAAGCATGGCCCATCGGAAATTCGGGTGACGGCGTCCTTCGGCGTGGCTACGTATCCGGAGACCGTGAAGGTGCGCGACCAGCTTTTTCCGGCTGCGGACAAGGCGCTGTATATCGCCAAGCATGATGGTAGAAACTGCGTGAGGGCGAAGCCTGCAACGAAAGGCAGATCAACGAGTTGAAACTCGGCTGATGGACGACGGCAGACAGCAACGCTTCGCGTCCTTCCTGGAACATTGGGTTGGACGGGGAGTAGGAGATGTGTTAGGTTCACGTGTAGGATGAACATCAGGGGGCGACTGGCTTCGACGGGACTGGTGAGGCTGTGGGCGCGTGCCGAGGTCTTCGGGCACCTCGTTAAACACTCGGAAAAAATTCCAACTGCGAACACCAACTTCGCCCTTGCCGCTTAACTTTTAGTTAGGCCTGCAAGGTGCCCTAGAGGAAGCCCGCCCAGGGCGTTTTCCAGGGTAACGCAAATCTGGGCTAGCTCCGACGTACGCCTTCGGCGGCGGAGCAAAACAAAGAGGGCTTATCCTGCGGTGGGCTGCCCACTGGCCAGCTGTAGGAGACATCAATCAGAGGGACACGCACGTAGTGCTTGTAGTTGATCTAGCTTCGGACCGGGGTTCGATTCCCCGCGCCTCCACTGAAAGAAGGTCCAGAACGATGCAACGGCGTCCAGAAATGGGCGCCGTTGTCGTTTCTTCCTATGGGAGCGCGCGAAGGCGCTTGGGGTGGACGCGGGCTATCGCATCGCTCGCGCCCAATAACCCCAAATCTTCCGTGGGGGTGGCGGAGTTCCTTGCGTGTGGGTCTCTTTGGGTCGCACCGGCACGTTTCAGCCCCACAGGGTATATCTCATCATGATTGATAGCCATACGGACGCGCCCGCCGGCGAAGCCACGGAAATCAAGGCAGTATGGGGGGAGGAGTCGCTTGTTCCGATTCATGCGAATGAAGCATTGCTGCATTACATCGGAGACCAGGTGTACCTGACGTTCGGCCACTTGGTTGTCCCGCCTGTTGCGAGTTTCGCCGGCGGGCTTCAAATTCGGCCCGTTGCGCAGATCGTGCTCACGGAGTCCTCGTTTCACAAGATCATGGCGATGGTCGTCCGGGCGGGCGAAAAGGTGCCGAATTTGCGCTCAGCCAACACGCAGGAGTGAGTAAAATGGAAGTTTCCTTTCACGTTCTCACCGCGCGCACGCAGGCGCCTCGGCGCGCTGTTGGGTGGCCGCTCCAAGAAGTCACGGTGTCGTTGCGTCTCCGCGAGTCGTCCACCGACGACGTTGCCGCCGACAATGACGCCGCCTGGGACCGCACATGTGCCGCGAATCCGCTGGCCGTCAACGCGATGGTCGCGAGCCTGTTCTCGCGCATTGATGCCGGAGAAGCAAGCCCGCTCAACCTAGAAGACCTGTAAGGTTGATCCGACTAATTGGTGCAATACCACTCCGCCACGCTTCCTGAATTCTGGAAATACTACAAGTCGCTCGACAAGCAAACGCAATCGCAGGCCAAGGACGCCTTCCGGCGTTTCAAGGACGATCCGGAGAACCCGGGCCTGAATTTCGAGCGTATGAAGAGCAATCGGGATTTGTGCTCAGCACGCGTCAACGTGGGGATTCGGGCAGGCGGCGTCATACGTGGCGACACGATCACTTGGTTTTTCATTGGATCTCATTCCGAGTGGGATCGCCTAATTAAATCTGTCCGAACGTAGCTGGGGTATCCCCGGGGGTATACGATTGGTGCCGAATGATGTGAAGGCGTGCAACCTCCCAACCCAGAAATACTAGCTCACTAGGTTCGATTCCCCGAACCTCCACTGAAAGAAGGTCCACGATCCAACGGCGTCCGGAAATGGGCGCCGTTGTGTTTGTGCCCTATCAGCCGTCCGCGAACACGTCCGTTGCCGTGGCGGCCGCATTTACCTCGCACCGTCCGGACTTTCGGCGATGGCGCGCGGTGCTTACCCGCGCTCGTTCGCCTGCTCGGCGGCGAGCGCGGTGTGGTCAACTGGCCCATCCATGTCCCGGCCCCTACTTTCACGGATTCTCCCACCCTGTCCGCGTCCCTCACACAGCCCTGAGCCGATGGATCTGCGGGAACAGCTCCAGGCGTCGCTGGGCTCAGCCTACACGCTCGAGAGCGAGCTCGGTGGCGGGGGGATGTCCCGCGTCTTCGTCGCGCTGGAAACTGCTCTTGGGCGGCGCGTCGTCGTCAAGGTCCTGCCGCCCGAGATGACGCAGGGCGTCTCGGTCGAGCGGTTCCGGCGCGAGATCCAGCTCGCCGCGCAGCTCCAGCATCCGCACATCGTGCCGGTGCACTCGTCCGGCGAGACAGAGGGGCTTCCATTCTACACGATGCCGCTCGTGGAAGGCCCATCGCTCCGATCGCGCCTCGCGCGCGGCGGGGCGCTGCCGATCGGCGAGACGATCGGCGTGCTGCGCGAGGTGGCGAAGGCGCTGGCGTATGCGCACGAGCGCGGCGTGGTGCATCGCGACATCAAGCCCGACAACGTACTCCTCACTGGCGGCTCGGCAGTCGTCACCGACTTCGGAATCGCCAAGGCGCTTTCGGCCTCGCGGATGAAGGCGCCAGGCGGCACGCTGACGCAGATCGGGACGTCGATCGGCACACCGGCGTACATGGCGCCCGAGCAGGCGGCGGCGGATCCGGGCACGGATCATCGCGCCGACATCTACTCGTTCGGCTGCGTCGCGTACGAGATGCTCGCGGGCCAGCCACCCTTCGCCGGACGCACGCCACACCGTCTGCTGGCGGCCCATATGGGCGAGAAGCCGCAACCCATCGGCGAGCTGCGCGCCGACACGCCACCGCTCCTCGCCGATCTGGTAATGAAGTGTCTGGAGAAGGAGCCCGACCAGCGGCCGCAGTCAGCGCTCGATCTCGTGAAGGTGCTGGATTCCGTCACGACGAGCGGCACGGCGCACCCGGCGATGCCGCAGATCCTGCTGGGTGGCCGACCGCGACTGGGCGGGGCGCTCGCGCTCTATGTGGCGGCGTTCGTCTCGGTCGCCGTCGTGGCCAAGGCGGCGATCGTTGGAATCGGGCTGCCCACCTGGGTGCTGCCGGGCGCGGTGATCGTCATGGCACTTGGGCTGCCGATGATCCTGTTCACCGCATTCGTGCATCACGGCGCGCATCAGGCGATGACCATGGCGCAACTCACGCCTGGCGGCTCGGCGACGCGACACTCCACGATGACGCGGCTCGCCGTGCAGGCGAGCCCGTGGCTGAACTGGCGGCGCACCACCATGGGTGGCGTCGTGGCGTTCGGCGTGTTCATCCTGCTCGTCGCCGGGTACATGGTCACCCGCGCGCTCGGGATCGGGCCGGCCGGCTCGCTGATGGGCGCCGGCGTGATGGGCGCGCGCGAGAAGCTGCTCGTCGCGGACTTCAAGAGCCCCGCCGGCGACAGCACCATGGGACCGGTAGTCACCGAAGCGTTCAGGTCTGACCTGGCCCAGTCGCCGAGCGTGGACGTCGTGCAGCCGACGACGGTGCGCGAGGTGCTGCGACGCATGCAGCGTCCGCCCGAGCAGCGCGTGGACTACGCCCTTGGCCGCGAGATCGCGACGCGCGAGGGAATCAAGGCCGTGATCGACGGCGAGGTGCTCGCGCTTGGCGGTGGCTACGTGATCGCCGCCAAGCTGATCTCCGCACAGACGGGCGACGTATTGGCGAGCTTCCGCGTCTCGGCGAGCGCAGGCAAGGACATCATTCCCGCCATCGATCAGCTCGCGCGCGAGGTGCGCACCCGCATCGGCGAGTCGCTCAAGAGCGTCAACTCGGCGCCCCCGCTCGAGCAGGTGACGACGCCGTCGCTTCCCGCGCTGCGCAAGTACGTGCAGAGCCTCGCCATCTTCAACGGCGCCGGCGAGTTCGAGCGCGGCATCGCACTGCTGGATGAGGCCATCGCGCTCGACACCGGCTTCGCAATGGCGTATCGTAAGCTCGCCATCGAGCTCGGCAACCAGGGCGGCTTCGCCGAGCGGACGATACGTGCGATCGAGAAGGCCTATGCGCACCGCGAGCGGCTGAGCGAGCCAGAACGCTACCTCACCGAGGCAGCCTACTGGGCCAACGGGCCGAAGCCCGACGAGAACAAGACGCTCGCTGCCTATGAGGCGCTGCTCGAGCTCCAGCCGACGAACGGGGTGGCGCTGAACAACGCGGCGATCCAGTACACCCGCGCGCGCCGCTTCGACAAGGCGGAAACCCTTGCCCGTCGCGCGGTCGCCACCAACCCCACCAGCACCACATACTACGAGAATCTGATCGAGGCGCAGCTCAATGCTGGCAAGGTGGACGACGCGCAGCAGAGTCTCGACTCGCTGGACAAGCACGTGCCTGGCAGCTTCATCGGAGTGCTCTGGCACACTGCGCTCCTGGCCTCGCGCGACCGGTTCGACTCCGTGCAGGCGCTATCGGTGGCGCTGCACGATTCGCGCAGCGGCAAGCGGGCGCGTCGCGACGCGGCCCTCGGCGCGTTCGCGGCGGCGGCCACGCGTGGTCGGCTCGCCGAGGCCGAGCGCTGGCGCCACGAATCCGCCGTCGCCGCGGCGGAGGCAGGGATCGCCGCCGCGCCACTCCGGGCGGCGGCGGATCTGTCGCTCATCGCGGGGTGGTACCGGGGCGACCTGCACCGCGCCGAATCGATCCTGGACGAGGCACTCAGAGCGACGCCATTGGGCAGAATCGCGCCGATCGAGCGGCCATACCTCGCGGTGGCAGATGCGTATGCCCACGCTGGCCGGCCCGATCGTGCGCGCACGCTGCTCGCCGGCTTCGACTCTACGCGCAAGACTGTTGCGAACCGCGACGACGAGCAGGATCGCCACAGCGTGGCCGGACAGATTGCAATGGCGGCGGGTGATTTTCCCACCGCCATCACCGAGCTCCGTGCCGCCGACCACTGGTTGTGCCCCTACTGCCTCCAGGCGTCGATCGGCCGCGCGTACGACCTGAGCGGAAACGCCGACTCGGCGCTCGCCGCCTTCGCCCGCTTTGCCGACCATCGTTACGGAAGCGACGGACCCACCGACGCGCTGTATCTGGCCGGCGTCTACAAGCGGCTCGGCGAGCTGTACGACGCGCGCGGCGACGTCGGTCACGCGGCCACCTACTACGGCAAGTTCGTCGCGCTGTGGAAGGATGCCGATCCCGAGCTGCGGCCCAAGGTGGAGGCAGCCCGCAAGCGGCTCGCCTCGCTGGCTCGGCAGGAAAAGCGGTAACGGACCTCCCCTCTTTCGCGCTGGTACCTTCACGGCGCGGTTGACCCGCGGATGACCGGCAACTGACTCGGCCGGAGCAAGATGGCGCCGCGATCATCACCTCGGTGGTCGCGCACCTCATGCACGGAGTCAGCCATGCGCCGTCCACTCTCCCTACTGCTCGCCCTGTCCATCGTGGCCTGTTCGGAGCGGTCTCCAACCGCGCCGGCAGCGTCCATTCCTTCGTCCATCATCGCACCGGCGAGTCTTCGCGCCAACCTGTCTTCCTCCTCCAGCATGTGGTCGCGACAACTCACTGGACAGACGGGTAATGGCGCGACGTACGCATTCTTCGTCCCCATCAATTGGAACGGCGACGTCGTCTACTACGCGCACGGCATCGTGGATGCCGCGATGCCGGTGTCGCTTCCGACCGGCGATGGATTTCCCGACCTGCGCGACGCGCTCGGCGGGCTTGGGTACGCCGTCGCCTACTCCAGCTTTTCGGAGAACGGATGGGCGGTGAAGGACGGGGTCGAGAGCACGCACCAGCTGCGCGGACTGTTCAATGCCCAGGTCGGAAAGCCGGCGCACAGCTTCATCGCCGGCACGTCGATCGGTGGACTCGTCGCCCAAAGCCTTGCGGAGAGGTTCAAGAAGGAATACGACGGGACGCTCGCGATGTGTGCGCCCCTGGGCGGTGCAGCGGAGGAGGTGAATTACATCGCGAACGTCCGCGTGCTCTTCGACGCGATGTATCCGGGTGTGCTCCCTGGTGACGTGCTGCATGTCCCCGCGGGGCTCGACCTCAACACGCAGGTATTCGGGCCGGCACAGTACGCCGTCATCTCGAATCCGACCGGCTTGGGTGTCATTGCGCGCGTGCGGCAAACGCCGCTGGCTGGCAACGACGGAACGGAACTCGTGACGTCACTGTTGTATGCCCTGGCGTACGACGTTCGCGGCATCGATGACTTCCTCGGCCGCACACATGGGCATTCGATGTTCGACAATTCGTCGACCGCCTACGCTGCGGCGGCGCCCGGGTTGCTTCCGGACGCGGTACTGGTTGGGCTGAATGCGGCGGCGGGGCGCTTCACCGCGACGCGCGACGCGTTGAACTATCTCGACCGGTACTACAAACCCGATGGCGCGCTGGAGGCGCCGACAGTCACGATACACACCACGCGGGATCCGCTCGTTCCGTTCTTCCATGAGGCGGAGTTCGCGCAGGCGGTTGCGGGTCGAAACGGTTCAAGCCGTCTCCTGCAGCGGAGCGTGAATCGGTTTGGGCATTGTGCTTTCACGACCAATGAGATGGTCGATGCGTTTCAGGCCGTGGCTGGCTGGGCGGCGACTGGCCAGAAACCGGCAAGCTAAGCCAAGGCCGCACGTAAAAACCGAGACGGCGCCCCGGAAGGGCGCCGTTTCTTTTGAATATGTTCGCGTTTGTTTTTTTATCGAACAATACATACCCATCGCGGCACTCAGATGCCCCTGATGTGGTGCAATTCCTTGTGGAGAGCAGTCGCCAGTCAAAGGCGCTGCGTCAGCAGGTGTCGAAAGTTCGATGGGTCCTCCAACTCATTGCAAATGCGTGCAACATTATCGCAAACGGTTGCGCGTGTGTCATTTGAAGAATTCACTTGTGGCACTGTGAAAAACGTGCTATCACAGGGAGTCGTAAACTCCCGCTGGTTTGCAATTGGCCGAGACTGGTTGGCGAACGGGCGGTGAAGTTTGCAGCAAAACACGCTTTCGGTGGCGGCCTCTCGACTTGGCGAACACTTCGTCATTCAGTTCGCCAATTTCAGTGACGTACGCGCAGCTGGAAGGGTAAGCAGCATCGGATTTAGTAATTACAGCGTGCGAAGTAGCAGGACCTGAGTTGCGCACCCCCCCGAAATACCGCGCCGCACAGCAGTGACCCCTCGTCCTCACGTGGAGGCAATCGAATGGTAGTTACGCGTATCGCCCTGGCAGTGGCATTCGCCGGCGCTGTCCTGGCAGCTCCCCTCGTCGCCCAGAATGCGACAGGACTCGTCACTGGGCGGGTGCTTGATTCTGCATCACGGCAACCGCTCTCCGCCGTCAGCGTTCGGATCGTCGGCACATCTAACGGCGCGTTGAGCCGGGCAGATGGTTCCTTTACCATTAGTCTCGTGAGTGCGGGTACGCACCAGGTCCGCGCATCGCGGATCGGATTTTCCGCGCAGACGCGAACGGTCGACGTGGTTGCCGGCGGTACCGTCAGCGTCGACCTGGTGCTCTCGACTCAGGCGGCGGTCCTCAGCGATATCGTCGTAACGGGCTATGGCACGCAACGTCGCGAGTCGATCACGGGCTCTGTGGCCACCGTCAATGCCGAAGAAGCCAACGTCGGCGTCATCACCAACGCGAATCAGCTGCTGCAGGGCCGCGTCGCCGGTGTTCAGATCACCACCAACAATGGTGAGCCAGGCGGCGGAACGCAGGTGCGCGTGCGTGGCGGCACCTCCATCAGCGCCAGCAACGACCCACTTTACGTCGTTGATGGTGTGCCCCTCCAGAACGAGTCGACCGTCGCTGGCGCGAGGACGCCTGGCGTGAATTCGGCGCTGAACCGCAACCCGCTCAACTCGATCAATCCGAACGACATCGAGTCCATGACGGTGTTGAAGGACGCCGCGGCCACCGCGATCTATGGTAGCCGAGGCGCGAACGGCGTGGTCCTCATTCAGACGAAGCGTGGCTCCCGCGGCACCGGCTCGCTCGATTACGACACGTATATCGCGGCTTCCTCTGCGGCGCGGCACCTCGACTTCCTCACCGGTGATCAGTACCGCTCGTTCGTCACTTCACAGATTGCCGCGAAGAACCTGCCCGCGAGCCAGGCTGCGCTGAACGGCACGGCCAATACGAATTGGGAAGACGCGCTCCTGCACACTGGCTACTCGTCGAACCAGAATGTCGCGTTCTCCGGCGGGTCGCAGCAAACGCACTACCGGTCGTCGCTCAACTACTTCGACCAGAAGGGCATTGTCATCGCCAATGGCTTGAAGCGCTACCAGGGCCGTCTCAACGCGCAGCACGCCGCGATCGATGGCCGCCTCAATCTCGACCTGAACCTCACGGCGTCGCGCGTCAACAACAAGTATCTCGCGATGGAGAACGGCGGCGGGTTCACCGGCGGCGTATTCACGAACATGGCCATCTACAACCCCACCTTGCCCATTCAGGTGCTGGATTCGGTTTCGAAGACCTTCAAGTACTACGAGGCGGGCGCCGGCGCGCAGTCGGTCCGCAACCCTGTGGCGCTGGCGGAGCAGATCCAGGATGAAGCGCCGGAAAACCGTGTACTGGGCAACATCACGGGCACGCTGCAGCTGCTGTCCATGCTCACCGCGCAGACGACCCTCGGTGCGGATTATACGAACTCGGTCCGCCAGACGTACGTGCCGCGCGCCAGCCCACTCGGCGCGGAGTTCAACGGCGTCGCCCGTCAGGCCGAGCGCAGCCTGCAGAACCTGAACTTCCAACAGTTACTGACGGCGACCCCGAAGATCGGCAGCCGCCAGGAGCTCGAGGTGGTCGGCGGGTACGAGTATAGCTCGTTCCAGAACCAGGGCTTCGAGGTGGTCTCGCAGGGGTTCATCACCGATGCATTCACCTTCAATAACTTCAGCGCTGGCACGCAGGCCTCTTCACCCTCGCCAGTGTCGTACATCCAGGAGAGCAAGCTGGTCTCGTTCTTCTCCCGCGCGAACTATGGCTTCGCCGACAAGTACTTCCTCACTGGCGTCGTGCGCCGAGACGGGTCATCGCGACTCGCGGAAGGCCATAAGTGGTCGACCTTCCCGGCCGTTTCCGCCTCGTGGCGCGTGAGCAACGAAGACTTCATGAAGAACGGCCGCTTCTCCACCCTCGCGGTACGCGCGGGATGGGGACGGCAGGGTAACCAGGCCGTGCAGCCGTACGCCACGCAGCTGCTGCTGCGTACGGACAATGGCGCGAAGTACCCGTTTGGATCATCCGTCACGCCCGGCCTTTCCGCCACCCAGGTAGCGAATCCGGACCTGAAGTGGGAGACGTCGGAGCAGAGTAACCTCGGCCTCGACTATGGCGTCAAGAACGACCGGTTCACGGGCGCCATCGACATCTACCAGAAGACCACGAAAGACCTCCTGCTTACCGTGCCGGTTGCGCAGCCGGCGGTGGTGTCGAGGCAGATTCAGAATATCGGCTCCGTCCGGAACCGCGGACTCGAAGCAACGCTCGATGCGCGGCTGTTCGAGCAGGGCGATCGCACCCTGTCGTCGGGCATCGTGTTCTCGGCTGATCGCAATGAAGTGCTGAGCCTCGGGGAGGCGCCGTTCATCGTTACTGGCGGAGTGTATGGACAGGGACAGTCGGGGCGCTTCTCACAGCGGCTCATTCCGGGCCAACCCCTGGGGACGTTCTGGGGCGCCAAGTTCCTGCGCGTCAACAGCACGGGGCAACAGGTCTTCGCCTGCGACGCCAAGAGCGTCGGTTGCACGGCCGGCGAGACGACTGCGCCGACGGGCGGCGATGAAATGATCATCGGCAATGCGAACCCGAAGTTCAGCGTCGGCTTCCGCAGCAATGGCTCGATGAAGAAGTTCGACGCGAGCTGGCTGTGGCGCGGTGAGTTCGGCCGCGAAGTGTTCAACAACACGGCGCTGGTCTACTCGACCAAGGGCAATGCGAAGTCATCGCGCAACTTCCTGGCGTCTGCGCTCGATGATCCCATCGGCATCAGCGAACCGGCGATCTATTCCTCACGCTGGATCGAGAATGGTCGCTTCGTCCGGCTGCAGAACGTGACGGTCGGCTACACATTCGCGCTGCCGGCGGCTCTCGGCGGCGGCCGTAACACCCGCATTTACCTGTCGGGTGACAATCTGCTGCTGCTCACGCCGTACTCCGGTTACGATCCCGAGGTGTTCGTTGACGCCGGCGTCGCAACGCGTGGCATCGACTACCTGACCTACCCGCGCGCCCGCACGTTCACGACCGGCGCACATATCCAGTTCTGACCATGAGATTGCACCTTATACGGCCAACCATACAGTCACTGTCATCCATGACTATGCTGAATCTCAAATCTGTACGCCGACTGGCTGCGGGCATCCTCCTGATCGTGCCTGCCCAGATGGCTTTCATCGGATGTACGAACCTCACGGAGGTGCCCAAGGACGCACTGACTCCGGATAACGCGTTCCGTAGCGATGCGGAGGTGCTCGCTGGCGTTGCGTCGGTGTATGCCAACCTGCGCGGCACGATGTGGGAGTACTACAACCTCAGCGAGATCAGCTCGGACGAGATGATCGTACCGACGCGTGGCCAGGACTGGTACGATAACGGCCGCTGGCTCGAGATCTACAAGCAGAACGGGACACCAAGCAGCGGCTCGACGCTGGAGGACGTGAACGGCGCCTGGAACGTGCTGTTCAGTGGTGTGGCAAAGTCCAACCTGATGATCGACGTGATCACGAAGGCGGGTGGACCAACCGCACCGCAAACGCTCGCCGAACTGAAGACGCTGCGGGCATGGTACTACTACATGCTGATGGATTTCTTCGGTGGCGTTCCTCTGGTCACTGGCACGCAGGTCGGTGCTACAGCGCGCGTGTCGCGCGACTCGCTCTTCCGCTTCCTCGAGTCCGAGCTGAAGGCCACGAGTCTGGTGCTTCCGAAAACCCGGCCCTCGGATCAGACAGGTCGACTCACGTCAGGGGTGGCGGACGCCATTCTCGCCGGTCTCTATCTGAATGCGCAGACCTATCTCGGTACGGTGAGCGCCAGCGGACTCACGAAGGGCACAGCGAAGTGGGCGGAGGCGATTGCCGCCGCAGATCGCGTGATCAACTCTGGAACGTATTCGCTCGCGTCGAACTGGAGAAAGAACTTCACGCCCGACAACCACGATTCGCCCGAGAACATCTTCTACATCTCCAACACGAATGCACAGCCCGGACTGGGTCTCAGCCTGCCGATGCGGACGCTGCACTACAGCCAGCTCAGCGTGCAGGGCGGACCGTGGAACGGCTTCGCCGCCATTGCCGACACCTACACGGCGTTTGACCCGGCGGACAAGCGCCGAGAGATATTCCTCGTGGGCCAGCAGTACAGCTTCGACACTGGATTGGCGGTGAAAGATCGTACGGGCAATCCGCTGGTCTTCACGGTGGATATCGGCAACGAAAAAGCGGCGGCGGAGAACGAAGGACCGAGGTACAACAAGTTCGTGCCGCTTCCGACGGCGCTCGACGGAAATTCGCACCCGAACAACTTTCCCTTCTTCCGACTCGCCGAGATGTACCTGATCAAGGCCGAGGCGCTCAATGAGCAGGGTAATACGGCAGCCGCCATGGCACAGGTCAACATCGTCCGGGCGCGCCAGTTCTCGCCCGCCAAGGATCTCGTCGGTCTCGACCAGGCCAGCCTGCGCACGGCAATCTTCAATGAACGCCTGTTCGAGTTCACGGGAGAAGCCAAGCGCCGGCAGGACATGATCCGTGCGGGTACGTATACCGCGGCCCGCCGCTTCAAGACTGTGACAACGGGCAACAAGGTGCTCTTCCCAATTCCGCAGACGCAGATTGCCTCCAACCCGAAGCTGACGCAGAATCCGGGATACTGATCCGGCGGGGATGCACTGGTTTCGTCATGGCCTGCCACCGCACTGGTGGCAGGCCGTGACGTAGTTGTACCCTCCGTGTTCACGATCACACGCGCCACCACCGACATGCCGGGCCCATTGCCCACTCGCAGCTCCCATCGCACCGCATGACCCGTCCTTCGCTTCCCGGCGTTCTCGAGGCGATAGTCGCCGTCTCGGTCCTCGTGTCCGCGATTGGATGCTCGGGAGATCGCAGCGGCGACGGCGTGGTCCAGGCGGCGGTCGCGACCACTCCAGGTGACCAGCTCTTCACCCAGCTCCCATCGTCAGCGACCGGTGTGAAGTTCGAGAACCGCCTCGTTGAGAGCGCGGAGATGAACGTCTTCACCTATCGCAACTTCTACAATGGTGGGGGCGTCGCCGTCGGCGATCTCAATGGCGATGGACTGCCCGAGATCATTCTCGTGTCGAATCAGGACGGGCCGCGCGTCTATCTGAATGGCGGCCAGTTCCGGTTCCGCGACATCACCGACGCGAGCGGTCTTCGTACACCGAAGCATTCGTGGAGCACGGGAATCACGTTGGCCGACGTCAATGGTGATGGCCGGCTCGACATCTACATCTGCCACGCCGGCCGCGGCACGCCGGAACAGCGCGCGAACGAGCTCTGGATCAACCAGGGGAACGGCTCGGACGGCATACCGACGTTCAAGGAGATGGCTGCGACGTACGGCGTTACTGACGGCGGTTTCTCCACACAGGCCGCGTTTCTGGACTACGATCACGATGGGGATCTCGACCTCATCCTGATCCGGAATTCACCGCGACCGGTGAGCAGCTTCGGGTTGCGCAACACGCGGAGCATCCGGGATCCCAACGGCGGCGCGAGGCTGTACCGGAACGACGGCGGTCACTTCACGGACGTGAGCGCGGCCGCCGGCATTCACAGCCCGGAGATCGCGTTCGGGCTGGGTGTCGTGGTCGCCGACGTGAACAACGACGGGTGGCCGGACATCTACGTGTCGAACGACTTCTTCGAGCGCGACTACCTCTACATCAATTCCAAGGACGGAACCTTCGCGGAAGCACTCGACCAGCAAATGGCCGTGTCGAGCTATTTCTCGATGGGGCTGGACGTGGCGGACGTCGACAACGACGGATGGCCGGACGTCTATACCACGGACATGCTACCCGAAGACGAAGTCCGACTGAAGACCACCTCGCAGTTCGAGAACTGGGAGGCGTATCAAACCAAGGTGCGGAACGGGTATGGCCACCAGCTCATGCGGAACATGCTCCAGCGGAACAACGGCGACGGCACGTTCACGGACGTCGGACAGATGGCCGGCGTGGCGCGCACGGACTGGAGCTGGAGCGCCCTGATCGCGGATCTCGACCTCGATGGCAACAAGGACATCTTCGTCACCAACGGGCTGACGAAGGACATCACGTCCCAGGACTACATCGCGTACCTGTCGAGCGACGAGACGATGAAGTCGGTGACGAACGGCGGCAAGTCGGCCGCCGATTATACGAAGCTGACCGCCGCCATGTCCGCGACGCGCATCCCGAACTACGCGTTCCAGAACAAGGGCGACCTCCAATTCGCCAGCGTCGCCTCCACGTGGGGGCTGGCGACGCCGAGCTTCTCGAGTGGCGCGGCCTACGGCGACCTCGATGGTGACGGGGCGCTCGACCTCGTGGTGAACAACGTCAACCAGGAGGCGTTCGTCTACCGCAACAACGCGCGCACGCTGCAGCCGGCGAATCACTTCCTGCGTGTCAAGCTGAATGGGGAAGGGCTCAATCGGTTCGCGGTCGGGGCCCGCGTGACGGTGCATGCCGGCGGCCGCGCGTACATGCAGGAGGAGTCGCCCACGCGGGGATTCCAGTCGAGCAGCGATCCCGTGCTCGACTTCGGTGTGGGCACCGCCGGTGCCATCGATTCGGTGCGCGTCAATTGGCCCGACGGCCGCGTGAGCTATGTGCGCGGCATCGCGGTCAACCAGCTCGTGACCATGCAGCAGTCCCAGGCCGACCAGCCGGCCGCGGTGGTGTTTGCCGCCGCACCGGATGCACTGCTGACCAATATCACCGCGCGCGCCACGCTCGGCTTCGTGCACCACGAGAATGAATTCGTCGACTTCGATCGCGAGCCGCTGATGCCGAAGCTCGTGTCCACCGAGGGGCCCTTCATGGCGGTTGGCGACGTGAATGCCGACGGTCTCGATGACATCTTCATCGGCGGAGCGAAGGGACAGCCCGGCCAACTCCTGGTCCAGCACCGCGACGGCGCGTTTGCCCGCAGCAATCCCGGATTGTTCGAGCCGGACTCGCTGTCCGAGGATCTGGGGGCAGTGTTCTTCGATGCCAACGGCGACGGTCGCCCCGACCTGTACGTGGTGAGTGGTGGCAACGAGTACTCCGAGGGCGCCGGCGCGCTTCAGGACCGGTTGTACGTGAACGAAGGCGGGGGACACTTCCGGAAGGCGACGAATGCGCTGCCCGTCGAGAGCGTGAGCGGATCGCGCGTGGCGGCCGCCGACTATAACGGGGACGGGGCCATCGACCTTTTCGTGGGAGGACGGGTGGTACCGTGGCGCTATGGCACGGAGCCCAGGAGCACGCTTCTTCGAAACGACGGTCGCGGACACTTCACGGATGTCACGGCAACGCTGGCGCCCGAGCTGGAGCATGTGGGGATGGTGACCGATGCGCTCTGGCGCGACGTGGACGGCGATGGGCGACTGGATCTCGTGGTCGTTGGCGAGTGGATGCCGATCACGATTTTTCGCAACATGGGCGGCGGGAAGCTCCAGCGCCTGGCCGTGCCGGGACTCGAGAAGAGCGATGGCTGGTGGAACCGCATCATCGCCGGCGACTTCGATGGCGACGGCAAGGTGGATTTCGTCATCGGCAATCTCGGGCTCAACGGGCGACTGCACGCGTCGGAGCGGGAGCCCGCCGAGATGTACGTCAACGATTTTGCGCAGAGTGGGTCGGTTGCGCAGATCATTACGCTTTACAACGGCGGGGTGAGCTATCCCGTGGCAATGCGGGATGCGCTGCTAACGGCACTGCCGTACCTGAAGACGAGGTTCGCCGGATACAAAGCTTACGCGCACAAGAAGATCACCGACATCTTCTCGCCTGATGAGCTCACCGGCGCCACGCGCAAGAGGGTTTACACATTCGCCACCAGTATGGCGCACAACAACGGTGACGGATCGTTTACGCTGACTCCGCTGCCACGCGAAGCGCAGCGTGCGCCGGTCTATGGCATTCTTGCCGCCGACGTGGACGGCGACGGACGCGCTGAGCTGGTGATGGCGGGCAACTTTGACGGCTTCCCGCCGGAGATTGGGCGCATGAGCTCGAGCGCCGGGCTCGTCCTCCACGCCGACGGTCACGGCCAGTTCACTCCGATGCCGGCGGCGACGAGCGGCTTTCACGTGCCTGGGCAGACACGGGACATCCAGCGCGTGCGGACCGCCAACGGCGACATCATCGTGGTGGCGCGCAACAACGATGCGCCGCTGGTCTTCACGTCCGGTCGGCCGCTACGCATGGCGCGCAGTAGCAGCCGACCGTCTCACTGATTCGGGCGCTTGGTCTTGATGACGATCACGCCGTTGCCGCCGCGCGAGCCGTACATGGTGAGATCGGCCGCATCCTTCAGCACCTTGATCGTCGCGATGTCGTACGGATTGATGCCCGGAATGCTGCCACCCGGGCCAGCTTCCGTCGCCACGCCGTCGATGACGTATAATGGAGCGCCGTTGCCGTTGATGGTCGAGCTGCCTCGAATGCGGAGGGCGATGCCTCCGTCCTCCGTGCGGGAAACCAGCAGGCCGGCCACCTTGCTGGCGAGAATCTGCTCGATCGACTGGCCCGGGGTGCGCTGCACGTCCTCGGCTGTCATGTTGGCGCTCCCGGCCGGCGCGGGTGCCGGTGAGGCGACGTCGTGATTCGCGCTGCCGCTCGAGCAGGCCGCTCCCAGCGCCATGCTGGCGAGAACGAGGATGTACGTGGTTGAGTCCTTACGGGCCATGATGTTCACCGCCCTGGGTCATGAGTGGAATGTCACGGCAGCGCGATGGGCCGGGCCAGATGCGCGGAAGAAACGCCCGCTGTGCGCGACACTGAAATCGGCTGCCGGGAACACGCCGTGTCAACCGCCCGCCAGGCGCACGAGCTGGACACGTGACCGTCAATGGGCTTGCGCTGGCGCCTTGGCTGTCGCGCTACTCGCAGGATGCCACGACCGGACGCCAACACCGTCGCCCCTGTTCGAGTTGCTCGCGCCATCAGCCACCGGCGTCGGCTTCGAGAATCGCCTGCCCGAGGACACGAGCTTCAATGTCCTGAACTATCTCTACTATTACGATGGCGGAGGCGTCGCCGCGGGGGACGTGAATGGCGACGGGCTGCCCGATCTCTATTTCACCTCGAATACGGGTAAGAATCGCCTGTATCTCAACAAGGGCGACTACCGATTCGAGGACGTGACGGACCGCGCCGGCGTTCCCGGCGGGGGAGGATGGACGACCGGAGTCACCATGGCCGACGTAAACGGGGACGGTCGGCTCGACATCTTCGTGTCGGGCGTGAGCGTCCTCACCAAGCGCGGTCACAACATCCTGTACATCAACAACGGCGACGGTACGTTCACCGATCGCACCCTCGAATTCGGACTCGACTTCAGCGGATATTCGACCCAGGCGACCTTCTTCGACTACGACGGCGACGGCGACCTGGACATGTATCTCCTGAATCATTCGACGCATGCGGAGCTGGAGAGTGGCCAGCCGCCGGATCGTCGGGTACGGCATCCTCGTGCGGGCGACCGGCTTTACCGAAATGATGGCGGGCACTTTACAGACGTGAGTGAAGCGGCGGGCATCTACGGCGGTGTCGAGGGGTTCGGGCTGGGGGTAGTCGTCTCGGATGTGAACCAGGATGGCTGTCCGGACATCTACGTCGCGAACGACTTCCAGGAAAATGATTTCCTCTACATCAACAACTGCAACGGTACGTTCACCGAGTCGATCGAGCGACTGACCGGCCACACGAGCCGCTTCTCGATGGGCGTCGACGCTGCGGACTTCAACAACGACCTGCTGCCAGACCTGATTTCACTGGACATGCTTCCCGATCAGGAGCCGATCCTGAAGTCGTCGGCGAGTTCCGAGAGTTTCAACCTTTCACTGTTGCGGCGGCGGGCCGGATATCATCCGCAGTTCGTGCACAATGCCCTTCAGCTCAATCGTGGCGGAGGGCTGTTCAGCGAGATCGGTTTCCTGGCGGGTGTCGCCAGCACGGACTGGAGTTGGGCGCCGCTCTTCGCTGACCTCGACAATGACGGATGGAAGGACTTGTTCATCACGAACGGCGTCTTCCGGCGTCCGAATGATCTTGACTACATCACGGCCGTAGGGAGTCAGGAGAACCAGCGGTCACTCGCCCGGGGCGTCAACGCGGGACACATGACGCTCATCCAGAAGATGCCGCAGGTGCCCGCCACGAAGTTCGCTTTCCGCAACAACGCGAACCTGACCTTCACGAACATGGCTGCCCCCTGGGGGCTCGACCATCCCGGTTTCTCCAACGGAGCGGCCTACGTGGACCTGAACAACAGTGGCTCGCTCGATCTCGTGGTCAACAACATCAACGCCGCCGCCTCGATCTACCGCAATCATGCGAAGGAGCGTAATCACAACCATTCGCTGACGGTCACGCTGATGGGAACGGGGGGAAACACGGCCGGCATCGGCGCGACCGTTCTCGTGGCGAGCGGCGGACACAAGCAGATGCTGGAGGTGATGCCAACGCGCGGGTTCGAGTCGTCTGTGGATCCTCGCCTGCACTTCGGGCTTGGCGCCGCGGCACTGGTGGACTCGCTCGTAGTGATCTGGCCCGACCGTCGATTCCAGACCATTACCGGAGTCGCTGCAGACACGCCACTGGTCCTCAGCCAGGCCAATGCCGTGGGGCACTACGGCACGCGCCCGGCACCCGCGCAAGGCCTGTTCACCGACGTGACGAAGGCACTCGGGATCGACTACAAGCACGAGGAGAATTCATTCGTCGACTTCGATCGCGAACCGCTGATGCCGAGGCTTGTTTCGAGGGAGGGGCCGGCACTCGCCGTTGCGGACGTGAACGGGGATGGCCTCGACGACATCTACATCGGCGGCGCCAAGTGGCAACCGGGCACGCTGTTCCTTCAGCAGCGGGACGGGCGTTTTCGTGCGACTGTCCAGCCAGCCATTCGCGCCGACAGCCTGAACGAGGATGTCGATGCCGCGTTCTTCGACGCGAACGGTGATGGCCACCCCGATCTCATCGTCGCGAGCGCGGGCAACGAGTTCTGGGATCAGGACGAGGCGCTTCGCCAACGCCTGTACCTGAACGATGGGCGCGGGCAGTTCACGCGGGACACGACGGGCTTCCCGGCAGTCTCCGAGAATGCGGCGTGCGTGGTGCCGGGTGACTTCGATGGCGATGGCCGTATCGACTTGTTCATTGGCGGGCGGGTCGTGTCGAGAAAGTACGGGCTCTCACCGCGCAGCTACCTGTTGCGGAACGACGGCGGCGGCCACTTCACCGACGTCACGGACGCGAAGGCGCCCATGCTGCGAGCGGCGGGAATGGTCACGTCCGCCGCGTGGGTGCCAAGTGGCATAAAAGGGCGGCTGGATCTCGTCGTCACCGGCGAATGGATGCCCATATCTGTGTTGCGGCAGGAGGGCGGCGTCTTTGTCGATCGCACCGCGGCGGCGGGTCTTGCAGGAACGCACGGCTGGTGGACCAGCGTGACTGCCGCGGACCTCCGGGGCAGCGGACGGATTGATCTCGTGCTCGGCAATCGCGGGCTCAACGCGCGGATGCACGCCTCGACGGAGCAGCCGACGCAGCTCTACCTCGGAGACTTTGCGCATAACGGATCGTTGGTGCAGCTGCTTACGTCGTTCGGGAACGGAGTGTCGTATCCGGTTGCGGGTCGCGACGAACTCCTGCCGCTGATGCCCGCATTGTCCCGCAAGTACCCGACATACAAGGACTATGGCGCAAGCCGGATCACGGACATTCTGACCAGCGCGGATCTGAAGGGCGCGACAGTGCTCGCGGCTACGACGTTCGCGAGTGCTGTCGCGCTCAGCGACAGCAAGGGCGCATTCGCCCTCCGACCGCTTCCGGTCGAGGCGCAGTTCGCACCCATCAATGCTTCCGTAGCGGCCGACGTCGATGGTGATGGGCACATGGACGTGATCGTCGCGGGCAACTTCCATGGAGTGCCACCGCTCGAGGGACGTTACGATGCGAGCTATGGTCTCGTCCTGCGGGGCGACGGGACCGGCGCTCTACGGGCGCTGGACATGGCGACCAGTCATCTCCGCCTCGATGGCGAGGTGCGCCACATGGCCTGGCTTCGCGCGGCCAATGGGGATCGACTGCTCGTGGTCGCGCGCAACAATGACGGGCTCCAGGTGCTCCGATTGAACACGGCGCGCCCGTCGGCTCCCATCCGGGGAACGCAATGATGCGAAGCGAAGCCCACATCCACTATCAGGTGAGCGCGTGATCACGTGTACGCGAATGAGACGGTTCTCCAGCGCCGCTGTCTGTGGGCTCGTGCTTGCGAGCGCCTGTCACTCCAATGCGTCTGGTGTCCCGGTCGGCATTGCTCACGCGCCAACCGACACCGTCCACGTCTACGATCCGCCGCGGGCGCTCGGCTCGCTGTTTCACGACATCCAGCTCGCACGCATCTTTCCCGACTCCAAGACGCTGGTCGATGCGCGGCCGCGCGTCGCGCCCGCCGAGCTGAGTGCGCGCTACGAGCGCGTTCGAGGCGACGCCGGTTTCTCGCTGCGCGCCTTTGTCGATTCGAGCTTCGACGCCCCGCCCGCGGTCGGCGGGGCGATTCGCTCAGATACGTCCCAGTCGATGGAGGAGCATATTCGAACACTCTGGCCGGCGCTAACGCGACCCTCCGACCCCATCGATGCGCGGTCATCGCTGATACCGCTGCCGGGCTCCTACGTGGTACCCGGAGGCCGATTTCGCGAGGTCTACTATTGGGATTCGTACTTCACGATGCTCGGACTCATCCAGGATGGTCGTACGGACCTCGTGAAGAATATGCTCGACAACTTTGCCTACCTCGTTCGAACGGTTGGCCACATCCCCAACGGCAACCGCTCGTACTACCTGAGCCGGAGCCAGCCGCCCTACTTCTCGGCGATGGTCGGCCTGTACGCCACGGCAACGGACAGCATGCGCGCGGCGGGCTATCTGGACGCCATGGAGAAGGAGCACGCTTTCTGGATGGCCGGCGCAGAGCAGGTGGTACCTGGATCTGCCATGCGTCGAGTCGTGCGCCTGCGAGACGGCTCGCTGTTGAATCGCTACTGGGACGACCGTCCGGAGCCGCGGCCGGAATCGTATCGCGAGGACTATGAGCTTGCGCAGACCGTTCCGGCTGGTGAGCGGGAAGCGCTCTACCGAAACATTCGCGCGTCCGCGGAAAGTGGCTGGGACTTCTCCAGCCGCTGGATGCGCAATCCTGCCGACCTGCGGACGCTGGAAACGACGGAGCTTGTTCCCGTGGACCTCAACAGCCTCCTCTATCACGCCGAGCGAACGATTGCTGCCCTTCGTCGTATACGCGGTCTGGCGGGGGATGCGGACGTGGCGGCACTATACGATCGTTTGGCGGGTAGTCGACGGGCTGCGCTGCTGGCCGCATCGTACGATTCCACGGAAGGCTTCTTCTTCGACGTGCGGTGGCGAACGGGCGCGCGCGTGACGGACCGGCCGACCATGGCCGCGGCGGCACCACTGTATTTCGGCCTGGCAACGCCGGAGCAGGGACGTGCCGTGGCGTCGCGCCTCGGCCGCGACTTCCTGAAGCCGGGAGGATTCGTGACGACGCAAATCGCGTCCGGCCAGCAATGGGATGCACCGAATGGATGGCCGCCACTGCAATGGCTTGGCGGTGAAGCCGCCCGCCGGTACGGGCGAGATGACATTGCAGACGATGCTCGCAATCGATGGCTCGCACTGAACCGGAGGACGTATCGTGTGACTGGCAAGATGACCGAGAAATACGACGTCACTGACCTCCGCCGACGAGCAGGCGGCGGCGAGTATCCCACGCAGGACGGATTCGGCTGGACCAACGGCGTCGCGCAGGCGATGGCGGCCCTCGAGCGAGCCCGGTCCGCACCGGCGGGTGCGCGGCCATGATGCGCCGACTATTCACCCTGGCCTGAGGAATTCCGGCATCGCTGGCGTACGTTCCCGCTGAATACCGCCCGGTATTGATTGTTGATTGCCGCAGGTCGTCCCGCGTAGTAGGCTAAGCCGCCGCCAATACGGCGGTGGCAGTCCCCCTTCATTTCGGAGGCATTGTGCAGATGGTGCCGGGCCTAGCTCCAATCGGACTGCGCTGGATCGACTACACGATCATCGCGATCTACTTCGCCTTCGTGCTCGGCATCGGCTGGCAATTGCGCCGCGCCATGCGAACGAGCACGGATTTTTTCCTCTCCGGCCGCTCGCTGCCGGCATGGATCACGGGACTCGCGTTTCTCTCGGCCAACCTGGGTGCCCAGGAGGTCATCGGGATGGGCGCGTCGGGTGCGAAGTACGGCATCTCAACGAGCCATTTCTACTGGATTGGCGCCGTGCCGGCGATGTTGTTCGTCGGCCTGTTCATGATGCCGTTCTATTACGGTTCGCGCGCGCGATCCGTCCCTGAATACCTGCGTCTCCGCTTTGACGAGAAGACGCGCGCCTTCAATGCGGTCTCGTTCGCGATCATGACGGTGTTCTCGTCCGGCGTGTCGATGTATGCGATGGGCGCCCTGATGCACCTGCTGCTCGGCTGGAGCTTCAACGTCAGTGTCCTGGTGTCGGCCATCATCGTGCTGACGTACATCCTCCTCGGCGGCCTGACGAGCGCGATCTACAACGAGGTGCTGCAGTTCTTCCTCATCGTGTTCGGATTTGCGCCGCTCGTGATCGTCGGCCTGAACGAAGTCGGCGGCTGGAGTGGGCTGAAGGTGAAGCTCACGGAACTCGCGGTCTCGCAGGGGCACCCGGCTGGCGCATACACACATGCGTGGCAGGGGCTGGATGCGCCAGCGCACAACCTCATCGGCGTCGAGTGGTTCGGCCTCGTGATGGGACTCGGCTTCGTCCTCTCGTTCGGCTATTGGTGCACCGACTTTCTCGTCGTGCAGCGCGCCATGGCGGCCGACTCGATGGAGTCGGCGCGTCGGACGCCGCTCATCGCGGCCCTTCCGAAGATGGTCTTTCCGTTCCTGGTCATCCTGCCCGGCATGATCGCACTCGTGATCGGCGGCAAGGGCATCATTCCGGCCAAGGTTGCGGCGGGCGGAGGGCCGTTGCTCGACGCTGCGGGACACGTGGTGCTGGACTACGATCTCGCGACGCCGTCGATGTTGATGAATCTCTTTCCCAACGGCATGCTGGGGTTGGGACTCGCCGCGCTGCTCGCGTCGTTCATGTCGGGAATGGCGGGAAACATCACGGCCTTCAACACCGTGTGGACCTACGACCTGTACCAGACCTACATCCGCAAGGATGCGGACGACAAGCACTACCTGATGATCGGCCGCATCGCCACAGTGGTCGGCATCGCGCTGGCGATCGCCGCGGCGTATGTGGCCGCGTCGTTCAACAACATCATGGAGCTGCTGCAGCTGGTGTTCGCGTTCGTCAACGCGCCACTTTTCGCCACGTTCTTCCTCGGCATGTTTTGGCGACGGACGACGGGACATGGCGCATTCTGGGGATTGCTCTCCGGAACGGTGGCGGCGGCGGTTCATCACGGACTCACGCTTCCCGCAGGCTCGGTTCCCGGCGTGAAAGGTGGCTACTTCGGAGTGCTGGAGACCTTCCGCAGCGAGATGGGCCAGACCTTCTGGACGGCCATCTTCGCGTGGACGACCTGCTTCGTCGTCACCATCGTCGTGAGCATGCTCACGAAACCTCGCCCCGACGAGGAGCTCAAGGGCCTGGTCTACGCCCTTACGCCGAGGCCGGTGAGCACATCGCGCAAGTTCTGGGAAAAGCCGGCGTTCCTCGGAGTGGTCACGCTGCTAATCCTTCTGGTCCTCAATCTCATCTTCCGGTAGACCCATGAGTGCCACAGGCGATCTCGATGTACGCGTTCCGATCGGTGCGCTCTTCACGGCGCTGGGAATCCTGCTGACTGTGTATGGGGTGCTCGAGCCGGCAGCGGCGAAGAGCGCATTCACGAAGGGGGGGCAGATCAACATGTGGTGGGGGTTGGTCATGCTCGTTTTCGGGGTGTTCATGCTGCTCCTTGCTCGGCCGTCGAAAACTCACAAGGCCGTCTAGGGCGTCGGCCGCCGGGCCGGCGCTACCGGCCCAACCGGTAGCGCTCGTACTGCACGACGAGGTCGGTCGTGCTCCAGAGCTGGACATCGGAGCCGGAGCCATAGCGCACCGGAGTCACCCGACCGTCGTGCACCTCGTAGCTCCACAGCTCGCTGTGGAAGCCCGAGGCCTGCACGGCGGCGAGCACCTTGTCGACCGCGGCGCGCAGGTCGCGCACGTAGGCCGCATTCGCGGGGTCGCGACGAGCCGCGGGCGTACTCGCCTCGTCGATCCGATGCATGGTGCCGAGGAGGAACAAGTTGTTCTCGCGACCCCAGATCACGCGAGGCCCGTGGTATCGGTCGCGCTCGAAGTCGCGCCACGTCGATGCGCCAGCGTATGAATCGTTCGCGACGACGGGCCCGACGCTGTCGATCAGCAGGCCGACCGGATAGGGTTGCGCAAAGAGGCCGACGTCGCGGCGCACCTCACCTCTCGTACGGGCAGTGACCTCCGGGGATGCTTCACCAACGTCACCGAGAAAAAGACGCGTAGAGGGATCGCTGTTCGCAACGGGAATAGGACGACCATCGGTGTCGAGCGAAAGGGCAAGGAAGGACAGCGAGTCGCGATCCGCCCCCGTCCTGGTGAGAACGCCGCTCCAGTGCTTGCGCTCTTCGTCGTTCATTGCCGCAAGCCGAGCACGGGTGCGTGCCTGCACTTCGGAGGGGATCAGCCGGATGACGAAGTGCTTGTCGGCGCCGGACCACGTCGTCACCGCACGTTTGAGCGACGCCGGTTGTTGGATGTACGAGAGTAGCGTGGCCGTCGGCGCGGCTTCGCCACCAGCGATACGCGCTATCGCCTCCGGGTCCAGGCCGATGCCTCGCAGCGCAGACACAATGGTCTCGACCGACTCGAGCGCATGCGGCGCCCAGACGGCGTTCACGTCCATGGCAAAGCGCCCACCGGCGTAGCCGACGTTGCTGTCACGCCAGCTCTGTGAGGCCCATCGTCCCGAGTCGCGCGGCGCGAAGGAAATCAGGTTTGCAGTGGCAGGCGCGTTCGCATAGGGCGCCGTGAGTCGCGTCACGAGCGCGAGTTCGCGCATCAGGCGACGCGCGCGCGGCTCACCGTTTTCGGTGCTGTCGAGCAGGAATGCCCGCTTCCGCGCCGGGGAGATGCTGCTGTCGCCGATCCACCGCGCCACGACGATTGGAAACTGGAAGGCCGCGTCGATCATGTGGTAGTTCTCACGTACGCGGCGGAGATCGCGCAATGCGGTACGCGCGTGCGCGAGCAGTGAGTCCGCCTGCGCCGCACTGTCCCGGTCTCGCGTCTTCCGCGAGGCATCGACGAGCGCCGCGTAGTCGCTGGCGGACTCGCGGATCGCCTGCCCGCCCAGCGCTTCCTCGTGGCTCACCTGACCCTCCGGCGAGAGCTTGCGCAGTGCGCTCGCGATGACGAACTCCGACATCTGGTCCCGCCACACCGGATGCATCATGAGCGCCGTCATGAGCATGTCGCGTCCGAAATACGTTGCGTAGGTCGGCATGCCCGCCATGAGCTTTTCGCGCGACGACAGGAGCTCGAGCCCTCGCACCTGACGTTCGATCCGGCGTGCGCGCAGGGCGCTGGCGTCCGTCGCCGTGGATGCGCGGGGCGGTGCGGCAGACTTCAGGAATGCGCGGAAGGGCGCGTTGAACATCTCGGTACGCGACAGTGGATGCAGCGCGCGACCCGTCGTGGTGATGCGTACCCGAAATGGGATGACGGCTCCCGCCCGCGCTTCGAGCGCGAGCGAGTCGCCCGCGAGGCTCGTGGCGACGCGCGATGGATCGGTGCGGATCTCCAGCACCAGCGTGTCGAGGCCATCGAGTGCCGGCTGGCTCACCCGCGTGACCGCGACGCGCCCGTCCATGAGCGTGACGATGGTCGGACGCATGCGGGCGCGCAGCGTACGGAGGTCCGCGGCGTGGAGTAGGGTCAGGTGGCGCTGTTGTTCGCTTGCGTCGAGTGTGGCGATCGCATGAGACAAGCGATCCACTTCCGCCACCACGAATGGCGCCTCATGGAACGACGCCTTCTGGCGCTCGGCGTACTGCAGGTCGCGCTCGACGCGCATGGAGCCGAGGAGGAACCAGCCGATGTCGATGCGCGTGTTGTGCGCCACGAGTGCGTGCTCGAAGGTGCGCGTGGCGCCACGACGGGAGATCATCGCGCCCATGTCGTTCCAGTCGAGATCCGCGGCCCTTCCGTTTGTTGCCCTCGCCGTAAACCCCAGGCTTTCGTCCTCGGCGTCTGCCCAGAGGTGCACCACTCGCTGGGCGCGCGCATCCAGGGAGACCTGCAGCGAGTTGCCCGCCGCGTCGCGGAAGATGCGCGTCTTGTATCCCTGATAGGCGGCGCTGTCGTCCAGGCCACGTTCGGGAAAGGCGAGCACCGGTTGGGTCGCCGTGGGGGCCATGAGCTGCGCCAGGAGCGCGATGGTGTTCAACATGGATCGGAAGGTGTCAGCGTTTGGCGCGCCGCCTGATGGGGGCGGCGAGCGTGGCGACGGAGCCCAGCTCCACGAGCGTGGTGCGAATCCGCACGTCCATCATGGCGTCGGAGTTGTGCTCGATCATGCCGATGAGGATGTGCGCTGTGCGTTCCCCGAGTTCGACGCCGGAGTGGCGCAGGTGCGTGACGTTCGGGTGGAGAAAGAGCGGCGCCTGGCCATCGCTGATCGCCATGAGGGAGACGTCGTCGGGGATGTGCGTGCCGCGCTTGGAGAGAAGGTAGTGCGTGCGCACCATGAGCTCATCCGTCATGCTGAACACGGCACTGATGTCCGGATGCGCGGTAAAGGCACGATCGAGCTGTTCCTCAAGCTCGCCGAGCAGCGTGACCCGGATGATCTGGCTGTCGGCGAGGGGAACGCCAGCATCGGTGTGCGCACGCCGAAAGCCCTTGAGGCGCTGGGCGCCGATGCGCTGGCGCTGGTCGCCGAAGATACCGAGAATGCGCGTGTGACCGCGTTCGAGCAGGTAGCTGGTGGCTTCGCGGCCAGCTTCCTGGTCGTCGATCGTGATGGTGGTGTGCTTGGCGGTATCGATGGTCTTGTCCAGCAGGACGACGGGAATACCGACCTCGTGCAGGATGTCGAGGTGCTGGAGGTCGATCGTCTCGGACGAGAGCACGAGGAGGACGCCGTCCGCGGAGAGCTGGGTGCAATATTCCACCAAACGTCGTTCCTGGGTGATGGAATTGTCACTCTGGAATACAATCAGGGAGTAGTCGTTCGCCTGAACCACGCGGTTGATGCCCGACATCATCGACGGCATGAAGAACATGTTCATCTCGGGCACGATCAGCGCGATGAGGCGCGAGTGCTTCGCGCGGAGGTAGCGCGCGCGATAGTTCGGGATATAGCTCAGTGACTGCGCCGCATCGCGCACGCGTTCCTTCGTCTCCCGGCTGATGTCGGGATGGTCGGCGAGCGCGCGCGACACCGTCGCCATGGAAAGGCTCACGGACTTCGCAATGTCCTTCAAGGTGACGCGGTGTCCGGCCATGAGTTCCTTTGGATTGGTCGCAAAAGTTGCGCAATCGCTTGCCGCGGGATGACGCAGGTCGCGCTACTTGTGCGCGCGGATTCTCGCTGCTATCACAGAGGGAGTCAAGCCGCTGGGAGGCGGCTGTCCGGCGGCTGTTCCGTCCGGAAGTTGCGAAACACTTTGCAACGTCCGGGGATAAAGGGTTCACCCAACGTCCTGTTTTCGATCCCGGAGAAATACATGCGCGTCACCATGCGGGCACTGCTGCCCGTGGTCATCCTCTGCACCAGCCTCCCGGCGAGTACCGCTCCGGCACAGGACCGAAACCCGCCAGAGTGGGCCAGGAATGCGGTGCTGTACGAGGTCAACGTGCGCCAGTACACGCCCGAAGGCACATTCGCGGCGTTTCGCAGCCACCTCCCGCGACTGCGCGCCATGGGCGTCGACATGCTCTGGTTCATGCCGGTCCAGCGCATCGGCACGTTGAACCGCAAGGGGTCGCTGGGCAGCTATTACTCGATTGCCGACTACCAAGCGATCAACCCCGAGTTCGGCAACGCGGCCGACTTCCGGATGCTGGTGGCCGACGCGCACCGCCGCGGCATGCGGGTTATCCTGGATTGGGTCCCGAACCACACCGCCTTCGATCACGCCTGGACAACGCAGCATCCCGAGTGGTACCTCCACCGCGCCAACGGATCGATCTCCAACGCCGTCGATGAGTCGGGCAAGGAAACCGACTGGACGGACGTCGCGCAGCTTGACTACACCAATCCGCAGCTTCGCTCGGCGATGATCGCCGAGATGCGATGGTGGCTGACTGACATGAAGATCGATGGCTTCCGGTGCGACTTTGCTGCGGGGGTGCCGCTCGATTTCTGGGTAGAGGCTCGTCGCGCGCTGGCGCGCACGAAGCGCGACCTCTTCATGCTCGCCGAGGCGGAGTCGCCCGCGCTGGGGATGGCGTTCGACATGACATATGGGTGGGAGCTGCATCACCTGCTCAATGACGTGGTGCAGGGCAAGAAGCCGACGGCGGAGCTCGATGCCTACGTCCAGCGTCAGCGACGCGGGTATCGCGACAAGGACTACCACATGTACTTCACCAGCAACCACGACGAGAACAGCTGGACCGGCACCGAGTTCGAGCGCATGGGCGCGAATCATCTCGCGGCGTTCGTGCTCGCCGCGACGATGCGCGGGTCGTTCCCGGAGATCTACACGGGCCAGGAAGTGAGCCTCGACAAGCGGCTCCGCTTCTTCGAAAAGGACACGGTGGACTGGAAAGGTCCGTCGCTGGAACGCTTCTATCACGCGATGTTCGACCTGCGCCATGGCGAGCCGGCGCTCTGGAGCGGGACGTCGGGTGCAACGCAGCAGAACGCCTTGACAAACGATGGTGGCCCGCGCGTGTACGCGTTCACGCGGATGCGCGGCGCAGACGGCGTGCTCGTCGCCGTCAACTTCGGCGATGCGCCGACCAGCGTGAAGTACCGCGGCCTGACCACTACGGGTGCGTTCAGCGACTGGTTCTCAAATGCATCGACGACACTCGCCGAGTCGGGAACGCTCGACATTCCCGCTCATGGATACCGAGTGCTCGTGCATGGGGCACCCGTGCGGCGGAGCGGACGATGACCCCGCGACCACGACTGGGCCCCGCAGGCATGTTCAACATGAGCTTCGGGTTCCTCGGCATCCAGTTCGGGTGGGGACTGCAGCTCGCCAACATGTCGGCCGTGTACGAGCGGCTGGGTGCGCGGCCGGACCAGGTGCCGCTGCTCTGGCTGGCCGCACCGGTCACTGGCCTGATCGTCCAGCCGCTCATCGGCGCGCTGAGCGATCGCACGTGGGGGCGGTTGGGGCGTCGGCGCCCGTACTTCCTCACGGGAGCGATCCTCGCGTCAGTCGCGCTCTTCTTCATGCCGACGTCGAGCAGCCTCTGGATGGCGGCGACGCTGCTCTGGGTCCTTGACGCGTCGATCAACATCTCCATGGAACCGTTCCGGGCGTTCGTCGCGGACAAGCTCGACGTGTCGCAGCGCACCACGGGCTTCGTGGTGCAGTCGCTCTTCATCGGCATCGGTGCGAGCCTGGCGAATGCGCTACCGCTGTTCCTGCGCCTCATGGGCGTCACCGGCAACACCGCCAGCGGAATCCCACTCACGGTCAAGTACTCGTTCCAGTTCGGGGCGGTGGTCTTCCTCGCGGCCGTGCTGTGGACCGTGGTGACGACATCGGAATTCCCTCCCGAGGACATGGAGGCATTCAGGAAGTCGCGCTCTGAGGGTCAGGGCATCGGCGCGATCATCACTGAGGTCGCCCACGCGGTGCGTGAGATGCCGAGGACGATGCGCCAGCTGGGCGTCGTTCAGTTGCTCACGTGGCTGGGCCTTTTCTGCATGTGGCTCTTCTTCGTACCGGCGACTGCCCGTCATGTCTTCGGGGCGACGGACCCGCAGTCGGACGTCTACACGCAGGGCATCGAGTGGGGCGGCTTCGCCTTCGCCTTCTATTCGATCACCTGCTTCCTCGTCGCGCTCGCACTGCCCAGGATCGCCGAGCGCACGAGCCGCAAGTTCGTGCATTCGGCCGCGCTCGTCTGCGGCGCATTGGGTCTGCTGTCCGTCTACGTGATTCACGACAAGTACCTGCTGCTGCTCTCCATGGTCGGCGTCGGTATCGCATGGGCCTCGATCCTCTCGATGCCGTACGCGATTCTCTCCACGGCCTTGCCCCCCGCGCGGATGGGGGTGTACATGGGCGTGTTCAACTTCTTCATCGTCATACCCGAGATCGTCGCGGCCCTGTTCTTCGGTCCGTTGTCACGACTCCTGTTCGGCGCCGGGAATCCGAATGCGCCCGTCTATTTTGTGCTGCTGGGCGGCGTCTGCCTGCTCGCGGCGAGCGTCTGCGTCAGCTTTGTGGACGACGTGGGCGCTGTGAGCGGGGTCGAGCTGCCGGACGCCGCTGGACAACCCGTACTCCGGAGAGCGTAATCCATGGCCCTCACTTCACATCACGGAATGACAGCACTGCTCGCTCGCCTGATGCTGATCTCGACTCTTTCCGTTTCGCTTTCCAGTAGTGCGCGCGCGCAGATCCGTGCGACGTCTGGGCTCACGTTGGACGGGGCGAAGAACATCGTCGCCGCGGCCGAGGCGGAAGCGACGAAGAACGGGTGGTCCATGACCATTGCGGTGGTGGACGCCGGTGGGGAGCTGGTTCTCTTCCACAAGAGTGACATGTCCGCCCCGTACAATGGCGACTTTGCGCTGAGGAAGGCACGCACGGCAGCGCGCTACCGGCGTCCTACGAAGGCGCTCGATTCAGCCGTCGCCGGCGGGCGCATCCAGTATCTGGCTACCGACGCACTGCCAGTCGAGGGCGGCGTTCCCATCGTCGTCGGCGGCCAGGTCATCGGCGCCGTGGGCGCGAGCGGCGGGACGGCCCCACAGGACGCGCAGGTCGCGAGAGCGGGGATTGCCGCATTGCATATGACTGCTCCCTGACGGCACGGTCAGGCGAGCTGTCGTGCCGCGAGTCGCGCGAACACTCCCTCGCGCGTGAGCAGGTCCGCTGGACTGCCCCATTCCATCACTGTGCCCCCGTCGATCACGTAGACGCGATCCGCATGCTCGATCGTGCTGAAGCGATGCGCGATCACGATGCGCGTCGCGTTCATGCGGTCGAGGCTCTCGGTGACGATCTTCTGCGTGCGGTTGTCGAGCGCGGATGTGGCCTCATCGAAAAGGATGATGCGCGGCTTGTGCACGAGTGCGCGCGCGATGAGCAGGCGCTGGCGCTGACCGCCCGAGAGCGTCGAACCCCCCTCGGAGATCACGGTGTGCATGCCCATCGGCATGTCCCGCACGTCGTCCGCGAACCCTGCCATCTCTGCGGCTTCCCAGGCGTCATCCAGCTTGAGCGGAGACGACCCGATGATATTGGTGAAGATGTCGCCGGCCATCAGTCGACTGCCCTGGAGGACCACGCCCATCTGTCGCCGCACCGCGCCGACGTCGATCGTGGCGAGATCCTGCCCGTCAAAGAACACGCCGCCGGTTTCGGGCGCCTCGAAGCCCAGCAGCAGGCGCAGCGCGGTGGACTTGCCGGAGCCTGATGGCCCCACAAACGCGACGAACTCGCCGGGCTCGGCGTAGAAGCTGACGCTGTTGAGGATAAGCGGCTGATCGGGACGATACCGGAATGAGAGATTGCGTCCCTCGATCCGGCCGGTCAGACGGCCAGGTCCTGGGCGTGATGCGGTGATCTCCGGTGGCTCCATGAGGATGACGCTCGCGCGCTTCATCAACGGGATGATCTGCACCATCTCCACCAGCTTCGTACTGGTAGCCACGGTGGCGGCGAGGAACGCGCCCATCGCGCTGTTGAATGCCACGAACGTCGCGACACTGAGTGCGCTCGTGGTTTCCATCATGGCACCGACCACACCGAACGTCACGATCGAGGCGAGCAGCGGAAGTCCATTCGTCACGAGGATGACGAGCCCGTTCGCGTCGGACGCGCGGTTCTCGAGCCGTACCTTCTCGACGTAGCGCTGCGCCCACATGGCGAGGGCGCGATCCTCCGCACCGGCAACGCGCAGCTTCGCGATGCCGGAAATGAGCTGGAAGACAAGTCCGGCAAGCTTTCCGGTGATGTCCTGGATGCCGTCCTGCAGGCGCTTCGCCCGCCAGCTCAGGAACCCAATCGCGGCGCAAGTAAGTAGTGCGAAGAGCCCCGCCACCCACGCGAGCGTCGGCGCGAAATAGAAGAGCAGAACAAAATTGAGGAAGCCGGTCAGGCCACCGAGCAGCGCGGTAATGGCCGCCGCACTCAACAACTTTCGCACTTCACTCACGCCATTCACGCGTGCAACGAGGTCACCGACGGTGTATCGCTGGAAAAATGCGGCAGGAAGCTGCAACAGTCGATCGAAGACGGCAGCCTGCATTGCGGTTGCGGAACGGCCGTTCAGCCGCAGCACCGTGTACGCGCGCACGACCTCGAACACTTGCGCGGACACCGTGGCGATGGTCAGGCCAATGAACACCTGGATGAGCTGCCCTCGCATGCTCGACGGGATGACCTGCGCGAAGACGAACCCAGTCGCGATGGGCATGAAAAGACCGAGCGCGCCACCGAGTATCGCAATCACGGCGATGTTCCAGAGCAACCCGGACATCCCGCTCAGGACAAAGCGCACGAGCGTCCGGGTGGTGACGGGCACGTCGGGAAGGGGGCGATAGAAGACGACCCCGAACGGCTCCAGCCGCTCCGCGAGACCTGCGCGCATCATGACGCGCGACCCGTCGGCGGGATCATGCAGTTCGTATCGACCCTTCCTGTCGCGCATGGCCGCGAGGGGAACGCGGCCATCCTTGTAGCGCACCAGGATCGATCCGCTGTCTCGCAACCACCAGTCACCCTTGAGCGCCACACGCCGCGACCGAACACGCGACGCCACGCAAATGGCGCCGAGTGGGTTGCGTAGGCCGTCGTCGACCTCCCACTGCGCCGGTGGACGGAACTCAATGGACTCCTGACGTCCTATGGCGCGACACGCCTCGAGCAGCGCGTCACCGCGCGCGCCGGAGGCCGTCGGCTGCAGCGCAGCCGGATGGGCGGCGATCGTACCCATGAGATCGGCGAGGGCGCCCTCCTTCATCTGCCGGTTGGCGGCGGCTCGGCGCAGCCGCCTGTCGCGCTCGGCCAGCTCGGCGATGCGTTCGGACGCGGATGCCCAGCTCGAGAGCACCGAGCGGTAGACGTCGAAGCCGCTCCATGCCCCGCCGTCGGCGAGCTGCTCGACGGTCGAGAGCGTGGTGACCTCCACCTTCGATCGCGAGAGCATCCACGCGCCGCCCGCGAGGGGGAAGGCCCCCGTGTCTGCACGCAGGGCGATCATGCCGGCGCGTCCGACGTACCACGAGTGCCCGGCCTGATGCCGCACCCACGCAACGCCTTCGCGCACGCCGACGCGGCGGTCAGGCTCGAAGGCCGCGGCCGCATGGGGCTCGAGAACGTCGGCGAGCTGGTGATCCTCGATGCGGGCGACAGCCTCGCCGGTGGCGCACAGCCACGAATCCATCAGGCCGGCGACCCACGTGCGTGTTTCGTCGGAAAGCCTCGCGGCAGCGCGCAGCTCGTCGAGGGCGAACTCCTCGAGCTCACCGTCGGCGGCAGCAATCGCGATGAGCGTGAGATTGTCATGTTCAACGACCGGCAGCGCGAAGAGTGCGGATGAAACGCCAGCGGTGAACATCCAGCGACGGGGTCCGACCGGCTCGCCGTCGAGGGCGCGCACCGCGAATACCTCGACGCTGCCCTCGTTGATGACCCAAAGCTTGTCGAGCCCGTCGAGTGGCACGCGCTCATTGGCGATCATGCGCCGACGGGGGGATGCCTGCGCCTGAAGTGCGGACACCGACGCCCGCGCGTTCGTCGTCACGCGCGGGCTAATTGCGCGTACAACCCGTCGTCATCGCGCATCAACCGCTCGTGCGATCCGCGCTGTACGACTTTCCCTTTCTCCATCACGATGATCTCGTCCGCGTCACGGATGGTGCTGAGGCGATGCGCGACGACGATGCAGGTGCAGCCACGACGGCGGAGATGCTGCTCGATGCGCTGCTCGGTGAGCGCATCGAGGGCACTCGTGGCTTCGTCGAGGATGAGGACCCGCGGCTCATTGGCGAGTGCGCGCGCGATCTCAAGGCGCTGTCGCTGCCCTCCACTGAAATTGGTACCGCCCTCCTGGACCGCGCCGGCATATCCACCCTGTCGTGCCGCGATCTCATTGTGGATCAGCGCGTCCTTGGCCGCGTGAACCAACTCGGCTTCGGGGACGGTGCGATCCCAGAGCGTGAGGTTGTCCCGCAGCGTGCCCTGATACATCGAGATGTCCTGATCCACCACCGACACGGATGACGTGAACGTGGTTCCCGGCAATGCGGAGATCGGCTGACCATCAAAGAGGATCTCGCCCGACCACGGCGTGTAGAGCCCCGAGATCAGCTTGGCGAGCGTGGATTTGCCGCTGCCGGATCCCCCGACAAGGGCAACGCGCGCCCCCGGCTTTACGTGAAGGTTGAAATCCTCGATGAGTGGTGGCGCGAGCACCGAATATCCGAACGTGACATTCCGGAGCTCCACCTCTCCGCGGAGCCGCTCTCCTGCGAACGCAGAGACGACATCTTCCTCCCTCGCGACGGAACGTGCATCGATGTCGTAGCGCAGGACGTCTTCGAGCCGGGCAAGGTTTCCGGCCATCGACTGCGTGTCCGTCGCGAGCGCGGACAGACTCACGATCGGCGCAAGGAAGCTCGCCATCAGCGATTGAAACGCGACGAGCGCGCCCATGGACATCTGCCCGTCCATCACCAGCGCGCCACCGATGCAGAGGATGACGACGAACGTCATCTGGTTGAGCAGACCGGGAATGGCCGACAGCGCGATGGTCGAGCGGTCGAGCCGTTGGGAAATCGTCACGGTCTTGGCGAGGTAGCCGGCCCAGCGCGCAAACAGGTCCGTCTCGCCACCCGTGGCCTTCAGCGTCTCGATGGTCGTGAGGCCACCCATGGCGACGCCGCTCACCTTGCCCTGCTCCTGAAGCAGGCGCTTGCTGCCGTCGGACTGGATGCCACCGACGTACCGCGTGACCGCGACGATGATCGCCACCACCACGACGCCCACAAGAGTGAGCGGAACCGAATACGCGAACATCAGCAGCATGAAGAAAAGCGCCAGCACGCCGTTGATCGCCGCGCTCGCCAATCGCCGTGCCATGAAAAGCGCGACCTGATCGTTCAAGCCGACGCGGGTGGCGATGTCGCCCACGTACCGCTGCGAAAAGAACTCGATCGGCAGGTGCAGCACGTGCTCGAAGAACTCGGTCGTGTTCGTGACGAGCAGCTTCGTCTGGAGGCGCCGGATGTACTGCTGCTGGACGTATCCGAGCGCGAGACGCAGGAGAAACGTCAGCGTCATGGCAATCAGGAGCGGCCGAAGCCAGCCATCGACGTGCCCGACGAGGACACTGTCGACAAAAATCCGTGAAAAGATGGGGATCACGAGCCCCGGCACGACCATCGCCAACCCACAGAGGACGAGAAACATCATGGCCGTCTCGGATCCCGTGAGCCGGCGTCGGAGCGCGGCCACCACACTCGGGCGCTGGCCGCCCGGCCGGAACGTCGCCGAGCGCTCGAAGGTGAGCACGACACCACTGAATCCGATGTCCATCTCCTCCCAACTCACGCTACGTCGGCCAAGGGCAGGGTCGTTGAGCCAGCACCCCGTCTCGCTGACGCCCTCAAGCACCACGAAGTGATTGAAGTTCCAGAAGATGATGGCGGGAGACTGAACGTCCCATAGCCCATCAAGCTCCTTCTTCCATCCCTGCGCGGTGAGGCCGTATGTGCGCGCGGCAATCAAGATGTTCTTGGCCGTGCTTCCGTCGCGCGAGACGCCGCAGTTGATGCGCAGCTGTTCGAGCGGGGCCTCGAGCCGGTAGTGCGAGAGGATCATCGCCAGCGACGCCGCGCCGCATTCGACCGCCTCCATCTGGAAGATGGTGGGCGTGCGCTCGTGCCACGCCTTGCGCCGAGCGCGCACCGGCGCCGGAACCGCCTCAACGCTAGAGGCCAAATGACGTCCGTAGCATGGGGATCACGAGGCTCAACGGACGTTGCTCATCTACCGTGATGCGTCCACTCGCCAGCATTCCCGTGGTGACGGGATGCGGTGAACCGCGCGCCGTCGTCCACTTGAAGCCACTCGGCGTATTCGCCTTCTCGAGACTCACTTCGACGAGGTACGTTGCGCCGCGCGACAGGAGACCCTGCGACAGGGCGTCATTGTGCAGGAGGCGTTGCAGACGCTGCATCGTGACGGGCGTCTCCGAGATTGTCTCGACTCTGCCCAGGATGAATCCCGATTCCTGCCAGTTCTCGGTGGAGGGAATGACACGAACCGTCATGCCCACTTTCGCCGTTCGTCCGGTACTCGGTACGACGAGCATGGCGCGCAACGGCCGGCTGGCGAGCTCGATACTGACGATCGGCGTAGCCGCCTCGATGATCGAACCCACGTCGGTCTTCACTTCGAGGACGCGCCCTGCCTGCGCCGTGATGATTTTTTCGGCTTGCTCGAGGCGGCCCTGCTGGATCTGCAATTGACGGCGGGCGTCCGAGAGTCGATCGTCAACCGTACGCACGTTGGTCGCCGACGTCTGCTGCGCACTGAGGATGTCAACCTGTACCTGACGCAGCGACGTGAGGTCGTTCGCGAAGCGGCCGCGCGACGCGTCGAGCTGTCCGCGCACCTGCTCGACCTGCTCGCCGGTCACCAGCCCGATGCGCTGTGCCTCCTGCTGTTGCGCAAGTCGTGTGGTCAACCACGCGATCTGGCTTCGCGTGGACGCCGTGTCCGATTCGAGCGAGATCCGGCGCTGCTCGAGCGTGCTGAGTCGCGAGGAGAGCTCGGCCGCGCTGTACCCCGTCGTCTGGCGCTTGCGGTCTTCCAGGTCACTGATGACCTGCTGCGCCTCTCTGATCTGGCGCCCGAGTTCCGGTTGCGCGACGCGCCCGATGACCTGGCCCGCGCGCACCGCTTGTCCCTCGGTGACGCTCAGCTCCAGGACCTGACCGCCGGCGGTGGTCTGTACGTCGAACACACCGCCCTCGCGCAGCAGGATGCCCGTTCCCTGGACGGTGGTCGGGATGCGACCTACCCACGACCACAGGACGGCAGCGACGACCAGTGAGGCGAGCGCGGTGAGCGTCCACCATCCCTTGCTGTCGGTGACCTCCATCAGTTGGTCGAGCTGCTCCGGACTTGCGAGTCGCGCGAGAGCGGATTTCCTGAAGACTTCCTGGGCCATTGTCCACCCCACCGCGGACACGTCATGCGTACACGGGCGGCACTCGCCGGTGTTGGCGGTCTATTCTAGGCGGGGGGCGTGGTGCCGCAAGCGCACCTTGCCGACCCTGCGTCTGTGGCGGTACGGTATGTCCATGCGTCGCCTAGCACTCTCCGCCCTTCTCGTCGGCGCCAGTCGACTTGCCGCACAGCAGCCACCGACGACCAGCGGCAACGCGACGGATACGCTGACACTCTCGCTGCCAGTGCTCGTTGGCACCGCGCTTCGCGACAACGTCAGCCTGCGCGACGCGTCGCTCGGGCCCAGGTACGCGATGTCGGACCTGCTCTCGGCGCGCGCCGGATTCGACCCCGCCTTCGCGCTGTCGTCGCAGCGCGTAAGCAGTGCCGACGATGTCCTGGGCATCCGGCCGCAATCATTCCTGCGCTCCGACGAACGACTCGCCACGGTCGACGTCAAGCTGCCGGCAGGAAGCCAACTCGGGCTGGCGTTCCTCAACAACAGCATCTCGTTAGACCCATATACGAAGACGTCGGCGCTGCCGTTTCCGACCACGCATGCCTCCAGCCTCGTCCTCTCATTCTCCCAGCCGTTGCTGCGCGGATTGGGCAGGGGGGGGTCCTACGGACTGGTCGATGCCGCGAGGTCAGCCGTCGAGGCTGCGCGCTTTCGATATGAGCGCGCCGCGGATGTCATCGTGGCGCAGGTGGAGCACGCCTTCTGGCAGCTTCGCCAGGCCGAGAGCAACGAGCGCGTGCTGCGGCAGTCCGTGGAAGCGTCGCGCGCGATCTACGACCGGAACGTGGCGCTTCAGGCGCGAGACGTGGCGACCGCGCTGGACGTCCTTACCTCCGAGCGCGGGCTCAGGACCCGCGAGACGCAGTTCTGGGAGGCGCAGCGCCAGCGCGTGGACGGCGCCGAGCGCCTGCTGTTCCTTGTCTACGGTGAGGACGCGCGGAACGACCTCATTGCCCGGGCGCAGAATGCACACACGACGCCCGACTCGGCGCTGGTGCCGGTCATACCAACCGTGGCCGCCGCGGAGGAAATCGCGTACGCGCAGCGGAGCGACGCGGCCGCGGCGATGCGGGATGTGGACGCGAGCCGCCGCCGCGCGCACCAGGCGAAAAGCCAGCGGCTACCGCGCCTGGATCTCATCGCCGGATACGGCTACGGAGGAACTGCCCCGACGACCCGTTTCCTCAGCTTTGGCGACTCCGCCAATGTGCGCTCATCGACGTGGACGCTTGGGCTGAGTGCTTCCGTGTTTCAGCGCAACGACGCGGCGGCCGCGGTTGATCAACGCGCCGCATCAGACCTCGAGTCGGCGCGACTCGCGCAGGTGTCCACGGTCAATGCGGTCCGCGAGGAGGTGCGCGCCGCGGTCCGCGCACTGCAGACGGGCAGGGACCGATACCTTGGGGCGCAGCGAGTGGCCTCGCTCGCGGAACGGGAATACGCCGCGGCACGCGAAGGCGCACGGCTCGGCTTGATCACGACCTTCCAGTTGCTGCAGTACGAAGATCAACTGGCGCAGGCTCGGCTCCTGTTGTCGCAAACGCGCTTCACCATGGAGGACGCCGGTACGCAATACCGCCTCGCGATCGGCGCAGGACGCACCGGCTACCCGGCGGTCAGCAACACCCGGCGGTGACCCGTGCTCCATGGGGGAATGTTTGACAAGGTCCAAAGTGCAACGTATGCTCGAGGTCCCAACAATCCCCAACGAGGTACCGAGACATGAGCGACATGAAGACTTCAAGCGAGAAGACCGTGTCCGACCAGGAGCTCGCCAACGCCTCCGGCGGTTCGACGAGCGACGACAGTCTCGAGTCGATTGCTGGTGGTGCGCTCGGCGACGACAGTCTCGATTCCATTGCTGGCGGCAAGCTCAGTGACGAAGACCTCGGCAGCGTCGCCGGCGGGCGCGCGATCAGCGAGCCGTAGTCCCGAAGGTGGCAATGCGTAAGACACGCGCGCCAATGTGATGCGCGTCGCTGCACCCCGACTGGCCCCGCCTTAGTTTGGCCAGCGTAAGATGACTGCTGGTTCGCCGCGGTACTGCTCCCGACCTTTCGACGAGGATCGTGAAATGAGCGAGAATGACAAGGCACGCACCGATGCAGCAAAGCCCTCCCAACCCGCCAAGCCCGCCGGCGCGGTGAAGGACGACCGCCTCGATTCGATTGCCGCCGGGAAGCGGAGCGACGAGGACATGGACTCCGTATCGGGCGGCAGGGCCCCCGAGCAGCCCAGGGACGTGACCTGAGATCTCGGCGATGGTGCGCAGGCACCGAACACTTTCGTAACCATCGCCCGCGAACTCCAGGGCCCGCCGGTCATCCGGCGGGCCCTCGGTGTTTCTACGCTCGCCGATCTCCAGCACCGCCTGTCCCGGACGGCGACCGCGACTCGCTCGGAAGCTCGCCTGGCGCGTCGGCGGTTCGCCGCTTCTGTGCCTTGAAGATGAACTCCGGCGCGAGCGCAACACCGAGCGCCGTCACCGGAAGGATCTGCTGCGCCTGAATGAGCAGCGCGACGGCAATGGCCTGGTTCTGGTCGAGGCCGAAGGCGACGGCAGCCGTGGCGTACGCCGTCTGGAAAATGCCGACGTTGCCCGGTGTGAGGCGAAACAGAAATCCGAGATTGACCAGCAGCAGCGCGGCGATCGTCGCGACTGTCGTCATCGGGAAGTGCGCCGCCTGGGCGGTCATCTGGTAGGTCGCCACCTGAAGCGCCCACGCGACCACGCTGAGCAGCAGCGCCCCGATGAAGCGCGGTCCGTTCGACACCGACCCAATGGTGCCGACGAAGCGCGACCCGTACTGCTTGAGCCGCCCCTGCCACGACCCGGGCTTGGGACCCGCGACCGTCTCCACCACATCGGGACGACGCACAAGCCAGACGAGCAGTGCCGCCATCGCGACCAGCGTCGGAACCGCGAAGTACTTGGCTTTCTCCAGCGTAGGCGGAAGATCGAGGAACGTGGCGGCCAGGGAGAGCAATACGACGTAACCGACCAGCTCGAACAACCGCTCGAGCGCGAGCGTGGCGACGACTTTCGCGCTCGTGATGTGCGCGCTGCGCGAGACGAAGACCACGCGCGCCGCCTCGCCCCCATTCGCAACGAGGACGTTGTTCAGGCCAGCGCCGGCAAACGTCGCTCTGAGCGCCAGGGGCAGCGACTTCGCCCCGATCGGCCGCAGGAAGATCCACCAGCGCACGCCCTTCACCGCAATCGATGCAATGTTCACCAGCGCGGCCGCGAGCAGCATCGAGCGCGACGTGCTCCGGATGGAGTCCCAGATGTTGTGCCAGTTGACCTTCGTCGCGAACACGACGAGCAACGCCAGGATGACGAGCGTGAGCCCGAGTCGGAGTGCGTGCGAGACCTTTTGATTCATGCGAGTCGAGTCAAGTGGGCAGCGTCACGAAACGGAAGCCCCGGGAACGAAGACCGCTGATGATGCCTGGGAGCGCCTCCGCCGTCTGCACGCGATCCCCAGCAGGGTCATAGCCGTCGCCATCGTGGAGCAACAAGATAGACCCGGGACGCATCCCATCGAGGGTTCGTTTGACGATCTCATCCGCGCCGGGACGCGCCGAGTCCCAGACGCCGAGCGACCAGCCGATGGTGCGTTGTCCCAGCGACCTGGCGATCGGTGTCACCCAGGGGCTGCGAAAGCCGTGCGGCGCCCGGAAGACGCTCGGATGCACACCGCATGCTCGCTCGATCGACTCCGTGCCCCTGGTGAGGTCGTCTCGGACATAGCCTGGTGACCGTCGGTGCAGTTTACGGTGATACCAGCCATGATTGCCGATCTGATGTCCCTCGTCGGCGACACGCTTCACCAGGTCCGGCCAGCGATCCGCGTGGCGACCCAGAATAAAAAATGTGGCCTTCACGTCGTCGGCTTTGAGAACGTCGAGGATGCGCGGCGTCGCGATGGGATTGGGACCGTCATCAAAAGTGATGCTCGCGAGCCGATCGGAGCCGGGCAGGCGGTTGAGCGCCGGGCCGAAGATCCACGAGTTGCGGTGCCACGTTCCGTGCGCCGCCAGGCCCGCGACGGCAACTCCCGCCGCGGCAACCCCGATCATAACGAGATCGCGACGCGTCCCATGACCTGGTGGTAGACGTCGAGCACCTGCGACGTCACGCGTGGCCAGCTGTACTTCATGCTCTCGTAGCGGCCCGTAGTGCCGAGTTGGATGCGAAGCCCTTCGTCGTCGAGCAGCTGCACCAGCGAATCCGCCAGGGCATCACGATCCCCGCAGGGAATCATGAGCGCCTCGCGGCCGTTCACGACGACGTCCTGGAAACCGAGGATGTCGGAGCAGACAATCGGGGTCTCGCACGCCATGGACTCCAGCAGCGTGATGCCGAACGAAGCCTTCGTGGTGGGACACGCGTAGATCGAGCTATGTGCGTAGTAACTCGGACGGCCCTCGAGCACGGCGCCCACAAATGTGATGTCGCTGTCGCCGTTGGCCTGCTTGTAGTAGTGCTCGCGAAGCGGTCCGTCACCCACGACGACAAGCTGCGCCTGGCGACGGCGGCCCTTCACTTTCCTGAACGATTCGATCAGGGTAGTCAGTCCGTTTCGCGGATCAAATCGGCCGAGAAACAGGATCGACGGCACGTCCTTCCGAATGGCCGTCGGAGCGCTGACACTGGGGTGGAAGACGTCGGTGTCGATGCCGTTCGGGATGATTTGCCACGGCGCCGAGAAGTACCGCTCGAGCGCCACGGTGGTGGAGTGCGATACGCAGATGGCCGCACTCAGCATGTTCAGGCGCTTCTGGAAGGCGCCGTTGAACAGGCGATACCCTATCGACTTGTCGAAATACGTATGGAACGTGCCGACGACCGGGCAATCGGCTTCCTCAATGGCGAGCAGCGGCAGAACCGGCGTGAGGGGCGAATGCACGTGCACGACGTCGTATTTCCCCTGCCGCAGCACGCGTCGCATTTCGCGCCGGAGCCCCACGCCCACGGTGATCCTCGCCTGCGAGCCGTTCGCGTAGACCGACTGGCTCCGTCCAATGCGAATGACGTTCGGTTGCTCTTCGGCGCCCGCAAGGTTGGACGTGATGATATCCACGTGATGTCCACGCCTCCGCGCTTCGCGCGCGAAGAAATGGACGTGCTCGCAGACTCCACCCAGGTGTGGATAGTAGTACTCGGTGACGAGGGCGATGCGCAGCGTGCGCTCGTCGCGAGTCTCGGCGAGAGTCGGGAGATTCGGCAGCGCCGGACGGCGCTTCAATGCGGCGCTACTGGACGGTGGGTTCAAGAGCGGCATGTGCGGCGGCGAGGCGAGCGATCGGAACGCGGTACGGAGAGCATGAGACATAATCGAGCCCAATCGCGTGACAGAATTTCACGCTCCTGGGCTCACCGCCGTGTTCTCCGCAAATCCCGACCTTCAACTGCGGCCGCACACGACGTCCCGCCGCGACCGCCAGTTGAATAAGCTGCCCAACCCCCGATTGGTCAAGGACTTGGAACGGGTCATCGGGAAAGATACCGCGCTCCACGTAGGCGGGCAAAAACCGCCCGGCGTCGTCACGGCTCAAGCCGAACGTGGTCTGGGTCAGGTCATTGGTCCCGAATGAGAAGAACTCGGCCCGCTGAGCGATCTCGGCCGCCGTGAGCGCCGCGCGCGGAAGCTCGATCATGGTGCCGATCGTGAAGTCGAGCTGCTCGCCCATCCCGCCGATCACCTGTCGAGCGACCTCGAGCAGGATCGCGCGCTGGTGGTCGAACTCCCGGTAGTCGGCCACCAGCGGAATCATGATCTCAGGCCGGACGTCGAGCCCCCGGCGTTTCGCCCGCAGCGCCGCCTCGAAGATCGCCCGACCCTGCATCTCGGTGATCTCGGGGTACGAGATGCCGAGCCGACAGCCGCGATGCCCCAGCATGGGATTCGTCTCGCGCAGGCTCTCCACCACATGAGCCAGCTCCGCGCGAGTCACGTTGAGCGTACGCGCGAGCAGCTTCGACTCCTCGCCGCCGTGCGGCAGGAACTCATGCAGGGGCGGATCGAGGAGCCGGATCGTGACGGGAAGCCCCGCCATGGCTTCGAAGATTCCCTCGAAGTCCTGGCGTTGCATCGGCAGCAGCTTCGCCAATGCCCGGCGACGTCCGCTCTCATCGCGCGCCACGATCATCTCACGCATCGCCGTGATTCGGTCGCCCTCGAAGAACATGTGCTCCGTGCGACACAGCCCGATGCCCTCCGCGCCGAACGCGCGCGCGATGCGGGCGTCGTTGGGCGTGTCGGCGTTGGCGCGCACCTTGAGCGTGCGCACTTCATCGGCCCAGCCCATGAGGCGATTGAACGACTGATAGGCAGGCGCCGAATCGGCGGGCCGCATGCCGCGCGTGACGGCCACCACTTCACTGGGCGTGGTTGGCAGGTCGCCGAGGTAGACCTTGCCCGTCGCTCCGTCGAGCGTGATCCAGTCGCCTTCGTTCACCCGTGTGTCGTTCATCCGGCAGGCGCGTCCCTGCGGATCGACGACCATCTCGTGACATCCAACCACCGCGCACTTGCCCATTCCACGCGCGACGACGGCGGCATGGCTCGTCATGCCGCCGCGCGACGTCAGCACGGCGCGCGCGGCCACGAGACCGTGGAAATCCTCCGGCGTGGTTTCCTCGCGGATGAGGATGACGGCGTCGCCGGCCGCGGCACGCCGAACGGCTTCATCGGCGGTGAACACCGCTCGTCCACTCGCCGCGCCGGGACTCGCGGGCAGTCCGCCAGCGATTGGCGTCGCGCGCACGCTCGGGTCGATGACCGGATGCAGGAGCTGATCAAGCTGGTCCGCGGGGACGCGCAGCACTGCGTCGCGCTGGGCGATCATCCCTTCGTCGACCATCTCGGTGGCGATGCGCACCGCCGCCGCCGCCGTACGCTTGCCGGTGCGCGTCTGCAACAGGAACAACCTTCCGCGCTCGACCGTGAACTCGATGTCCTGCATCTCGTGATAGTGCCGCTCGAGCTTGTCCTGCGTATCCAGCAGCTCGCGATACGCCTCGGGCAGGCGCTCGGCCATCTGGTCGATGTCGAGCGGCGTGCGAATGCCGGCGACGACATCCTCGCCCTGTGCATTCACGAGGAACTCGCCGTAGAACTTTCGTTCGCCGGTGCTCGGATTCCGGGTGAACGCCACACCGGTACCGGAATCCTCACCCAGGTTGCCGAACACCATGCTCACGACGTTGACACCGGTGCCCAGGTCGTCCGGTATGCTGGCGTGCCGACGATAGTCGACGGCCTTCTTCAGCGTCCACGACTTCCACACGGCTTCGATGGCGCCCCAGAGTTGCTCCACGGGATCGCGCGGAAACTCTCGACCCGTGGTCGCGCGAACGAGCGACTTGTACTCCTCGGTGAGGTTGCGAAGGGCATCCTCATTCAGCTCGGAATCGCTCGCCGCACCCGCCGTCATGCGCTTTGCCGCGAGCAGGTGTTCAAACTTGTCGTGTGGCACGCCGAGCACAACGTCGCCATACATCTGGATGAAGCGGCGATAGGAGTCGTACGCAAAGCGGGTGTTGCCACTCGCGCGCGAAAGACCCGCCACCGTGCGATCGTTCAGCCCGAGGTTCAGGATGGTTTCCATCATGCCGGGCATCGACACGGCCGCTCCGCTGCGCACGGAAACAAGCAACGGCATGGTGGCATCGCCGAACCGCTTGCCGCTCGCTTCCTCGAGGCGGACGAGGTACCGCTCGACCTCGCTGCGAAGCTCGGGCGGAACAGTGCCGTCGCGCAGGTACGCCATGCAGACGTCGCAGGCGATGGTGAAACCCGGCGGAACCGGCACGCCAAGGTTGGTCATCTCGGCGAGGTTCGCACCCTTGCCGCCGAGGACCGCCTTCATGTCCCTGGTGCCCTCGGCGGAGCCGTTGCCGAAGAAGTAGACGGAGGTTGTCACCCAGTCACCGTGGAAGCGCGTTCAAGCGTGACGAAAAGCGATTTACCGCAGAGGTCGCGGAGGCCGCAGAGGAAAAGCGAAACGCACGCCACTGGACTCACACTGTTTCGACGCCGCGCTTCAACGACGGTTCGTTCGTCCTCCTCAGCTGCCGTTGCGCGTGCAGTCCTCTGCGCTCTCTGCGACCTCTGCGGTAAATTGCAGTTCCGATTCAACAACCACAGCCAAAGCGCAACTTGTCTGGATCCGTTGGTGGCGGCGTCGGATAATCCCCGGAGAAGCACGCATGACAAAATCCCTCCGGACCCGTCGGCACTGACTCCAGCATGCCGTCGATCGAGAGGTAGCCGAGCGAATCCACGCCGAGTGACGCGCGAATCTCCTCGAGATTGTTGTTCGCCGCGATGAGCTCCTCGCGGCTCGGCGTATCGATGCCGTAGTAGCAGGGACCGGTCACGGGCGCGGAGCTCACGCGCATGTGCACCTCCTTCGCACCGGCGGCCCGCACGAGCGTCACAAGCCCGCGAGTCGTCGTCCCTCGCACGATCGAGTCGTCGACCATGACGACCTTCTTGCCTTCGATCACTTCGCGCACCGCGTTGTACTTGAGACGCACCTTCGCGTCGCGCGTGGCCTGGGTCGGCTGGATAAACGTGCGGCCCACATAGTGATTACGAATGAGCGCGAGCTCATACGGCAGCCCGCTCTCCTCGGCGAACCCAATAGCCGCGGAGTTGGATGAATCGGGCACGCTGAATACCAACTCGGCGCCCGGGGCAGGGCAGTCCTGCGCGAGACGTCGGCCCAACGCGCGACGGGCGCGGTCGACCGAGCCGCCGAAGATGCGGCTGTCTGGCCGCGCGAAGTAGACGTGCTCGAAGACGCAGCGCTTGAGCTCCTTCACCTCGAACGGAAAGATCGAGCGCTCGCCGGTTTCATCCACGGCGATGATCTCGCCGGGCTTGATGTCGCGCTCGTACGTCGCGCCGCAGATGTCGAGGGCGCAGGTCTCCGATGCGAACACCGGAGCGCCGTTGAGCCGACCCATGACGAGCGGGCGCCAGCCACGGGCATCGCGCGCCGCGAGCAGTGTGTCGCCGAGCGCCATGACGAGACTGAACGCGCCCTCCACTCCCCGTAGCGCATCCGCCAGCCGCTGCTCGGGCAGCTCGGCCGGTGAGCGCGCCAGCAGGTGGACGATGACCTCCGAATCCATCGACGACGAGAAGATCGAGCCCATCTCCTCGAGCTCGACGCGCATTTCACCGGCGTTCGTGATGTTGCCGTTGTGGGCGAGCGCAATGTGCCCGCCGCGTGAGCTCACGAGCACCGGCTGCGCATTCTCGATCGTGGAAGAACCCGCCGTGCTGTAGCGCGTGTGCCCAATGGCAAGCGAACCATGCAGCGCATCGAGCTGCGAAAGTGGCATGTCCGCGACGAGGCCCATACTGCGCACGCCGCGCGCCGTTCCGCCGTCGATCGCGACGAGCCCCGCGGACTCCTGCCCGCGGTGCTGAAGGGCAAAGAGCCCGAGCTTGGTGAGTGCGACCGCGTCCGGATGACCGCGTACTCCAAAAATGCCACACATCGTCAGACCACCGAGTCGGAGGCGAGGGCAACGTCCTGCGCCGACGCGCTGCGCTGCATGATACGAGGAATTGCTTCGTGATACGCCTCGGCGAGCTCCGGCACGCGCGCGCGCACGCGCATGCCACCCACGGCAATGTCGAGTCGTCCGGTGCGTCCACGCACCGTGCCGATGACGCGCGCGGGCACGCCGTGTCGTGCGGCCGTCGCAAGCACCGCCGCGGCGTCTGGCGTGCTCACGATCACGCGTGCCTGTGCTTCGCCAAAGAGGAGTGCGCGCAGCGGAAGGTCGCTCCACGCAGAGAGATCGATGTTCGCCCCCGTAGGGTTCGCGCGATCCATCATGACGCATTCGGCGAGCGCGACCGCGAGGCCGCCGTCGGCACAGTCATGCGCCGATCGAATAGTGCCTTCGCGAATTGCTTCCAGCAGGGTCTCGATAAGAGCGGCTTCGGCAGCCAGGTCACAGTGCGGTGGTGCGCCGGCCACGACGTCATGAATGCGCTGCAGGTACTCGCTTCCGCCAATCTCGGTCGTGTTGTTGCCGAGGAGAATGATGTCGTCGCCGTCGCCGTCCTGCGAGAATGCCGACCGCGTGATGTGCGCCAGCGACTCGACGAGGCCAACCATCCCGACAACCGGCGTTGGATAGACGGCGCCGGCCGGATTCTCGTTGTAGAGCGACACGTTGCCGCCCGTGACGGGTGTGCCGAGCGCGATGCACGCCTCGCCCATGCCGGCGATGGCTTCCTTCAACTGAAAGTAGACCTCGGGCCGCTTTGGGTTGCCGAAGTTCAGGTTGTTGGTGATGGCCATCGGTCGACCACCGGAGCAGGCGACGTTGCGCGCGGCTTCTGCGACCGCGATGCGAGCGCCTTCACGCGGGTCGAGGAACGCGTAGCGACCATTGCAGTCCGTCTTGAGCGCGACCGCCTTGTCCGTACCGCGAATGCGGACGACAGCCGCGTCGCCGCCAGGCCCGACGACCGTGCTGGTGCGCACGGTATGGTCGTACTGCTGGAAGACCCAGCGCTTGCTCGCGATGGTCGGGGAGCGCAACAGCTCGAGCAGCGTCCAGAGCGGATCGGCTTCTTCGGCACGCTCGGCGATCGCGTGCACGTCCTGCGCGCGCCGCTGGCGAATATCGTCGCTCTCGCGGCCCTCGGGCTCGTACATGGGACAGTCGGTCACCAGGCGGATACCCGGGAACTCCGCGACGACGTGATCGCCCTCCGTCACGCGATACACCGGCTCGGCGATGACCTCGCCGATGACCGCCGCCGTGAGGTCCCATTTCTCGAGGATGGCGCGCACGTTGTCCTCGCGACCGACTTTCGCCACCACCAGCATCCGCTCCTGCGACTCGCTGAGGAGGAGCTCGTATGGCGTCATCCCCTCTTCGCGCGCGGGAACCTTGAGTGTGTCGATCACCACGCCGACGTCACCGCGCGCCGCCATCTCGGCGGAGGAGGACACGAGTCCCGCTGCCCCCATGTCCTGGATGGCGACAATGTGTCCGCTGCGAATGAGCTCGAGGCTTGCCTCGAGGAGCAGCTTCTCCGTGAACGGATCCCCGACCTGCACGCGCGGGCGCTTGGCTTCGCTGGAGGCGGACAGGTCTTCCGACGCGAACGACGCGCCGTGGATGCCATCGCGGCCCGTCCGCGCGCCGACCGCAATGATCGGGTTGCCGACCCCCTGCGCGACTGCCAGCATCAACTCCTCTTCCTTCAGCAGCCCGACGCACATGGCATTGACGAGCGGATTGCCCTCGTACGCGGCATCGAACACGACTTCTCCCGCGACCGTCGGGATGCCGACGCAGTTGCCGTAGTCGCCGATGCCTTTTACGCATCCTGCGAATAAATAGCGCACCCGCGCCGAATCGAGCGACCCGAAGCGCAGGGAGTTGAGAAGCGCGATTGGCCGCGCCCCCATGGTGAAGACGTCACGCAGGATTCCGCCGACCCCAGTGGCCGCACCCTGATACGGTTCGACCGCCGACGGATGATTGTGCGACTCGATCTTGAACGCGATCGCCAGCCCATCGCCGATCGCAATGACGCCGGCGTTCTCTCCGGGACCCTGCAGGACGTACGGCGCCTTCGTCGGCAGGGTCTTCAGCAGCGGACGGGAGTGCTTATAGGAGCAGTGCTCGCTCCAGAGCGCACTCACGATGCCCAGTTCGGTGAACGTCGGCTGGCGATCGAGCATCGCAACCAGGCGCTCGAACTCGTCAGTCGTGAGGCCATGCTCGGCGATCAGCGCGGGGGTGATCGCGGGATCGCCGGCTCTTGCAGTAACAGTCACGGAGTCTTGGACGCGGGCTTGATCGTGGGAGCCGGACGCAGCGTCGGCGGATTGACGGGAATGGACGGACGGATGTCGTTCGCCGGCGCCGGTTTCATGCGCTTCGGCGCTTTCGTTGAGCTATCCGGCCGCATCTTCATTGGTTCGGGGGGTGTCGGTCGTTCGCGCGAGGCGGCGCGGGGAGAGATCGCCGCCGGCGAACTGCTCTTGCCGGTGTAGTGGCGGTCGGGAGCACGGAAGATCGCGTCGGCCACGCTGTCCGCATGGAGAATGACGAGGTCGTTGATGCCACATTTCTTCCCGCAGGCGTTCACGTAGAACAGGTAGGTGTCCTCGCCCACTGTTCGCGAGGTGATGGGCTGGCCCAGCGACGCGATCACTTGCGCCTTGCTCATTCCCGGCGCCACAGTGCGCGCGCCACTCTGCGCAGTCAGCGGCACGGCATACAGCAGGACTCCCAGCACGATCAGACCACGCATGGTGTGCTCCTTGTCAGGCAGCGACGCGATTCAGGATGGATTCGAACAAAGGCAGCCCATCGGCGGGCCCCAGCAACGCGTCGATGGCGCGTTCCGGATGTGGCATCATGCCCAGCACGTTGCCACGTGCGTTCACGATGCCGGCGATGTCGCGCATTGAGCCGTTTGGATTGTACGCCTCGGTGGCCTCGAGCGATGTTGGCGCATAGCGGAAAATCACGTGACCATCACCTTCCAGGCGATCCAGCGTCTCGTCGTCGGCACTGAAGCGCCCGTCACCATGGGCGATCGGCAGCGTGATGAGCTGCCCGTTGCCATACCCCGACGTGAACGCCGTGTTCGCGTTCTCCACGCGAACGGAAATCGGGGCGCATACGAACTTCAGCGACGCGTTGCGCAGCAGCGCACCGGGCAACAGGCCCGCTTCGCACGCGATCTGAAAGCCATTGCAGATGCCGATGACGGGCGCGCCGCGCTCGGCGTGGGCGATTACTTCGCGCATGATGGGGCTGAAGCGCGCGATCGCACCTGGACGCAGGTAGTCGCCGTAGCTGAAGCCTCCGGGAAGGATAACGACGTCGACTGATTGGAGGTCGTGATCCTTGTGCCACAGGTACACGGCCTCTTCACCCAACGCCTCGATGATTGCGCGGTAGGCATCGTAGTCGCAGTTGCTGGCCGGGAAAGTGACGACGCCGAACTTCATGCGCCGCTCACCGACGCGATCTCGAAATCCTCCGTGACCGGATTCGCGAGGAGCTGGGCGCACATGCGTTTCGTCTGGTCACGTGCGTCGCCCTCATCGGCCGCCTCTACCTCGAGCACGAGATGCCGGCCGACATGCACGCTGGACACGCTACCGAAGCCGAGCGAGTGCAGGGCATCGGCGACCGCCTTTCCCTGCGGATCGAGTAAGCCTTGGCGCGGCACAACGTGGACGGCAACGCGATATCGAGTGGCGCTCATTCGTGGGGCTCTGGTGCGGGTGTGGGCGACGGTGCCTGCTCTACGCGAGGCGCCGGCGGGGAAGGCGCAGGCACCGGGACCGGCACGGAAGTGACGACGAGGCCAGCCGGCGGCGTCACCGGCGTTGGTGAATACGGGGAATCGCTGGTCGATACGGCAGGGGCCCGCGAGACGGCCGGCGCGCTCTCGGCTTCGTCCACGTCACCGCCGTCGTCGCCATCGAAGTCACCCGCCTCGCCGTCAGCGCTGCCCTGGGAAGACGCAGTGCCATCACCAGGATTACGCTCCTTCCGCTCGCCCCGACGACGCCGGCGCTTGCGCTTCCGCGGCGCGGCACCGTCGGACGCATTGGAGGATGGGGCGACGACGCCGAGCTCCGCGCCCGCGCCAGCCGTATCCATGGGATCAACGGGCGACGTGATAGCGCCGGCGGGTTCATCCACAATGAGAGGCACCGGCGTCACGACGACGGTCGCGTCGTCGGTGCGCGGCGGCCGAGGCGTGCGCTCCGGTCTCGCTTCGCGCTTGTCTCGCTTTTCGCGCTTTTCTCTCCGCGCCGCGAGTTCAGCCTCCGTCCGCTGCGGACGATCGGGTCGCTCCCCCCGAGGCGGGCGCTCGTCCGTGCGCGCCGGCTTCGCAGCAGGTTCCTCTACCACCCGGTGCCGCGTCGACGGATCCTCGCGCGGCGGGCGGGCATCACGCGCGAGCTGTCGCGCCGCGGCGGCCTTCGGTGGGGCCACCTCGTACTCCTCGTCCTCGTCTTCCTCGTCGTCTTCGCCTTCCGACAGGTCGTAAGGAATCGTGGGTTGACGTCGCTCGAAGAGTCCGGAGATCAGCCAGCGCAGCGGTCCCCACGCGACGTACAGCAGGCACAGCGGAAAGAAGAATTCCAGACGGTTCGTCAGGAAAAGTGTCGCGGAGGTGATGAGAAGCACCGTTCCCGCCAATGCGCGCTTGCTGCGCCAGCCGGTGCGTGGGAACACCGGATAGGGGATCGGGCTGATCATGAGCGCGGCGAGCGCCGCCATGAGGAAGCGCAGCAGCTCCTGCCACGGCAGGTTGCCGATCGCGCCATAGTTGTACAGCCACGAGTGGCTGAACCAGTAGTACGACGCCAGCGTGCATCCGGCGGCTGGACTCGGCAATCCGGAGAAATACGTCTTTGCCGAGCCGGCCTGCTCGATGTTGAAGCGCGCGAGCCGCAACACGGCGCACGCCGAGAAGGCGAACACAAACACCCACTGCCATCCTTCGCGATCGAGCACGGCGAAGTACATGATCATCGCCGGCGCCAACCCGAACGAGATCGCATCGACCAACGAGTCCAGCTCCTCGCCGAACTGGCTGCCCGCGTTCGTGGCGCGCGCGACACGCCCGTCAAGCGCGTCGCAGATGCCGCCCAGCAGGACGTACACACCGGCGCGATAGAAATCGCCGCGCGACGCCGTGATGATCGCGAAGATGCCGAAGAACAGGTTGAAGAGCGTCAGCCCGCTCGGAAACAGGATCACCGCGCGTCGCATGCTCGGCCGCTTCGGACGCCGAAGTTTCGGTGGGCTCATGGTTTCACCAGCCGCCCGATGACGCTCGTGCCAGCCACTGTCATGTCGCCGATCTTCGACTTCACCTCGGCGCTCATCGGGAGGAAGACGTCCACGCGCGAGCCGAAGCGGATGAGTCCCATCCGGTCGCCCTGACTCACCGTTTCGCCGAGCTGGCTGTACGTGACGATGCGGCGGGCAATCAGGCCAGCGATCTGTCGCGTGAGCACGCGGCCCATCGGGGTCTCGATACCCACGGAGGATTGCTCGTTCTCGGTGCTCGCCTTGTCCGCCGCCGCATTGAGGAACTTTCCGGGATTGTGGATGACGTATCGCACGGTGCCGCTCACCGGATAGCGGTTGACGTGCACGTTGAAGACGTTCATGAAGATGGAAACTCGGTGCGCACGCCCACCCATGAACGCGGGTTCGTCGACGTCCTCGATCAGCACGACCTTGCCATCCGCAGGAGCAATCACGACCTGCTCGCCCCGCTCGCCGGTCCGTTCGGGGTCTCGGAAGAAGTAGGCGACCCACAGGGCGATGATCGTGAGCAGGAAGGCGAGGAGCCAGAGCGGCCACGACCGCCGGTTCAGCGCAAGCGCGTATGTGCCCGCGGCGATCAACGCCGCAATCACGATGAAGATGAGTCCTTCTCGGGCGAAGCTCACGGCAGTGGGGTCAATGGTCGGAGAGATCGAGCGGCGCGCCCGTAATCCGCTGGAAGGCGTCGAGGTACCGCACGCTCGTCGCCGCGATGACTGCATCGGGCAAGGGCGGAGGAGGTGCCTCGCCATTCCAGCGGCCAGCGCGCCGCTCGGCGTCGAGGTAGTCGCGCAGCGGCTGCTTGTCGAAGCTGGGCTGCGGTCCACCAGGGGTGTAACGATCCACCGGCCAGAATCGGGAACTGTCCGGGGTGAGCACTTCGTCGATCAGGCGAATCTTGCCCGCGCGATCGCGGCCAAACTCGAACTTGGTATCGGCGATAATAATGCCGCGCGCGGCCGCGAGGTCGCGCCCGCGCTCGTAGATGCGGCGGCTGTACTCCTCGAGCGTCGCTGCCGGCTCGGCACCGATCGCGCGTACGACCTCGCGCACCGGAATGTTCTCGTCGTGACCGCTCTCAGCCTTCGTCGCCGGTGAGAAGCGCGGCGGATTGAACCGCTCGCTCTCGCGCAGACCCGCCGGAAGGAGCTCGCCGGCAAGGGTGCCCGATGCGCGATACTCTTTCCACGCCGAGCCGCTCAGGTAACCGCGGACCACGCATTCGATGGGAAAGACGTCGGTGCGGCGACACAGCATCGCGCGGCCGTTGAGCGCCTGCCGGTGATCCGCGAGCACCGGGACCGCGTCGATGATCGCGTCGGCGCGGTACGCCAGCATGTGATGCGGCACCACGTCCGAAAGCTGGCGGAGCCACCAGGCAGTCATTTGCGTGAGCACGGCACCTTTGTGCGGTACCAGCTCGGTCATCACGACGTCGAACGCGCTCACACGGTCGCTCGCGACAAGCAGGAGGCGCTCTGCGTCCACCTCATAGACCTCACGTACCTTGCCGCTGCGGAGAATCGGAAGCGGGATGCGCTCGGCAGTGGCCGTCATACTCTCACCTCGTCGTGCGCCGGTTCGTCCCCACCCGACTGGGCCAGCAACGGCTCCACGACCTCCGCGAGAAACTCGTCGACTTGTTCGGGCGCTCGTCCCACGAACCGGCTCGGATCCATGGCGCGCTCCAGCTCTTCGCGGTCAATCCCGAACGCGCTGTCGGCAGCAATGCGATCGAGAAGGTCGTTGTGTGCGGCGCCATCCTTGAGTGCGCGGGCTGCGGCAATGCTGTAGCCGCGGATGCGCTCGTGCGCGTCCTGCCGATCCCCGCCCGCGCGCACGGCGCGCACGATCAACTCCTCCGTGGCCATGAATGGCAGCTCATCCATGAGGCGTCGGCGAATGCGGGCGGGATGCACTTCCAGGCCCGAGGCAACGTTCTCCATGAGGCTGAGGATTGCGTCCGTGGCGAGAAAGGACTCGGGAATGGAGAGCCGGCGATTGGCGCTGTCGTCGAGAGTGCGCTCGAAGAACTGCACCGCGTGCGTCTGGTTCGCGTTAGGCTCCAGCGACCCGACAAACCGCGCGAGCGAGGCAATGCGTTCCGACCGCATGGGGTTGCGCTTGTAAGCCATCGCCGACGACCCGATCTGGTCAGTCTCGAACGGCTCCTCGATCTCGCCGAAGGCCTGCAGCATGCGGATGTCCGCACTGAACTTGGCTGCACTCGCCGCCACGCCACTCACCGCATTCAGTACGTGCGCGTCGAGCTTCCGCGAATACGTCTGCCCACTCACGGGAATCGAGTGCGCGAACCCAATGGCTGATGTCACGAGCCGGTCCAACTCACGCACCTTGGCGTGATCGCCCTCGAACAGCTCGAGGAAGCTCGCCTGGGTTCCCGTCGTGCCCTTCACGCCGCGACAGGGCAGGGTCGCGATGCGATGATCGAGGTCGGAGAGATCGAGCACGAGGTCCTGCATCCACAGCGTGGCGCGCTTGCCCACGGTTGTTGGCTGGGCGGCCTGGAGATGCGTGTAGCCCAGCGTCGGCTCGGCGCGCCACTCGCGGGCAAACGTGGACAATACGCGGAGCACACGAATGACGCGTCCACGCAGCAGCGTGAGCCCACGCCGCATCATGATCAGGTCGGCGTTGTCCGTGACGAATGCGCTCGTCGCGCCGAGGTGGATGAACTTGTGCGCGGCGGGCGCCGCATCACCGAACGCGTGCACGTGCGCCATGACATCGTGCCGAAAACGGCGTTCGTAGACCGCAACCTTGTCGAAATCGATGTCGTGCAGGTGCGAGCGCATCTGCGCGAGCGCTTCATCCGGGATCGGGACGCCCAGCTGCTGTTGCGCCTCGGCGAGCGCAAGCCACAATTGCCGCCAGAGACCGTGCCGCGTCTGCGGAGACCACAACTCGAGCATCGCCTTTGAGGCATAACGCTCGGAAAGCGGGGAAGAGTAGCGGTCGTGCGCGGTCATCGCATCACGAAATCAATCGGGAAAATCTGGCCCTCACGCTCGCAGAGTAGGCGTATCGGTCCACGTCCCGCATAGTAATCGAGCGCACGCGAGGCGTCCTCTGCCGAACGGACCAGCGTTCGGTTGACGGCGACGATGACGTCGCCCGCCTGGATCTGAAGCTCCTGGGTGATGCGGTCGCTCGCCCGGTAGACGAGCGCTCCCGCCTCCGACCGCACGTCCCGCTCTGCGCGAATCGCTGGCGTCAGCGTAACGAGCTCGAGCTCACGAAGGACCTGCACCTTCTGGGCGCTCACCTCGGGCAGGTCGGCAATGGCGACCGTCACCGGGACTTCGCTGCCGCCGCGTTTGACGACCAGAGGCACGCGATCGCCCACGCGCAGGTCGAGGAGGGCGGCGTCCCAGTCAAACCGGTTACGGATGGCGCGGTTGCGCGCTTTCATCAGCACGTCACCCGTGAGGATACCCGCGCGCGCGGCAGGAGACCCGGGCGTGATCGTCGCGACGCGCGCACCAAGCGCCAGGTAGTCCCGAGGATTGTCCGTCTTTGACTGCTCGAGGCGAACACCAATCCACGGCCGACGAACCCGCCCGTGCGTGACCAGGTCGTCCGCGACCCGGCGCGCCCGATTGATGGGGATCGCGAAGCCCAGTCCTATGGAGCTGCCATTGTTCGAATAGATGGACGAATTCACCCCGACCACCTCGCCGCTTGCGCTCACCAGCGGGCCGCCCGAATTGCCGGGGTTGATCGAGGCGTCCGTCTGGATCATGTCGAAGTACGCCGATGCCCCTTCGCCGCGCGCCACGAGATTCCGTCCCACCCCGCTGATCACCCCCGCGGTCACGCTCGGCTCCGAATTCCCGAGCATGAACCCGTACGGGTTGCCGATCGCGATCGCCCATTCGCCCACCAGGAGGCTGTCACTGTCACCGAGTGGCGCCACCGGAAGGTTTTTCGCGCTGACCTGCAGTACCGCGAGGTCGTTCGTCTCGTCGGTGCCGATCTGCTTCGCGGGATACGTGGTACCGTCGCGCAGCATGACGGAAATGCTGGTCGCTCCCGCCACGACATGCGCGTTGGTGACGATCAGCCCATCCTGCCGAATGATGAAACCCGTGCCGAGCCCGTTCGACGATCGCGTGCTGCTACGGCCACCGCCAAAGAACGACTCGAACGGGTCCGCCGCGACGCGCTGGACGACCTCCGTCTGCACGGTGACGACAGCGGGGGCGACGCGCGCCACCGCATCGGTGATTGCCGTTCGTCGCGAGGCGGCCACCGCGGCGGGGCGTGCGGCGCCGGCGGTCGTCGTGACTTGCGCTGCAGACTCCGACGGGGAGCCGGTGCAGGCGAGTACGCCGAGCAGCGTACAAAACGCGGTGCCGAAGCGCATCAGGTGGCTGGCCATGAAAAGCGAAGTCTCGAGGCGTCATCCAGGAACTGTTGGACGCCGCGATCGGTGAGGGGGTGGGAAAGTAGGGACCGGCAGACATCGAACGTGAGGGCAGCCGCATCTGCCCCGGCCATCGCACACGATCCGAATTGCGAGGGCGAAGACGGATGCACCGCCACGACGTCGCACTCGGCGGCGAAGCCGTCGAACGCTGCGCGAATCTCGCGCACGACGGCAATGCCCTCGTGACCAGCGGCATCGAGGAGGTCGATCGGCGTGATGACGCTCGACGCGCCAGCCCTGACGGCGAGCAGCGCCTGGGCGGTGTTGAAGACGTGCGTCGCCGCCACTCGCACGCCGTCGGCGCTGAGCCGCCGCATGGCTCCGAGCGTCTCTTCCACGAGGGGGAGCTGCACGACGATCTGATCCGATAGCTTCGCGAGCTCCTTCCCGTCGCGGTACGCGCCCGCGGCATCGATGAGTCGTACCGACGCGTAGATCGGCCCATGCACAAGACGGCAGAGCTCCAGCAGGTGCGCGCGCGCATCCCGGGCGTCCTCATCTGCCAACAGTCCGTGGGTGGTGAGCACGCCGTCGAGCATCCCGTGGGCCGCTCCCCACGCGACATCGCTCAGCGAAGCAGTGGCGAGGAGGATCTTCATGCCGGCGCACCAGCGTACAGCGCTGATGGATATCGCACGACGTCGAGGAAGAGGGCGTGCGCCGGTGCGGGCGGGGAGACGTCGTCGTTTGTCGGCGCCACGAGCAGGCCGTCGATGTCTGCCAGGGGTCTCCTTCCCAGGGCGACGTCTGCCATGGTACCCACGAGGAATCGCACCATGTGATGCAGGAACCGGTTCGCCTCTATCTCGAACACCAGGCCTCCCGGGCGGTCGCGCCACTGCGCGAGCTCGATGCGACAGCGATGGTCGTCACCCTCCGGTGCGGTGCCACGAACGGCGAAGGCACGGAACGAGTGGTCACCGACGATCCTGGCGGCCGCCGAGTCCAGCGCGTCGCGGGTCAGCGGCTTCAGCAAGGACCACTCGGTCGCGCGGCGGAATGGTGAAGCGACGGTCTCGTCGGTTCCCACATAGTAGCTGTAGCGTCTGGACGACGCGCTGTAGCGTGCATGAAAATCCTCCCGCATGTCGTGGGCGTTCGCGACCCAGATATCGTGTGGCAGGATCGCGTTCAACGCCCGCCTGATCGCCGTCGACGTCCAGCGTTCGGGCACGCGCACCCCGACTGCCTGCCCGCGGGCATGAACGCCCGCATCGGTTCGCCCGGAGCCGAGTGCCGCGACGGGGCCGGCACAGAGTCGTGCGAGCGCGTCTTCCAGCACCCCCTGCACGGTGCGCCGATCCGGTTGCCGTTGCCATCCACTGAAGCCCGTGCCGTCATAGTGCAATACGAGCTGCAACGTGCGAGTCTGCATCGCGGTCAAAACTATCCCCGCAATACCGAGAGTCAAGCAATTGCGCCGCCATGCGCTGACGGTCTCGGCGTCCCGACTTTATCTTGTTCCGCGGTGAGGGGACGGTTTCACTTTCGCGACGCGTCTTTCTCACGTTTTTGCGCCCGCCCGAGTTCGCGGACGGCGTACTCCCACCGCAACGGATGCCTCCTCGTACGCTCGCTACGCTCGCCCATACGCTCAGCGTCGCTCCCGACATCGATGCCGCGCTGCTCGCGCTCGCCGACGCGCTGACGGAGATCGACCGGTTCGCCCGGATCGGCCTCGTGGAGTTCGACGCGCGCCGGTCCATGCTGGTCGACCGCTTGATGCCGGAGGGCGATACCGTGGGCCGCGTCGCGATCGAGACGACCTTCGATCACCTGCCCACCCGCGAGCGCATCGCGGTCACCGCCGCAGGAAGCTTCGTTGAATTCGGGGACCAGTCCGACGAATTCGCACCGATCTTCGGACTGGAAAAGTTCTCGGATGCGGGCTGGCTCTCGCTGCGCGGTATCCGTTTCGAGGGACAACTCGGGGCGATCATTGTCCTCTACGAAACGCGCAAGTTCTTTGGTGCGCGGTCATCGGAACGCCTGGCACCGGCCGCGGCGTTGTTCGAGCTCGCATATGCCCGCTTCGCCGAGCGCGAGGCGCGGGAAGAGGCCGTTCGAACGCTCGAGGACGTGACGCAGCGCGTGCATTCCGAGTACGAGCGGAAGCTTGCCCTGCTCGAACAGCAGCTCTTCCAGGCGGCGGGCGTCCCGAGCGGCGACCCGGAACGACTGGTCGCGCTGGAGCGCGAAGTCGCGAAGTCCATGGAAGAGGCACGGCGAGCGAGCCGGCGCGCCGATGCCGTGGAGGCGACCGTCGGCGCAGCGGTGGAGCAACTCGAGTTGGCGCATATCGAGCTGCATCGCCGCAGCGAAACCCTGAGGCAGAAGACGCGCACGATCTACCTGATCGACCGCGTCCTGAGTCTCGATGCGGCGACCGACGACGCGCGCGAGCTGGTGAACGGGTTGCTCACGCTCGTGGGCGACGACATGGGTGCGCAGCGTTGCTCGCTGCTGCTGCACATTCCGGGGGAGAACGCGCTTTACCTGGCCGCCGCCAGGGGCATTTCCCCGAACGTCAGCATGGGCTATCGCGTGTCGATCGGGCAGGGCGTGGCGGGCAAGGTCGCGGCGACGCGTGAGCCGCTCCTCGTGCAGGACGTCGCGGAAGCGCGCCACCACCCGCTCATCCGCGATGAGCTCTTCACGACTGGATCGTTCATCAGCTTCCCGCTCGTCTACCATGGTTCCCTGGTCGGCGTCGTGAACCTCGCGAACCGGGCCATGCACGGCATTTTCGTGGATGAAGACGTGGAGCGCGTACGCCTGCTCGGACTCGTCATCTCACTGGTTGCCACGCGATCGAACCTTGCCGACCGCATGCTGGGGACTCTCAGTGTCGGCTAGTGCCGCACCACCGATCCAGTACGCCATACGTCAGCTCGCAATGGGCGCCTCGCTCAGCGAAGCGGAGTCGCGAGCCGCCTTCGGTGCCGTGATGGATGGGGAGGCGACACCGGCACAGATCGCCGCGTTGCTCGTGGGCCTTCGTGTAAAGGGCGAGACGTCGGAGGAGGTGGCTGGAGCGGCTGACGCCATGCGGGGCGCGATGGTTCGGTTATCGGCGAACAATCCCCACGATCTCGTGGACACCTGCGGGACGGGTGGCGGGGCGGTGGGGACGTTCAACATCTCGACCGCGGCCGCGCTGCTCGCCGCGGGGCTGGGCGTGCGCGTCGCGAAGCATGGCAACCGCTCCTTCACGTCGCAGTGTGGAAGCGCCGACGTCCTCGAAGCACTCGGCGTTCCCGTTGAAGTCAGCGTGGAGGTCATGGAGCAGTCCCTCCGGGACGCGGGTATCGTCTTCATGTTTGCACCGCTCATGCATCCGGCAATGCGTCACGTGGGACCCGTGCGCCGCGAGTTGGCGATACCCACGGTGATGAACATCGTCGGTCCGCTCGCCAATCCCGCAGGGGCAGGGCGCCAGGTGGTCGGTGTGGCCGATGCGAAGCGCGTGCATCTCATCGCGGGCGCTCTCCGCGCTCTGGGCACCGTCCACGCGCTCGTCGTGCACGGCGAACCCGGGATGGATGAGGTTTCCCCGCTGGGCACAACGCACGTGGTGCAGATCAGCGGAGGGGCCTCGCGGGAGTGGACCATCGACCCGGCACGGTACGGGTTTCCTGCCGGGCGCGCGACGGAACTGGCCGGCGGACCGCCGGTGGAGAACGCGGCGGCCGTGGAAGCTGTGCTGGAGGGCTCCGCTCCTCCGACAGCTGTCGCCGCCGTGATTCTCAATGCCGCAGCGGCGCTCTTTGTGGCTCCGGGTGGACCGACCGACTACGGCGATGCGATCGCGGCGGCGCGGACAGGTTTGGCAGACGGGGCGGGGATTCGGGCGCTGAATCGGCTGCGCGCCGCCCACGCCGCGCCGGCGACGGGTCGATAGGAGCCGCAAGGGCGTTGTTCGTTGGCCTCCACGATCAACGTTTCTTCAAACGTCAGTACCGCCGCATCACCCCAACGACGATCCCCTGTATTGTGATGTCGTTCTCGTGCACGTAGAGCGGCTCCATCGTTTCGTTCGCCGGCTGGAGCCGGATGCGACCATCTTTCTCACGATAGAATTTCTTCACCGTCGCTGACGTGCCGTGCAGCATGGCGATCACCATCTCGCCATTATCCGCGCGCTGTCGTTCGTTGACCACCACAAAATCGCCGTCGCGGATCTGCTCCTCGATCATCGAGTTGCCGCGGACCTTCAGCACGTAGTGGTTTCCACCGCGCTGGACGAACGAGTCAGGCACCGCGATGGACTCCTGGTGCATGATCGCCTCGATGGGCACACCGGCGGCAACGGCGCCAAGCAAGGGAAGCTCGATTGCCTTTGGCGTAATGTCGCTGGGCAGGATCTCGATCGCACGGCTCTCATTATACGCGCGCTTGATGAAGCCTTTCCGCTCGAGGTTGCTCAGGTGCTCGTGCACCGTTGCGAGCGAGCTGTAGCTGAACTTCTCCGCGATCTCCTCGAAGCTCGGCGCGTAGCCGTTTTGCTCCGAGTAGAGCGTCAGGTAGTTTAAAATCTCACGTTGACGTTTCGTCAGCGGCATGGCGGCTCCCACTCGAGTTTCACGACCGCCCGGACGGACGGAAGCGGTACTGCCCGAACAACCCCCGAATAGACTAGCCGAATAAGTCCCGAAGTGCAAGCATATTCTCACTGGTCCCCACCCACCGGCACCCTCGGGCTGATCGTCGCGCAAGCGGAGCTTCGCGCGAAGGCGATCCAGGGCCGCACCGCCGAGTTCACCCGAGCAGTCGATTCCCGTCCATCGGGTCGTTCACTGCGTCAGGCGCTACGCCACGCGTCCGTCGCTCTCCTCACCGAGGTAAAGCGCCAATCGCCGTCCAAGGGCCCGATCGCAACCGGACTCAATGCCGTGGTCCAGGCACGCGCGTATGCCGAAGGCGGGGCCGCGGCGATGAGCATCCTGACCGAACCGGCGCATTTTGGCGGCTCGATCGACGACCTCCGGAGTGTGGTGCGTGACGTGCCACTTCCCGTCCTCAAGAAGGATTTTCACGTCCAACCGGTGCAGCTCCTGGAGGCCCGCGCCGAGGGCGCGTCCGCGGCACTGCTCATCGTACGCGCTGTGTCTCCGCACCGCCTCGCGGAGCTGATGTCCTGTGGCAACGCGCTCGGTCTCGAACTCCTGGTCGAAGTTCGCGACGAAGAGGAGCTCGAGCTGGCGCTGTCGCTTGGCGCCACCATGGTCGGCGTGAACAACCGCAACCTCGAGACGCTCGTGATCGATCCGTCCACGGCCGAGCGCATCATTCCGCTCATTCCCAACGCGGTCGTGGCGATCGCCGAGAGCGGCATCTCGTCGCGAGCGGATGTCGAGCGGTATGCCGCCGTCGGGGCGGATGCGGTGCTCATCGGATCCAGCCTGTCGGCGGCGGCCGATCCGCTGGCGGCGACTCTCTCACTCGCGAACGTGCCTCGGAGGACCCGTGCCCGTTGATGTCAAGATCTGCGGGCTCACCCGCTCGATCGACGCTGAGTTTGCCGACGCCGCCGGCGCATCGTACCTCGGCGTGATCTTCGCGGGAGGGCCTCGCGAGCGGTCGCCGGCCGATGCGCGCGCCGTCCTCTCGGGACGCCGCGCACGCAAGGTCGGCGTCTTTGCGGCGCAGTCCCCCGCAGAGATTTCCGGAATCGCCTCGTTGGTCGGGCTCGATGTCGTGCAGCTTCATGGAGGGGCCGACGTCGCCAGGGTTGGCGCGGTTCGCGCCGCAACGGGGCTCGAGGTGTGGGCCGTGGTGCGCACATCCACCGGGGTGCTCACCACCGAGCATGAGGACGTCGCCGATGCGGCCGATGCTCTCGTCGTCGACGCGCTCGTCGAAGGGCAGCTGGGGGGCACCGGCGTCGCGATTCCCTGGCTGGCGCTCGGCGAATCACTCGACGGGATGGCGTCTGGGCACCGCATCGTGCTCGCCGGTGGGCTCACGGCGGACAACGTCGCGGAGGCGATCGACTACGTTTCGCCGATGGTGGTGGATGTCTCGTCGGGCGTTGAATCGTCGCCCGGGATCAAGGACCCGAAGCTCGTGCGCGCGTTCATCGCTGCGGCACGCCTGAGAGGAGCAGCCGAATGACCGTCGCAGTGCATCCGTCCGACCGGTTCGGGCAGTTTGGTGGCAAGTACGTTCCAGAGACGCTGATTCCCGCGCTCGATGAGCTCGAGGATGCGTACGCCACGGCACAAGCGGATCCGGCGTTTCGCGAGGAACTGTCGACGATGCTCGCCACGTATGTCGGCCGACCGTCGCCACTGAGTGAGGCACCGCGCCTGTCGGCACTCGTGGGAGCGCGCGTGGTGCTGAAGCGGGAGGACCTCAATCACACGGGCGCCCACAAGATCAACAATACCGTGGGCCAGGTGCTGCTCGCGCGGCGGATGGGCAAGCCGCGCATCATTGCGGAGACGGGGGCCGGACAACACGGCGTCGCGACCGCAACCGTGTGCGCGCACTTCGGGCTCGAATGCGTGGTGTACATGGGCGAGGAGGACATGCGGCGCCAGTCGCTGAACGTCTTTCGCATGCAGCTCATGGGCGCGACCGTGGTGCCAGTCACCGGCGGCACGCGCACGCTGAAGGACGCAACGAGCGAGGCCATTCGCGATTGGGTCACCAACGTGAACGACACGCATTACATCATCGGATCCGTCGTCGGGCCTGCGCCCTACCCGCGCATGGTGCGCGACTTCCAGGCAATCATCGGTGTCGAGGCGCGCGCGCAGGTGATCGAGCGCACGGGCGGACTGCCGAAGTCGGTTGTGGCGTGCGTCGGGGGTGGTTCGAATGCGATGGGGGCCTTTCATGCCTTCGTCGGCGATGCGGACGTCGAGCTGATTGGCGTCGAGGCGGCGGGCGAAGGACTCGATACGGAGCGCCACTCGGCGTCGCTGACACGCGGCACGCCGGGCGTGCTGCATGGGGCGCTCAGCTATCTCCTCCAGGACGATGCGGGACAGGTGCATCCCGCGCACTCGATCTCCGCGGGGCTCGACTATCCCGGCGTCGGTCCGGAGCACTCACACCTCAAGGACACGGGGCGGGCGCTCTACGTGTCGGTGACCGACGACGAAGCGATGGGCGGGTTTCGGGCGCTGAGCCGCCTCGAGGGAATCATCCCCGCGCTCGAGACGGCGCATGCGGTCGCCTGGATCACGCGCGAGCGCGCGCGCTGGACGGCGCAGGACGTCGTGCTGCTGTGTGTTAGTGGCCGTGGTGACAAGGATGTGGCGCAGGTGATGGAAATGGGTATCTTGGACGCGTGACCAACCCGCTAAGCCAGCTTGTGCCGAAGGAGACGAGCGCCGCCCCTTTGGAGCAGGAACGCATCGGGGAGTTGCTGCGGCTGTTCGGGAAGGCGGCACGGACGCACCAGCTCTACCTGCCCAACAATCCTGTGTACAAGACGGCGCACGATGCGTTGCGTGCGGCGTTTGCCCCACTGTGGGCGCACGTCGACGAAATCGTGCTGACGTTTTCGGAGAGTGAGGTCAAGTGGGACGGTGAGACGGTGCTCGAGGAGGCCTCGCGCGGAAGCGACAGCCTCCCCTGGATCTTCTACAAGGACGGCGTGCGTGAGTTGCGCATGCTGCCCGGTTTCGAGATCGAGGAGATCGATCGCCTGCTGGACATCCTCCAGCGCGTCCGCAAGGCGTCTCCCGACGAGGACGATCTCCTCACGCTGCTCTGGCATGGTGACTTTCTCTACCTCCGCTACCGCTATGTCGACCTGTCGCAGGAGGCGACGGTCCCGGTGGCCGACGGCGGCGAGGTGCTCGTGGGCTCGGACGAATCGCCGCGCGAGGCGATAGCCGCGGCGGCGGAAGAGGCCGCGCGCGATGGCGTCGTGAACATGGCGGACTTCGACGGCACGCTGTACTTCCTCGACGAGAAGGAGATCGAGTATCTCCAGTCCGAGGTGCGGCGTGAATACCAGTCGGACCTTCGTCAGAACGTCCTGAGTCTGCTCCTGGACATTTTCGAGACGCAGCTGAACCCAGCGGTACGCGACGAAATTTCCGAGCTCCTCGACGGCCTCATGCTGCACATGTTGTCTGCCGGGCAATTTCACAACGTTGCCTTTCTGGTGCGCGAGACGCTCGCCGCCGTGCAACGGGCCCCGGAGCTGCTCCAGGCGCAGCGCGACCGGCTGTCCCAGCTTCCGTCGCGGTTGAGTTCTCCCGAGGCGCTGTCGCAATTGCTCCAGTCCCTGGACGAATCACCGGAGCTGCCCGCGGCCGTGGACCTCCTCGAGCTCTTCGAGCAGTTGCGCGGACCGGCACTCGGCACTGTGCTCGATTGGCTGGGTCGCCTGCAGAACGCGCGGCTGCGGCCGATGCTCGAGCAGGCGGCGAGCCGGCTCGCCTCGCAGAACACCGCCGAGCTGGTGAAGCTCATCCTGTCGACGGCGCACCACGTTGCGCTCGAGGCCATCCGTCGCGCTGGCGCGCTGCAGACGCAGGCGGCCGTGGCGCCGCTGGCGCGCATACTCGCGGACGGGGCGGCCGACCTTCGACTCGCCGCTGTCCAGGCGCTGAACGATATCGGCTCCCCCGGCGCGCTTCAGGCGCTGGAGCGCGGGGTCGAGGACGCCGAGCGCGACGTGCGCGTTGCGACGCTGCGCGCCATCCAGACGCGCGCGCACAAGCCAGCGCTCTCGCGCGTGGAAGGCGTAGCGAAGGGCAAGGCCGTGCGAGACGCCGATCTATCCGAGAAGATGGCCGTGTTCGAGGCGTACGGTGCCCTCTGCGGAGAGGGCGGCGTCGCGTTTCTGGACGGCATGTTGAATGGGAAGTCGATGTTCGGCCGTCGGGAGGACGCCGAGATGCGGGCCTGCGCCGCCATGGCACTGGGACGCGTGAAGACCGCGTCCGCCAGCGCGGCGCTCCAGAAGGCCTCAGGAGAAAAGGACGTCGTCGTGCGAAACGCGGTGAGTCGCGCGCTGCGGGGTGCCTCATGAGCGAGGAGCAGCGGCCGTCGGGAAGTGACAGTGTGGCGTCCGGCGTCGGGCGACCTACACCGAGTGGCGGACATGCGCTCGCGGGTGGCGGCGATGCGTATATCAGGCGCGCCGGCAAGGGGCTGATCCTCGCGTTCTATGCCGCGCTGCGCGCCATCCGGCTCTATCCGCTCGAGAATGCCGCCGTCCAGAATGCGGCGGAAGAACTAACAGCGCTGGCCAGCGACATGCTCGTTCAGGAACACGAATTCGAGATGCGCGTGTCGGGCGAGTTCGTGTTCGTCAACACGGTGCGCCTGCGACTGGACCTCGATAACTACGCGAGCTTCAGTCACCTGCTGTCGGTCTTCCGTGCATCCGGCATCGGCGCACTGCAGTTGCACCGTGCGCCGACGATCAAGGAGTGGCAGCGTTTCCTCGCGCTGCTGAATCTGCCTTCGAGCGAGCAGCCGGCCACGCGGTTCGCGCAGCTCGTGTCGCGCCTCCAGCAGCAGGAGCTCGGCGTCTTCGAGATCGGTGAGCCCCACGCGCAGCAGATCGACGACGAGGACCTCGAGAAGTCCAAGGAGATTGCGAAGAAGACGTATGCGCAGTCGGTCGCGGTCACCAAGGACCTCATGACGTCCGTGCGACTTGGCCGCAGCCCGAATATCAAGAAGATCAAGCGTGTCGTGCAGGGTATCGTCGACCAGATCTTGAATGAAGAGGCCTCGCTGATCGGCCTCACGACCATCAGGGACTACGACGAGTACACGTTCACGCACAGCGTGAATGTCTGCATCTTCTCGGTGGCGCTCGGAAAACGCCTGGGCTTCGGCAAGGTGCAGCTCTACGACCTCGGCATGGCGGCGCTCTTCCACGACATCGGGAAGTCCCGTGTCCCCAACGAAGTGCTCAACAAGACCGGCGGCCTGACGGACGACGAATGGCGCCTCATCGCCGCGCATCCGTGGATGGGGGCGCTCACGCTGTTCCAGTTCCGCGGTCAGCAGGAGCTGCCGTACCGCGCGATGATCGTCGCGCACGAGCATCACATGAAGACCGATCTCACCGGGTATCCGAAAGTCATTCGCGAGCGATCGATGAGCATGTTCAGCAAGATCGTCGCGGTGGCGGATGGATTCGACGCGGCCACATCGCGGCGTTCGTATCAGACGGTGCCCATCACGCCGGCGCAGGTGCTGATGGAAATGCGGGACAATCCGCGCCGCGGGATGGACCCGGTCGTCGTGAAGGCCTTCATCAACCTGACGGGTATCTATCCCGTGGGCACGCTCGTCATTCTCGACACGTTCGAGCTCGGCATCGTGCACGCGGCGAACCCCGTCCCGGAGATGCTGTCGCGTCCCATCGTTCGCATCATCAGCGATGAGCAGGCCAACCTGCTGCATCCGGGCACGCTGCGCGATCTGGCGGAACAGACCGCGGATGGCGACTTCCAGCGAACGATCATCAAGACGGAGAACCCCGAGCGGTATGGCATCCGAGTTGGCGATTATTTCACCTGACGCAATCGCGCGGCGATTCGCCGCGCTTGGCCGCGAGTCCCGGAAGGCGTTCGTTCCATATGTGACGGCGGGACATCCGGATCAGCAGCGCAGCATCGCGCTCCTGCAAGGCCTGGAGCACGCCGGCGCAGACATCATCGAGGTCGGCGTTCCCTTTTCCGACCCGCTCGCCGACGGCGCCGTCATTCAGGCGAGCTCTCAGCGTGCGCTTGAGCAGGGTGTGCGATTCGACCAGGTGCTCGAGATCATCGCCGCGGCGGCGCTCTCCGTGCCGGTGGTGCTCTTCAGCTACCTGAATCCGCTCCTCCGTGGTGGCGACGATGCACTGCGCCGAGCCGCTGATGCGGGCGCGCACGGCGTCCTGGTGACGGACCTCCCGCTCGGCGCCGATCCACAGCGTGAGAGCTGGTTGGCTGACGGTCCGCTCGACTTCATCCGGCTCGTCGCACCCACCACACCGTCGCAGCGCATGGGGCAGATCGCCTTGACGGGGCAGGGATTCGTCTACCTGATCAGCCGGCTGGGCGTGACGGGTGAGCAGGCGACGCTGTCGTCCGAGTTGCCCGCAACCGCGGCCCGCTTGCGGGCGGCGACGACCCTGCCGATATGCATCGGGTTCGGCATCGCGACGGCGGCGCAGGCGCGCGCCGCAGCGGCGTTGGCGGACGGAGTCGTGGTCGGGAGCGCCATCGTGCGGGCGGCCGACACGAGTGTCGACGCGGCGGTGGCTCTCGCCGCGGAGCTGCGGCGCGGGATAGACGGCGCGTGACGTGAACGTATTCCTCGCGGCATACGCCCGCGCCGTTGGCATTCTCGGAGGCGTGGTGCTCGCGGCGACGCTCATCGCCGACAGCAGGTGGCACGAGCAGTTGATCGCGATCGGCGTGCTCACCGCAACGGTCGTTTTCCTGCGGATGCAGCAGATCCCGCTGACCAAATACGGGTCGCTGAACCTGCTCTCCATGCCGGCGCTTGCCGGGGCACTGATTGCTGGCGCTCCCGCGAGCGCGCTTGCGCTCTGGGTGGGCCTCCTCGCCGCAGATGCACTGCTGATTCGCAAGGGCTGGGATATCGCGTTGATCAACGCCGGCCGCGAAGTGGTCGCCCTCATCGCGTCCTATGGGATGTTCGCGTTGGCCTCTGCGGCGATGAACGTCGAACTGACGAAGCTCAACGCCGAGACGCTCCCGGTGCTGGCGCTGCTCGTGTTCTCGTATTTCCTCGCGAGCCGCCTGCTCCTCTACTTTACGCTGCTCCTCCGCGACAAGCTGCTGGAAGAGGAGAAGTCCCTCATCCTCCGCTACGAGGTGATCGCGTTCGGCGCCGGCAGCATCGCCGTTGCCATCCTGCTGCTGGCGTTCGGTAACCTGAGTCCCGTGGGGTGGGCCCTGGTGGGCGTGGTGCTCGCCGGAGCGGGACTGCTCGCGCAGCGCATTCTTGAGGAATCGATCGCCGCGGAGGAACTCAACAAGATCCTCGCGATGGAGCAGATCGTGTCGACGTCGGGCGACATGGCCGACGCCTTTCGGCGGATCGAGATGCTCGCGCATCGGCTGGTGGACTGGCGCGAGTTCCGCATCGGCCGGTACGACGATGGCGTCCTGGTGCACGTGTGGCGTGGGTCAGAGGGCTATCTCGATCCACCGCGCGCGCCGGGGGCGAATCTCGACGCCCTCCGCGAGGAAAGCATCCGCACCGGACACCTGATCAACGTTGGGGATGTCCTGCGCGACGATCGGATCCTGCCGGGACGTACGCAGGCGCGCAGCCTGCTGATCCTCCCACTCCGCTTCGGCGACCGCACGGTCGGCATCCTCGAGCTGGAACATCACAAGCCCGACGCATACACCGTGAAGGACGTGGCGCTCATGAAGCGGTTCGCGTCCCAGCTTGCGACCACGATCCACATCTACGACCTGCGGCTTCCACTGCTCGCCTCGATGACGCGCGTGAGCAGTCAGCTGGAGACGCTGACCGCGTCAACCCGTGCGCTGCGAGGCGGAGGCGAGTCTGTCGCGCGCACCATTGCCGACATCAGCCGCGGCATCGTCGAGGAGGCCGAGCAGCTCGACCGCTCGATCGAGATGACCGGTGCGCTCCATGCCGCGACGCAGGACGTCGTGCGGGATGGCAGCGCCGCCGCCGAAGCCAGCCAGCGCGCGACGGAGATCGCGCGCGAGCACAGACATACGATCGCAACCGCCATCGAGCGACTGGTCGGCGCGAAGGTGTTCGTGGGTGAGAGTGGGACACAGATTGGCGACCTCGCGTCGAGTGTTCGTCGCATCACGGAATTCATCGCGGTCATCCGCGAGCTGGCCGACCAGACCAACCTGCTCGCGCTGAACGCCGCCATCGAAGCGGCGCGTGCCGGGCTCCAGGGCAAGGGCTTTGCGGTTGTCGCGGAGGAAGTGCGAAAGCTCGCGGAGCAGAGCGCTCACGCCTCCGACGAGGCGGGCGATATCGTCGGTGCCTTCGAGGAACAGATGCGCCGCGTGGCATTCCAGATGTCACGCGGTGAGACGATCGTGCAGGACGTGGAGACGTTGTCCCAACAGGCACGGCAGGCGCTCGACCTCATCGTGGAAGCCACGGAGAGCTCTGCCGAAGGCGCACAGCGGATCGCATTCACGTCGCGCGACCAGGAGCTGGAGTTCGCAAAGCTCCGCGAACGCGTGAAGCGCATTGCGACCATTTCCGCGCGGAATCGCGATGGGGCGGAGCAGGTCACGCGCAGTGCCCGCGATCAGGCGACCGCGCTGCGGGAGCTCGAGGGCGCGACCCAGGAACTGCGCAACGTCGCCACCTACCTCGGCGAGCTCACGCGACGCATTACGAGCGTCGCGTGATTTGACCGGCTTCCCCGGCCCGAATACGTTGCGCATCGTGTCCACTTCGCCCCAACCACAGCTCACGGAAGTCGCGCTCATCGCCATGCGCTTCCATACGTGCGTCGGCATACTGCCGCATGAGCAGACTACCGCGCAGCCGCTCGAGGTGGACCTCGTGGTGCGGCACACGTTGCGCGCGAGCGACGTGCTCGACTATCGCGTGCTGTATGATGCCACGCGGGCGACGATCGAGGCTGGCCCGCTGACGTACCTCGAACTGATCGCCGAGACTTTGGCAGGTCGCGCGCTCTCCATTGGGGGCGTCGTGTGGTGCCGCATCACCGTCCGGAAGCCCCACGTCGCACTGGGCGGACCACTCGCGCATGCGTCGGTCTCCGTCGAACGGACTCGTGAGTGACACGGCGTACGTCGCTCTCGGGAGCAACCTTGGCGATCGGGAAGCTTATCTGGCCGCGGCGCGCGCGGCCCTCAGCATCGTACCCGGCGTCACGATGATCGCCGCCAGCGCGGTGGAGGAAACCGCGCCGATCGGTACGGCGGTGCAGGGTCCTTACCTCAACCAGATGGTCGCCGTGCAGACCGAGCTCGCGCCGGCCGCGTTGCTGGTGCAGCTGCAGCGCATCGAGCGCGGACTTGGCCGAGTGCGCAGCGTGCGGTGGGGTGCGCGAACCATCGACCTCGATATCGTCCGCTATGACGGCGCGCGCGTCTCCACGGCGACGCTTCAGCTGCCGCATCCCGGCTTGAACGCCCGGACCTTCTGGCAACGGGAGCTCGCCGAGCTCGCGACGCTCATCGCGGCGTGATGAAGCACGATCTTCGGCTGCCCGACTGGGCATGTGTGGGCGACAAGCGGCGCGCGCATATTGCGCGTGTGACGGCACTGCTCGACGCCTGGGCGAAGTCGCTCAAGCTCCCGCGGAAGGAGCGCGCCGACTGGCACGATGCCGGGCGCCTGCACGACGCGCTACGCGACGCGCCCGAGGATGTCTTGCGCTCCCTCGCGGGCGACCTTCCGGGCTTCACGCTCGAGATGCTGCATGGCCCGGCGGCCGCGCAGCAACTCATCGCCGACGGGGAGACGCGAACGCAGCTGATCGACGCCATTCGCTATCACACCGTTGGCTCGCCGTCGTGGGGAATGCTGGGGCGCGCGCTCTACATGGCCGACTATCTCGAGCCCGGCCGCAAGTTCTCCCGTGCCGATCGCGCCTATCTCGCCGCCCAGGTGCCACGCGACTTCGACGCAACCTTTCGTCAGGTCGTCCGGGCGCGACTCGAGTGGTCGCTTCGGGAAGGCATGCAGCTGTATCCCCAGACCGTGCAGCTCTGGAACGAGGCCCGTTGAAGCCGCCTCGCATGCTGCTCGGGCTTGTCCTGGTATTTGTCGTGCTTGGGGCGGGGACCTTTGCTCTGCGCGCTCGCCGCACGGGACTGCTACCCGACTCCGGCGTGCGTCCCGACAGCACAACGCGAGCTCCTGTCGGAGTCCGCGTGCGTGTGGAGGTGATCAACACCACGCGTTCGCGCGGGCTCGCGCGTCGCGCCACGCGGCTGCTGCGCGACCAGGGGTTCGATGTCGTCGCCGTGAGCACCGGCGGGCCCACCGTCGATACCACGCTCGTGCTTGATCGCTCGGGACACAAAGCCTGGGCCGCCTCCATCGCGCGCCTCCTCGGTCCCGTCGCGCGGACCGACCTCAGGCCGGACAGCTCACGCTATCTGGACATCACCGTGCTGCTCGGCACTTCGTGGCGGCCGCCGGCCCAGCCGCTCTACCCGTAGCTGGCCGCATGCCGCCGCGATGTCCATCCCGCGGCTCTTTCGCACGGCGACTTCGACATCGCGATCGCGCAGGAGACGCGCGAAGCGGGAGATCTCGTTGCCCGACGTCGGCACGAATCCCTGGGAGCCACCGGGATGAAGCGGGATGAGGTTGACGAAGGCCCGGCACTCGCGCGCGAGTGCGCCCAACTCGCGCGCCTGCTCGATCCCATCGTTCACGCCCCCCAGCATCACGTACTCGAAGGTGACGCGCCGATCGAATACCTTCGCCGCCTCGATGACGTCCTTCAGCGGGAATTTCGTGTTGATCGGCATGAGCTGCTGTCGCAGTTCGTCGTTCGGTGCGTGAATGGAGATGGCGAGACGAAACTGCTCCGGGCGCTCGCCCAGCGCGATGATGCCCGGCAGCACGCCCACCGTGGAGATGGTGATGTGGCGAGCGCCAATGCCCAGCGCGCGCGGGTCGTTCAGGAGCGTGAGCGTCGGATCGACCGCCTTCCAGTTCATCATGGGCTCGCCCATGCCCATGAAGACGATGTTGGTGATCTCGATGGGCGGATCGAGCAGTCGCATCTCGCGAACCTGCCCAGCGATCTCGTGCACCTCGAGGTTGCGGCTGAACCCCATGGCGCCCGTCGCGCAGAACGCGCAACGCAACGCACATCCGGCCTGCGACGAAATGCAGAGGGTGACGCGATTCCCATCGGGGATCGACACCGTCTCGATGGCCTCGCCGTCGTGCAGGCGAAACAGGAATTTCTGCGTTCCGTCTGTGGAGACCTGACGGGCAGTGAGCTCCAGCCTGGGGAGGGTGAAGCGCTCGTCCAGCGCGGTGCGGAGTGCGACGGGAAGCTCGGTCATGTCCGAGAACGTCGCGACCGGAGCCTGCCACAGCCTTCTGAGCACCTGCCCGGTGCGGTAGCCAGGCTCGCCCAGTTCCGTCATGGCGCCAGTAAGCGCCGCCTCGGCGTCGTTGGGGGTCAGGTTGAGGAGGTTCAGGCGCTCGGTCACGGTCTACTCACTTGGTACAGATCAACTTGCGTGTCTGGAGAAACGCCGCTGGGCGTGGTCGGGTTCCTACCCCGTAGGCGGAAGCTAGTCGACTCCAAGTACCGGGCTGCCTCCGATCAAGCTAGCTTCAACGGTTGAATGCGCACCCTGCACACGCGTTGAAGCCCTGCCACTCCCGGCCGTCCCTGACCATTCAGGGCGGTTCGCCACGCGCCGTGCCTTCCCGAGTGCCGCTTCGCTCCAACTCAGCGCTGTGGCAGTGGATCGGATTGCCGTCGCGCGCGCTCTGCCTCTTTTCCCGATAAATGTCCGTTACATCGCTCTCCACGAGCCTCCGGTCGCATCCCTGCGGCGCACTGCGGCCCGAGCACGTGGGTCAGACCGTCCGCATAGCAGGGTGGGTCCATCGCCGTCGTGATCTTGGCGGCCTCATCTTCGTCGACCTTCGCGATCGCGCGGGACTCGTTCAGGTCTGCTTCGACCCCGCCACCGCAAACGCCGACGCCAGCGCGGCCGCCGCGACGCTCGGGTCGGAGACCGTTGTGCTGATCGAGGGTACGGTCACCGAGCGGCCGGCCGCGATGCGCAACGCCGACATGGCCACCGGCGACGTCGAGGTCCGTGCGACTTCGCTCAGCGTCGTGGGTCCGGCGACCACGCCAGCAATTCCCGTGGCGCGCGGAAAGAATGAGCCACTCGCCGCGGAGGAACTGCGCCTCAGGCACAGGCATCTCGACCTGCGCCGCGACGAGCTCCAGCGGAATCTCGGGTTGAGGCACCGTCTGCTCCAGCGGACGCGCCGCTTCCTCTCGGATGGTGGCTTTCTGGAAATCGAGACGCCCATCCTCACCAAGCCCACTCCCGAGGGGGCACGCGACTACCTCGTGCCGAGTCGGGTGCACGTGGGCGAGTTCTACGCGTTGCCGCAGTCGCCGCAGATCTACAAGCAGCTCCTGATGGTCGCGGGCTATGACCGCTATTTCCAGATCGCCCGCTGCTTTCGCGACGAGGATCTCCGCGCGGATCGGCAGCCCGAGTTCACCCAGATCGACGTCGAGGCGTCGTTCGTGGGCCAGGAGGACGTCATCGATTTCGCGGAAGAGCTGATTCGCTCGCTCTGGGAGGAAGGAGGGAGCGCGTTCCCGGCGGCGCGCGTACGCCGCATTGCGTACGCGGAGGCGATGGAACGCTTTGGCATCGATCGACCGGACATGCGATACGCCCTGGAAATCGAGGACGTCAGCGCGGCGTTTCGCGGCGTAGAGTTTCCATTCACGTCGGTGGCACTTGCAGAAGGTGGGCGCGTTCGGGGCATTCGCATTCCCGGCGGGGCCGCGCTGTCACGCAAGCAGCTCGACGAGATCGACGCGATTGCGAAGGGGGCAGGCGCGCGCGGACTGCTTCGCGTCAAGCGCGTCAATGGCGTGATCGAGGGCGGCGTCGGAAAGGCGCTGGGTGAAGGGCAGTCGGCGGTGTTGCACCTCGGCGAGGGTGACCTGGGGCTTTATGTGGCCGGGCCGGATCACGTAGCGAGCCCCGCGCTGGATCGCGTGCGGCAGGACGTGGCGCAACGGCTGGCACTGGTGCCCGCCGGCGTCAACGCATTCGTCTGGGTCACTGATTTTCCGATGTTCGAGCGTGATCCTGCCACGGGCGCGTTGGCCGCTGTGCACCATCCCTTCACGGCGCCGCATCCGGCCGACGTCGGCCTGCTCCAGACCGAGCCGTGGCGCGCGCGGGCGCTTGCCTACGACCTGGTGCTCAACGGCACCGAATTGGGCGGCGGGAGCATCCGTATCTCGGACCCGGCCGTTCAAGGACAGATATTTGCCCTGCTCGGTATCGATGATGCGACAGCGCAGAACCGGTTCGGCTTTCTCCTCGAAGGATTACGCGCCGGCGCACCGCCGCATGGTGGCATCGCGTTCGGGTTCGACCGCATCACGATGCTGCTCGCCGGCGCGACGTCCCTCCGCGACGTCATCGCCTTTCCGAAGACGACGGCCGCGCGCGCGCTGTTCGAAGGGGCGCCATCCGCCGTTCCACCCAGGGACCTGCGGGACCTGCACATCCAACTGGAGTCCTAGCGCTTGAGCGACGGTTCAGTCACCCAGCGGGTTTCGACCGAAGGCGCCGACATGCTGACGCTCGCGGGCGTCAATGACAGCAATCTCGTCGAGCTCTCGCGCCTCTGCGGGGTGAAGGTGGCTTTGCGCGGTGACGCCATGTCCATCACCGGGCCGGCGGAGCTCGTCGGTCGCGCCAGCGAAATTGGTCGGCGGATGGTGGAGCGCGCACGTCAACGCACGGAGCTGACTCCCGACGATGTCCTGCGCCTGAGTGAGGACGACGGCGCGGTCGGGGAAAACGGGAATGGCGGTGCCCCCATGGACGGCCGCATCGCCCTGCCGGGCGTTCGCAAGGTCATTCAGGCGAAGACAAGCGGCCAGGCGGAGTACCTCGCGAAGATCGCGGAGCACGACATCGTCGTCGGCATTGGACCCGCGGGCACGGGGAAGACCTTCCTCGCAATGGCCGCGGCGGTGGATGCGCTCGTGAAGAAGCGCGTCAAGCGGATCATCCTCGCGCGTCCGGCGGTGGAGGCGGGAGAGAGCCTCGGTTTTCTCCCCGGCGACATGCAGGCCAAGGTCGACCCGTACCTCCGACCGCTGTACGATGCGCTCGACGAGATGATGCCGCAGGAGCGCGTTCAGAAGGCACTTGAAACGCGCGTCATCGAGATCGCGCCGCTCGCATTCATGCGCGGACGCACGCTGAGCGATGCGTTCGTCATCCTCGACGAAGCGCAGAACGCGACCGCGATGCAGATGAAGATGTTCCTCACCCGGCTTGGCGTGAACTCGCAGATCGTCATCACGGGTGACAAGACGCAGATCGACCTTCCGAAGCGGGAGGAATCCGGGCTGATGCAGGTCGAGCGCATCCTGCCCGGTATCGAGGGGATTGCATTTCACTACTTCACGGACGTCGACGTGGTGCGGCACCGGCTGGTGCGCGACATCATCAAGGCGTACGCGGAGGATGGCGACTAGGACCGTGACGTTCGTGGTGCACGTGGCAATAGAGGAGGTTCGCATCCCGGTCGCGCGGGCGCGCGTCGAGCGCGCCGTCGAGGCGGTGCTGCGCGCGGAGCGCATCCGTCATGCGCAGGTATCCGTCACGTTTGTCACTGATCGGCGGATCGCGCAGCTCAATCGGGAGCACCTCGCCCACAGCGGCCCAACAGACGTGATCTCATTCGCCTTTGCTCCGGTGGCCAAGGGCGCACCCATTACTGGAGACGTCTACATTGCGCCGGCCGTCGCGCGACGGAACGCGATTGCGCACGGCGTGGGCATCCGCGAGGAACTGCTGCGACTGGTCATCCACGGAACGCTTCACGTCGCCGGACACGACCACCCGGTCGATGACACCCGATACGACTCACCGATGTGGCGCCGCCAGGAGCGGATGCTGCAACGCGTGCGGCAGGCGACATGAACGGCGTCGCACTCGCTGTCGCGGCCGGATCGGTCGTCGTGGCGACCCTGGCCGCGGCCGCGGATGGCGCACTGCTTGGCGGCGACGCCGAACGGGAACCATCGCCGGCGGTGGTCGGCGCGTTGCGAAGCAGGGAACGCGCGCATCGGACACTCGCGCTCTCGCGGGTGCTGGCGCACCTGCTGGCGGGCGCGGCACTCGCACGCTCGATTGGCATCCATCGCGGTGACGGTATTCGCGGTGCCGGCATCTCTCTCGGCGCGGCACTCTGCGTCGTGGTCCTCGTCGAAGGCGTAGGCCGTTCACTCGGATTCGCGACGGCCCCCCGCTTCATCGTGGCGTTCGCGCCCCTGGTGCGTGCGCTCGAGGTCCTGCTGTCACCCGTGCTGCAGCTCGGCACGGCGCTCGACTCGATGTTCGAGCGCCTCATGCCCGCGCCCACCCTTGAGGAGCGCGCGGAGCAACGCGAGGAGGCCACCGAGCAATTTCGTCAGGTGGTCGCCGCGGAAGCGGATGTGTCGCGCGACGAGGAGGCGCTCATTCGTGGCGTGTTCTCGCTCGGTGACACCGCCGTGCGCGAGGTAATGGTACCCCGCGTCGACATCGTGGGCATTGACAGCACCACGCGGTGGAGTGAAGCCGTGGATCGCGTGCGGAGCAGCGAGCACGCGCGCTTCCCCGTGTACGACGAGACGCTCGATAACATCATCGGCATTCTGTACGCGAAGGACCTGCTGCCGTTCGTCATCGACGACGACGAGCCGATGCTCGGCTGGCAGACGCTCGTACGCCCCGCCACGTTCATCCCCACATCGAAGCCGATCGATGACCAGCTTCGCGAATTCAAGGCGAGCCATACGCACATCGCGATCGTGAGTGACGAGTTCGGCGGCACGGCGGGGCTGATCACCATCGAGGACGTGCTCGAGGAGATCGTCGGCGAGATCAATGACGAGTACGACGACGACGATCCCGAGGTGGAGCAGGAAGGCGGGAGCCGTTTCTGGGTGAGTGGCCGCATTTCGCTCGACGAGTTGAGCGAATTGTTGAGTCATGACTTCGTGCAGGATGACATTGCCACCGTTGGCGGCCTGGTCTACGAGACGTTCGGTCGCGTACCGCGTGCGGGCGAGTCGGCGGTTGTGGGTGCGTACCGGATGGTCGTGGAGCGCGTGCGCGGGCGCCGCATCGAGCGGGTGTACTTCGAGCGGGTGAGTGCGGAGCCCATCGTGAGCGACGAATGACCGCCGCTGGAGTGCTCCTCGTGCTCGCCGTCATCACCGTCGCCGCGTTGACCGCCGGCGGGATGGCGATGCGCTCGGTCAGCCGCATCTGGCTGCGCCATTGGGTTGAGCAGCAGTTGCGCGGCTCGCAGGCGGCGCTGGTGTATCTCGAGCGTCCTCAGCGCCTCATCATTGCAGCGAGTGCGACCGTGGCGCTCATTCTCGTCCTCTGCGGCGTGCTCGTCGCGAGCGATCACAGCACGAGGCTGAAAGTGCTCGCCAGCGAAATGGCCGTCCTTGCGGGCGCCGTCGTGGTGCTGGGTCAACTGTTGCCGCGGGCCGTGGCGCGTCGCTTTGCGCCCCAGGTGGCTTCAATGCTGTCGCCGCTCCTGGAGGCCGCCGCACTCATTGCTGCGCCGGTGGTCGCCGCCGGACGACTCGCGAGCCGGCGCTTCGAGACTCGCGCATTCGCCGAGCGCGATACCATCCAGGAACTGCTCCGCGAGGGAGAGCTCGAGGGCGTCGGCGAGCGTGAGGAGATGGAAATCATCACCGGTGTCATGGAGTTCGGTGAGAAGACGGTGGGCGACGTCGTCATTCCGCGAGAGGAGATCTTCGCCATCTCACGCGACGTGAGCGCGCGCGAGATTGCGGAAGAGGTTGCGACGTCGGCGTTCAGTCGCGTGCCGGTGTACGATGGCTCGCTCGACACGATTGTTGGAATGATTCACGCGTTCGACGTCCTCAAGCTGCGCGGCGAGAAGATGCCGTCGATCCGGCCAGTTGCGCACGCGCTCCCGACGACGCCGTGCAGCGAGCTGCTCTTTCGCATGCTCCGGTCACGCACGCACCTCGCCATTGTGCACGACACCGACCAGCGCACCATCGGGCTCGTGACGCTCGAGGACCTGTTGGAGGAGCTGGTGGGAGACATTCGTGACGAGCACGACGAACCGCCGCAGGCGCCGGCGCCTTGAGCATGCCGAACCACGACGCGCTTCTTCGGGATTTCGCGGAGGGCAGGAAGGCGGCACTCGCCCGTGCGATCAGCATCGTCGAAAACCATCGCCGAGGGTTCGACGACTTGCTTGCGGTGCTGCATCCACGGCTGGGACGCGCGCGCCGGATCGGCATTACCGGTCCGCCCGGCGCAGGAAAAAGCACGCTGACCACCGCGCTGACGCGCGCCTACCGCGCGCAAGGACTCACGGTCGGTATCGTCGCCGTGGACCCCACGTCGCCCTTCACCGGCGGCGCACTGCTCGGCGATCGGATTCGCATGGAAGACGTCGCGCTCGACACAGGCGTCTTCATCCGCTCGCTGGCGACGCGGGGTTCGCTCGGTGGCCTGTCCGCGGCGACGCGCGAGACGTGCGATGTGCTCGATGCCTTTGGTATCGACAGGATACTCATTGAGACCGTCGGCGTGGGGCAGAGCGAGCTCGATGTCGCACGGACGTCGGATACGACCCTCGTGGTGCTCGTGCCGGAGTCGGGCGACTCCATCCAGACGCTCAAGGCGGGCCTGATGGAGATCGCCGACGTGTTCACCGTGAACAAGGCGGATCGTCCTGGCGCGGATCGCCTGCGCAACGAAATCGAAGTGATGCTCGGCATGCGCACGGGCGCGATGACGCACCACTCGGCTGGTCATCACGGGGTCGACCTGTCGCAGAACAACATTCGAAAGCAGGTGCGCGCGGCGGTGGCCGAGCACGATCCCGCACGCTGGACGCCTCCGGTGCTCCGCACGACGGCGGTGAAGGGCGAGGGCATTGACGAGGTCGTCGACGCGCTCGATCGGCACTTCCGCTATCTTGAGGAGAGCGGGACGCTCCGGGCTCGGAGGCGAACGCGGCTTCGGGATCGCGTGATTGAGGTCGTCGAGGACAAGACGCGTCGCCGGCTCTGGACCGATGCCGCGACGAACACGTGGCTCGATGAGCGCCTCGCTGACCTGGAGAGTGGCGCCACCACGCCCTTCGCCATCGCGGATGACCTGCTCGGGCGCAGTGCGGACCTTCTGACGCGGACGTCGACATGACATCGATGCGTGAACTCACCGACACGATCAGCGACCAGGAGGCCGAACTCGCGCGCTTGCGCGAGGAAGTGGCCGCGTGGCGTCTCGCGTACGAGAAGGGCGCGAAGCGCGACATCGGCTTCAACAATTCCGCCAAGGACCTCGAGCCGCTCTATACGCCGCTCGACGTCGAGGGAACCGACGCCGAGAAGCTCGGCGTGCCGGGCGTCTTTCCGTACACCCGCGGCATTCACCCCACGGGCTATCGCGGCAAGCTGTGGACGATGCGCCAGTTCGCCGGCTTCGGCAGTGCGCGCGATACCAACGAGCGCTTCAAGTTCCTGCTCGCGCACGGACAAACCGGGTTATCCACGGCATTCGATTTTCCGACGCTCATGGGATACGACTCGGATCATCCGCGTTCCGAGGGCGAAGTCGGAAAGACCGGGGTGGCGATCTCCAGCCTCGCCGACATGGAGGTGCTGTTCGAGGGCATTCCCCTCGATCAGGTGTCCACGTCGATGACGATCAACGGGCCGGCGATCATCCTTTGGGCGTTTTACATCGCCGCTGCGGAGAAGCAGGGCGTCTCGAGCGAGAAGCTGCAGGGCACGATCCAGAACGACATCCTGAAGGAATACATGGCGCAGCATGCGTGGTGCTTTCCCATCGAGCCCGCGCTGCGCCTCATCGTCGACTGCTTCGAGTGGGGCGCGACACACGCGCCGAAGTGGAATACGGTGTCGATCTCCGGCTACCACATTCGCGAAGCCGGTGCGACGGCCGCGCAGGAGCTGGCCTTCACGCTTGCGGACGGCTTCACGTACGTGGAGCGCGGGATTGCGCGCGGGCTCGACGTCGACGACTTCGCGCCGCGGCTGTCGTTCTTCTGGGACATCCATAACGACTTCTTCGAGGAGATCGCGAAGCTCCGCGCCGCGCGGCGCATCTGGGCGCGCCACATGAAGGAGCGGTACGGTGCGAAGCAAGCGCGGTCGTTGCTCATGCGGTTCCATTCACAGACCGCGGGCGTCACGCTGACCGCGCAACAGCCGATGAACAACATCGTGCGCGTGGCCTACCAGGCGCTCGCCGCGGTACTCGGCGGCACCCAGTCGCTCCACACCAATTCGATGGATGAAACCCTCGCCCTCCCCACTGAGCACGCGGTGCAGGTGGCGCTTCGCACCCAGCAGGTGCTCGCATTCGAGACGGGCGTCCCGAACGTGATGGATCCGCTCGGTGGCTCCTACTATCTGGAAGCGCTCACCGACCAGCTCGAGGCAGAGGCCGAGGCGATGTTTGCCGAGATCGAGACCATTGGTGGCGTCGTGGAAGGACTGGAGCAGGGCTGGTTCCAGCGAAAGATTCACGAATCTGCGGCGCGGCAGCAGTGGGAGATCGAGCAGCACCGCCGTGTGATCGTGGGCGTGAACGAATTCGTGTCGTCAAACGGCGACGCGTTGGACATCCCGCTCCTGAAAATCGGGGAGCAAGTCACACGCGATCAGGAGGCGCGCCTCGCAAAGGTGCGCGCCGAGCGTGATCAGCCGCTGTGTGATGCGCGTCTGGAGAAGCTGCGGCAGGCGGCGCGCGGGACGGAGAACGTGTTCCCGCACATTCTCGATTGTGCTCGCGCGTACTGCACGCTGTTCGAGATCCGCCGCGCACTCGAAGATGTCTTTGGTGCGTACCGCGAGCCGGTGTTCTTCTGACGCCAGCGAAAAGGCGGAGTCAACCGAAGATATCCGCCGACTGGTGGGAATCGTACTTCGACGCCCACTACCTGCTCGAGTACGAGCCGATTTTCACCGAGGAGCGCGATCGTCGTGAGGTGGCGCGGCTCATCGACGTGATTGCGCTGCCATCCGGATCGCGCATCCTCGACGTCCCGTGTGGGCAGGGACGTCATGCCCATCCGCTCGCGGAAGCCGGCTATCGCGTTGAAGGACTCGACTACTCGCAGCACCTGATCGACAAGGCCCGCGCCCGTGGCACCGGGCCCACTCTGAAGTACATGCAAGGCGACATGCGGCGGCTTCCCGCCCGCTGGAGCGGCAAGTTCGACGCGGTGCTCAATCTCTTCACGTCGTTCGGGTTCTTCGTGGATGCGAAGGACGACGCGAAGACCATCGCGGAATTCGCGCGTGTGCTGAAGCCCGGCGGCGCGCTCGTCTGGCATGGAGGCAGTCGCGATGGCGTCATGGCAAAGTTCCTGTCGCGCGACTGGTGGAAGGCCGACGACGGCACGATGATCGGGCACGAACGCTCGTTCGATCCGCTCTCTGGCATCCTGTCGATCGGGACGAGCTGGGAGGGTCCCAGCGGGAGCGGATCGAGGTCGCACCGCATTCGCCTCTACACGGCGTCGCGACTCGCCGAACTGTGCCTCGACGCCGGTCTCGTAGTTGAGGAAGCGTACGCCGGCTTTCAGGGCCGGCCGCTCACACGACGATCAGGAGAGATGATGCTCGTCGCGCGAAAAGACTCCTGACATGAAGGTGGCCGCGCTGTTCAAGAACGGGCCCGCCTGATCGGCGGGCCCGTTCTCTCGTGCGTTGCATCGCCGGCACTGCGCCATTCAGCAATGCGGCTCCTACCGCTTCCGCGTCGGATCGTCCGCAGGGTTTACGTAGGTCATCGCGAACGGCCCCATCGAGCTGATTTGCACGACCGTGTGCCCCTTTGCGCGCGCGAAGTGGTTCATCTTCGCCCCCGCCATCACGAACCCACCGGACGGCAGGGTCATCGTCTTTGTCGCGTCGAACTTGTCCCCCATCCCCACGAGGAACGTCCCGTGGGGATGGGGGACAAGTTCGACGCGACAAAGACGATGACCCTGCCGTCCGGTGGGTTCGTGATGGCGGGGGCGAA